>JAUCSE010000026.1 GCA_030445275.1 Mucilaginibacter sp.
GATGAATCCACGCCGCCTGAAAGACCAAGCACCACTTTATCATCGCCTAGTTTTTCACGCAGGGCAGCAATAGTAGTTTCAATGAACGAATCTGGTGTCCAGTCTTGTTTGCAACCGCAAATGTCGACCAAAAAATTCTCGAGCAATTGCTTGCCGTCAATACTATGGGTTACCTCGGGGTGAAACTGGATACCGTAAGTTTGGGTACCGGTTACCTGGTAAGCCGCAACCTTTACGCTATCTGTACTGGCAATGACCTCAAAGTTATCGCCGATGCGGGCAATGGTATCGCCATGCGACATCCATACCTGCGAGTTTTCGGGGATATTTTTAAAAAGCGGGTTTTCCTTGTTGATATAATCCAGATTGGCGCGACCGTATTCGCGGGTGCTCGAAGCCAATACTTCGCCACCATGGAAATGGGCCACGTACTGTGCACCATAACAAACCCCCAAAATAGGACGGGTGGTATGGAACTGCGCGAAATCAAAATGAGGCGCATCTTCCTGCCTTACAGAATAAGGGCTACCGGAAAGGATGATTCCTTTTACAGTGCTGTCAATTTCGGGATAATGATTGAAGGGGTGGATCTCACAGTAAATATTGAGCTCCCTGACGCGGCGCGCGATGAGTTGAGTGAATTGCGAGCCAAAGTCAAGAATGAGGATTTTTTCTTGCATGGGCAAAGATAAAAATTAGATGTGAGATGTGAGATATGAGATTTGAGATTTTGAAATTCAGCAATTTGCCTGAACTGGGACTTTGTCTGAACCGGGATTTATTGGATTAAGGGATGAACATGATTAAAACTCCTTGTCATGCTGAACGGAGTGAAGCATCTATTGTTCGACATGCATATTGTAAAATAGCTCCTTCGTTCCTCAGGATGACAAAACTTATAACCCGAAACTAATTACTTACAACTCATTACTCAAAACCCCCTTACGGCGTACTCACTGCAACCGGCAACACCTTCCCATTAAAGAATTTATGCCCGGTTAAAGCAAAATCGGCTACGTATTTCCCCATTTCAAATGCCAGTACCGGTGATTGATAGCCGGGGAAAGCTTTCTCCAGCATTTCGGTTTGGGCCGAGCCCAGGGCCAGGCAATTTACTTTGATGTCCTGCTCTATTAATTCCTGCGCCAGGCACTCGGTTAGGGTATGCAGGGCCGCTTTACTCGCCGAATAGGCTGATAGTCCCGGAAACTTGGCGCTTCCCTGGAAACCGCCCATACTGCCAATATTTAAGATGTGCGAGCCGGCGGGTATCAGCGGTAAAAGAGCCTGTATAATACGTACATGACCAATGAAGTTACTTTGCAGCATTTCTACAAAATCGGTTTCCAGTAATTCGGTAAACGATTTGTTGATCAGCCCCCCGGCGTTGTTTATTAAAACATCAACACGGTTATCAAAATTTGTAGCTATGAATTGTTGTAAGCCTTCATAATCATCATGAACAATATCAAAATTCAAAGCAAACAGCTGACAATCGGGGTTTAAGCCATGAGCAATTTCCAGCAGGCGCTCCAGCTTATCCTGCGAGCGTGCCAGCGCAATTACCTTATGGTTACCCGAAAGTATCAGTTCAATTACTGCCTCAAATCCTACGCCGCTGCTGGCGCCTGTTATGATGATGTTCATGTGTTTAATCCTGTTTATTCGTTTTCATTGCTAAGAAGCCTCCTCTAAATCTCCCCCAAAGGGGGAGACTTTAAAAAAAGTGATTTAAAGCCCTCTCCTTTGGAGAAGGTTGGGTGAGGCTTCTTCGCGCCTAAAATACCAATTTTTGTTCAACAGGATGTGTTATCAAATAAAAACCATCGCTGATCAATTTTGTCAGTTCAGGTTCCTTTGCTGCCTTTTGTTGCAGGAATTGTTTGATATCAGCAGCCAGTTGGGGTTCAACTTCTTCATGCTCCAATAATTCCAATATTTCAAGGGAGCAAAGCCAATCGTCATGGTGGTTTTTCTGAAGCTTAAACCATACATTACCTAAAAAGCCATAATCGCCGCCTTTTTGCCGGCGGTTGCGTACCTGTTGATAAAGCTTATGGAGTTCCCGGGTTCGCATATCATATTCTACATGATGAGTAGCCGTGTTTGATTTATAAACAATCTCTTCAAAAGTCGCTTTATCGGCAGCCCCACAGAAAACAGATACAATTTTTTCGCCCACGGCCATATCATATACGCCCCACGATGGGTCAAACAATATATGGCCTTTTTTATCGGTAACCGTACAATCAGTAAAAGTAATGACCTGTGTTTTGCCCTGGAATGATAAAATGCTTTTTACCGTTCCCTTAACCAGGATACCGCTTTCAAAGTCAAGCACGGCAATTTTGCCTTTGGCAATGCCAATGCTGGCCAGCCCTTCTTCCGACAGATCTTCCAAAGGCGACTGAGTGTTTTTCAACTTCCCAACCGGCGAGCTAAAACCATCCTGATGATAATTTTTACCATGGCCCGGCAACTGCTGATTATTTAAAGATAAAGCGGTTGGGCCTGTAGTTTTGATGAAATAAGGCTGATCATACTCATCCACTTTAAAATCAGTAATGGTACCTGATACCTGTAAACCCGAACTGTAAACAGCCGTACAAGTGTTTTTACTTTCAACCGCCTTGCCCAAACCATAAGCCCCACCCCGTCTGAACGACATGGTGTTAGCAAATTCCTCCAGCACATCTATCAGGTTTTGGAAGTTTGGTGTTACAAACAGTTGCGGCTGTGGCTTGGTAATATCATAGCTATAATTTACAGCGTTGATGGTGTACCATAGTTTTTCAACTTCGGGTTTCATACAGCTGGAGCTTTCGCCAATTGACGATAGCAGACCCGCGCCATATATCTTTGGCTGTTCAAGCGTACCAATCAGGCCATACTCTACCGTCCACCAGTGCAGGCGACTCAGCAGGGCCATTTCAGATGGTTCGCCCATGTTTTCCTGGCGATAAGCCACCAGTTCATCGGCCTTTCTAATCTCATCCCCATCAGCATCGGGCATTTCTTTTAATATAGATAGCGCACGGATAGCTTCGTACAGCTCAAAATCCTGTGCCGAAAACATGGCCTTCGCCCCTATCGAACCAAAGTAGCTCAAGTATTCGTGATAGTCCTTATCAGCAATAATTGGCGCGTGCCCTGCCGATTCATGTATAATATCGGGAGCCGGAGTATATTCAATATGCCTTGACTGGCGAATATCTGCAGCGATAACCAACACCCGGTAAGCCTGATACTCCATAAAAGCGGCAGGTGGTATAAAGCCATCAACTGTAACAGCGCCCCAACCAATTTTGGCCAAAGCATCGTTCATTTCCTGCAGATCAGGGATGCGCTCAATAGTTAAACCCGCCTTGGTTAAGCCGGGAATATATGGATAGTAGGCTACGTCTTTTAAGTAGCTATAATTTTGCCGCATTACATACCGCCAAACCGCGTGGTCAATGGGGGTGTAATGTTCGTAATGCTGGTCGACTATAAATTGTTTTAAATGACCGGGCAACGCAGCAACCTGCGGATTGTTAAAATCATTAAAATGGCTCATTAAATAAATAGATTTATATACAGAACGCCAATTTAAGTAAATGAGTGCCTCACTTGCAAAATTCAGAACATGATTTTAATATGAGTTTTAAACTAGAATATTATTCCGAACAGTCGCTATTTTTCCGAAGTAAATTCTGATGGTTTTTGCAATCCCTTCTCCAACCGTTTTGGGCGTAACACATAGTATATACCAATTAAGGCAACAACAATGGAGATGAGGTAAAAGCTCAAGCTTAAGTAAACAGCCATGTCCTCGACAAGACTAAACTGACGTGCCAGGGTTAAAAAAAGTGCATCCCTGATACCGCCACCGCCTAAACTAAACGGGATAACTGCTGCTAATGAAGAGAAAAGAAACGATAACAGGTAAGGCGCAAACTTGCCGTTAAAATCCTGTGCAAGCAGCAAGCATATAATGGTCAATAATTGCATACTTTGTACGCCTATAGCTTTTAGATGGCCAGAGAAAAAATTATGGGTATAATCCCTGAAAAATTTACGTGCAACAAAATAATAAATTACTGAACCCACCGAAACTATACTTAGCGGAATAGCTAAATGATATGGGAAACTCGGGATTAAAATAATAAGACCAACCACAATAGCGCCAATAGCCCAAAAGCCACTTAGCCTATCAAACAAAATAGCCCAGAAAACTTTTTTGGTGGGTAGTTTATAGGTTTTATGCAATAAGTAAATTTTATAGCCATCGCCGCCTATGCCGCCAGGCAATAACACATTGTAGCACAGGCCTAAAAAATATAAGCGCAAGTTAAAACGCCAATCAAGCTTAAGGCCAATAGATTTAAAGAAACTAAGTAAACGCCATGACGAAAACAGCATGGAGCCAACGTAACAAAGAATAGCTGCTGACAGCCAGGCACGGTTAGCATGCGCAAGGCGGAATTTTATTTTAGCAAAGGGAACTTTGCTAAAAACCCAATAAAGCAGGCCGCCAGTAACCACTATAATTAAAATAACTTTAACTACATTCCAAAGCTTACCTTTCCAGGTTTTATGCTCGGTGCCTTCGTCAACTATTTCTTCTATTTCTGTCATTGGCTGCAAAGCTAATTATTTGGGCGCACACATTAATTTTTTTTTCAAGTGTGCCAACTTTGGCTTTACAACGCCGTTTATATGATTAAAGTTTGCTTAAAGCAATAAAAAAACTGAACATCAACAAAGTGTAATCATAAATTAATTGCATGCAAATCATCATTGCAATTGTTATTTTTGCGGAAATTTTAGTAGTATGAGTAAAGTAAAAGTTGGCCTGGTGCAAATGAGCTGCACTGCTGATAAACAGCAGAATTTGCAAAAGGCTATTGTTAAAGTAAGAGAAGCCGCTGCAAAAGGCGCTCAAATAGTTTGTTTGCAAGAACTGTTTACCTCGCTTTATTTTTGTGATGTTGAAGATTATGACAACTTTAAACTGGCCGAAGCCATACCCGGCCCGTCAACCGATGAGCTATCAAAAGTGGCTGCGGAATTGGGAGTGGTGATCATTGCCTCACTATTTGAAAAACGCGCTCAAGGTGTTTACCATAATACTACAGCGGTTTTAGATGCTGATGGTAGTTACCTGGGCAAATACCGCAAAATGCATATTCCGGATGATCCCGGGTTTTACGAAAAATTTTACTTCACTCCCGGCGATCTGGGTTACAAGGTTTTTAAGACCAAATTTGGCAAGGTAGGCGTGCTTATTTGCTGGGACCAATGGTACCCGGAAGCTGCCCGCATTACCGCCCTGATGGGTGCCGAGATACTATTTTATCCAACAGCTATTGGCTGGGCTACCACCCAGGACGAAGCTACCAATACCGAACAATACAATGCATGGCAAACCATACAACGTTCGCATGCGGTGGCCAATGGCGTTCACGTGATAGGTGTAAACCGCGTGGGCGAAGAAGCCGGTGTAAAATTCTGGGGCGGGTCATTTTTCTCCAACCCTTTTGGTACCATCATTCACCAGGCATCACACAGCGACGAGGAAGTGATTGTGCAGGAACTTGATCTTTCAAAAACTGATCATTACCGTACCCACTGGCCGTTTTTAAGGGATAGAAGGATTGACAGTTATCAACCGATCACAAAGAGATTAATAGACGAGGATTAAATCCTCCACACGTCATTGCGAGGAACGAAGCAATCTCTACTAGGCAGATCGAACTTTTATAGTTGCTCTGTACAGCATAGAGATTGCTTCGTTCCTCGCAATGACGTGGCGACATATACAAAGTTGTATTAACAAATATGAGCCAAAATATTTCCACCATAATCACCCCTGCTTCACAGGGCTTTCACTTCCCTGCTGAGTGGGCCAAGCACACCGCTACCTGGCTTTCATGGCCTCATAAAGAGGCTTCATGGCCTGGTAAATTAGATACCATATACCCATCATATATTGAGTTCATCAAGGTTTTAACCAGGAATGAGCTGGTTCGCATCAACGTGGTTGACGAAAGCATGAAGGCCTCGGTAACTTTCAGGCTGCAAAATGCCGGTGTTGATATGAGCCGTGTTGAATTATTTGAATTTGGCACTAATGATGCCTGGTGTCGTGATCATGGACCAGCATTTTTGATTAATCCAGAAACCAAGCAGAAAGCCATCATTGACTGGGGATACAACGCCTGGGGTGGTAAATATCCCCCATTTGATCTGGATGATGTGATCCCCACAAAAATTGGTGAGCACTTTGGCTTACCGGTATTTAATCCGGGCATTGTGATGGAAGGTGGTTCTGTTGATTTTAATGGTAAGGGAACAATTTTAACCACGACTGCATGTCTGCTTAACAAAAACCGCAATCCGCATTTAAACCAGGGTCAGATAGAAAGTTACCTGCACAACTATTATGGTGCCGAGCAAATATTGTGGCTGGGCGATGGCATTGTTGGCGACGATACCGACGGCCATATTGATGATATTACCCGCTTTGTAAACGAAGACACCGTGGTTACCGTTGTTGAAGAAGACAAAAACGACGAGAATTACCATATACTACAGGAAAATCTGGAAACTTTAAAAACCATGCGCCTGCTTAACGGTAAACAGCTTAACATTGTGGAGCTGCCTATGCCTGATGCTGTGATATATGAGGATAACCGCCTACCTGCATCATACGCTAATTTTTATATTGCCAATAGCTCGGTAACTGTACCAACTTACCGCTCCGCGAACGACGATAAAGCTTGTGATATATTGCAGCAATGTTTCCCTGACCATCAGGTGATAGGTATTGATTCAACCGATATTATATGGGGGTTGGGTAGCTTTCATTGTTTGAGCCAGCAGGAACCGAGTTTGGGTTAATTGCATTATAGCAAAGCTTGTCATGCTGAACGCAGTGAAGCATCTATCGACAGATAAGTCTTATTTGCTAATAGATCCTTCGTTCCTCAGGATGACAAGCTTTTTTTAGTTTCTTACTACCCCATTTTCACCGAATAAACCCCTTCTTTTACCGTTTTCCTCACCTTAGATCACCTATTTCATCTTGTCGCCTCCTATATACTAGCGTAATTTTAGGTATAATTTTAATACTTACTAAGATGAACAACAACATAGAAAACACCATTACCCCCAATAATAGCAAAACTGCTGCAGGGGTAATTTTACTGACCATTGGCGCTATATTATTGATCAGACAATTTGATTGGTTTTTAATTCCCGACTGGTTATTTAGCTGGCCGATGTGGATTATAGCCTGGGGATTGTACATGGGGGCCAAATATAATTTCCGTAAATCATCATGGATCATCATCACGCTGATAGGTGTAGCCTTTTTACTAGATGATAACATAGTTGATGCCGACCGCATTGTATGGCCGGTAGCCGTAATGGGCTTTGGCGCGTGGATGATATTTAAGCCTCGCAAACATAAAGATGAGTTTTACTTTGAAAAGCCTAAAGACACTTTTCATTTTGATAAAACAACCGAACCTGAAGTGTAATTAATAATTTGAGTCAATTAAAAGGGCGGCCTCTATTTGGGGTCGTCTTTTTTTTGTTACTGGCTTTCTGATTATAAATATGTTTAAACATGCAAATTTTATCCGCCGTAAGCCTATTCTTATTATTACTTCAACTTTTTCACCGACAAAACATGCCTCCCCACCGATTTCTTTAAATATATCACCAGTTTTTGTTTGGCTCATCTATAATGTTACCTTAGTTTTGGATATGATTTAAAATGCAAATAAATGAATAACGATATAGAACATCCAAACAACCCCAATAAAGGAAAAGCTATGGCAGGCGTTATATTGCTTGCCATAGGGGGGCTACTGCTTTTAAAACAGTTTGCAGATTTTTTGATTCCAGGCTGGCTGTTCAGCTGGCCAATGTGGATTATAGCCTGGGGGCTTTATTTTGGAGCCAAGCACAATTGGCAAAAATCATCATGGGCTATTATGGTATTTTTAGGTGTCATCTTTTTATTGAACGATAACATTGATGATGCCAGTCGTGTAGTTTGGCCTTTAGCTATTATTGCTTTTGGCATATGGATTATTTTAAAACGCGGCAGACATGGTGATCCTCAATTTTGGGAAAAACATTATAAGGATCAATTTGATAAAAAACAAGCTCATTTTGATTTTGGCAAGGTAACCGACGATCCCGAAGTTGATTATGCGGTAAAAGACGATGTTCCCCCAAAAGATCCCTATACTCCCCCGTATACACCTCCATATACTCCCCCATTCCAAGGCGGAGATGATTTCCTGGATACTGTTTCTGTTTTTGGTGGAGTTAAAAAAACTGTACTCTCCAAAAACTTTAGAGGCGGCGAAATTGTGAATATTTTTGGGGGTGCCGAACTTGATTTTACCCAAGCCGATATCAATGGCAGGGTGATTATTGATATCACCCAGATATTTGGTGGTACCAAGATCATTATTCCATCAAACTGGCAGGTGGTATCTGATCTCGCTGCAATTTTTGCAAGTGTTGACGATAAAAGGATCAGGAGCACTGCATCAGCCAATAACGATAAAATATTAGTGCTTAAAGGAACTTCCATTTTTGCTGGCGTTGATATACGCAGCTATTAATCATAACACAAAATAATCATGAACTGGTACGTAGCAAAATTAGTTTTCAGGGTAATAAGTGGTGATGGCGATCATCAGGCTCAGTTTGATGAGCAATTACGATTGATTAGTGCCGATACAGACCTGAATGCATATGAAAAAGCAAATAAAATTGGTCACGCCAATCAGGATAGCTTTAAAAATATAGAAAAACAAACCGTTAAATGGCAGTTTATTGATGTGGCCGAACTAAACCAGATCAATGAACTTACCGATGGCGCCGAACTATATTATCATATACATGAAACACCTGACGCCGACCTTTATATTGCCTGGGCACATCATAAATCGGCATTACTGGGTGCAAGAAATTAATTAAGAAGTATCAAGTAATTAGTATCACGACTTTAATGTCAAAGGTTTAATTCGGTCTTGATACTTGATACTAGCTACTTGATACTAAACACTAAACATAAAAAATAAGCTTTGGCCTTACCTTCATTATCAGCTTCAAAATTATACGGTGCATTTATTGCATGCGGACTGGTATGGGCTGGCCTGCAAACTTATATTATACATAGCTTTGGCTTCTATTGGTTTACTGCCTCAACTGATGGGTTGCTAAGCGCTACACTGTTATCAGGAGCTTGCTGGCTCATTAACAATAACCTGCGCTATTACCAGCCTGGCAAGGGCAGCTACATCAATTTGTTTATATGGTGTGTGGCGCTTGCTGGTATTTCTACCCTGGGCTGCCGCTACCTGTTGCCGCTTATTAACAGCGATAAGGTGTTTGTTAACTTCGTGCTGCAATCATTAACCATCCGTTTTTTTACCGACTTTCTGGCTATTGGCTGGATGGCCATGATCAGCTTGTTATGGTACTCGCAGCTTGACCAGAAAGAAACCCAGAAACGTAAAACCGAGGCCGAGCAACTGGCTCGTGATGCCGAACTTTATAACCTACGGCAACAACTACAGCCACACTTTTTATTCAACAGCCTAAATTCTATTAACGCGCTTATTGGTTTTAAACCTGATGAGGCCCGCCGGATGATACACCAGCTATCTGATTTTTTACGCGGTACCTTAAAAAAGGACGATCAGCAACAGGTTCCGTTAAGCGAAGAACTGGCGCATCTTAATTTATATCTCGACATTGAGAAGGTGCGCTTCGGTCACCGTTTGCAAACAGAAATAAGCTGCGATGACAAATGTAACAAAGCCGTAATGCCCTCTATGCTGCTGCAACCACTGGTTGAAAACGCTATAAAATTTGGTTTATATGATACCACCGGCGAAGTAACAGTAAGTATCCGTGGTGAAATTGAGGAGCACTATCTGATACTAATGGTCCAAAACCCATATGATCCGCAAACCTCGCGCCCGCAAAAAGGAACAGGTTTTGGCTTAAGGGGGGTCCAGCGCCGTTTATATTTGCTTTTTGCCCGTAACGATTTGATGGAAACTCATGCAAATGATAATATATTTACAACCATTATAAAAATACCACAGTTATGAGGCGAGCCTTAATTATTGATGATGAACCTTTAGCCCGCATGGTTGTAAAGGAGTACTTACAAAACTATAGCGAAATTGAACTGATACAGGAGTGTAGTGATGGCTTTGAAGGCCTTAAAGCTATACAGCAGTACCAACCCGACCTGATATTTCTGGATGTGCAGATGCCCAAAATAAATGGTTTTGAAATGCTGGAACTGGTAGAGCAGCCACCTGCTGTAATATTTACCACCGCCTTTGATGAGTACGCTATAAAAGCCTTTGAAGCACACGCGGTTGATTACCTGTTAAAGCCCTTTAGCAAAGACAGGTTTAATAAGGCCATCGAAAAATTTCTGGCAACAGCACCCGAAAAACATACACCAAAACAAACCGAAGAGCTGCTGGAAACCGCGGCATCACAATCGCCATCGCAACATGAGCGTATCGTGGTAAAAACCGGCACCAAAGTGAAGATCATCCCTGTGGTTGATGTAGAGTATCTTCAAGCTGATGATGATTACGTAAGTGTGTTTACCAAAGAAGGTTCATACCTTAAAAATAAAACCATGAACTTTTTTGAGCAAACACTTGATCCACGGCAGTTTGTGCGCGTGCACCGCTCTTACATTATAGCCATACAGCAAATTACCCGTATTGATCCTTACGAAAAAGATGCCCATCTGGCCATTCTAAAATCGGGTGCCAAAATACCGGTAAGCAAAACGGGTTATGTGAAATTGAAACAGGTATTGGGGATATAAATTTGTCTGAATCTTGATTAACACGATTTTTTGTAGAGACACATTACATGTGTCTTTTTTTGTTTACAATAAAGTCAAAATATTACAATTTGTCATTCTGAGCGGAGCGAAGAATCTACTCTACTATTTGCATAATTCTCAAATAGACCCTTCGCTCCGCTCAGGATGACAAGTCCTTTTCAATTACACACTTTGCAAAAAGCCATCGAAGTTTTAGAAACCTCTTAAGTCCAACAATATTTCCACAGCCACATACTATACAACTAATTTATTAGTTATATCCCTGACGCAACTATAAACCAATGCCCAAACTTTTATATCTCCTGTTGATATCATTGCTGATGATCATCAACCCCAAAACCGATTTGCCCGACAGTAAACGAGCCAGTGATGCGCGCGCAACTATATGGCCCAAACTGCAAAAGGAATTAAATGATAAAGGGTTTAAAGCTAATTCGTCCATTTACCTGCGTATATTTAAGGACCAGGATCAGTTGGAGATATGGGTAAGATCCGGTTCGAAGTATCGCTTGTTTAAGACTTACGAAATTTGCTATTTCTCTGGCGGCTTGGGTACCAAAACGCGTTCGGGAGATGGCAAAAGCCCGGAAGGCTTTTACACTATTGAGCCCAGGCAGCTAAACCCGGTGAGCAAATATCATCTCGCTATCAATATAGGTTACCCAAACAAGGTTGAACAATTAAAAGGATACTCCGGCGATGCTGTAATGATTCATGGATATTGCGCCTCTATCGGCTGCTATGCTATGACCGACGCACGGATAGAGGAAATTTATACCCTGATTTATAAAGCATTCGAAAACGGGCAGCAAAAGATCAACCTGGACATATTTCCGTTCCATATGGATAAAGCTCATATGGACTTTTACAGTCACCAATCCTACTTGCCTTTCTGGAAAACCCTGAAACCTGGTTATGATCTGTTCGAGAAGAACCATATACCTCCTGATGTTCTGATTAAGGGTAAGGATTATGGTTTTTAAACTATATCAAAACTTACGAAGTTTTAAAAACTTCGTAAGTTTAAAAGTAGCTTTTTATTAATGGCTATTCCCCCCACCCAACAAACTTCTCTGCCTTAACGCCAAAGTGATTTAAAAAGTCAACCCCTTCATCGCTGGCCAGTCCTTTGTACTCGGCATATGATTTATCAAAGTAAACATGCTTGATACCTGCAGAAAATATGAGGCGGGCACAGGGCAGGCAGGGTGATAGCGTGGTGTACAGGGTAGCACCTTCCAGTTTGGCTCCGTTCTTTACAGCGTAAAGTATGGCATTTTCTTCGGCATGCAAAGCCAGTGAACAACTGCCTTTGGAATCGCGCGGGCATCCGGTTGAAGGCCACTCCTCATCGCAGTTATGCGTACCTGCAGGCGGCCCGTTATAACCTATGGAGATAATACGGGTGTCGCGGGTTAAAACAGCGCCTACGTGCGCTTTAACGCAGTGTGAGCGTTTGGCCAGGTCGGTCGCCAGGTTCATAAAAATATGATCGAAACTTGGTTTCATAAATAAGTCATTAAGGTCATTAAATATCATTGGGTCATTAAATCACTCTTTAAAAAAATGACTTAATGACCCAATGGCTTAATGATTAAAAATATTAGTGTCCGCCTTTTACTTCCACGTGGTCAAGGTCAATACCCTGGTTGCGTAGTTCGCGGCTTACTTTCCATGCAAAATAGGCAAGGTAGGCAAATCCTAAAACAGGTACGATGTAGGAAAAATGAATACCGCTCATGCCTTTTACAAGATCATTACTGCCATCCGCAATTTTACCCTGCAGCGGCGGAATGATCGATCCACCCAGGATCATCATGATTAAAAATGCCGAACCCTGGCTGGTGTATTTACCCAAACCGGTAATAGCCAATGAGAATATGGATGGCCACATGATAGAACAGCATAAACCACCGCTAATGAAAGCGAAAGTGGCTACCCTGCCGGTGGTGAACAAACCTATGAGCATAAATATAACACCTAATATACCTAATACAGATAAGGTGCGTGTTGGCTTCTGCTGGCCGATAAAAAACGCCACAATAAGCACCGCCACACAAACCGCATAAACATACAGGTTACTTACGTTTACACCAGTAACAGCGTTTACAAGTAATACCAGGCCAAACGCTACAAACGGAACAAGAACATATAAAACGTACTTGGTTGATTTGGAAAGATTGAAAGCACCGATTGAACCAGCAAAACGACCGATCATTAAACTACCCCAATATAAAGATATATAGGGTGCAATATCCGATTCGTTGAAGGATCCAAATTCAGGCGTTTTTAGCAACGAGCCCATATTACTTTGAATAGTAACCTCGGTACCTACATAGGTAAAAATGGCCAGCATACCCAAAATCAATTGTGGATATTGCATGGCTCCCCAACCTTCCTTGCTTTGCTTAGCAGCAAGTATGGTACCTACCAGGGTAAATACGATGATAGCTAATGAAGCATAAACAAAATACTGACTTGGGATACCGATAGCTTTACTTAATGGATCAGCAGCCAATATCAATAAAAATGCAATGAAAATGATAAATAACGGTGTATTCGCTTTTTTGCTCGATTCAATTTTTTCGTCGCTGGTAACTTTTGGAAGATTAGAAAACCAAAAGAATACCGCCACAGCTATAAATAAAGCTGCCAGCATATAGTAAAGATTATTTATAGACGATATTTTAACTTCAGGCTTAGCGCCGGAGTTTGCAGTACCAAACAATACCACGCTAACCACAATCGGCCCTAATAAGGCTCCTATATTATTGACACTACCAGCAAAATTCAAACGGTTTGAACCTGTTTCTGCAGGACCCAAGGCCACCACAAACGGGTTTGCAGCTGTTTGTTGCAAGGAGAAACCAACCGCTATAATGAAGAATACAGCTAAGATGAAGCCGAATGCGCCGCTGGCCACAGCAGGTATCATGCCTAAAGCACCCACTGCCGATATAACTAAACCTAAGATGATACCATTTTTATAACCCAACTTGTTCATGATATCAACCTTACTGGCTTGTGATGCAAAATAAAGTATCAATGAGCCTATAAAGTACCCGCCATAAAAGGTAAAATCGATCAACTGCGACTCAAATTGAGTTAAATGAAAGTGCGTTTTGCAAAACGGTATAAATATACCATTTGACGCAGCTAAGAAGCCCCAGAAGAAAAACACAGTAATCAGCGTGTATAATGCCGAACTGTAATTCTTTTTATCGTTTTGTTCCATTTTTAAGTTTATTTATACGGGATATTATTTTGAATCGCTAAACATAATTCAATTTTTGTAAATGTTCTTATACTTTTTCAAATTAAATAAATCACAATTTTAAGTTTCGTTGTTTAAGAGATAAAATTGCATATTCGCATGGTTCAAAATTTAGAACATAAGCCTAAATAATGATAGAAGCTATTATTTCGGGAATTGGGGTTGGATTAGTGCTGACGTTTTTGACTGGCCCGGTCTTTTTTGCTCTTATTAAAACAAGCATCGAAAAGGGTTTTCATGCCGGCGTGGCATTGGCACTCGGCGTAGTAAGCAGTGATATTGTTTTCGTGGGCGCTATTTTATTTGGTTCGCAATATTTTGACATTTCCAACCATACCAAAACTATAGCCGGCGTTGTAGGCAGCATTATTCTGTTTACCGTAGGTGTATATTACCTGTTTAAAAAGGGCGAAGTTAATTACGAAAACAAGGTACCATCGGGTATTAACCGTGCAGGCTACTTTTTAAAGGGCTTTTTGATGTGCATTTTTAACCCTACCCTCCTATTTCATTGGATAACGGTAATTGGTACAGCCAGTACGGTATTTCATGAAGGTGTTGCCCACCGCTCTTTTAAAATTGCCGTGATGTTTGCCACTGTGCTCATTGTGCAGTTTGGCATGGATACCACCAAAGCATTTTATGCCAATAAACTGCGCGATAAAATATCGGTTAAACTGGTACATCGCCTAAACGAGGTAGCGGGTATAGCGCTCATTATAGCCTCCCTGATTCTGCTGGATAAGTTGGTTACCCATTTCATTTTCTCACCACCGGCGGTAAGTTAAGGCCTCGGCCCCAGTTTTTTAATATATTCTTCTCCATTTTATACCATGTCATTGCGATCCGCCGGCTGGCGGAATGGCACTCTCATACTATACAGGGCCTTCTTACATAGTTCGCGATTGTTTCGTCGTTCCTCCTCACAATGACATGGCTTTTAATCTGAAACGCAGCACTTAAAAGAAAAAAGGCGATGAAGTAAACTCATCGCCTTGAATATCATGTTCCCTTTCAGGGCTTACATATAAGCTCTTTGGTTCTTTCCTTCCATCCAGTTTACAAAGGCACGGTTAACAACCTTGTTACCACCTGGGGTTGGATAATCACCGCTGAAATACCAGTCACCGGTATGATCAGGACAGGCAATATGCAGGTTATCTAAAGTTTGGTATAATACTTCAACCTTACATTTTATTTCTTTTGGAGTGATGATCTTGGCAATACGATCTGATATCTGCTGATCGGTAAACAACTCGTATATTGCTTTTACGTAATTCTTCACGTCTTCTTTTGGAAGAACAGCGCTGTCTTTACATTTTTGATAAACGTCCAGAATAATATCTTCACGCTTCATCTCTTTCAATAAGCTGATGGCTGCTTCAAAAGCAACAAACTCACCCATGCGCGACATATCAATACCATAACAATCAGGATAACGGATCTGCGGAGCAGATGACACCACTACTACCTTTTTAGGGCCAAGCCTGTCCAGAATTTTCAGTATACTCTGTTTTAGCGTGGTACCACGTACAATTGAATCATCCAGAACAACCAATGTATCTGTATCTTTTTTGATCAGACCATAAGTAGTATCATATACATGGGCAACCATTTCGCTGCGGTCGGCATCTTGCGTAATAAAAGTACGCAGTTTTACATCCTTAATGGCTATTTTTTCAACCCTTGGGGCTAGTTGCAATACTTCTGTTAACTCTTCCTCACTTATCTTATCCGCACGGTTCAGCAACTTATCGCGCTGGTATTTTTTAACATATTTATGTATCCCTTCAACCATACCGTAAAAAGCAACTTCGGCAGTATTGGGGATATAAGAGAATACGGTGTTTTTGATATCATTGTCAACCGCGTTCAATATCTGCGGACAAAGCAGTCGGCCTAATTGTTTACGCTCACGATAAATAGATGCATCACTACCCCTTGAAAAATAGATCCGCTCAAATGAACAGGCTTTCTTTTCCTGTGGCTCGCTAAACATATCCTCGGTTATTTTTCCATTCTTTTTAACAATTAAAGCATGGCCGGGGCGTATCTCTTTAATATCTTCAATAGGGATGTTAAACGCGGTTTGAATAGCCGGACGCTCAGAAGCGGCAACAACTATCTCATCGTTGTAATAATAGAACGCTGGTCTGATACCTACCGGATCGCGCATAACAAAAGCATCGCCATGACCCAATATACCTGCAATGGTATAACCGCCATCCCAGTTCTTGGCCGATTTACGGAGTATTTTAGCTACATCCATATCATTGGCTATCAGTTTACTGATCTCCACGTTATCGTCAAGTCCTTCGCGTTTGTACTGATCAAACAAGCCCTGATTTTCGGTATCAATAAAATGACCCATTTTTTCGAGCACAGTGATCGTATCCGCTTGTTCTTTAGGATGCTGACCCAGATCATACAGTTGCTGCAGCAGTTCGTCAACATTGGTCATATTGAAGTTACCGGCAATAACCAGGTTACGGGTCATCCAGTTGTTTTGCCTTAAAAATGGATGGCAGCTTTCAATGCTGTTTTTACCGTGGGTGCCATAACGCAGGTGCCCCAATAAAACCTCGCCTGTAAAGCTCACATGCTCCTTCAGCCATTCGGTATCGGCCATTTTTTCGGGACTTTCTTTTTGAATATCCGCGAATTTCTTTTGGATGTATTCAAAAATATCAGCTACGGCATTTGAGGCCATTGACCGGTGTCTGCTGATGTACCGCTTGCCAGGCTCAATATCCAGTTTAATGGTAGCAACGCCTGCGCCATCCTGGCCCCGGTTGTGTTGTTTCTCCATTAAAAGGTAAAGCTTGTTCAGGCCGTACAGAGCTGTTCCGTACTTTTTCTGATAATAAGACAGTGGCTTTAAGAGGCGGATAAATGCCACACCGCATTCATGTTTAATCTGATCGCTCATGATTTGGAATGAGGCTGCAAAGGTATCATTTTATAATGAACATTGCTTAAACCAATTGTCATTAAATGGTAGTTTGTGGATAAGTTGCTAAAACGTTAATTTTTTGTTGAAATGAACACTTTGTTTGAACGGGAATTTTGTCTGAACTATCTTTTTGTCTGAACCAGGATTTTTGGGATTAAGGGATTATTATGATTTTAAAAAAAGGAAATCCTGGTAATCCTTTAATCTGTTTAATCCGGGTTCAGACAACACCAATTATTTAGTATTAGTATTTGATATCCCTAAAAGTAATATTAATGCGCGGGCCGGGGTCATTGTTGGTTTTGGGCACCTGGTGCAGCCAGTGATGCTGTGTTTCTCCCTGCATAATTAGCAGGCTGCCATTGTTAAGCGCGACGGATATTTTAGCGTTTTTTTGCTGTTTATGTTTGAATTGAAAAACGCGGGTAGCCCCAAAGGATGCTGATGCAATAACAGGATTACCGCTTAATTCCTTTTCATCATCACTGTGCCAGCCCATGCTATCCTCGCCGTTGCGGTAATAATTAAGCAGGGCCGAATTAAATTGTTTGCCGCACTGAGCCTCTGCAGCCTGTTTAATTTGAAGCAATAGCGGTGTAAAAGGTATAGGCGTATTCACTACGCCTGAGTACGTATACGTTTTATCCCCATCGGCATACCAGGAGGTTAACCGGGGAAAATTTACCGCCCGGCCATAAATTTTCATCTTATCCTGTTTCCATAAAATGGAATGCTTCAGTTCTTCAAACAGATCATAAACACCATCCTCCTGATAAAAATTGGGGTACAGAAAAACCTCGCCATCAAACGGTAAAAGATTCTGATGGGTGTTATTAAGAATGTTCAACTGATTATCTGCATTCATATTTTAAAAAGAGTCAGGATAAAAGAGCCAGGAATCAAGACAAGAAAAATATATCGTTTCTTGCTTCCGTTTAAATATTGGACAAAAGAAAATGCAAACCGTTTAATACAATATATTAGTTACCAGCATTTTCTTATCTCTTGATTCTTGCTTGGCCATTGTTGGTGTTGTCACCACAGGTGTTCGGAAGAAATAAACGAATGTGGAATGATGACGAAAAACTATCTCTCGACCAGAGAGGAAACTCTATACGATCTGCATGGTCGCCTACTGACAGCGCTTTGTCACCATACTAAAAGATGCAAACAATTTACTATCAGATATTTACGAATGTTCACGAGTGTTCATGGCGTGAACATGAACACCTGGAGCGTTTTCGCTGCGGTTGAAAGATAGCCTTCGTTAAATCAGCCTGTCCCCATTTTGTTCTGTCCAAAGACAAATTTTTATAAAAATTCAATCTTCCGAACACCTGTGGTGACAACACCAACAACGGCGCAGTTAAATACATATCGAGCGGTTTGCTTTTCTTGTGTCTTGATTCTTATCTCTTGATTCTAACCTTTCCTATTAACTAAAAAAATCCGGCTTTTCAGCCGGACTCTCACATTTATATTTAATTGGTTTGAAATTCAATGATTATAATTTTTCGCCATGCTGGCTGATATCTAAGCCCAACACCTCGTCTGCTGCTGAAACTCTTAGCGGAGATATCATATCCGTAATTTTAAGTAATAATAAAGAACCGAAAAATGAAAATATGGATACACCAATAAGAGCCACCAATTGAACGAGGAACAAATGTGTTTCGCCAAAGAATAAACCATTACCGGTAATATTGCCAGCGTTTACATGCTGATTGGCAAATACACCGGTAAGCAACATACCTACCATACCGCCAACACCATGACAAGGGAACACATCAAGCGTATCATCAATAGAAGTACGTGTGCGCCACTCTACCACCAAATTGCTTACCACGGCAGATATAATACCTATGGCCAATGAGTGCGGCACGGTAACAAAGCCTGCTGCCGGTGTAATAGCTACCAAACCAACTACAGCGCCTATACAGGTACCCATGGCCGATGGCTTGCGTCCCTTCATCATATCAAAAAATATCCAGGTGATACCACCCGCGGCCGATGCTGTTGTACTGGTGGCCAAAGCGGTAACGGCCAAGGCGTTTGCGCCAAATGCCGAACCAGCATTAAAACCGAACCAGCCAAACCATAAAAGTCCGGTACCTATCATGACATAAGTGATACGCGCCGGCGAATGATTAGCCTCATTACGTCTTTTTAAATATAATGCCGAAGCCAAAGCTGCCCATCCGGCCGACATATGTACTACTGTTCCGCCGGCAAAGTCAAGCACACCTAATTTGGCCAGTATGCCATCCGGATGCCATGTACAATGTGCCAGCGGCGAAAATATAAATATGGTGAACAGGATAAGGAATATAATATACGAGTTAAACCTGATACGCTCGGCAAAAGCACCGGTGATCAGCGCCGGGGTTATGATAGCGAATTTAAGTTGGTACATAGCAAATAACAGCAATGGTATGGTGGGTGCCGCCTTCCAGGTGGCATTACCTAACATCCCCTTCATCATAAAATAGGTGGATGGATTACCTATTATGCCATAAAAACTATCGCCAAAAGCAAGGCTAAAGCCAAATATGCCCCACATTACCGTAATAATTACCATACAAACAATGCTTTGCAGCATAGTTGATATCACATTCTTTTTATTAACCATCCCGCCGTAAAAGAAGGCCAGACCCGGTGTCATGATCAAAACCAGGGCCGTCGACATCAGCATCCAGGCAATATCACCCGTATTAAAGTGTGGGTTACCAGAATTCTTAAATTCTACCGATGGAAAAAGAAAAGTTAATAATAAAATGAACAGAATTACTAGGAAAGGAAAATACCGCTTCATGGATTATATTGGAATTGCTTATAAAACGGCCTGAAAGTATGATTTTAATTATAAAAAAACGAAGAATATTAAGTTTTTGTTAAAAAATTACGAAAATTGAAAATTTAGAGATACCGAAGCACCAAATCAGGGAAAATACCAAGCAAAACCAACATAAAACTTATCAATATTGATAAAATCAACAAATTGTGAGATTTTTTATTGTTTATTTCCGCTATTTCTTTTCTTTTCAGAAATAAATTCATAGGTATTTTAATGTAGTAAAACAGGGAAACAACCGTAGTTAGTGCCCCTGTAAACATCAAAAGCATTAACCAAATACTATGGGTTTGCTCATAAACGCTGTATACTGCCGAAAACACGAATAGTTTACCGGTAAACCCAGCTGTTACTGGCAAGCCAGTTAATGATATCAGTATGATCACAAAACAAACCGAAGCTGTAGGATATTTTAAACCTAGTCCCCGGTAATCATCCACTTCTTCCGCACCTGTTTCATTAGTAAAATAATTAGCCAGCACCAGCGCGCCAATATTGGCCAGTGCGTACACAAACAGGTAATAAGTTAAAACTGATACACCCTGCACCGTCAGGATAACTACCGCCATTAAGGCAAACCCGGTATGGCCAATGCTGGAGTATGCTAGCATCCGTTTAACATTACTTTGCATAACCGCGGCAAAATTACCGGCTATCATGGTTACAATACCTGCAATGGACAGGGCAATACCTATATCAAACCCTTTCCAGCTGCTGGCAAGTATAAAGGGCGACAAAAAGTTAATCAACAAAGCGAACGCCGCTATTTTAGGTACGGTTGATAAATAGGCCGTTACCGGTGTAGGTGCTCCCTGATACACGTCGGGTACCCAGAAATGGATTGGCACAAATGATAGTTTAAAACCTATCCCAATTAAAACCAATACCACCGCGAATGAGGAACTGATTGGGTTAACTTTTGACAACTGGCCAATAGTATCAGCTAAGTCAAGTGTGCCGCTAAACCCATACAATAACGATATACCATACAGCATAATAGCCGATGATGCCGCTCCAAACAGCACATATTTTAACCCGGCCTCCGTACTGAAAGCGTTTTCAGTACGATAAGCTACCATGAGATACGAGGCAATGGAAACCATTTCAATGGCCAGATAAATAGAGAGCAGGTTTACCGCCATCACCATTAAATGCAGCCCTAATACAGATGCCATGGCAATGGAATACAGATCAGATAATCCCTTCTGGTGCGCTTTCAGTTTATTATCCCAGGTAAAATATAACAGCAGGATAAATGACAGCAGATCAATGATCAGCTTAAAAAATATACCACTACGGCTCAGCAGCAGCATATTACTGAATATCAAGTGCGGGCCATCCAGTATCAACGCCACCTGCTGCAGATCTTTAAACATTACCAATACCAGGCCAGCTGAGGCTACGATACGGCATAACTTAGTCGATCTTTTTCCAAATATCAGGTCAGTTATCAATACGACGATGAACAGCAAGCCCAAATAAACCTCGGGCATAAAATAGATTATGCTGCCCAAAACATTGGATAAAGACTCGGATATATGGGGTAACAGATCGTGCATTTATTTTTATTGAACTATTTAAGCTGTAAAAACTGGATCAGTGCAAGCACCGAATCATTGATCTTATCAAAAACCAACGATGGCATGATACCTAAAGCCAATGCAATCAGGGCTAGTGGTGCCAGTGTCAATTTTTCGCGCAGGTTCAGATCGGTCAGGGCTATTTTCCAAACGGCGCCCCCTTTTAATGATTCTGTACCGAAAAACATGCGTTGCAATGTCCATAAAAAGTAAGCTGCTCCTAACAGGATACCTACGGCACCGCAAACAGCCATCCAGTAGGGCAATAAACCATTTACCGTTGGCGATTTAAATGCGCCCGCCAGGGTGAAAGCCTCGGCCACAAATGCTGAAAAGCCCGGCAGTCCCAATGATGCAAAAAACGCGATCATTACAAAGGCCGTATACTTAGGCATCAGGCTGCCTAATCCCCTGAAATGCTGAATGCCCCTGTCGTGTACCCGGTTGTATAGCACACCCACCAAAAAGAACAGCATGGTTGATAAAAACCCGTGACTTACCATTTGCATTACCGCGCCGCTAACACCCTCGGCAGTTTGCGAGGCAATACCCAGCAATACAAAACCCATATGTGATACAGAGGAATAAGCAATCATCCGTTTCAGATCGCGCTGAGAAAGGGCGTTGAAGGCCCCATACAAAATAGAGATTACTCCAAGCAGTCCCAGCCAAAAAGCGCCGGTGGTAGCTACTTCCGGGAAAATACCTAAACATATACGGATAATACCGTACCCACCGATTTTTAGCAGAATACCGGCCAGTATAATAGATACCGGCGTTGGCGCTTCCACGTGTGCATCGGGCAGCCAGGTATGCAATGGTACTACAGGCACCTTGATGGCAAAAGCAATGAACAGCACTACAAAACCAACCGTTCGCGCTGGCATCCCTAATATAGTTTGATGCCCTGCTATAGAAAATATGGATTGCCCGCTATAATTAGCAGGGTTCATCATTTGAATAATATTGAAGGTATGGTTTCCCGTAGCCGGATCGGTAACAGAAAGGTATAAGCCAACCATCACCAGCAGCATAAATACCGAACCAAATAAGGTATACAAGAAAAACTTGATAGCCGCATATTCCCGTCGTGCACCGCCCCACATGCCTATCAGGAAATATAGTGGCAACAGCATCAGTTCATAAAACAGGTAGAACAGGAAGAAATCAAGTGCACAGAAAACGCCTATGACGGCCATATCCAACAGCAAAAACAGCAGGAAGAAACCTTTCAGGTTACTTTTTATTTCCCAGGAAGATAGTGTTGCAATAACCAATACCAATGATGTCATGACCAATAGGGTGATTGACATACCATCAATTCCAACAAAATAATCGATCTGCATTTTGCCCATACTGCCCAGGTTAAGTGCTATCCAAGGGAGTTTCTGCACAAACTGGAACTGATCTTCATGATTTATACCACCGTAAGCCGTACCTGTTTTAAAATGAATATATATCCATATACTAATACCCAACTGTATCAATGTGGCCAGCAGGGTGATATATTTAAAACTACTGCGCACCGACGATGGCAGCAACGCAATGATGAGGCCGAACAGTACAGGTATAAATATGAGTAAGGTTAATATATTCATCAGGTTCAGATCAGTATTTTTAAAACAAACAACAATAGTACAATCACCAGCATGCTAAACAGGTAATATTGTACTTTACCGCTTTGAAACTTACGTGCAAAGTTGCCAATACGCTGCACAATTCTAGTTAATAAATGTAAAAAGCCATCAACAATATGCTGATCGGCCCAGGCAGATAGTTTGGCTATGTATCCGCTTACGTGAGCCAGCAAGTGCACAAAACCATCAATAACCCTGCGATCAATCCAGAAACAGACACTACCTAAACGTAGCACCGGTTTTACAATAAAGCGTTTATAAATATCATCAATATACCATTGATTATAGGATAAGCGATACAAAAATCCGCTTTGCGGGAATGCAAAACTATTTGGCCTAGCATAAATAGCGTAGACAGCGTACAGCACAAACAAACTTAATACGTTTACAACTATTGGAATAAAGGTATGGTATATACTTTCGCTCTCCACAAAATTGGCAGACTTTAATCCTTTAAACAACCAGGCATGTTCAAATGAAAATGGATTAAGGGAGAATAATGGGAACAGGCAGCAAACTGCCAACAACACCAAAGGCAGCTTATATTGCCAGCTACCATCATTAATATGCAGCTTAATATCTGGATTGCTTTTCAACAACCTAAACTCTCCAAAGAAAACTTTAAATATCAGCCGGGCTACATAAAAAGTGGTAAGCCAGCTGGTCAGCAGGGCCATGATGGGGATGATCTTAAACCATCCGCTTCGGTTTTCGCTCCAGTCAAATGCCTGTATCAGGATACCATCTTTTGACAGGTAGCCCGAGGTAAGCGGCAAACCAACCAAGGCTAAAGCACCAATGATGGCAACTATAAAAGTAAGTGGTAGTTTTTTACGCAGACCGCCCATGTGCGATATATCCTGCGGATCAATATCCAGTTCATTATCGTCTTTGATATGCTGCATCTGGTGAATCACGATACCTGCTACCAAGAACAATAGGCATTTAAAAAACGCGTGAGTAGCTAAATGGAACAGCGATGAAGCATAGGCCCCTACCCCCATCGCCAGGATCATAAAACCTAATTGCGATATGGTGGAATATGCCAGGATTCGTTTCAGATCATTTTGTGTTAGGGCGATAGTTGCTGCCATAAACGCGGTAAAACAACCAATTACCGCCAGTACAGTAAGCTCTGTTTCAGTAAACATGGGGTAAACCCTGCCTAATAAAAACACACCAGCAGCCACCATAGTTGCCGCATGGATCAGCGCAGATACTGAAGTTGGACCTTCCATGGCATCAGGCAGCCAGGTATGTAAGGGAAATTGAGCCGATTTAGCCGCCACAGCTAAAAATATTCCTCCGCAGGCAACATATTGCCATAAAGCAGGGATTTGCCCAGTTGGCCCAACCCACAAGCCATTATTGATGATTGATTGTGCTATCAATCCTTTTTCAGCAAAAAGCTGTACGATATCAAAAGTGTGGTACTGGGCAAATAATATAATAATGGCGGTCAGCAAACCGATATCGCCAACACGATTCATGATAAAGGCTTTTTTGTTGGCCTGTACAGCCTTGTCCCTGGTGAACCAGAAGCCAATGAGCAAGTATGATGAAAAACCTACCAGCTCCCAGAATGCATAGAACAGCACCAGGCTATCAACTACGACCAACGCCAGCATGCTGAAACAAAAGAAACTGAGATAAGTAAAATAGCGATTATACCTATCGTCGTTCTTCATGTAGGCCGTGGAGTAGATATGCACCGGCAGGGCAATTACCGATACCAGCAACAACATCAGCACCGAAAGGTTATTCAATAATACGCCCGCAAATACTTCGGTTTTACCAATGGTGAACCATAAATGCTGCGCATGTACCTCGTGATTATTCCACACCCCGGCAAATACTTTGGCTGATAGTATGCAGCTTAACAAAATAGCGCCGGTTGATATCCACCCGGCTGCCTTACTTTTTGCGGGCAGGCAAAAATTTATTAAAGCAGCAAGCAGTGGTAAAGCTACTGCTGCAACCGTATAGTTTAATATTTGTATGGAATGTAAAAAGTCTTCCAATTTATTTTGGTATCAAGTAACTAAATTCAATCCCTCAGTTTATTAATGTCATTAGGATCAATAGTTTTATATCTCCTGTAAACATTCAGTATAATAGCCAGGGCCACTGCCGTAGTGGCTGCCGCCAGCACAATGGCAAACAGGGCAAATATCTGTCCGCTGTTGTTTACCTTATCATATTTTCCAAAGGCTACCAGGTTTAGGATGGCAGCATTCAATATCAACTCAATACCTATCAGTATCTGTATAGCATTCCGTTTGGACACAATCATGTATAAACCTATGCAGAACAGCACCGCGCTTACCACTAAAAAATCTGTCAGCGTGATCATGCCTTGCCCTCCTTACGTGATAAATGGGCCGCGCCTACCAATGCCATCAGCAGTAAAATGGATATGGCTTCAAACGGTAATAAATAACGGGTCATTAAATTAACGCCAATATTATCGATCATAATGGCATTCGGCGTGATCTCATTTTTTAGACTGATAGATTCCCTGATCCAAGGTAGGTTATCAGCATCAGCCTTTAATACCACGTTGAGCAGCACAATAAAAAATAAGGCGGCCAACAATATAGCCGGCAACGTTTTCAGACTAATTATACGACTATTTTGTTGTTTTATCACATTCAAGGTTTCCTTACCTGACAGCATAAAAGCAAACAATATGAGCACCAATATCCCTCCTACATAAATTACTATCTGGGTTACCGCCACAAAATCAGCCAGAGCCAGCACGTATAACCCGGCCAGGGCAAACAGCGTTACGAAGAATACAAATATGCTGCGCACCAGATTTTTACTTGATGCCGCGTACAAGGCCGATACAATAGCTATAAAGCTCAGGAAATAAAAAAGCACCCGCACTAAGGTCATGCTCCGCCCTCCTTTTTCTGCATGGCGGCCAGTTTGGCGGCTTGCTTTTCGGCTTGCTGCTGATCAAACAGGGCACGTTTTTCGGCAGCAACTTCGGGCGGCATATCTGAGAATTTATAAGTAAGATCACTCAGTTCAAACACGGTTTTATCGTACTGATTGGTCATCACAATGCATTCGGTGGGGCACACAATGGTACACAAGCCACAGTACATGCATTTAGCCATATCAATATCAAACTTGGCAGCATAAAGGCGCTTGGTGGTACCATCTGATGTTTGGCCTATAGCTTCGGTAGCTTTTATGGCTTCAATATCAATACAGTTAACCGGGCATACTTTGGCACACAAATCGCATACAATGCAATCGTCCATTTCCACGTCCAGCTGGTAACGACCAACCTCGGGTACGGGGAGTTCCTGACGGGGGTATTGTATAGTGTTGGTGCCCTCCAGCTGTTTAAAGTAATTACTGTCGCTTACGGTAATAATCTTCCTGTCAGCATTTGAGGCAAACAGGTGTTTCACAGTAAGGCTTAAACCCTTCCATGCCGTTGTAAAACCGTTTATTACTCTTTTAAACACTGATCGTTGATTTATATGATTACGTTGATTTCGCCGATTTTTCTGATCTGGATTTTTTGTCTGAACCGCGATTTACGGGATTCAGGGATTTTTCAGATTTTTTCTTTTCTTCTTTGTCTTATCTCTTGATTCTATCTTTCGTCCTTTATCTTTTGTCATTTCATCCTTTATCTCCCAAATTACATCAGCCATAGCCTCCACACACCAGATATGAGCATGCAGGCAAAAGCCAGGGGGGTTAATACTTTCCAGCACAGGTTCATCAGTTGATCTACCCGAAAACGGGGCAGCGTCCACCTGATCCACATTTGTACACCTACCAGTGCTAGTGTTTTAAGAGTTACCCATAAAATGCCCCAGGCCATCCCTGTGGTCCAGGTTGCCAGATGTACCGGCCCGATATTAGGTAGTGGCGTATTCCAGGCTCCCAGAAACAAGATCACCCCGATCATGGATACCAGGAACATCATGGAATACTCGGCTAAAAATACCAGTGCAAATCTGATGCCTGTAAACTCCGTATGGAAACCCGCTACCAGTTCTGATTCAGCCTCCGGAATATCAAACGGGGCCCGGTTACTTTCGGCCAGTGAGGCTATAAAATATATTACAAAAGCAATGATGAGGTGTGGTGCACGAAATATATTCCAGCTAAACAGCCCCCCTATTGATGTTACATCCCAAAAGCCGGCAAACTTTATTTTCTCAGCAGATAAAATACCTTGCTGTATGGCTACCTCCTGCAAGTTGAGCGTTTGCGCTATCATCACTACAGCTATAATGGCAAAACCAGCCGGTATCTCGTACGAAATGATCTGCGCGGCTGAGCGCATAGCGCCTAAAAGAGAATACTTATTATTTGATCCCCAACCGGCCATCAGGATACCCAGGGTTTCAATAGATATAATGGCAAAAACATAATAGATACCCAGGTTTATTTTGGAGGGAATAAGACCCGGCGCCCAGGGTAATGCGGCAAAGCCCATGTAAACCGCGATAAAGATCACCGCTGGTGCCAGCATAAACAGCCATTTATCGGCAGCGGCCGGAATGATCAGTTCTTTCTGAATCATCTTCAATATATCAGCCAGCGTTTGCAGTGAGCCAAATTTTCCGGTTTCGGTTGGACCAAGTCTGTCTTGTATAAATGCCGAAATTTTGCGTTCGGCATAAACACCAAACAAAGCAAAAAAGGCCGAAAAACTAAACAACCCAATCGCTACAATAAAATATGTAAAATAAAAATTCAAGGGCTTGTTTGCTTTAACTGCAAACTTAATAAATGTTACAATATTTTGGGCGATAAGTTATATTAAGTTGGTGGGAGTTATAGGTGAATGATTTTTCAATTCACCTCTTGAGAGGGGGTGAGTTGAGTTGTGAAATGGCAGGGGTTTGTTTCAGCGTGTAGTAACACACCCCTCCACCCTCTCAAGAGGAGATTCGCACAGTCCTTTGCTTTTGTCTGAACCAGGATTAAACAGATTTCCCAGATTTAAGGATTACTATCGTCTGACTTTAAATCAAATCCTGGAAATCCCTTAATCCCATAAATCGCGGTTCAGACAAATAAATCACAGTTCAGGCAAAATCTGAACCTTAACACTTCACCAAATCACTAGCCGAAACAAAAGACGATTTTACAGGAGCCGAAAAGAACAGGGATGCGTGATGATCAAAATCGGCAGTATCATCAGTAGTGGTATAAAACTGCTTAACGCCGTTTTTGCTCAACTTGATTTCTATATCAGGATGGCGTTGCAGGTAATCAACCAGGCTTTTGGCAACAATATCGCCCTGCGCCACTACCTTAACATGGGCAGGCAGATTGGCTTCTATTTTTTGCTGAATCAAGGGGTAATGGGTACAAGCCAATAAAATGGTATCAATCTGTGGTGATTGCGCCATCACCTGATCAAGGTATAGTTTCACAAAATAATCAGAACCGGGTTTGTCGTACTCGCCATTTTCAATAAGCGGTACCCACAGGGGGCAGGCCTGTTGATGAACCTTTATATCCGGAAAAAATTTCTCTATTTCTAAAAGGTAGGAGCCTGAATTTACGGTTCCTGTGGTACCCAGCACACCTATCTCCTTTGTTTTGGTATAATTGCCAATAACTTCGGCCGTTGGTCTGATAACCCCTAAAACTCTTTTTGAAGGATCTGTATTTTTAAGGTCTATTTGCTGAATGTTACGCAGCGCTTTGGCCGACGCGGTATTACATGCCAGTATCACCAACGGACATCCCTGGTCAAAAAACCATTGCACGCACTCCCAGGTATATTGATGAATGGTGTTGAACGAGCGGTTACCATAGGGTGCACGGGCATTATCGCCCAGGTATATGTAATCATATTCCGGAAGTTGTTCAAGGATCGATTTAAAAACAGTGAGGCCGCCATAGCCCGAGTCAAAAATACCTATAGGTTGATGCTGCATATATACAAAAATAAAAAAAGCGTCCCGTAAATACGGGACGCTTTTTTTATAAATGACTAATTGTTGATTTTATTTTAATCCAAGTTTAAGTTTTACAGCTGCCATCAGGTCATCAGCATCAGGAGATACCAATAAACTTACTTGTGAAGAATCTAATACGTAAGCGTATCCTTTTTCTTTAGCTACAGCATTTACTGCAGCGGTAGCTTTGTCAAACAGTGGTTTGCCTAATTCGTTCTTTTTAGCTTCAACTTGTTGTTGAGCATTGTTTTGATAATCAGTCATACGTTTTTGCATGTCCTGTAGTTCATTACCTTTTGCAGTACGAACAGCATCAGTCATTGTAGCGCTTTTTGACTGAAAATCCTGGCCTTTTGCCTGGTATTCGTTATTCATTGTAGTAAGCTGATCAATAAATGTTTTTTGATAAGCTTGCATTTGAGCTGTAACTGTTTTAGTTTCAGGCATCATGTCAATCAGCTGATTAAAATTAATATGGCCAATTTTGGTTTGCGCATTGGCAAAGTTGCCCGCAAATAACATTCCTACTGCAACTAAAGCAACTTTAAATAGTTTTTTCATTGTTCTTGTCCTGTGTTTAATAATAGTCTGTTTATTTATTCAAAAGTTTATTTAGCAAATACTCCGGGTTTAAGCCCTAATTTTGTTATTACATCGGCGCTTTTATCATAGCGCGGATTGGCATACAGCATCATCACTTCGCTGTTTTTATCAAATACCATATCCAGGTTATCACCTTCGGCTACTGCTTGTACAGCTTTAGACACGCGATCCTGAATTGGTTTAATCAATGAATTGCTCTTTTGCGAAAGCTCCCCATCGGGCCCGAATTTTTGACGCTGAAAATCCTTTGCGGCTTTTTCTTTATCAACAATTTCGGCTTCGCGGCGTTTTTTCATATCGGCCGTCATTAAAACCTGATCAGCCTGGTACGCTTTGTACAGGCGATCAATTTCCTGAAAACGACCGTCAACATCTTTTTGCCACTGGGCTGATAATGCTGCCAGTTGTTTTTGTGACGAAGCATACTCCGGCATGTGTTTCAGTATAAATTCTGAATCAACATAAGCAAAACGCTGCGCGTATGCTCCGGTGAATGCCGTTAACGTTAAAAAGGCTATTAAAATTATCTTCTTCATATATCGCAGTGCAAATTAATTAAATCCGCCGGATAAACTCTGAGAAATTGTAAAATGGAACTGCCCCCTGTTTGCGTCAGGTTGACCTGGTATTTTATCAAATCCGTAGCCATAATCTAATCCAAGCAATCCAAATATAGGCAAAAATATTCTTGCACCAACACCTACCGAACGCCTAACATTAAACGGATTGAACTGGCTAAAATTATCCCATACGTTACCACCTTCAGCAAACGCTAATAAAAATATGGTAGCCGATTGGCTTGCAATAACAGGGTGACGTAACTCCAGTGTGTATTTATTATAAATAGTGCTACCTGTATTCGAATCTGCATTTTCGGTTGATCCTTCAGGAACTATCGAGAAGTTTTTATAACCCCTTAACCCGATAATTTCACTACCCTGTAAAAACTGGTAACTCTGCATACCATCACCACCCAGTTTGAAACGCTCAAACGGCGAAGGACCTACATCCTTATTATACATACCCAGGAAGCCAAACCTTACCTGTGACATCAGTACAAATTTACCAACCAGTTTTGTAAACCACTGTGCATCATATTTAAATTTATAATACTCTACAAAGTGGTAACGCTCCTCGGGGGTCGCGATCTTGTAATTGATGTTGTTAAATAAAGAATATGGTGGCGTTGCCTGTACGGTAAATTTAATATTTGAACCCTGTGTTGGGAAAATTGGCGCATCAATGGAGTTACGGGTCAATTCCTGGGTTAACTTGATATTGTACGATGTACCATTTTGAAACAGGTAACCGGTATAATTATCCAGGTTATAGTGGTCAACATTCAATGAGTAATTTAACTGGAAATAGTTATCGGGCCACCTTAATTTTTTACCCAAGGTTACACCCACACCGTTAATACGCAGGTTATTGTAATTAGGATCTGTTTTAGGATAATACTGCCCGGTTGAACTACCTTGTGTGTACGCAGACAATGCAAAGTAAATAGGTTTTTTACCACCTAACCATGGTTCAGAGAAGGTGAACGAGAAGTTCTGGTAGGTTCTTCCGCTCGACTGGCCTCTTAAGCTTAGTTTCTGCCCATCCCCTTTTGGCAATGGTTTGTAGGCTTTAAGATTAAAGATATTCCTTAATGAGAAGTTATTGAAAGTAAGCCCCAGGGTACCCACTAATTGTCCGCCACCAAAACCACCTGATAGCTCGATTTGATCTGATGGTTTTTCAACAACGTTATAAACCAAATCCACTGTACCATCGGCCGGGTTAATGTTAACCGGTTTCGGTTCTGTTTTTTGCTCATCAAAGTTACCTAGCTGGCCTATCTCGCGCGAGCTGCGGATCAATAATTCTTTATTGAATTTTTGACCTGGTTTTGTTTGTATCTCCCGCATAACCACTTTATCGTTGGTTACGTCGTTACCTTTTAAGCTTACCCGGTTTATGGTGTACTGTGGCCCCTCATATACACGTATATCAAGGTCAACCGTATCGTTATAAACTTTAACCTGTACAGGATCACTTGTATAAGTCAAATAACCATCATTAAGGTAAAGTGATGATACATCATCATTACTAGGTGTTGGGCCAACCAATCTTTTGTTTAGCTCATCTTCGCTAAATACATCCCCTTTTTTAATGTGTACTATACGGTTTAACAACTCGGTTGAATATTTGGCGTTTCCAGACCATTTTACATTACCGAAGTAATATTTAGGTCCTTCATAAACTTTAATTTTTACGTTAACTGAAGTTGCATCGTGGCTCCAAACAGAGTCGCTTACCAATTCGGCATCGCGGTACCCCTTATTTTGCATGGCATCAACCAGGCCTTGTTTATCTTCTTCGTATTTATCTTGTTTGAATTTTTTTGAACCAAACAGGTTATACCATTTTCTTTCGCGGGTCTTTTTCAAATAGCCTTTAAGCTTTTTGGATGAAAACGCTTTATTACCCTCAAAAACAACTTCGTTTATTTTTACTTTGGTTTTTTTATCAACAGCCACATCCAGTATCAAACTATTGGCATCCCCCGGATCTTTACGTTGTGTAATTTTAACGGTTGTATTCAAAAACCCCTTTTCGCCAAAATGCTTTTTAATAATAGCCGAGGTAGTATTTAATAAATTTTCGTTTACGATTTTGTTTGTCCGGTCAGACAGTTTTTTCTGGACATCCTCAATTTCACCTTTTCGTATCCCTGTTATATGCAAACGGGACAAACGCGGTAATTCTTTAACCGCGATTTCAAGATAGATGGTATCCATATTAATCCTTGTAATATTCAACTGTACATCATCAAATAAGCCTTGTTGATATAAGGTTTTTATTACTTCGGAATTACGTTCGCCCGGTAAATTGATTTTATCGCCCTTGGTTAATTTTGAAAGTTGTATCAAAATATCTTTATCCAGATACTTTGCCCCCCTAACAGAAATACCCCCAATAATGTAATCCCGGGGATTAAGATAACTTAAACTATCAGCCGGTATCGATTTTGTCAGTGGTGACCTCGGTGCATTGGAAACCTGGGCCAACGCCGCGGTACCAAAAACACAGAAAAGAATAGCAAAAAGAAATTTATACATTCGAATATTTTAGTGGGCTAAAAATAATTTATACAGTTGTTAAAAAGTGTTAAAAGTAAAAATTTAGTTGATCTGCTCACTTGTCATACCAAAACGACGCTCGCGTTTCTGATAATCAAGTATAGCTTCATACAAATCTTCCTTCCTGAAATCGGGCCAAAACTTAGGGGTAAAATACAATTCGGCATAGGCAATTTGCCATAATAAATAATTACTTATGCGATATTCACCGCTGGTTCTTATCAGCAATTCGGGATTTGGCATGTTACCAGTAAATAAATTGCGCTCAAAAACATCCTCGTTAATATCAGCTATATCCAATTCGCCATTCTGCACTTTAACAGCTATATTTTTAGCTGCCCGTACAATTTCGCGCCTTGAACTATAACTTAATGCCAGTGTAAGTACAACCCCGGTATTTCCTGCAGTTTTCTCCATAGCGGCATTAAGCTCTCTGAAACACTTTGGGGGTAACATGTCCAGATCGCCAATGGCATTTAACTTGATATTGTTTTTCATAAACCCGGCTATTTCCTTATTGATGGTGCTTACCATCAATTCCATAATGGCCATAACTTCTAATTTGGGCCGGTTCCAGTTTTCGGAAGAAAATGTATATAATGTAATATATTTTATACCTAATTTATCAGCACCTTCAACAACATCCCTAACAGAAGTTACTCCGCTATGGTGGCCAAACACTCTTAATTTGCCTTTTTCTTTTGCCCAGCGGCCATTGCCATCCATAATAATAGCAACATGCTGTGGTAGCCGTAACAAATCAATCTGATCCAAATATCCCATACTATTCATTATCAAAAGCTACCCTTAATTGCCTTGCAAAAGGCATACTTGTGCTTTAATTTTATCAATCTATGTCTAATAAATATTTGTTTTAGACTAATTAACGCAAAAACTAACCGGCTAACAAGGCTATTTATAAGTCAAGTTGCCGGTTTTTTCAGGGTACAAAGGTAAAACTTACTTTGTATTTTTTTAGTATGCAGCAAGAAAAGAAAATGTTATTATAAATAATGCCGCTAAATGATGTCAAAAGCAAGTAAATAATGTTAAAACTATGATTTTTATGACCATTTATTCATTAAATTAAAAGGCCGGGCATCAAAAAATCATGTAATGATCCTGATATCCGGCCTTTTAACTTGCTTATTTTAAGCTTTAAAAATCAGGCAACTTAATAAACCCCTTTTTCCTTTAAAGCATCAGTATCATGCCCATCAATATCAACAATAGCATATGAAGGCGTTTTGGTTATCTCCAGTTCGTCCAAAACATTAACCAGGTTGTTATATACTGAGTGATCACTGGGTTTTACCAGCACAATCATACTTTTACCGGTTTTATCATGCACCATTTTGCTGGTTTCAAACAGGGCTTTGCGTATACCATCCTTATTAAAGCCGGTAACTGTGGGTGCAATAATGGGATTTTTCAATTCGCCAAGGTACCACATGAGCTGGTTATTTTTGCCCAGGCAAATTGTAAAGCTCCGGCTCTGCGGCACGGGTAAACCATCCTCGCCTCCTTTATCGGGCATAACCAAGTCCATTGCCTTTGGTTTGGATAGCGTGGTGGTGAGTATAAAAAAGGTGATCAGCAAAAATGCCAGATCAACCATTGCGGTAAGGTCAACACGGGTATTCATTTTTTTGCGTTTGTGTGCACCGCTTGTTTTTTGGGGAGAAGAATTTAACTCAGCCATGGTCTTAAAGTTTAAGGTTAATAAACAACACATCAGTATTTAATACCGATATATAAACCTTAAACGATATTTATATCTAAATATTACCTATTTTACAAAATTAAATTTGTAAAACAGGTAATCAACGACTTAAATTAGTAGTAACAGCTTTGTGTAACAAATGTATAGGATATGGTAAAGCCTATAAAGAAATAAGTGTCGCGCTTTTTAAAATCGCCACGTTGTGAACCTGGAGAATTAACAGGTTTGCCAACTTCGCTTGAGCGGTCAGAGAGATCCCTTGCCAAATTACTGGGCAGCTTGGTTGGATCGGGATATACAGTACTTACATCATCCAGATAATCGGTAAAGGTGAACCTGTATCCAATATCGCCTGCAACCGTCCATTTACTGTTGAAATTATATTTTAAACCCGCACCATAAGGAATTACCATTGTTCTTTTACCATATGGAATTGGTTCCCCTTCGGTTCTTAAGTCCCTAAGGCTGTAAGTTTGGCCCTGGTAATTGGCACGTGGGTTATAAGCTGTATAACCAATACCGCTATATATATAAGGTGTATACTTATTTGGCCCGGCATCCGGGATATATTTCATAAAGTTAAATTCGCCTATCAGACTTATTTCTTTAAGGTTATCACTAAAGCTCAGATTGCGGTCACGAAACTGCTCGCTGCTTGACTTACTATCATCGGCGCTGATCTTGCCCATCGTATAATTTAACTTTGCCGATAGATAGCCGTTAAAATTACGCTTTGCAAATATGCTGCCCGATAAACCGCTTAGCTTAACCGGGTTATTGAGGTTAAGATCGCCCTGGTAGCCAGCGCCACCGATAGCGCCACCAATTTCCCAGGTTTGCGCCTGTAAATGGTACGAAATAAATAAAAGGAATATAATTGCTACAAATTTGGGCATTAAGCAAATTTAATAATTACGAGCATCTAAGCCCCATAATAATTTGTTTCTTAAGGTAGTTAAATAACTTTCATTATTTAGCCGTATCAAATTTAGTTGAAAATCGGCTTTTTGGACATGAAATTTTACGGTTTCATCTAAAACTGCCACTCTCGAATCGCAGGATACCAAGTAGTTTGCATTGCGGCTCTCTACCTCAAAACACAGTTTACTGTTATCGGGAATGATGATTGGTCGCACATTCAAATTATGCGGCGACACTGGTGTAACGACTATACTGTTTGATTGCGGAAAGATAATTGGTCCGCCGCAACTTAATGAATAAGCTGTTGACCCGGTTGATGTTGATATAATGATACCATCGCCCCAGTATGAATTTAAAAACTCATCATTTAAAAAAACATGAGTTATAATCATGGCGGCATCATCCCGCTTATGTATGGTTACATCATTTAGCGCGAAATTATCGTCGCCAAAAATTTTAAGCGTCGAATCAATGGTGAGCAGTTCCCGGCAATCTAAAGTAAACTCTTTGTTAACCACCGCATGTATAGCAGCGGTAATATCATTTTTATTTACACTGGCCAAAAATCCGAGGCGACCAAAATTAATACCAATTACAGGAATACCTGAATCGCGGATAACGGTTACCATGTCAAGCAGGGTACCATCACCGCCCAGTGTTAAAAAAAGATCAATAAAGCCTTTTAATGAATCGGTGCTTTGCAGTACACTATATTCTACACTGGTTATTTTATCCTGCAAATATTCGTTTAACTGGTGATGAACATATATTTCGACGCCGTGGTGGGCCAGGTTATCAAATACCTGTTGAATGTATGGTATTACAGATGGATCATTAAATGGTCTGCCGTAAACTGCTATCTTCATTATTGGTTTGTTAGTCGATGGTCAATAGTCCATGGTCCATAGACTAGTTCTACAGATTAAGGTAATTCATGAGTGAGTCGTAACGATCTTTTGAGTTATCATTATGATCAGTATTATTAAAGGTGGCTTTAATATCATACTCATAACGCAAAAAGGTAGCAATTATAGCCGAAATATCCTGCTTATTTACTTTAAGGGTTACTTCCATCCTGGTAGAATCAGGAAAAGTTTGAACATATGAACTCAGTATCTGGGCATTGTCTGACTCTACAATTTGCGCCATGTGTGCCAGCGAGTTATTTTTATTGTTAATCTCTAATACAATGATGCCACCTGGCTGTGCTACAGCGGTGATCTTTGCAAAATACTCAGTTATAGCGTTAATGGAAATAATGCCAAGATAATTCCTTTTTACATCAAGCACAGGCACAACAGTAAGCTGGCGTTCGTAAAACAGGCGTATAACATCGTAAATGTGCTGATCTTCGAGTACGTAGGGGTTCACCAATGATAGGGCCAATGCCCCAACAGCTGTTTCATGATCACTTTCGCCAATCAGGTCATCTTCGGCAACCAAACCTAAAAACTGCTCTTCGTTTACAATCGGCAAATGCCTGAGGCGAAACTCTACCATGCGGTCAAGTACCTTCTGTATGGTATCAGAAGTATGTACCGGCGGAATTGCATCGGCTATCAGTTCAATTGCAACCATAATATTAAACTCCTATTTTACTGTCTATTTTATCTAAAAACAATGCCAATAGTTTGTTAAACTCTTGTGGCCGCTCCATCATGGGGGCATGCCCGCACTGATCAATCCAGTGTAATTCAGAATTTGGCAGAAACTCGTTAAACTCCAGGGCCACTTCGGGCGGTGTTATTTTATCATTTCTGCCCCATATTAATGATACAGGAAGATGCATTTTATGCAGATCCTTTTTCATATTATGGCGTATGGCTGATTTTGCCATTGCCAGTAACCTAATCACACTATGCCTGTCATTAATTAACTTGTATACGTCATTAACCAGCTCATCGGTTGCCACAATAGGGTCATAAAAAGTGTACTGTACTTTTTCCCTTACAAAATCAATGCTTTCGCGCCGCGGAAACGACCCCCCAAACGCGTTTTCGTATAAACCAGAGCTACCGGTTAATACCATAGCTTTAATATTTTCAGGGTGAGCTAAAACATATATCAAAGCTACGTGACCACCTAATGAATTACCAAGTACCGTTATATTACTTAACTGTTTAAACTTTATAAATTTATGTACAAATTTTGAAAGACTCTTTACACCAGTGGTTAAAAGAGGCATGTCATAAATTGGCAATATGGGTATTATTACGCGGTACCTTGATTTAAATTCATTTACAACATCATCCCAGTTGCTCAATGCGCCCATTAAACCATGTAACAGTAACAGTACCTCACCTTCGCCCTCATCGATATAACTAAAACCGTGTTCCTCTTTAAGCACGAAATCCATATAACATATCAGTATTAATTTTTACCAAACTTTTTATACCGAAATCAAATTCGGTACAAATTCTATTATTACGCCATAAAATTAGTTTATTACAGGCGAGTTACAACAATTATAGCAATAAATTTATCAATGTTTTACTTAAATATGGAAGATATATTTATTGACTATCAAGGTTTCATCAGTTTCTTTTTTACTCAAAAGCAAACGGGCAACCTACCAGTCTAATAAACTGATCAAACTAAATCGCGATTTAACCCAATAATTGCCTTACAACTTCCGATATGGTTTTCCCGTCGGCTTTACCGGCAAGCTCCTTATTGGCGGTGCCCATTACCTTACCAAGGTCTTTTGCCGAGGTTGCCCCCACCCTGCTGATCAACTCCTCTAAATATCCTTCAATTTCAAAGCGGGTCATTTGCTGCGGTAAATAAGGCTCTATCACCTTCATTTCCTCTATCTCAATTTCGTAAAGATCTTCCCGGTTTTGCGTTTTATAAATATCTGCCGATTCTTTACGCTGTTTGATGAGTCTTTGAAGTACTTTGATTTCAGCCTCTTCAGTAAGTTCTTCTGCGGCTCCCTTTTCAGTTTTAGCCAAAAGCAACGCTGATTTTATAGCACGAAGCCCTCTTAAACGATCGGCTTGTTTAGCCAGCATAGCTAATTTTATATCCTGGTCTATTTGATTGATTAGTGACATTTTATAATTGGTGAATTGTTGAATTAGTGAGTTATTATTAGATGTGCAGATTAACTCCGTTGAGGGCTCCGCCGTTTCAGATATGCAAATGTGCAGATTATAATTTTTAATTAGTAAATGATTATTTTCAGATCTTTAGAATGGATCATTTGCATATCTGCACATCTGAAACGGCGGAGCCCTCAACGGAGTTAATTTGCACATTTTAACCTGCACATTTATTTCCTGAATATTGTACCTGCGGTGGCTTGCGCCGTTGGCATAATTACCAGGTCGTTAATATTTACATGGGCAGGGCGCGATGCAGTAAACCATATTGTTTCGGCAATATCCATGGCTGCCAGCGGTTCAAAACCTTCATATACCTTTTTGGCTCTTTCTTTATCGCCCTTAAAGCGTACTTCCGAAAACTCTGTTTCAACAGCACCCGGATGCACCGCAGTAACTTTTATGCCATATGGCAGCAGGTCAATACGCATACCTTTATTTAAGGCATCAACCGCATGCTTGGTTGCGCAGTACACATTCCCATTGGCGTATACTTCTTTCCCCGCTATAGAGCCCAGGTTTACAATATGCCCGTAGCCATTATCGATCATCCAGTTTGATACTACACGACTTACATAAAGCAAACCTTTAACATTGGTATCAATCATGGTATCCCAATCATCATAACTGCCTTTTTGTATCGGGTCAAGTCCCTGGCTTAAACCGGCATTGTTGATCAGCACATTTACCTTTTTCCATTTGGCGGGTAAACCTTCAAGGTTTTCAATCACCTGCTCGCGATTACGTACATCAAATGACGATACGGCTATTTCCACATTATATTTTTCATTTAACTGGCCAGCCAGTTTTTCCAGGCGATCAAGCCGGCGACCAGTTAATATCAAACTATAGCCTTCGCGGGCGAATACATTTGCACAAGCCTCGCCTATGCCTGCCGTAGCACCTGTAATTAAAGCAATTTTGGTCATGGTATATAGATAACTATGGCCGCGAAATTATGTTTTTTACTTTAAACTATTGTCGTGAAACGGTAATGATACTTTGGCAGGACAATAAAAAGGGTGTCATGCTGAGCCCCGTCGAAGTATGGTGGGTAGGCTTCTGCACGTGATCCTTCGACAAGCTCAGGATGACAGACCCCGGTTTCTTTTACTCAAAAAACAAACTAAACATCAGCGTATGTAATGACAGCTTACTAATAGGATATGAGTAAGGATTATTTTCTGGTTTAAGTATATTACCAAATGAATTGGATATTTTGATCTGGGGCGAAAGTTTGAAGAACTCAAAATAAATATCGCAACCCAAGCCTGCCTCATATGAGGCAAATCCAGTTGTGTTCTTAACAAGCTTGTCTAACATGTCTGAATTGATATCATTTTTTTTTGACCCAATAGCTTGCGAGTATTTAACCCCACCCAAAATATAGGCCCTGAAATCGCCTAATCTGTCTGATTTTACTTTAAATGATAAAGGCGCGTCAATAGTAGTTGTTTGTACCACTTTAGTGGTAGCCTGATCTGTATTGGTATAGGTGTAGGTTAAATTACGATCAGCAAAAACCAATGACGGCGTAAAACGTACTTCCAGGTGATCGGTAAAGCTATAACGCGTTACAAAACCAACAGAAAAACCGGGTAAGCTTTTTGAGCTGATGCTATTTAACGGAGCTGTAATAAATTGATTATTAGCCACATCAAAATAAGGATTGCGCCAGTCGGGCTTTTTCGTAATCTTATACTCGCTGTTAACATAAGCAAAGCTAAAGCCAAAGCTAAAATCCTGCAGATCAGCTCCGCCGCCCCATGCTGGTACCCGTTCCTGTGCAAACAGCCGGCTGCTGCAAAGTATCATTATAAATACGATAAGGTACCTTGTTAAACTCATTTAACGCCTGTATATATTGAACAAATGCCAAACATCAATGGCCTGTGTTTGGTGTTTTTAAATCCTACTTTATCCATCAGGGCAACAAAACTTTTTCCATCAGGAAAAGCAGCTACAGATTCAGGAAGGTATGAATATGCCCTTGCATCCTTACTGAATATTTTGCCAATGCCGGGTGTAATATAATTGAAATAAAAATTATATAACTGCTTTACCGGAAACACCTTTGGTTTTGAAAACTCCAGCACCACCGCTTTGCCACCAGGTTTTAATACCCTTTGTATATCGGCCAAGCCGGTTTCCAGGTTTTCAAAATTACGCACACCATAAGCAACGGTAACGGCATCAAATTCATCGGCCTCAAAAGGTAACTTTTCTGAATCACCCAGTTTTACTTCAAATTTATCGCCAAGGTTACGTTTTTGTATTTTTTGTTCGGCAATATCCAACATACCGCGCGAAATATCAACGCCTATTATTTTTTCGGGTTTAAGCGCCTTTAATGCCTCAAATGCAAAATCGCCGGTGCCTGTGGCTACATCCAGTATCAATTTGGGTTTATCCTTTTTTAATTCGCCGATAGCCTTTTTACGCCAGATGATATCGATCCCTAACGACATGAAATGGTTAAGGAAATCGTAGGTTTTAGATATATTGTTGAACATATCGGCCACCTGTTCTTTTTTGGTAGCCTGCTGATCGTGGTAGGGAGTTATAGTTTTGCTCATTTGTATAGTGACGGCAAAGATAGTGATTGATATGCTGATTGAGTTTATTTGATCATATTAAGTTGATAGTGTTGTGTAAATGTTAAGTCAATTCACTAATTTTAAAAACCATTTAGCAATTATAAAAAACCATTTAGCAAAGCATAAAACCAGGGTATAACCGGTTATCCGCAAAGGGTAGCTATAACATATTTGTTCTCTTAAATTAACCTTTTTATAAATTCAGTTCCTTATCTATGAAAGAAAAAGAAGAGTCATCGCGCCGCAGTTTTATTAAAAAACTAACCACCACTACCGCGGCCGTAGCCGTTGGCAACAGCCTGTTTGCTGCCGAAAGTACTGTTAAACCATTTGCCATACTTAAAAGACCGCTGGGCTACACTTTAAACGATCAGATCAACATTGCACTAATAGGTGCCGGCGGTATGGGTACTCAGGATACCATTGTAGCACTGCAAATTCCGGGAGTAAAACTGGTTGCTGTTTGCGATCTGTACGATGGCCGCCTTAAAGATGCCAAAACCCGCTGGGGTACCGATATTTTTACTACCAAAGTTTATAAAGAGATACTGAACCGCAAGGATATTGATGCTGTAATTATTGGTACACCCGATCATTGGCACCAGCAAATTTCTGTTGATGCCATGCACGCCGGCAAACATGTGTACTGCGAAAAGCCAATGGTACATGCCATTACCGAAGGTCCGGCTGTAATCAAGGCTCAAAAGGAAACCGGCAAAATTTTCCAGGTGGGCAGCCAGGGCGTATCGTCATTAGGTAATGAGAAAGCGCATGAACTGTTAAAAAGCGGAGCCATCGGTCAGCTAAATTATGCCGAGGGTTTTTGGGCACGTCGCGAACCGCTGGAGGTATGGCAATACCCTATCCCGGATGATGCATCGGCACAAACCGTTGATTGGGAAACCTATATCAGCAATACTAAAAAACGCGATTTTGATGCCAAACGCTTTTTCCGCTGGCGCAATTACACCGATTATGGCACCGGTATGGCCGGTGATCTGTTTGTGCACCTGTTCTCGAGCCTGCATTTTATAACCGATTCGGTGGGCCCCAATAAAATATATGCCGCGGGCGGCTTGCGTTTCTGGAATGATGGCCGCGAAGTGCCTGATGTACTATTAGGTACATTTGACTATGGTAAATCGGCTGCACATCCTGCATTCAATCTATCGTTACGATGCAATTTTGTGGATGGCACCAGCGGCACCACCTACCTTAAACTGGTAGGCAGCGAAGGCTCTATGGATATTACCTGGGATAAGGTAACCCTGAAAAGGAACAAGACCTTTGGTTCCGACGACCCTTTTTACCTGGACAAGCTAAAAAAATCAGGCAGCGGCTTTGCAGAACGCAAAAAGATGGTACCACCCGAAGAAATTGTTTACGATGCCGAAAAAGGATACAAGGGTGGCCCGTATGATCATATGAATAATTTTTTCACCGCCATCAGGAACAACGGTAAAGTAACCGAAGATGCCATTTTTGGCTATCGCGCGGCTGCCCCTGCCCTGTTATGTAATGACAGCTATTACAATAACAGCCCTATGTTCTGGGATCCTGAAAAAATGCAGTTAATTAAAAAATAGGGTGATTGGGTGAGTGGTTGATTGAGTTTTGATCAGTTTAATCAACCATTCACTTAATCAACTTAATAAACCCAATCTAACCACTCACTTAATAAACTCAATCAACCACTCACTAAATATGAAACAACAACTTAAAAAAATTGGTTTGGTATTGGCCGCTGCGGGCCTGGTTTGTGTGCAAACTTCGGGGATACCGGCAAATGATCCTACACCTATAAAAAAGGTGGCAGCTAACAAAGGCGGCTGGGTTAGCTTATTTGATGGCAAAACTCTGAAAGGCTGGCATGGCTTTAATAAAAAAGGACCAGTAAAAAATTGGACCATTGTTGATGGTTCGCTGGTATGTTTAGGCGCTGCACAAGGCGATACCGGTGGTGATATTGTTACTGATAAATCATACGCCAACTTTGAACTAACCTGGCAATGGAAAATTGACAAAGGCAGTAATAGCGGTGTATTATATCATGTAGTTGAAGATCCCAAATATCCGGCAACCTATGAAACAGGTCCCGAGTATCAGATTATTGACGATAATGGCTGGCCCGATAAACTGGAAGACTGGCAAAAAACCGGTTGCGACTATGCCATGCACCTGCCTAACGATAAAAAGAAACTGATGCCTGTAGGCGAATGGAACACCAGCAAAATTACTTTTAATAATGGGCACGTAGAGCATTGGCTAAACGGCGCTAAAATTATTGAGTTTACCGCCTGGGATGCAGATTGGCAAAAGAAAAAATCAGAAGGTAAATGGAAAGATCACCCGGATTATGGTAATGCTAAAACCGGCTTGATAGCCCTGCAGGATCATGGGCACAAGGCTTATTTTAAAGATATTAAGATCAGGGAGTTGTAGGAAAATTGCTATAATAAGCGCGTCATTGCGAGGAACGAAGCAACTCTACACAGGCAGGTCGATCGTAAAGGCTCACCTATATATTTGCTCTGTATAGCATAGAGATTGCTTCGTTCCTCGCAATGACGTTTTTTTATCAATCAAGGTTCAGACAAAACTTCTGCGATTACTTCAACAATCCCAGCAATCCCTCCATATCCAGCCTGCGGGTAAACATCATAATATTACCTTGTGGGTCAACCGGCCATTGTTCTTTTGGTCTATCCCAGTACAACTCTACTCCATTTTGATCAGGATCATTTAAATATATAGCTTCAGATACGCCATGATCTGACGCTCCGGTGATCTGATATTTGGCATCGATCAATCTTTGTAAAGCCACTGCCAAATCTTTCCGTTCAGGATACAGGATAGCGGTATGGTACAAGCCCGGCGCATATTCAGGTGCAGGTGAAGCCCCTTTACTATGCCAGGTATTTAAGCCTATATGATGATGGTACCCTCCTGCTGATATAAAAGCAGCCTGGTCACCGTACATCAGCATTTTCTCAAAACCCAGTAAGCCGCAATAAAAATCAAGCGATTGCTGCAGATCGCTTACCTTTAAATGTACATGACCTATACGCGTTTGGGTCGGGATTTTATATTCGCTCATTATATTGCATGTTTAAACATCAAATTTACTTATTATTGCATTTATAATTGTTGCGGAATTGTAAAACAAGTGAAAGCGATTGTTAACGCAAACCCAATCAACTTTTAAAGCTCATAAACGCACAAGTAAAAATATTACCTTTGTAGCATGATTGTTAAATCGGCCGAATTTATTTGCAGCAATACCCAGATATCCAAACTGCCGCCACCGGTAAAAGCGGAGTACGCTTTTATTGGGCGCTCAAATGTGGGTAAATCATCCCTTATCAATATGCTTACCGCAAAAAAGGGACTGGCCAAAACATCGCAAACACCGGGTAAAACTCAGCTCATTAATCATTTTTACATTAACGAAAGCTGGTACATTGTGGATTTGCCTGGCTACGGTTATGCAAGAGCCTCTAAAACAAATAAAGCCAATTGGAGTAAGTTTATACACACCTATCTGGATAAGCGCGAAAGTTTGCAATGCGTAATGGTACTGATAGACAGCCGCCTGGAGCCGCAAAAAATCGACCTGGAGTTTTGTAACTGGCTGGGTGAAAAAGGCTTGTCGTTCGTATTGGTATTTACCAAAGCTGACAAACAGTCCTCCGTAAAAACGGATCAAAATATCGCCAAATTTAAAAAAGCCTTGTTAGCTAGTTTTGAAGAAGCGCCCCACTATTTCGTTACCTCATCAGAAACACAACTGGGCAGGGATGAGATACTGGCTTTTATTGATAATATTAATAAGGATTTTGTAGTGCCATTTTTTGAACCAAGAGATTAATTATAAATGAAAAAATACCTTTCATTAGTAACATTTGCGCATACCATTTTTGCCATGCCTTTTGCCTTTATCGGCTTCTTTTTGGCCGTTACCACTACACAGCATCAGTTTGATTGGCTTAAGCTGGTTTTAATGGTATTATGTATGGTGTTTGCCCGCAACTCGGCCATGGCATTTAACCGCTACCTGGATAGAGACATTGACGCGCAGAACCCACGCACCAAACAGCGTGATATTCCTTCGGGCAGCATCAGCGCTGCAGCCGCCTTAACTTTTACATTGGTTAACTGCGGACTGTTTATTGCAGCTACTTGGTTTATCAATCCTTTATGTTTTTATTTATCGCCGGTTGCTTTGTTTGTGGTGCTGGGTTACAGCGCTACCAAACGATTCACCGCACTATGTCATTTGGTTTTAGGGCTGGGATTATCACTTGCCCCTATCGGCGCTTATCTGGTAGTAACCGGGGCGTTTGCTTTAACTCCATTATTCTTCTCGCTTTCGGTTTTATGCTGGGTAAGTGGCTTTGATATTATATATGCCCTGCAAGACGAAGATTTTGACCGCAACCAACACCTACACTCTATCCCAGCCTATATGGGTAAGATAAATGCTTTAAGATTATCTACCTTTTTGCATGTGCTTTCGGCAGCGTTTATTATGATGCCTGTATTTTTTACGCATGTAGGTTTCCTGTATTATATAGGTATCGTATTTTTCTGCGCTATGCTCATTTATCAGCACCTGCTGGTAAAACCTAATGATTTGAGCCGTGTAAACTTTGCCTTTATGACCACCAATGGAATTGCCAGCGTGGTATTTGCCGCGTTGTTTTTATTAGACAGGCTATGGATACATTAACTGCACTTAACAAATTCAGAGAACATGTAGCCATATTTGTTCCGCTAAATGATGCAGAATGGCGGGCTTTAGTGCCATACCTGGAGGTAAGTACGCTTAAGAAAAAGAAAAACTTTGCCGAGCCCCATAAAATATGTAATCATATAGCCCTTGTGGTAAAAGGGTCCGTACGATTTTTTCATGTTAAAGATGGCGAAGAAATTACCGGTTACTTCAGTTTCGAAAACGAATTTGCAACTTCATATAAAAGCTTTTTAACCCGTGAGCCTGGTATCAACTATATACAAACCCTGGAAGATACACAGTTGGTAACCCTGAGTTATAATGCGATGCAGCAAATTTATGACGACCAACTAATAGGGAAGAAAATGGAACGTTTTGGCAGGTTGATAGCCGAACATTACTTGATCTGCTATGAAGACCGTGTGGCGTCATTCATTACTCAAACACCCGAAGAACGTTACAACAAACTATTGGAAACTGGCGGCGAAGTTTTACAGCGCATCCCTCAGCATTATGTGGCTAATTTTTTAGGAATAACCCCAGTTTCATTATCGCGCATCCGCAGGCGGATCATGAAGATAAGCGCATAATTGAAGCCAAAAGCTTAAAGCTATCTTCTAAATCCGAATCTCTAATTTCTAAATCCTAAACTTTAAATTAAATAAATCCGAACTCGAACATCCGAATTCCGAAATCTCCCAAATTCTTATCTTTTGTTAACGTTCTGATTTTCACAGGACCAGTACCTTTGGTATATACAAAACGAAAAAGATATGCACACTATATTAGGAGCCGGCGGCCCAGTGGCCAATGCCCTCACCCTCGAATTAATCAATAACAACGAAACCGTTCGCTTAGTTAGCCGCAAACCGATACAAATTACATCTCCAAACGTAACCTGGCAAAAAGCCGATCTGTTAAACTACGACGAAGTTTTGCAGGCATCTATTGGTTCAACAGTAATTTACCTTTGTGCCGGTTTAGTTTATGACGCTGATATATGGCAACAGCAATGGCCTGTTATTATGCAAAACGTAATAAACGTAACCAAAGCAACAGGTGCACGCCTTATATTTTTTGATAATGTTTATATGTACGGTCTGGTAAAAAGCTCGATGACCGAAGATACCCCTTACCACCCAAGCAGCAAAAAAGGTGAAGTTCGTGTAGGTATAGCCAATACGTTAATGGCCGAAGTTAAAGCAGGCAACATCAGAGCCACTATTGCCCGCGCACCCGATTTTTATGGTACCGATTCAACCAATAGCTTTGTTGACATGATGGTGCTGAGCAAATACGCTAAAAATGAATCGGCTCAATGGATGGGAGATCCTAATACCAAACACAACTATATTTACATCCCTGATGCTGCCAAAGCCGTGTTTATGCTGGGGCAAAATCCGGAGGGTGATAACCAGATCTGGCACCTGCCCACCGCACCTGCCATAACAGGTAAGCAGTTGCTGGATATTGCCGCCAGCATTTACAAAGTTAAACCCCGGTACATACGTCTTTACAAATTTATGCTGCGGCTTATCGGCTTATTTAACAAACTGATAATGGGCATGGTAGAAATGTATTACCAGACCGATCACGATTACATTTTTGACAGCAGCAAATTTGAAAAGGCGTTTAATTTTAAACCAACCAGTTATGAGGATGGTATAAAGCAAATGTCAGAAACACTATATAAACCATCTTTTTAATAAAGATATACAGGAAACCGGTGGCTATGAAAAAGCTATTCTGCTTAACTAATAGTTTCCGGTTTTAAACCCATGTATTGTATTCTACAATATTACCCTGTGGTAACAATTGATGTGATAATTGCAGCTAATTTCAACCTTTATAATTTTATCCTTATTATTATGAAAACCATATTAGCTGCAACCAATTATACAGATCTGGCCGAAAACGCCGTTTCCTGGGCCGCTGGCATAGCCCGTTTAAACAAGCATAAAGTAATTCTTTTGAATGATTTCACGATCTCTGTACACGTAGAGAACGCGCGTCTTTCGGCCGAACATGTGGAAGAAATGATAGAAGCCAACAGGCTGCTCCTGGAGTCAAAAGCATTATTACTTGCTGATGAATATGGCATCGAAACAGTAGCCAAGGCTACCTTTTCTTTTATAGAGAATGCCATTAAGGAAGTAGTTGCCGAATATCAACCAGAGTTCATTGTGATGGGCATGGAAGAAAAATCATTAGAACAGGAGCTTTTAGGAAATACCACGACATCAATCATCAAAAAGCTGCGTATCCCGGTGTTGGCTGTTCCTGCCCATGTAAAGTTCAGCGTTCCTAAAAAGGTGCTTTTTGCTTGCGATGTACTGAACGGGGTTTCTGAGGAGATCCTGGCCCAGGTTAAGGAGGTTGCTTTGGTTACAAAGGCCGAAATAGAAATACTGTTAATTAACCAAACTGTGGAGGAACTGCAAAAAGCGGGTGCAGATGCGAGCGCGTTAAATCGCATTGACGACGGACTTGAGGGTATTGATTATTACTATAAAAATGTCAAATCCGACTCTATTATAAACGGAATAGCCAAAGAGATCAAAAAAATGGGTGCCGACCTTTTAATTATGGTTCCCGAGCAGCACGGCTTTTGGGGCTCCATGGTACACCGTAGCAAAACACGCATCATGGCATCAGGCTTAAATATTCCTTTATATTCAATTCCTGTTTAAATACCCACCAGGGAGCCAGAAAAGATTTCAAGCCCTTAATTACAAAGTCCGGGAGATGTAAATTTTACACCTTTCGGATTTTTAGCTTTTATTTATTTGCACATCTACATCCATAATCTGCACATTTGCATATACGCATATCTGCACATTGAATAATTATGATCCACAAAAAAACAAGAACATATATCCCGGCTACGCTCGATATTAAATGGAAAAACCTGGAACCTATCTATAAAGAACTGCTTGATCGCCCTATCAATTCCGTTGAAGAACTGGAAAAATGGCTACATGATAAAAGTGAACTGGAAGCCGCTTTAGAGGAGGATTTTGCCTGGCGCTATATCCGCATGACCTGTGATACCACCAGCGAAGAGCTTTTACAAAACTTCCAGTACTTTGCTACTGAAATTGAGCCCAAAATGGCTCCGTACAGCAACGAATTGAATAAAAAGCTGGTAGCCAGCGAATGGGTAAATAAGTTAGACAGCGAAAAATACTTCATCTTTTTGCGTGCTGTTAAAAAAGCGCTTGAATTGTTCAGGGAAGAGAACATTCCGGTACAAACCCAGATACAGGTTGAACAACAAAAGTACCAGTCGATCACCGGCGCCATGTCAATTCATATTGACGATAAGGAATTTACTTTAGAACAAGCTTCCGTATTTTTAAAAGGAGTTGACCAGGTTAAACGTCATGAGGTTTGGGAAAAGATAACCAAACGCAGGTTACAGGATAAAGATCAGCTGAATGAACTGTTTGATCACCTCCGCAAGTTAAGGCATACTGTAGCTACCAATGCAGGCTTTGAAAACTTTAGGGACTATATGTTCCAGGCATTAGGCCGGTTTGACTATACACCGCAGGATTGCTATGCTTTTCATGCCGCTATTGAAACCGAAATTGTACCCATACTACGCGAACAAGCCGAAAAACGTAGAGAAGCGCTTGACCTGCCCGAGTTAAAACCCTGGGATATGGATGTTGATATATCAGGCAAACCTGCCTTAAAACCATTTAACAATGGTAACGAGCTGATCGAAAAATCAATCCAATGTTTCAGCAATATTAACCGTTACCTGGGCGAGCGTTTGGAGATCATGAAAGATAATAACCTTTTTGATGTGGAGAGCCGTAAAGGTAAAGCACCAGGTGGTTATAACTATCCGCTATCAGAAACCGGCGCGCCATTCATTTTTATGAACTCGGCCAATACCTTCCGTGACCTGACTACCATGGTACACGAAGGCGGGCACGCAGTACACACCTTTTTAACTGCCGATTTGGAGTTAAACGACTTTAAACATTGTCCGTCGGAAGTGGCAGAGTTGGCTTCCATGTCGATGGAATTGATATCGATGGATAACTGGAACGTATTTTTTGATAACGAAGAGGACCTGAAACGTGCCAAGCGTGATCAGCTTTTTGATGTGCTAAAAACGCTGCCCTGGGTAGCCGTAATCGATCAGTTTCAGCATTGGATATACACCAACCCTGATCATACCGATGCCGAGCGCACCGAGGCGTGGATCAAGATCTATGAACCATTTGGTGCTGGCTTTGTTGACTGGAGCGAACACCCGGATGCCGAAGCCAATTTATGGCAAAAACAACTGCATATTTTCGAAGTGCCATTTTACTATATTGAATATGGTATGGCCCAATTAGGAGCCATTGCCGTATGGAAAAACTATAAGGAAAATCCTGAAAAAGGTTTGCAGCAATACCTTGATGCCCTAAAATTGGGCTATACCAAAACCATCAAAGAAATTTACGAAACAGCAGGCATCAAATTTGATTTCAGCGCCGCTTATGTAAAGGAACTTGCCAGTTTTGTAAAAGCCGAAATGGATAAACTGGATTAAAAACTTAACCCATAAAGCTCAAAGAGCTGCCTTTCGGGCAGCTCTTTTTATTAAGGAGCTGGTGAGCTTATACCATGTTTTATTAACCCGTATCATTTTGATTATCAATATCATAAAAAGGTCAGAAAACTCACTGGCAAGCATTTATTAAAACTAATTGCCCTTTCATAGGTTTAAATAACTATGAAAAAGATAATTTTAAGTTTAACATTTATATTGTTTGCCGCTTTCGGTTTTAGCCAAGCGCTTAAGCCGGTAAAAATAGATAGCCTTGTTACGGTATCATTACCTAAGGGCTTTACTAAAAAAGATACTTTAGGTCAGCAGATATTTACTGGCTCCAGTAGCATGGGCTATATAGTGGTTATACGTTCTAAAAATGCTCCCAATAATAAACCATTAGACAAGGAAAGAGACCTGAACCAGGTTCTTAAAACCTATATTGATGGTATACAGAAACAGTCTCGTACCGGCAGCGTAATGTACCCGCGTGATACCACCATTGGTACGCTTAAAGCCAAGGTATTTACTCTGCGGATAGATAACAGTGGTTCTACCGGCGAATCTCCGCAGCTAAAGAGCTTTATACTGATATACACCCAGGATGTAACCTATACTTTTGAATATAACTACCCTGAGCAAAGGGCAGAATTGGTTAAAGCCGAACTAAATGCATTTTCAAGCTCGATCAAACTGGCTCCTGACCTGAAACGTAATGATCAATATATATCAAACGCCAAAGGCTTGTCATTTGGTGCCAAGGTAGGCATATATGGTGGTATACCACTCGTAATCATTATTATCATGATCACGGTTATCCGCAGAAAAAAAAGATTGGCAGAGGAAGCTTAATTGATTTTTAATAACTGAAGTCATGCAGAACTTGTTTCGTCATCCTACATGCTATGCTATAAATCGTATAATGATCAACTTGTCCTGAGGGATCCTGAAACAAGTTCAGGATGACTTTGATCAATATTATTTAAGATTTACGAAGTTTAAAAAACTTCGTAAATCTGGTTAAAACGTTGATTATTTACCCAGCGTTTTGATTAACCCCTTGTTCCACTTGCTACTATGTATAAATTGCTTACCATCAAGCCAGCTTAACCAAAACACAGTAACTATTACCCCAATCACAGACCCGGCCATCACATCTTCAAAAAAGTGCTGGCTCAAATACATTCTGGAATAGCCCACTAACAGGGCAACCAATAAGGCTGGTACTCCCCAGCCTTTATTTTTGGATAAATAAGTAATGACCACCGTAGCCGAAAATATAGAAACCGTATGGCCCGAAGGGAAGCTATGAAGTAACAAAATATACACTCCTTTAACAAAATGTATATGGCTCAGGTCATGGGCAAAATACGTTTTGGGTCTGGGAGCATCAAAAATATATTTTAATATTTGAGCCACTATACTGGTTACCGCATAACTGGAAGCCAGCAATAACGCTTTACGATAACTGAACAATGCTACCACAACAGATAAAGTAATGGCTGTAACTCCATCGCCAATATCTGTTATGTAAGGCGCTATGGCATCGGCCCAACTACTGTTTAACCCGTTCACCGCATAGTATATTTCCTCGCGGGTGTAGAGAAATTTTATAATTAAACAGACACAAAGCACAACCAGATAAAGTATAAAAAACGGCCTTATCCTGTACAAAACATCTTTTATATTTATCTTCATGGCGCAAAATAAGCATATACTTATTGAATGCAAAAAAATGATTATGTTTGAATTGAGTTAGACCAATTAATTAGTTTGAATGTCGAAAAGTATATTTCGTAAGAAATCTGTAGAAAAAATATTACATGATGTTGAGTGTGGATTTAGTGATAGCGAGCACCCGGGTACTGCAACATCGCAACTCAAAAAAGAATTAAATGTTAAAGACCTGACTCTCATGGGCATTGCCGCCGTTGTAGGAGCAGGTATATTCTCGACCATTGGCGAAGCATCATTTCACGGCGGACCGGCGGTTTCCATTTTATTTGTGGTTACAGCGATCACCTGCGGATTTTCGGCACTTTGTTATGCCGAATTTGCATCGCGCATACCCGTTGCGGGCAGCGCTTACACTTATGCCTATGCCTCTTTTGGCGAGCTGATTGCCTGGATAATTGGTTGGGATCTTTTAATGGAATATGCTATTGGTAATATTGCCGTAGCCATATCTTGGAGCGAATATTTTGTAAACCTGCTCGAAGGCTTTAATATCCACCTGCCCAAATACCTCACCATGGATTATGTTTCGGCATTACGTGGGCATGAACAGGTGCTGCATGCCACTGGCAGTCAGCTGGCCGACATTAGTGATCGTGTAAAGGCGGCAGCGCTGGCCTGGAATACGGCCCCCGGTATTGGCGACTTTAAACTGATAGCCAACCTGCCCGCATTAGGTATCGTATTCGTTATCACTTACCTGGTTTACATAGGCATTCGCGAAACAAAAAAAGCGACCAATGCTATGGTTATCTTGAAAATAGTAATTGTTGTCGCGGTTATTATTATCGGCTTTTTTTACGTAACACCGGCCAACTGGCACCCATTTATGCCTAATGGCTTTAGCGGTGTGATGAAAGGTGTATCAGGGGTGTTTTTTGCTTATATAGGTTTTGATGCCATATCAACCACGGCCGAAGAATGTGAAAAACCGCAACGGGATCTGCCCCGCGGTATGATCTATTCATTAATCATTTGTACCGTGCTTTATATCCTGATAGCGCTGGTACTTACCGGCATGGTGAGCTATAAAGACTTACAGGTAGGCGATCCGCTGGCGTTTGTATTTGCCAAAGTTGGGTTACATAATATAAGCTATGCTATTTCTATCAGCGCGGTTATTGCAACAGCGAGTGTGCTGTTGATATTTCAACTGGGGCAGCCACGTATATGGATGAGTATGAGTCGTGACGGATTGCTGCCAAAAGCATTTTCGCGCATACATCCTAAATTCCACACGCCGGCATTTGCCACGGTTGTTACTGGTTTTGTGGTGGCTATACCGGCATTGTTTATGAACCTTACCGAAGTTACCGACCTAACCAGTATCGGTACTCTGTTCGCGTTTGTACTGGTGTGTGGTGGCGTACTTTTACTACCTCGCGAAGCTGCGCAAGCAGGCAAATTTCACCTTCCCTATATCAACGGAAAACTCATTATTCCGCTGATAACCCTGGTAATATTAGGCTCATGCATTTACTTTAAACCGGCTCCGCAGGTTGAAATGATGCAGTTTAAAAAACTAAAGGAGCGGTCGGCGATAATTGAAAGCCTGGATGCTGCTGATAACGCGACCCTGGTTAATACCTTTAATACGCTTTACGGCGATCAAAAGGTTAACCCTGCCGGTGCAACCAAATATTTTAAAGATATTGAGGAAGATAAATTTGATACGGCACTAAGAGCTACCCCATCTATAAGTGACAGCAAAAAGTATTTCCTGGGTTTTGATGGATTCCTGTACAATTTCCCTAATTATCTTTTCTTTATTCTGATCATCATCATCAGCTTTTATAGCTTTATCAAAAACTTTTCGCTTATACCTGTATTAGGTTTAATGAGCTGCTTTTATTTGATGACCGAGCTTGGCTATACCAACTGGCTCCGCTTTTTAATATGGCTGGTTATAGGATTGGTTATTTACTTTACTTACAGTTATAAAAACAGCGTATTAGGGCGGGAAACTAAAGCAGTGGCTTAAATAGTTCAATCATGTGGACATGCCCAATATGTAACCGTGAATTTGCCAACATCAACCAGGTTCATTCCTGTCGTGAGCGCAATCTGGGCGATTTTCTGCAGGGAAAATCAGCATATACCATTGAGTTATTTGATCATTTCATCACTGAATATCTACAAATAGCGCCCATTAAAGTATATCCCACTAAAAGTATGATAGCGCTGGGAGCTCGGGTAAACTTTGCCTACATTATACAATTAGGCAAAAATTTTATTGATGTGGTATTTCCCTTTAATGAGATCTATAATGATAACCTTTGCTTTACCAAAATAAAAACTGTACCGGGCACCAATGATCATAACCATCACTTCAGGATGTACTTTAAAGATGACCTCAATGACGAGGTTAAAAAGTATATGAAAATGGCTTATGAAAAGGGGAAGTAAGACGAAAGCCCTCCTCGGTGAATACAAAGCATATTACCCCAACACGTCATTGTGAGCGTAGCGTGGCAATGACATATATTTAAAACAAAAAGACTCTTTAATTCACCCGATGTATCTCAATCGCCTCAGGGATCGACAACATCAATGGAACCTTTTCAACCGTAACAAAGCTCAGGTCAAGACCAAAACCTCGTTCTTCTGATAAACTCACCTTTTTCAGGTAAACATAAAAGTCCATAATAAACCGTTCATAGAACGACAGGCTATGCGAACGCGAAAGCACCTTTTCTATCACCACGAATCTAAAATCACCCACGATCTTATGTTTGTTCAGTGATTTATAGTTACTGGTAATATCAACCTCGCCCTTTTTAACCAGGTCTTCCACCACTTTTCTGAACAGTAGGTTTATTTGTTGCTCAACACGGAAACCCAATTTAAAGTCGATCCTGATCACTTTGTTTGGCACCAGCGATTCCACTTCGTATTCGCGTTTGTAAGGCTCATCCACCACGTCAACGTGTACCAGCCAATATACATCGGCCCGCTTGGGTTGTTTCTGTAATATAGAGTAAACTATTTTTGATTCAATTTCGGAGTTAAAATTGGCGCTCGTTAAATAAACCAGTTGTGAGGCGTATTTAGGTACGGTTTCATCGGCGCTCAATTCCTTTAAAATATCAAAGTAATCATCAATAGCAACAAACTTCACATACCGGTTCCTGATCTTGCGGGCGGTATGCCAAGTCCACATCACCGTGAACAGCACAAAGCCAATTGATAGGGTAAACCAGCCACCATGCACAAATTTAACCAGGTTACCCGCCAGAAAAGTACCTTCAATAATCAAATAAATGATCAAAAACGTAGTGATGATATAGGTAGGTACTTTTTTGCGTTTTAAAAATTTGGAAACCAATATGGTGGTCATCAACATGGCTACCGTTATACTTAAACCATAAGCCGCCTCCATCCTGTCTGAATGACGGAATATCAGCACCACGCCCAAACATCCTGCCCAAAGTATCCAGTTAACACTGGGCACATATAACTGCCCCTTTTGCTCTGATGGATAGTTGATACGCACCTTTGGCCAAAGGTTTAATCTTACAGCCTCGGCAATCAGTGTAAATGAACCCGATATCAGTGCCTGGCTGGCTATTACGGCCGCAACAGTTGCTATACCTATACCAAATATCAGGAACCACTCGGGCATGATCTTGTAAAAGGGGTTATTGATATTAAGGTTCATAACCGCGCCATTGCGTTGCAATAGCCAAACTGCCTGTCCCAGGTAATTCAATATCAAACAGGTTTTAACATATATCCAGCTAATGCGGATGTTATCTTTACCGCAATGCCCCAGATCTGAGTATAAAGCTTCGGCCCCGGTAGTACATAAAAAAACTGCACCAAGTATAATAAACGCGTTACTACTGGTACTGGAGCTTAGTAATTTATAAGCATAATATGGGTTTAAAGCCCTTATTATGGTTGGGTCATGTATTATGTAACTTATACCCAATACCCCCATCATCGTGAACCATATAAACATAATGGGCCCAAAAGCCTTACCAACCAGCGAAGTACCAAACTGTTGAATAATAAACAGTACTGTTATAATGGCCATTACAATCTCGACAGTAGGCAAATGCGGATAATAGGTTTGTAGCCCTTCAATGGCTGATGAAATGGTGATTGGCGGGGTAATTATACCATCGGCAAGCAGGGCGCATCCACCTACTACAGCAGGTACAATGAGCCATTTTGCTTTACGGCGTACCAGCGAGAAGAGCGAAAAAATACCACCCTCACCCTTGTTATCGGCACGTAGCGTAATTACCACATATTTCAATGTGGTTTGCAGCGTAAGTGTCCAGAAGATCAATGAAACCCCTCCGAGTATTAATGTTTCTGAAATTCGTTGCTGACCAACAATAGCCTTAAATACGTATAATGGGGAGGTACCAATATCACCGTAAATTATTCCTAAACTGATGAGCAGGCCTGCGGCCGTCAGTTTTTGCAGATCTTTATGGTTCGACACTTATTATATTTTAAAAGGTGCAAAAATATCAATTTTTTCCGGTAAACTTAAATAATCATTAAACGTATAAATAAAAAGGAAGTCTAACCTGTAAAAAGGACAGATTTTGTTAAAATTTGTTAAAAAGTTTTACAAAAACATCATTTTTTCACCGGATGAGGGCTTTATTTATACTTTTGTAAACTAGACTTAAAAATGAGGCGAAATATTACTTATTCCTTTATTTACACAGGTACGTGGTTCATACTAATTGCAATGGCAGTTTTTATGAATTTCGCGTTTGCTGCTGGAATTAAGCCGCCTCACTTTAAAAGTGATACCACCTATTTGCATGTTTCAAAAGGAAAGGCTGGAAAACCCTCTTATTTAAAAAGTGGGCTTCACCTGGTACTGCCGCCATTAAAACCTGCGGTAACATCAAGCGTAAAAGTAAGTGTATCCAGGCCTGATGATAAATTGCTTAATGATGTGCAGTTATACCCTAACCCGGTTACAGCTACCGATCAGATCAATTTAAAATACACCATATCACGCAATACCAATGTCACCATTAAAATAATGGATGTATTGGGGAATGATATTACCACTATGTTTTCGTCAAGGGTTGACTCCGGCGATCATAACATTGCCTACCCTATCAACAACAAGCTTACCCGGGGCTTTTACTTTGTGCGGGTAGTAGCCGGTACCGAATCGGTTATTAAACGCATCTCGGTACTCTAAATTCAATTTCCTTTATCAAAAGTGTATAAACACGTATATGTATTTATACAAATCAAGCTATTTTTTTAGCTTTGACATTTATAGCTTTTACTTATGAAGATAATTGCCATTGGCCGCAACTATGCCGAGCATGCCAAAGAGTTAAATAATCCGGTGCCCTCGGTTCCGGTTATTTTTATGAAACCCGAAACTGCCATATTAAAGGATAATAAGCCCTTTTTTCATCCTGATTTTTCTGACGATGTACATCATGAAATTGAGATCGTATTAAAAATAAGTAAGGAAGGCAAACATATCAGCGAAAAATTTGCCGCTAATTATTATGAGGAAATTGCCCTGGGTATTGATTTTACTGCACGCGATATCCAGAGTAAGCATAAAGAAAAAGGATTGCCCTGGGAATTGGCCAAGGCTTTTGATGGTTCGGCACCCATAAGTGCCTTTGTACCTAAAGCCAAGTTCAAGGCTATTTATGATCTGAATTTCAAGCTTGATGTGAATGGCGAAACCCGCCAACAAGGCAATACCCGCGATCTGTTGTTCTCGTTCGAAAGCATCATTGCCTTTGTTTCACAATACATCACCCTGAAAAAGGGCGATCTTATATTTACCGGCACACCACAGGGCGTAGCAAAAGTAAAAGTTGGCGATAGGCTGGAAGGATATTTAGAGGATGAAAAATTGCTTGATTTTTACGTTAAATAAAACATGGTTAAAAAATATCTGATCTCGGCAGCACTGATTCTGAGCTTTATTGGGGGTACGCAAGCGCAAACCACCATACAAAGCAGGCAATATCCGCAAAATTATTTCCGTTACCCACTTGATCTGCCGCCAAGTACGGCAGGTTCATTTGGCGAGCTCAGGCCCCAGCATTTCCACTCCGGGCTCGATTTTAAAACCAACCAACGCACAGGCTACCCGGTACATGCCGCGGCTGATGGCTATATCTCCAGAGTGCGTGTACAGTTCGGCGGCTTTGGCCGGGCTATTTACATTACTCATCCTAACGGCTATACCTCGGTTTACGGGCACCTGCAAAGTTTTTCGCCGGCAGTTGCGGCATTGGTAAAAACCTACCAATACGAACACCAAACCTATGAGGCCGATTTTAACCTGACACCCAAACAGGTAATCGTGGCTAAAGGCGAAGAAGTAGCGGTATCAGGTAACGCTGGCGCATCGGCTGGACCGCATGTGCATTTCGAGATCAGGGATACCAAAACCGAGGAGACCATTAATCCGCAATTGTTTGGCCTAACCATTCCTGACAGGGTACCACCTTCTATTACCTCCATCGGTATTTATCACCTGAATGGCATCCCCTTTAGCGAAAAAACGCCCCACGAATTTTTAGCAGTAACGGGCGCTACCGGCACAGGCGATCATCGTTTATTAAAACCACAGGTACTGCACCTGAGCGGCTATATTGGCTTTGGCATTAATACTACGGATATGAACAGCGTATCGGCCAATCATAACGGCATATACTCGCTGGAGCTAAAACTGGATGGCCAAACCGTGTATACCTTTGCAGTTGAGCGTTTCGCGTTCGATCAAACCCATGCCATCAACGCGTATATCGATTATCCAACATTTGCCCTATCGCACAGGTGGATGCAGAAGTGCTTTATTCTGCCGGGCAGCCACATATCCCTTTACCCACAATCTATTAACCGTGGCATCATTACTTTTAACGATGATGCCCTGCACGAGGTAGAGTACGTGGTAAAAGATATAGCAGGTAATATATCTACCTTAAAGCTAAAAGTACAATCAGCGCAGTTTAACCCTACTGCTATTAAAATAGCAGACACGCTGTTTCATTTCGATAAAAAAAGCGAGTTCAGTACCGATAAGGTAAAGGTTAGCATTATGCCGGGTAACTTGTATGATGATCTTGATTTTACCTACGCAGTATCGCCAAAACCAGCCAATGGATATTCGCAAATACACCATATTCATAACCGCTTAACCCCTATCCATGATAGTTATGACCTTTGGATAAAACCTGATGCCGACCTGGGCAAATATGCAGATAAGGCTGTAATTGTAAGTACAGAAGGTGGTTGTCAGGGCGGCCTTTACCAGGATGGTTATATCAAATCAAAAGTAAGTAGCTTTGGCGATTATTTTATCAAAATAGATACCCTACCACCGGTTATTCGCCCGTTAAACATCCATAATGGCATTAACATGGCCGCGGCAAAAAGTATCAACTTCCGGATGAGCGACAATATGTCGGGCATTAAAAGCTATGCAGGCACTATCGACAATAAATGGGTTTTAATGGAATGGGATTATAAAAGTAAAATACTAAGTTATACCTTTAACGGCGATGTTGCTCCCGGAAAGCATGCGTTTAAACTGGCCGTTAGCGACAATAAAAATAATTTTTCGGAATTTACAGCAGATTTTTACAGATAATAACTATGGCAACATTAAAAGAGGGCGATAAGGCCCCTGATTTTACGGCAAAAGATCAAAATGGGAAAACCGTTTCGCTTGCAGATTATAAAGGGAAAAATGTGATCCTTTATTTTTATCCAAAAGATGATACACCTGGTTGTACCGCCGAATCATGCAATTTCAGGGATAACTACCAATCATTACTAAGCAAAGGTTTTGAAGTAATTGGCGTTAGCACCGATGATGAAAAATCGCATAAAAAATTCGAAACCAAATACAGCCTGCCCTTTACCCTGATAGCGGATAACGACAAACATATTGTAGAAGCGTACGGTGTTTGGGTCGAAAAAAACATGTACGGCAAGCAATACATGGGTACAGCCCGTACCACCTTTATTATTGATGGCAATGGCGTAATCAGTCATTTGATCAGTAAAGTTGATACTAAAGATTCTTCCAAACAAGTGCTTGATCTTATCCAATAATCATATTCACACAAAATAAATTTATAACCATTTAAGCTTTTCCTGTACTTTATTAATGAAAGCAGACATTCAAGAATTAGAAAGAACCGCGTCGCAAATTAGGCGCGATATTGTACGTATGGTACATGGTTGCCAGTCGGGTCATCCGGGTGGTTCATTAGGTTGTACCGAGTTTTTTACCGCGCTGTATTTTTCAGTGATGAACCACGATCCAAAGTTTAACATGGATGCCGTGGGCGAGGATATTTTCTTTTTATCAAACGGCCATATTTCGCCGGTATTTTACAGCACACTGGCACATGCTGGTTATTTTGACAAAACCGAACTGGCTACTTTCCGTAAGCTTAACTCACGTTTACAGGGCCACCCTACTACGCATGAGCATTTGCCAGGTATCCGTATCGCTTCTGGTTCATTGGGGCAGGGTTTGTCGGTAGCTATTGGCGCCGCGCTTACAAAAAAATTGAATGGTGATAAATCGCTGGTATTTACCCTGCATGGTGATGGCGAGATACAGGAAGGACAAATATGGGAAGCCGCTATGTTTGCACCGCACAACCAGGTTGATAACCTGATATCAACCATTGATGTGAACGGACAACAAATTGACGGACCAACAAAACAGGTTTTATCCCTGGGCGATCTGCATGCCAAATGGGTTGCTTTTGGTTGGGATGTACTGGAAATGAAGGGTAATGACATGGCCGATGTTGTAAAAACATTAGAACTGGCCAAAAGCCGTACCGGCCAGGGTAAACCAATTATGATACTAATGCATACCGAAATGGGTTATGGTGTTGATTTTATGGTGGGCAGCCACAAATGGCACGGTGTTGCACCAAACAACGAGCAGCTGCAACTGGCCCTCGGTCAACTGGAAGAAACACTGGGCGATTATTAGGTAGTTATCAGTTTTGAGTAGTGAGTTTTGAGTTTTTTATACCAAAACTTTCTATTTCAAAACCAGCACTCATCGTCGCTTAAAAGAACTCAACACTCAAAACCCATCACTCGAAACTAAGAATGAAAAAATACACTTACACAGAAAAAAAAGATACCCGCTCGGGCTTTGGCGCCGGGCTGCTAGAAGCCGGCAGAAAAAATGACCAGGTGGTTGCACTTTGTGCCGACCTTATTGGTTCATTAAAAATGAATGATTTTATAAAGGAATTTCCTGAACGTTTTGTACAGATAGGTATTGCCGAGGCCAATATGATGGGCATCGCCGCCGGTATGACTATTGGCGGTAAAATTCCGTTCACTGGCACTTTTGCTAACTTTTCAACTGGCAGGGTTTATGACCAGATTCGCCAGTCAATAGCTTACTCTAACAAAAACGTAAAAATATGTGCTTCGCACGCAGGTTTAACCCTGGGCGAAGATGGCGCTACCCACCAGATACTGGAGGATATAGGTCTGATGAAAATGCTGCCCGGCATGACCGTAATTAATACCTGCGATTATAACCAGACTAAGGCCGCAACTTTGGCTATAGCCGAGTATGAAGGTCCGGTTTATTTGCGTTTTGGCCGCCCGGTTGTGCCTATTTTTACCGACCCTGATCAAAAATTTGAGATTGGTAAGGCATGGATGGTGAATGAAGGCGCAGATGTGAGTATATTTGCCACCGGTCATTTGGTATGGCAGGCTATACTTGCCGGCGAAATATTAGCCGAACAAGGTATTGATGCCGAGATCATTAACATACATACTATAAAACCTTTGGATGCCGCGGCTGTTTTAAAGTCGGTAGCAAAAACAGGTTGTGTAGTAACTGCCGAAGAGCATAACCGCCTTGGTGGTTTGGGCGATAGCATAGCACAAGTGCTGGCCACCAACAACCCGGCCCCGCAGGAGTACATTGCTGTTGATGACAGTTTTGGCGAAAGCGGAACACCAGAGCAGTTGATGACCAAGTATGGCCTTGATGCCGAGCATATTGTGCTTGCTGCAAAAAAGGTTTTGGAAAGAAAACAAAATGCTGTATTTAGCATTTAACTATAAAAATTGAAAAATGTCGTTGCAGGTTGAAGATTCAGAGATTTTAAGTAAGTTCCAGGACGAGAAAACACGTAACGAAGCGTTTAACCTGTTATTGAAAAAATACCAGCAAAAAATTTACTGGCACATTCGCCGTATGGTTATTGATCATGACGATGCGGACGATTTGGTTCAGGATGTTTTTATCAAGGTTTGGAAAAACCTGCTGGGTTTTAGAAATGACGCGCAGCTATACACCTGGATGTACAGGATAGCATCCAACGAGTGCATTACTTTTTTGAACAAGAAAAAGCAAAAAAATAATGTTTCGTTGGATGATGTAGCTTATGAACTGGCTGATACACTAGCCGATTCAAGCTATTTTAATGGCGATCAGGCACAACGTAAATTGCAGGAAGCCCTACTCACTTTACCCGAAAAACAGCGCCTCGTATTCAACATGAAATACTATGATGATATGAAATATGAGGAAATATCAAACGTTTTGGGTACAAGTGTAGGTGCATTAAAAGCATCTTTCCACCTGGCAGTCAAGAAGATAGAGGCTTTTTTATTATCTAAAGATTAATTTTTATTTGCGTTAAACCTTTTAGCACAATATTCATCTATAGTTATGTATGAAAAGCGATATGGACAATAGGGAGTGGCTGGATGATTATGAATCACTGAAACGGATCAATGCCAAGAATCCGTTTACAGTGCCGTCTGGCTATTTCAACGAATTAGCGCAGCACATAACATCACGCATAAGGCTGGAAGAGCTAAAAAGCTCATCCACAGGGTTTACTTTGCCTGAAAACTACTTTGAACAATTAAGCAGCAACATACAGAGCCGTATACGTATTGACGAGGCTGTAAACACGGAAAGCACTGGTTTTACCGTGCCCGAAAATTATTTTGATGAACTTGGCAGCAACATCACAAGCAGAATAACAGTTGAGGCTGCATTAAACCCGGAGCACCAGGGTTTTGATGTGCCTGAAAACTATTTTGAAGAGCTTAGTAATCATATCCAAAGCAGGATAACTATTGAGCAGCATGCAAACAATGAAGCCGAAAGCTTTACAGTTCCGGCAAATTATTTTGATGAACTGAGCAATAATATCCAAAACAGGATAACTGTTGAACAGTATATCAACGCAGAGGCTGAAAGCTTTACTGTTCCTGAAAACTATTTTGAGCAGTTAAATCAAAATATATTAAATAAAACCGTTAACCAGGATGGTGCAAAAGTTATCACCCTACCCGGTGCCGTTAAAAAGAAAGGCATTATACGCAGGCTTGTTGTATCTTCTACTTTCAGATATGCCACTGCTGCCTGCTTTGCATTGGTACTAGGTATTGGTGTTGTTGTAAAAAATGCGGATACCCCTGCTGTAAAGCACGATAGCTCTTTTTTACATGAGCAGCTTTCAACCGTACCTGTGGATGAAATTAAAAGCTACCTGCAATTACACGTGGATGCAAGCGATACCCATACCCTGATGGATAACGGACAACAAATTAACAGTGCAAATTTAGATGAAGATCTGTCAGATTATTTGGATACTAATTAACGATATATTTTAATGAGTAAATTGATCAGGCATATTTTTATTATATTATTTATTATTGCGGCGGGTTATGAATCTTTTGCGCAGGCAAGTAACAGCCTGGTACAGCGGCAAAAAATAACTCCTGCCCCTGTCAGGGATAAAAAAGGCACTAATAAAAGACTCGAAGCTGCCCACGACCGGTTTATCAGCCAACGGCTTAATCTTACTGATGAAGAAGCTACCAAGTTTTGGCCTACATATCACCAGTACCAGCAGGAACTTACTGCCGTACGTATACTAAAACGCCTAAATAATTCAAGCGAAGCCGCCAACGGTACCGAGCAGATAGATAAAGAAATTTATTATGAAAGCCAGCTGGTGGGGATACGCAAACGCTATAGAGATGCCTTTTCAAAAATACTACCCACCGAAAAAGTGAGCAAACTTTACAAAAGCGAACAAGAGTTTAACGACGAACTTATTAAACAACTCAGCGAACGCAGCGAACGTGCGGGGAATTAAGTCTTTAGTCTTTAGTCTTTAGTCTTTAGTCTTTAGTGACAATTGCAGTTAACCATGTTTGTTTTGATTCAATTTATATTCCTGCATTAAAGCTTATCTTTGCCCTCGATAACTCAGGACTCAGAACTAAAAACTTAAGACTTAAATGCCTACTTTACGTCAGCTTTTTTTGGCTAATAATGCACAAACAACCAATTTCCCGCTTTTACTTGAGTTTGAACGGGCAAAGGGTATTTACATGTATGATGCAGCCGGCAAAGCCTATACCGATCTGATATCGGGCATTGGCGTGAGCAGCTTGGGGCATGGTAATCCAAAAGTTATTGAGGCCATTAAACAACAGGTTGATCAATACATGCACCTGATGGTTTATGGCGAATATGTACAAACACCACAGGTACGTTTTGCCGAAAAGCTGGTTGCTGTACTTCCCGACAATCTGCAATCGGTATATTTTACCAATTCGGGTGCCGAAGCGGTTGAGGGCGCTTTAAAACTGGCCAAGCGTTTTACGGGCAGGCAACAAATTGTGGCTTGTCACCACTCCTATCACGGTAGCACACAGGGAGCTTTAAGCGTGATGGGGAACGAGGAATTTAAACAAGCCTATCGCCCGCTATTACCTGGTGTTAGCTTCATCCGCTTTAATGAAACTGCCGATCTGCATTTGATCACCGAACAAACTGCCTGCGTTATTATAGAAACCGTACAAGGCGAAGCCGGCATCCGCGTACCTGACATTGGCTATATGCAGGCATTGCGTACCCGCTGCAATGAAACAGGCACTTTATTGATATTGGATGAAATACAGGCAGCATTTGGTCGTACCGGTAAACTATTCGCATTTGAGCATTTTGGTATAGTACCTGATATATTGCTGCTGGCAAAAGCCCTTGGTGGTGGAATGCCTATAGGCGCTTTTATTTCGTCAAACCACCTCATGGATGTGTTGAAGGAAAATCCTATTCTAGGGCATATCACCACCTTTGGGGGGCATCCGGTATGTTGCGCAGCAGGACTGGCAGCATTGGAAGTTTTGTTGGAGGACGATCTTACATCCGGTGTAGCCGAAAAAGAAACGCTATTTCGCAAATTGCTGGTTCACCCGGCTATAAAACAAATCCGGGGCAAAGGCTTGATGCTGGCCATTGAACTGGAAAACTTTGACCTGAACAAAAAAATAATTGACCGCTGTATTGAACATGGCGTTATAACCGACTGGTTTTTGCATTGCAGCAATTCCATGCGTATAGCCCCCCCTTTGATCATCAACCACAACGAGATCATACACGCCTGCGAAATAATAATGGAGGCCATTGATTATTATTCCGTATCTTGACCTAATTAAAAGGCAAAATCTTCTATTAAAAGTAATTTTCCGGTTACTTTATTAAATAATATCACATAATATTTAGTTTTAGTTAAACTGGTATGGTTTGTGCATTTATGGTGTATACTATCAAGAATGCGCTATAAGGCATCTTTTACTGCTCACGCAGATCACCTTTTGCACCTTTTTATAGTCACTATAATAAACAACACCTCACAAATTGCTGTTTATATCTACAAGCAGCAATTTTAACCATCTCTACCAAACATGAAAATAGCATATATATCAACTTATCCTCCCCGCGAATGTGGTTTAGCCACTTTCAACCAAAATTTAATGCGCGCCATTAATGCAAACTTCCCAGGTAGGAATTCGCTGGCACATGGTGGTTTTGTAGTTGCATTAAATGATTCTGAAAGTTTGCAGGAATATGAATACCCCGACGAGGTAAAATATGTTATCCGCCAGGATCATCAGAAGGATTATATCCGTGCGGCCAACTACATCAATACCAGCAATGTGGATGTTTGTATTATGGAGCATGAGTTCGGTATATACGGGGGCGAAAGTGGTATATATATATTGCCATTAATAAACAGGCTTGAGAAGCCATTAATATCCATACTGCATACCATATTAAAAGACCCCAGCTATGTGCAGCGCATCATCATTCGTGAAATTGCTGAGCAATCATCAAAAATAATTGTGATGAGCCAGCGTGCGGTTGAGTTTTTAACTACTATTTATGATATCCCTATTGAGAAGATACAGATTATTGAACATGGTGTTCCTGATGTGGAAGCGCCTGTCGAAAATCCGGTTAAAACCCTGTCATCATTTAAAAATCACCGCGTTTTACTAACCTTTGGCTTGCTGAGTCGCAATAAAGGATTGGAAACGGTTATAAAAGCATTGCCCAGGATAGTTGAAAAACACCCGGATGTAATGTACGTGATATTGGGTAACACCCATCCGGGAGTAATCAAAAGTTCGGGTGAGGAATACCGCGACCATTTAAAAACCCTTGCCAATCAGCTTGGCGTATCGGGTAACCTGGCATTCATTAATAAATTTGTTTCGGAAGAGGAACTGGTAAATTATCTAACGGCTTGTGAAATATATGTTACTCCTTACCTTAACGAGGCCCAGATTACCAGCGGAACACTTTCATATGCTGTAGGTGCGGGTGCTGCGGTAGTATCAACCCCTTACTGGCATGCTACTGAATTGCTGGCCGATAAACGCGGACGGCTTTTTGATTTTAAAAATGCCGAAGCGCTTGCCGATACTGCAATTGAATTGCTTGACCAGGACCGTGTATTACAGGAACTGAAAGACAATGCTTATCAATATGGCCTGCATTTACGCTGGCCGGCTATTGGTGCCGAATATATAAAAGTAGCCCAGGAAGCCAGCGTAAGGTTTGATTTTAGCGATAAGATACTCAAAAACAGCATTGTTGATCCTGAAATATTGCCCAAATTCAGTTTAACTCACATACTACGCTTAACTGATGATACCGGTATTGTGCAACATGCCAAATATGGTATACCCAACCTCAAGGAAGGTTATTGTTTAGATGATAATGCCAGGGCGCTTATTATGGCGTTAATGGCGCATCAGCGTACCAAAAGCAGAGAGGCTTTTGAGCTGCTGCCAATTTACTTGAGCTACATTCACTACATGCAAACTGATGATGGTAATTTTCGCAATTTCCTGAGCTTTGACAGGCGATATTTGGACGAAGTAGGATCTGAAGATTCGTTTGGGCGTACCATTTGGGCATTGGGACATTTAATTAGCTGTGCGTCCAGCAACTCATACCGTGAGTTTGCGTTAGAAATATTTCATAAGTCAGTACCACATTTTACTAAGATGGAACATTTAAGGGGCATGGCCAATACCATAATAGGTATTAGCTTATATCTGCAGGTGTTCCCCAGTGATGAGGGAATGGTTGGTATCCTAACCCAACTTACCCAACCGTTGATAGATGCTTATGAAAACACCCAATCAGATGATTGGCAATGGTTTGAAGAAAAAATGACCTATGATAATGCCATACTTCCATTAGCGCTCCTTCATTCCTGCGAGATTACCGGGAATGAGGATGCTAAAAGGATAGCCCTCAACACCATGGCGTTTTTAGATCAGTTAACCCTTTCAAGCGGTTATTTAAGTCCGGTTGGTAACGATGGCTGGTATTACCGTGGCGGTAGTTTCCCAACGTTTGATCAGCAGGCTATTGAAACCATGGCTATGGTGCTGATGCATTTCCAGGCCTATCAAATATTCAGAATACCGCAGTATGTTGAAAAAATGTTTCTGAGCTATAAATGGTTCCTGGGCGAAAACACGCTGCGCGCTCCACTGTATGACCATGAAACAAAAGGCTGTTGCGATGGCTTGTTGCCCACCGGTATTAACCGTAACCAGGGTGCCGAAAGTACTTTAGCTTACCTGATATCGCATTTAACGGTATTAAAAGCCTTTGAACTAGAATACGAATACAACAAGTACGGCAACCAGAAAATGGAGATCTGTTAAATGAAGGTTGCCGTATTAGCTCCTGTTGCCTGGCGTACACCGCCCAGGCACTACGGGCCATGGGAACAAATAGCATCAAACATAACCGAGGGGTTAATAAAGCTAGGCATCGAGGTAACACTTTTTGCCACCGGCGATTCCATAACTGCTGGTAAGCTGGATGCTGTTTGCGCCACGGGTTACGAGGAAGACCGCAGCCAGGATGCCAAAGTATTGGAATGCCTGCACATCAGTAACCTGATGGAAAAGGCTGGTCGGTTTGATATCATCCATAACAATTTTGATTTTCTGCCGCTTACTTATTCAGGCCTGATCAAAACACCGATGATCACTACCATACATGGTTTTTCATCGCCCAGGATCATCCCGGTTTACAAAAAGTATAATCATAATAATCACTACGTATCCATCAGTAATGCCGATCGCAGCGCAGAACTTGATTATATAGCCACTGTATACAACGGACTTGACACCAAAGATTTTGAGTTTTACGAAACTCCTGGTGATTACCTATTGTATTTTGGCCGCATCCACCCGGATAAGGGTACAGCTGAAGCGATAGAGATCGCTCAAAAAAGCGGAAGAAAATTATTGATAGCCGGTATTATACAGGATGAAAATTATTACCGCGAAAAAATTGAACCGCAACTATCAACAGATATACAATACGTAGGGCATGCCGGCCCTGGAAAAAGAAAAGAGCTTTTGGGCAATGCTTATGCGCTACTACATCCCATCAACTTTAATGAACCATTTGGTATGAGCGTAGCCGAAGCCATGCTTTGCGGCACACCGGTCATCGCTTTTAACCGTGGATCGATGCCGGAACTGATTAAAAATGCCGAAACCGGGTATCTGGTAAATACGGTTGATGAAGCAGTTGAAGCGGTTAGTCGAATAAATATTATAAACCGGGCTGATTGTTATAACTGGGCATCGTCACAATTTTCTTGTGATAAGATGGTAGGGGATTATTTGGGATTGTATAAGAGGATATTGGGGTGATATTCTGAATATCAAAAATCACGTCATTGCGAGGTACGAAGCAATCCCTAAGCTGTACAGAGCAAATTTGCATAGCTAGCCCACCTAAGTAGAGATTGCTTCGTACCTCGCAATGACGCGTGAAAAGGAACGTTTGTTGGGTGGGCTTAATTACCAGCATTAGCTTTCTGCTTTCGGCCTTTAGCTTTGGGCGCTTCCTCGCTTGCATCCTCCTTCAGCTTAGCCAATAGTTCGTCCAGGCAAACCTCTGCAAAAGCTGTTGATGAATCAGATACTCCGTACGGAATAATAAGCTTATCGTTATGTACAATGGCACCACATGAATAAAGCACATTAGGTACATAACCTTCACGTTCATCGGCATTGGGGATCAATAGGGGCTCACGCAGCCTGCCAATTTCAACGGCAGGATCATCAAGCTTCAACAAGCTTGCCCCCAGCACATAGCGTCTCATGGGCCCTACGCCATGTGTTATCATGATCCAGCCATCCTTGGTTTCAATTGGCGATCCGCAATTGCCTATTTGTATAAACTCCCATGAAAATTTTGGTCGTTGTAATGGTATTGGCTTTTCCCAGATGTTTATTTTATCGGAGTACATGATGTAATTGTTGCAGCCATCAATACGCGATATCATAATAAACTTACCATTCACTTTGCGGGGGAACAGCGCCAGATTTTTATTCTGAGCACCCTCGCCATAAAGCGGCATTATTTTAAAGTTATAAAAATCGGTAGTTTGCAACAGCTTAGGCATAATGAGCGAGCCATCATAAGCGGTATAAGTGGCATAGTACACATAACTGCCGTCATCATTAATAAACCGTACAAAGCGAGCGTCCTCAATTCCTTTGCGCTCATATTCGGATATCGGGAATATCACACGGTCAGAAATATCGGTATCCAACGAAAATACAATCTCATAGTAAGAATCAGCCAGCCACAGCACTTTATCGTATTCCAGCTTTTTCATATCGCTTTCCTGCAGCTTTTGCGATTCCAATATAATGCGGCGCAGGTTTGCATATTCAAAATGATGGTCGAGCTTTGATTCCAGCTCGCTTATAACATCAATACTGATCTGGGTAATGGCAGCTTTATCAAAGAATAGTTTTTTGTTGTAAACCGCGTTGCGTACAATTTCGGCCTCATCAATATAACTTCCGGAAGGCTGAATAGTAATGTTATTAAACTTATCAATCAATGCACGGCGAAATGTGATGGATGAAATATGCCCCTCGCCTACCGCCCTGAAACTGATGATCACCCGTTTCTGCCCGTCTTCCAGTTCAGTCTGGTCAGGATCTTCAACAATAGACGGATTAAAAAACGCCGCCGACTCTATCGAATATTCATGCGTAAAATACGAACCTATTAATAATTTTCGATAAACCGTGAGTGTATCAAAATCAATATTTAACTCCTGAAACAGTGGCTTTAATTTACTGCAATGCCGGTTTAAAACCCGTGTAATGTTACGGTGCCGCTTGGAATACTCCTGTAGTAAGGGCGAAACAATTCCAAATGCTATTTCTTCGCTGATACCCATTACCCTTTCAATTACTTCTTTAGCCCGGTCGTTCCCGTTAAAAAAGAATCGGGCAATAACACGCTTAGGATCGGGATTAACTCTGATGGGTTTGCGTTCGATGGAAAGTCTCATATAAAAAAGATAGCGTTTATTCATTAACAGCATTTAGCTGAATTTGATTTGGGTAATTTATAAATTAGAATCAGGATACAAGAATTAAGAGGCAAGAAGTAAGATTATATATTCAAAGAATTCTAATTAAACGCCTTGATCCTGATTCTTGTATCTTGGCTCTTGATTCTATTTTTGTAAATTGCAAGCGTATGAATGTATTAATTGTTGAAGACGAAAAAGGCCTGGCCCTTGAAATTGATGAATTTTTAAGTCATGAAGGTTTTACGGTTGAACATGCGCGTACCAAAAAATCGGCAGAGGAAAAGATATTTGTAAACAACTACGATTTTATATTGCTTGATCTTGGTTTGCCTGATGGCGATGGTTTTGACCTTTTAAAGATGCTGAAAGGCCTTGATAAACGCGAAGATGCCGTTATTATACTAACTGCCCGCGGAGCGGTTGATGACAGGATTATGGGCTTGGAACAAGGTGCCGACGATTACCTGGCAAAACCATTTTCATTAAGTGAGCTTTTGGCACGTATGCATGCCATTACACGCCGTAAACACAGGTTGGAGAGTAATGATATTAATATTAAAGGTTTGCGTGTTAACATACAAAACCGCACCGTAATATATAATGATGAACGCATTAACCTTACCAAAAAAGAATTTGAAATATTTAACTATCTGGTGTTAAATAAAAACAGGGTAATATCACGTACCAATTTAACTGAACACGTTTGGGGCGATGTGCTGGAAATAAACTCCGACTCGAACTTTGTTGATGTACACGTTAAAAACCTGCGCAAGAAACTATCACAATATATCCCTATTGATTGGTTTGAAACGGTTAGGAGTATTGGCTACCGCATCAATATTTAAATTACCCATAAACAAATGAAATTACAGGTAAAACTGGCCCTATACAATACCCTAACCAAGGTGGCCATTATTCTATTTACCGGTCTGCTTATTCTGCTATCAATTGAAAAAATATCCTATAACCATATTGAGGTACGTTTAGAGGATGATAAGGAGGAAACTTTAAAAAGCCTTTCATCGGGCGAAATCAACAGCTTTTTAAACAGCCAGAAAGTATATACTGATTATAATATTTTAAAGGAAGAATTTATAACCATAACCCCTGAGGCCAAGTATAACCCTAAAACTACCAATGCAATAAAATTCACTACCGAAACGCGTAGGGTTGATAGGAACATACAAACATACCGCATACTATCACATCGCTTTAATTTTAAAGGGCATACCTATCTGCTTGAAATTGGCGAGGCTATTGAATCTGTAGAAGAGTTAAAATCAATTATCAAGAAATTTACTTTATTGGTGCTATTTATAGCGCTTGTACTTACACTGATAAGCGATCTGATATTCACCAAGTTTTTGCTTGCGCCATTTTATAAAATAATTGACCGTAAGCTAATCAAAGTAAATGATCCGATGAACTTTGATTATGAAAAAATAAAAACCACTACCCAGGATTTTGAGCTGCTTGACGATAGTATCAGCTCGTTGATGAAGAAGATATCAAACCTCTTTATACTGGAAAAACAGTTTATTGCCAATGTATCGCATGAGCTGCTTACCCCCATAAGTATTATTAGCTCAAGGCTTGAAAACATATTATTGCATGAAGACCTGAGCGAAGGCAGTGAGAATAAAATGCATGCCTCGCTAAAAACTTTAAACCGTTTAAAATCCATCATTAACAGTTTATTGCTGATATCAAAGGTTGAAAATAACCAGTTTGATAAAGTCGATGTAGTAATGATTGCGGGTGTTATTAAAGAAATACACGAGGAACTGGAAGATCGTATGGATGAAAAACACTTAACGTTCACCAACCACATTAAATATATTTACTCTATTCAGGGTAACCGGCCTTTGATGCATACCCTGTTATTCAATGTCATTAACAACTCTATAAAATACAATAACCCAAAGGGTACTATTACCATAAGTGATGAGCTTACAGAGGATATTTACTCCATTATTATTGCCGACACCGGTGCCGGTATGGATCAAAAACAAATAGAAAATGCATTTAACCGTTTTGAGAAGTTTGATACCGACGAAAAGGAAAGTTATGGCCTAGGGCTTGCCATTGTAAAGAGTATAACCGCTTTTCATAATATTAAGGTTCAAATAAACTCGGTTAAAGGTAAAGGCACTCGTGTGAAATTAATATTTGATCATCATAACCAACTTCACTAAAACTTCATGCTTTCTTTATTACTTTGCAGGCAGTTTTAGTAAGTGTTACCCCTATTGAAAAGCTATTCTTTTAAAAAAGAATAGCTTTTTTTTATATCATTTTATTTCTTTTCACCAGGTAGGTTTTCAATATATCATGATACCCTTCTTGTATATTGGCATCAATCAGATCGATATGATATTGCGCACACTTTAACTCCAGCTCATGACGATATGCGGCTAACGATGCCCGGTAAGCATCACGCACCTTGGCTGGATGTACTTTTATTTCGGCACCGCTCTCTATATCAACAAAATGATGCGGGCGGTTATCAAAATTAAAGTCCAGCTCTTTTTGTTTGTCGTGAACATTAAAAATGATCACCTCGTGCTTATTAAACTTTAAATGCTGTATAGCTGCAAAAAGCGATTGTAATTTATCCGCATCCAGGTTATTTTCCAGCATATCACTAAAAATGATCACCATACTGCGCTGGTGAATTTCCTGAGCAATATGGTGCAACACATCTGTTATATTGGTAGTCGTATTAACCCGCGGGTTGCTATACATTTTTTCAAGTTCGGCATACAAATAAAACAAATGCGTAGCGGTGGATTTTGCAGCGCTCAACCAATCTATTTTATCTGAAAAAAGACACAGGCCAAAGGCATCCCGCTGTTTTTTAAACAGATACATTAATGAAGCTATAGCATAGGTTGAAAATTGAAGTTTGTTCAATCCCTTTTCAGGAAAATTCATAGACGATGACGTGTCCAACAATAAATAACAGCGCAGGTTGGTTTCTTCCTCAAACTGTTTTACAAACAATTTATCCGTACGGGCCAGTAGCTTCCAGTCGATATTTTTTACCGATTCACCATTATTATACAAACGGTGCTCAGCAAACTCTACAGAAAAACCATGGAAAGGGCTTTGGTGCAGGCCGGTTATAAACCCCTCAACCACCTGCCGGGCCAACAGCTCGAGATTGGCAAGCTGTCTTATTTGCTGATCATCATTTAATTTGGGCATAGGCTAATATAGCGCATAAAAAAAGCGTCACCAAATAGGTAACGCTTTTTAAAGTAATTTAAATATGGTGGATTAAGCTATTTATAAACTTAATTTTGCCTTTGTTAATTAAGCTAATTGCTTAGCTAATTTATCAGTTAATACTGATTTTGGAACAGCGCCAATTTGTTTATCCACAATTTCGCCATTTTTAAAGAATAATAAAGCAGGGATATTACGGATTCCATATTTCACTGATATACCAGGATTGTTATCAACATCAACTTTACCAACAACGGCTTTGCCTTCGTATTCTTTTGCAATATCTTCTACAACCGGGCCTACCATTCTACATGGACCACACCATTCTGCCCAAAAGTCAATAAGTACAGGTTTGTCTGATTTCAGCACAAGTTCGTCAAAGTTCGCATCAGTTATTTCTAAAGCCATGATTTCTATTTTTTAAATTTTGTATTACAAATATATACTATTCAAATAGCTTGCCACAAGTGCGACCTGACAATGTGACAATTATATTAATATAACTTATCCACTTAACTTAACACTGACGATTGTTTATAGCTAAAATCCTGTTTTTTTATTAACACTTCATTATTTCTGACTATTTGAATTATTTAGTCATAAATTACAATAATCAAACAATTTACTTCGCCTTTAAGAAGCGTACTTCGCAATGACGCGCAGAGAAAAATCTTGATCGTCTATCAACACACAAATGGCAATAAAATAGAAATTATTTCCGATACTTTTTACCGGGTTTTCTGCTGGTATGAAACACAGACACAATAAAGATAAGATTACGCTCTGGATAAACCTTGTAAACTAAGAGATAAGGAAAATCTTCTATTTTGCATTCCCTACACTTAAATTTCTTATTAGGATAGAACAGAGGATTACTAATAATATTTTGGAGTTTTCTTTCTACTGAAGATTCAAAACGTTCCCCTAATTTATCTAATTGTTCTTCATACCATACGAAAGCTTCCAGGTATTCAATTTCGGCTTTGGGATGAAACCTAAGATCATATTCCATTACAACTTCTGATTCCTGGCCTTTTGTTTAACTTCCGCCCACGCAGAGCCGTTTATTTTTCCGCTTTCATACTCATCAATACGATTTTTCAGTTCATTTAAAAAAGCTTTATCCTCCCACAGATCCAACTCTTCGGTAATCTCATTTTCAACCATGGTGTATATCGCTTCTACCTTTTTATCGTCAGCAAAACGAATATACTCATGTAAACGCTCTCTTATTGTTTCAGTACTCATAACATAAGCTTTATAAACAAATTTAACTTAAATACTCAACTATATCAAGATAGCGAAAACCCTGCTAATTCAACACCGGCTGCGTATTGGTTAAATTAAAAATATCAGCCATCAGATCATCGCTTGGGTTTACTTTAAAGTTTTTGGATGCCAGCTCAACCAGCATGGCTTCTTCCCGGTCTTTGATCTGGAACCGTAGTTTACAGTTCTGTACCGGGTATTTTTGATTATTCTCATTAATAGCATGTTGTATATCATCAAGCAGCTTAGTGCTCAGCATATTCACATCTATACACACGGTTAATGATTTGGTATGCTTATCCCGCATTTCTGATAGCAGGCTCATGACCGCTATGCGCAGATCCCAATTATCTTTTTGGCGGAATTTTTCTTCAATGGAGCCTTTAATATGCAGAAAATAACCATCCATCATCAGGTTACGGAATTTTACATAATCCTCACCAAACATGGCAAACTCGTACGATTCATTGTAATCTTCCAGCACAAAGGTGCCAAATGGCTTACCCGTTTTGGTCATTTTATGCTGCACATTACCTACCAGGCCACCTATTCTGATCTCGCCACGTTTACGGAGCTCGTTAAAGGCACCCATAATATCTTCGCCACCTTCGCCAGAGCGAGCTTTTTGCATCAGTTTCAGATCACTAATGGTACTGTTGCAAAACCTATCAAGCTCCACTTTATAATTATCAAGCGGGTGCCCGGTTAAATATATACCGATAACCGTTTTTTCATATTTCAATTTTTCAATCAACGGCCATTCTTCCGCCTCAGGCATAGCCGGTTCCGGAACATAGGAAGCCACCGAACCACCAAATAATGACGATTGCGAACTACTTTGTACGTTCTGATAGTCATTGGCATATTTAATCAGGCGCTCAACACCAGTTAAAACACCAAGATCTGTCTTGGCAAAAAACTGTGACCGGTTGATACCAAACTCATCAAAAGCGCCCCCATAAACCAGGTTTTCGTATGATTTACGGTTTACACTCCGGGTATTTGAACGCCTTGCAAAGTCATAAACAGAGGTGTACGGCCCATTTGCTTCACGCTCTTCAATAATACTTTCAACAGCCTTATCACCCACACCTTTTACTCCGGTTAGTCCAAAACGCACCTGGCCCCTTTTGTTAACAGCAAATGACATATCAGACTCGTTGATATCCGGGCCCAATACCTCCACACCCATCCTGCGGCACTCCTCCATGAAAAAGGTGATCTTTTCCATGTTGTTCTGGTTATTTAAAACCGCCGCCATGTACTCTGACGGGTAATGCGCTTTTAAATAAGCTGTTTGATAAGCCACAAAAGCATAACAGGTAGAGTGCGATTTATTGAAGGCATATTGAGCAAAAGCTTTCCAGTCTGTCCAGATCTTGGTTAGTTTATCTTTGGGATGTCCTTTGGCTATGGCCCCATCCATAAACTGTGATTCCATTTTATTCAATATCTCAATCTGCTTTTTACCCATTGCTTTACGCAATACGTCAGCATCGCCTTTACTAAAGCCCGCCAGTTTTTGCGATAAAAGCATCACCTGCTCCTGGTACACGGTAATACCATAGGTTTCGCCCAGATACTCCTCCATGTCAGGAAGGTCAAATACAATGGGTTCTCTACCGTGTTTACGACTAATAAAGTTGGGTATATACTCTATCGGCCCTGGGCGGTACAGGGCGTTCATGGCAATTAAATCTTCAAACTTATCAGGCTTAAGCTCGCGCAGGTACATTTGCATACCATCACTTTCAAACTGAAACGTACCATTGGTATCACCCTTTTGATAAAGCTCATAAGTTTCTTTATCATCAAGTGGTATATAATCAATATCTATGTGTACACCGTGGTTTTGCTTGATAAGCCTTAACGCATCCTTTAGGATGGTTAAGGTTTTAAGACCCAAAAAGTCCATCTTGATAACTCCGGCATCCTCAATCACGCGACCATCATACTGGGTAACCAGCAGGTCAGAATCTTTAGCAACGGCTACCGGTACAATATCGGTCAAATCATAAGGAGCAATGATGATACCGGCAGCATGCACCCCTGTATTACGTACTGAGCCTTCCAGCTTTTCGGCCTCACGCAGTACCTGCGCGCGCAGGTCATTGCCATTTAATATCGCTTTTAACTCCGGTACCTGTTCAATAGCCTCTTTTAAGGTGATACCCAATGTTTCAGGAACCAGCTTTTTGATGGCACTCATCTCAGATAGTGGCATATCCAGCACCCTGCCCACGTCCTGTATACTGGTACGGGCAGCCATGGAACCATAAGTGATGATCTGCGCTACCTGGTTTTTACCATATTTTTCAACTACGTAGTCAATAACCTTTTGCCGACCAGCATCGTCAAAGTCCGTGTCAATATCGGGCATTGACTTACGATCCGGATTCAGGAACCTCTCGAACAGGAGATTATACTTCATCGGGTCAATATTGGTGATGCCTGTACAATAGGCCACTACCGACCCTGCTGCCGAACCACGGCCCGGGCCAATAAATACCCCGATATCGCGTCCATGCTTAATAAAGTCGGCCACGATCAGGAAGTATCCTGCAAAGCCCATGGTACGGATGGTGAACAACTCAAAGTTGATGCGCTCCTCTACCTCGGGCGAAATATCTATATAGCGCTCCTTGGCGCCGGTAAATGTTAAGTGTTTTAAGTACTCCCACTGGTTAAGCGTATCAGCATCGGGTGTACTGTGTATCTTAAACTCATCAGGGATAATGAAATTGGGCAGCAGGATATCGCGCTTTAATTTAAGCACCTCCACCTTATCAACTATCTCATTGGTATTGTCTAATGATTCGGGCAAATCTGAAAACAGTTTGCCCATCTCTGTCTGTGTTTTAAAGTAAAACTGATCATTAGGAAATCCAAAACGATAACCGCGGCCACCTTCTTCGTCAGTAGCTATGGGGGTGCTCTGCATATCGCCGGTGTTAACGCACAGTAAAATATCATGCGCATTGGAATCCTGCTGATCTACATAGTGCGAATCATTGGAGCAAATTACCTTTACATTATACTTTTTAGCATAAGTAAGCAACACTTTATTTACAATGTTTTGGTCAGGAATATCATGGCGCTGCAACTCAATATAAAAATCTTCGCCAAAAAGATCAAGCCACCATTTAAACTCTGTTTCTGCCGCTTCGGGGGTATCTTTTAATATGGCCTGTGGTACTGATGCGCCAATACAGCAAGTGGTAGCAATTAAGCCTTTATGGTATTTTAAAATAAGTTCTTTATCAATGCGCGGCCATTTGCTGTATAAGCCTTCCATATAGCCCAGGGAGCATAACTTGACCAGGTTTTTATAACCTTCTGGATTTTTAGCCAGCATTAACTGATGGCGGCGTAAATCTTTTTTCTCTTTGGTGAATTGCTTTTTATGCCGATCCTCCACCACATAAAACTCACAGCCTACAATGGGTTTTACATTGTGTTTTCCGGCTTCGGCCACAAATTTAAACACCCCGAACATGTTACCGTGATCAGTGATGGCCAGTGCCTTCATCCCGTCGCTTGCGGCCTTTTTATATAGTTTTGATATGTCGGCGGCACCATCAAGTAAAGAGAACTGGGTATGTACGTGTAAGTGAGAAAAATCTGGCATAGTTAATCCGTTTCAGCAAAAATCCTGTAGAAATACAAAGTTATCAAAAAACAAATCGGGTTTATGAAGTGTTGAAAAAACTAATAACCCCACCCAAACCCTCCCCGAAAGGGAGGGCTTTAAAAAGCAGTACAAAAAGCTTCCTTTCCGGGGGAGATTTAGAGGCGTTTTTTGGCTCGGGCTTTATAGGGGTATTAAAACTGGTTAAACAGAATAGTCATTTTTAACAAGCTATTTGATTATTTTTATGCCGAACAGACATCACCTTTGAAAAATTTATACAATTGAAGAAATTTGGACGTATAGCCCTAAAAACCATACTCTGGATAATCGCAAGCCTCATTTTCCTGGTGTTGCTTGTAGTTGTTTTAATACAGGTTCCGGCTGTACAAAATTTCGCCAAAGATAAAGCGGTCAATTTTTTACAAGATAAAATACACACCAAAGTACAAATTGGCCATATCAGCCTTGGTTTGCCCAAATTGCTGGTGTTAGAAAATGTTTATTTTGAGGACCAGAAAAAAGATACCCTGATAGCCGGTGACAAATTAAAGGTTGATATCAGCCTATTCAAGCTACTTGATAATAAGGTTGAGATCAATGAAATTAATTTACAGGGCGTTACCGCCAATGTAAACCGTGGCGCCGATAGCATCTTTAACTTCGATTACATTATCAAAGCTTTTGTCGGTGAGCAAAAGAAAGAGGTAAAACCCGAGGATACCACCTCCACCATGAAATTTTCTTTAGATAAGATCAACCTTGACAGGATCAATATCAAATATAAGGATGCCATTACCGGCAATGATGTAAAGTTTTTACTGGGCCACTTTGACACCCGGATCAAAGACTTTGACATGGATAAAATGAAATTTACCATACCGAAGATTACCCTTTCCGATGTCAACGCGCGTATTATTCAAACACCGGTAGGTCCTGCACCTGTTGATACTGCCACTACCCCGCTCAACATGGATCTGAACTTAGGGGTAATCGATGTATCAAAAATAAGGGTTGATTATCAAAGCGCTGAAATGAATGCCAATGTTAACCTGAACAAGTTTTTGGTAGAGATGGATAAGATCGATCTCAAAAAACAAAAGGTGGGCATTAAAAGCATTGAGCTAAATGATACCAAAGCGACCCTAAGCCTGGCCAAACCCAAAACCGTACAAAAGGCCATCGTAAAGGCAGCTAAAAAACTGGATACACTGGTTTCATCACCCCAAACATCCAAATGGGCGGTTACATTAGGAAAAGTGAGCCTTGCTAATGACAACATCAAGTTTGATAATGAAGCTCAAAAAGCTATTGCCAAAGGCCTTGACTTTGGGCACATGGACATACACAACCTGAATGCCGAGGCCGAAAATATTGCTTACAGCCCCGATACCATTTCGGGTAAAATAAACGCCTTCGCTTTTAATGAAAAAAGCGGACTGAAGATCAACAAATTTCACACCGCATTCTTTTACGGGCCAACCAACGCCTATATGAACGATCTGCTGCTGGAGACCCCCCAAACCGTTCTGCAAAAATCAGTACAGGTAAGATACCCATCCATTGATGCCATCACTAAAAATATTGGCGCACTGGGCATCAATGCCAATCTGGATGGCAGTCGTCTGGGTTTAAAGGATGTGTTGCTGCTGATGCCCACCATGGCAACTATGGAGCCTTTTAAAAGTTCGCCGGGTACGGTTTTCAAAATAAACGGCAGGGTTAGCGGGCAGGTAAACAACCTTGATATCCCCAGCTTAGAAGTAAGCGGTTTAAGCAACACCCATATCAAGGCATCAGCCAAAATGAAGGGATTGCCGGATGTGAATAAAGCATACTTTGACCTCAATATTGCCGATTTTACTACCAGCAGGAATGATATCACTAAACTGGCTCCGGCAGGCAGTATTCCATCCAATGTAAGTATCCCCGAAAACATGAACCTGAAGGGTACATTTAAAGGGAGTATGACCAACTTTGATACTAAAATGGGCCTGCGTTCCAGCTATGGCGCGGTTGACCTGGTTGCAGCTTTAAAAAATGGGCAGCACAAGGGCAGCGAAAGTTATACCGCCCACATCAAGGCTAATGATCTAAATATAGGCGCGTTAACTAAACAACCGCAAATGGTAGGCAAAATAACCATGACCGCCGATTTGAAAGGCACCAGCCTTGATCCTAAAAAAGCCAGCATCCAGTTTAATGGCAACCTGGTTAAAGCTTATGTTAAAGGCTATACCTATCAAAACCTTACGATCAAAGGCAGCTCCAGCAATGGTAATTATGCAGCCATTGCCAATATGAAGGACCCTAACATTAATTTCAGTCTGGATGCCAAGGCATACCTCAACAGGCAATATCCATCAATTAACGGTACGTTGTTAGTAGATAGCATCAATCTGCAAAAACTGAATTTTGTTAAGGATGAGATGCGTTTTCACGGTAAACTGTATGCCAACATTCCCACCGCCGATCCTGACTATCTGAATGGCAATATTTTGGCTACCGATCTGCTGGTGGTAAACAAAGGGCAGCGTATACAACTGGATACCGTAAGCCTGATATCAACAGCCAATGCCGATAGCAGCACTATCCATTTAAAAACGCCTGTTTTAACCGCGAATATGGCTGGCAAATACAAGCTTACTCAAATAGCAGATGCATTGCAGGATGTGATCAATAAATATTTTAACACCGCGATAGCGGGTGGCCAGCAGGTGGCTGAAAAAAATCAAAAGTCAAAAGTCAAAGGTCTAAAGTCAAAACTCAGCACTCAAAACTCAGCACTCAAAACTCATTACTCCCCACAGCAATTTGCGTTTGATGCACGATTGATTAAAACACCACTGCTTACCCAGTTTGCACCTGATCTGAAGCAGCTTGACCCGGTATTACTAAAAGGCAGTTTTAACAGTGAAACCGGCGAACTGATAGTTAACGGATCGATACCAAAAGTGGTTTATGGTACCAATACGATTAACAATGCCAAACTGGATATAAACACGGCCAACAATGCGCTGAATTATAACTTTACTATTGATCAAATTAAGATTGGTTCATCGTTAGATCTGCTGTACACTAGCCTATCGGGCAAAGCTCAGGATAATAAACTAGACCTGAGCTTGCAGGTGCGCGATAAAGCCAAAAAAGAAAGATACCGCTTAGCAGGGGTACTCCATATTTTACCAAACGAGTACGAGTTTAGCTTTTTACAGGATGGCCTGCTGCTTGACTATACTAAATGGGCCGTTAATGCCGATAATTCTCTGCAATATGGCCCCAAAGGTATATTGGCACATAACTTTACCATTACCAACAGCAACCAGGTACTCAGCGTTAACAGCAACCCACAAGAGTTTAATGCCCCGGTTACCGTAAGCTTCAATAACTTCAAGATTGAAACCCTTACAAAAATAGCCCAGCAGGATTCATTGTTAGTAGGTGGTACCATTAATGGCAAAGCCGAGATCAGCAATTTTGAGAAATCGCCATTAGTGACCGCAGCTATTGATGTGAACGATTTGAATTTTAAAGGTGACACCCTTGGTAACGTTGCCCTCAAGGTTAACAATCAAACCGAGAATGCCTATGCTGCCAACGTAAGCATCACCGGCAAAGGCAACCAGGTTGATCTGACTGGCTTGTACTACACCAATCCCGAAAGCAAATTCGACATGAACCTGAATATTACAAGCCTGAGCATGAAGAGCATCGAGGGATTTAGTTTTGGCAGCCTGCGCAATTCATCGGGCAATATCAGCGGACAGTTAAAAATAACAGGCACAACAGATGCCCCGGCGGTACGGGGCGATGTTCATTTTAATAAAGTTGGCTTCAATGTAGCTATGCTCAACTCCTACTTTAGTATGCCACAGGAGAGCATCACTTTTAATGACGAGGGCATTCGCTTTAATGATTTTACTCTAGTTGATTCGACCGGGAGCAAAGCCGTTGTGAGTGGCAGCATTTTTACCAAAACCTATACCGATTTTGCATTCGGACTGGATATCAATGCCCGTAACTTCAGAGTGATCAACTCAACCCAGGCCGATAATAAGCTGTATTACGGCAAACTGTTTGTGGACAGTCGTATCAAAATAAAGGGGAACATGACCAAACCCGTTGTTGATGCCAACCTCACCGTAAATGAAAAAACAGATCTCACCATCGTATTACCAACTACCGACCCAAGCATTGAAGATCGGAAAGGTGTAGTGGTATTTATCAATAAAAACGCCCCAAAAACAGACTCCATCCTTTTAGCCAAACGGCTCGATTCCCTAAAAAAATCGCAGGTTACCGGGATGGACGTATCCGCAACTATCAACGTAAATAAAAACGCAGCCTTTACCATTGTAATCGATGAATCCAATGGCGATGTGGTACACTTAAAAGGTGAAGCCAGCTTAAATGCCGGTATTGATCCCAGCGGAAAAATTAACCTGACGGGTACTTATGAAGTAAACTCAGGTTCATACAATCTGTCATACGCTACCGTAAAACGTAAGTTTAACTTTAAAAAGGGGAGCACTATAGTATGGACCGGCGATCCAACAAGTGCCAATATTGATCTGACTGCCGTTTATGTAGCTAATGTACCTCCTATTGATCTGGTCGAAAATCAACTGACGGGTAGCGAAAACCAGGTTCAGTACAAGCAAAAACTGCCATTTAACGTCAATCTGAAACTCAAAAACCAACTACTTACCCCCGAAATTAGTTTTGACATTGTATTGCCCGACAGTACCTACACCGTATCAAGCGATGTGGTGAGTACCGTTAATACCCGTTTGGGCCAAGTACGGCAGGACCCTAATGAGATGAACAAACAAGTGCTGGGTGTATTGGTATTGGGCCACTTTATTGGCGATAACCCATTACAGAGCCAGGGAGCAGGCTTTTCAGCCGAAGACATGGTGCGTAATAGCGTAAGCAGTTTGCTATCTGACCAATTGAACAGATTGGCGGGCAACCTGATAGAAGGGGTTGATTTGAATTTTGGTTTAACATCAGGCGAAGATTATTCATCAGGCACAGCAACCAACCGAACGGATCTGAATGTGGGCCTTTCCAAACGTTTCTTTAGTGACAGGCTCACGGTGAGCGTTGGTAATAATTTTAACCTGGAGGGTAATCAGCAAGGTCAAAAAGCCACCAATATTGCGGGTGATGTATCTGTAAATTATAAACTCAGTAAAGATGGCCGTTATGCCTTGCGTGCCTACCGCCGTGATGAATTTATTGTAATACAAGGCCAGATTATTGAAACAGGTTTAGGATTTACGCTTACGGTTGATTATAACCGTTTCAGTGAGATATTCCACAAGCGTACACAACAGGAGCGGGAAATGCGTCGCAAATATTTGCAGGAGGAGAAAGAAAAGAAACAGAAGCAGGATGATGCCACCAAAGTGCAGAATGATGCGGCAAAAGCAGAGGAACAGAAACAGCAGGAGCAAAAGAAACAAACTACCACTACAAATTAAGCTTATGATAAAACACTTTAGATATATCCTCATCGTATCCGTTTTACTAAGTGCCTGCAGTAATACCAAATACCTGGTGCCTGGTCAGAAACTGTATACCGGCGGTGAGGTAAAAATTCAGGATAAGGATATCAAAAAGAGTGACGCTAAAGCATTAAAAACCGAACTGGAAGCTTTACTGCGCCCCAAACCTAATGGCGATATATTAGGTTTAAGGGTAAAGCTATGGATATATAATAAAACCCGTACAAAAAAAACAAAGGGCCTTGCCCACTGGCTTAACACCAAATTTGGCGAACCTCCTGTTTTGGCAACCGTAGTTGATCTGGAAAAAAACAGCAACATCGTACAAAACAAATTGCAGAACGAAAGTTATTTCCAGGCGCAGGTTAGCGGTGATACTGTAAGTAAACCTAAAGGTAAAACGGCTAAAGCTGTATATACTGTAGCAACAGGACCCGCATATAAAATAAGAAAGGTAACATTTCCACAGGGCAAAGGATCGGCCGATACTGCTGTAGCAGGTACATCCGCTCAAACATTTTTAAAGCCTGGCAATAATTACAATCTAGATGTTATTAAAAATGAACGCATACGAATTGACGCGCGCTTAAAGGAAGAAGGGTTTTATTACTTCTCTCCCGAAAACCTGATCATGCGGGTTGACAGCAATATAACCAATCACCAGGTTGATATAGCGGTAACCGTTAAAAGAAGCACAGCCGACAGGGCAAAAAACATATATACCATTGATAACATATACGTATACCCTAGCTATTCCCTGCGCGATACCTCTTTGATGTTGGATAAGGGCTTTAAGTACCGCTGGTACAATATTGTTGAAAAAAGAAAAACCGTTAATTCCTATATTTTTGCCAATACCGTTTTAATGCGCCCCGGCGAAGTATATAATCGCACCAATCATAACAACTCCTTGAACCGCTTTGTTAACCTGGGGCCATACAAATTTGTAAAGAATAGGTTTGAGGATGTATCAACCGATTCCTCAAAACTAAATGTGTTTTATTTTTTAACTCCCTATAAAAAGAAATCTCTGCAATTTGAAATACTCGGTCGTACCACATCGGCCAATTATACGGGTACACAGGTAAATATAAATTGGCTTAACCGTAATGCCTTTAAAGGTGGCGAAGCCTTAAAAGTAACCCTTTTTGGTAGTACAGATGTACAGTTTGGCGGCAACAATAATGGCTTTAACGTGTACCAGGCCGGTATACAAACCACGCTATCGTGGCCGCGTTTTATCAGCCCGATATATCCTAAGGCCGATAATGCCTATATACCACATACAAACTTTACATTGGGTTATACCCTTGTTGATCGCCAAAAATTATACAGGTTAAATTCTTTTAATGCCTCGTTTGGTTACCAATGGAAAGAGTCTGTTCACCGTTCGCATGAGCTGAACATATTGAATGTAATGTTTGTTAATCCGCAAAGTGTATCAAAGCTTTATTTGGATAGCATACAAAGCACCCACAACCCGGCTTTAAAGCATGTTATTGAAAAGCAGTTTACTTTGGGCCCTAGCTACGGCTATACCTTTACCAATACTACCGAAGATTACCGTACCAACACTATTTATTATAATGGCAAAGTAAGTTTATCAAACAATGTTTATGGTTTGGTTACCGGTGCCGATACTACAGCAGGTAAGGTAAAAACGCTTTTTGGAGCTGTGTTTAACCAATATGTGAAACTGGAAAACGAGCTCAGGTATTTCCACAAAATTGGGCTTAACAGTACATTTGCCAGCAGACTGATAGTTGGTGTTGGCTTACCTTACGGGAACTCTACCCAACTGCCCTACAGTCAGCAGTTTTTTATAGGCGGGCCAAACAGTTTACGTGGTTTCCAGGCACGCTCATTAGGCCCGGGTTCATACGATCCGCGAACCGATGTTAAAGCGGGTGATTTTCTGCCAGATGAATCTGGCGATATCAAGATTGAAGCAAATGTAGAGTATCGCCCAAAATTGTTCAGTATAGTACGCGGTGCCCTGTTTGTTGATGCGGGTAATATTTGGCTGCTACATAACGGTGGGCGCCCGGGAGCAGCTTTTAGTAAAGATTTTATAAATAACCTTGCTGTTGATGCCGGTTTTGGTTTGCGCTTTGACTTGTCGGTATTGGTATTGCGTACCGATCTGGGTTACCCGCTTCGCACCCCATACTTGCCCGAAGGACAACGCTGGGGGTTTAATACGAGGTATGCTGTGTTTAACCTCGCTATAGGATATCCGTTTTAATTAATTCTGAATTGTTGAATTAGTGAATTATTGAGTTTTATTAATTTTGAATCATGAGTTAGTGGATTATTGATTTGAATGTTGATTTTTGCTTGATTAAATCAAAAATTAAACGCTTTTTAATTCAACAACTCAATAATTCACTAATTCAATAATTATAAATGATTTCCATCCCGCTCCAGATCATTGACTTGCATGACGACGGCTTCCACCCCCTGCTTCAAATTACCTTATTTGGCAAAGCTTTTACCGTAGTACTTGATACAGGAGCCTCCAAGACCGCGTTTGACCGTACTGCTCTTTTCGAAGCCAATGAAGCTACCGATATATTGGCCAGCGACAGGCTATCAACGGGTTTGGGCACCAACAGCATGGAATCATTCACAGCCATTATCAGTGGCATGCTTATTGGCAGTTTGCCTATAGCCGATTTTGAGGTAGCTGTTTTAGATCTGTCGACCATCAACATAGCTTACGCTCAGATGGGTCACCCGCAGGTATTAGGTGTTTTAGGTGGTGATATACTGATGAAATATAAAGCGGTGATTGATTATGGCAAGCAGGTGCTGAAATTAAAAAAGTCCCGCTTTAAATAAAGCATAGTTGGTTTATATTATTTGGTTGTTGGGTTTATCTCCTCTGCCGATACCCTCATTTTATAATCAGTTTAACGAATATTAGCTATATACCAGCTTTTTGTTGCAATCATCTCTTTACAAAATCTTATGGTAGCTAAATTTAACCATGTAAATACGAACACTATCAAAATGAGGGCGGGAACCGGTAAATGGTTAAAAATATCCCAATGATATCCTCCATCACCGGGAATAAAATATTTGGGTATATTAATAAGCAGGTTGTAAAACGCTATTAACAAAGTGCTTTGAACCATTATCTGTGTTTTTAAAATTGACTGTTTGCCCTTACTTGTTTTTATTTTTCCCCATAAAGATGTTGTGGCATAAAAGAAAGGCGAAATTGCCAATATGGTACATGCTGTTCTCAAAACCCCCTCTATCAATTTATTATCGGGTATCTTGAAACTTAGCACCAATACTATAATGATAAAGGCAAGCACTGGCCAGCTGAGGTAATGTTTGAAGCTTTGCATTTTTAGCTTCTCCACTTTTACGCAATATATTTTAGCCTGCTCAGTTGCCATATCCTCCACATCATCATATCCACCAAAATGCGTATCAATTACCTGTTGGAACAATAGTTGGATAGATTGATGATCCCCGTTTTTTCGTTTTTCTTCTATCGCTGTAATGATATGATCCAATATTTCATCATATATCTCCTGATATTTGATCTTACATGCTTTCATTTGATCATCTACCCAGTCCAGTTCTGCAGTTGTTAATATCATTTCATGGATGGTTTTAGGTTTAGTAATGTCTGTAATTGCTCAATAAAAGCCTGCGCTTCGCTTAGTTTGCTGGTTACTTCCTTACCGCCTTCTTCAGTTAAGCGATAGTATTTACGCACCCGGTTATCAACTACCTGGGTAAAGGTTTCCAAAAAACCATCTGCCTCCAGCTTATGCAGCGCTGGGTATAAGGCTCCTTCGGTAAGTGTGATTTCGCCAACCGTAACCTCTTTTACCTTTTGAGTAATTTCATAGCCATACATTTCTGCATTGTCTTCCAGTAGTTTTAAAATAATGGTTTGCAGCGTTCCTTTTAGCAGTGGATTGGTACTCATAAATCAAATATAGTAATTATTTATATACATAAGAAAATTATGTATATAAATTCTAAAGCCTTACGCAAATAATTATATCATCATTAATAATACATATCAAAATACAACAACCATAAATATTATAGTATATTAGTAAAACGTTTTATTAAATAAAAACCTATAATTAAATATACAATCACCTAATTATTCAGAGCATATTCAATAATTAATACATATTTAATAACCTATCTAACCAAATCCTAAAGCATGAAAAACCTGTTTAAAACACCAATTGTATGGAGTGTTGTATTAACCTCCCTGATCTTTTCCTGTAAAAAATCAGAAAATGCTGTGCCTGATAATGCAGCGGGCAAAACTTCCAACAAAATCACTGCAGCAGTAACACCTATTGGCACTGTAGTCTATACCAGTGGGGGGTATAAACTGACATTTACTAATAAAGAAGTAACCTTTGACGATCAGGAACGCCAGAATTTTGTAAATACCTTTTTCACCGTTTATCCAGCTATGGTGAACCGGTTTAATACATCCGCAACAAAAAACGTCACCTTTGTTGTTGATCCTGCCTATAACGGGGTGGCAGCCACATCAAACGATATCACCACATTTAGCCCTGCCTGGTTCAAGAGCAACCCTGCGGATTATGACGTAGTCACCCATGAAGTTATGCATATAGTACAGGCATATCCAGGAGGTGTACCCGGATGGCTTACCGAAGGCCTGGCAGATTACAGCCGTTATAAGTTTGGAGTAAATAACGCTAACGCGGGCTGGTCGCTCCCTGCATGGTCGTCATCTCAAAAGTATACAGACAGCTACCGGGTTACAGCCCGTTTTTTTGCCTGGTTGGAATTACATGTAAACAGCTCCCTTCTGAACAGTTTAAATACTACCTGCCATAATGGTGGTTACACCAGCAATACCTGGACACAGCTAACCGGTAAAACTGTTGATCAGCTTTGGGCACAATATTCAGCTAATCCGGCCTTATAAATATCCCTATAACAAATCACTAAGCACAAAAAAGCGGTTGTTTCATGTTGAAACAACCGCTTTTAAATTTTATAGGCTCCGGGGAGCCGGAATACTATGTATCAATTTTGGCGTACTTAGCATTGCGCTCAATAAACTCGCGACGCGGCGCTACTTCATCGCCCATCAGCATGCTAAAGGTATGATCACACTCAGCAGCATTTTCAATTGTGGCACGTTTAAGCGTACGGGTAGCCGGGTTCATGGTAGTATCCCAAAGTTGGATATCATTCATCTCACCCAAACCTTTATAACGCTGAATGTGTACACTATCCTCTTTACCAGCACCTTTTAAACGCTGTACGGCAGCATCACGCTGTACATCATTCCAGCAGTACTCAGCCTCTTTACCTTTTTTAACCTGGTATAACGGTGGCGAAGCAATGTAAACATAACCGGCCTCAACCAATTCTTTCATATAACGGAAAAAGAAAGTAAGGATCAGCGTGGTAATGTGCGATCCATCCACGTCAGCATCCGTCATGATGATGATCTTGTGGTAACGCAGCTTGGTAATATTAAGGGCTTTATCATCCTCAGGTGTACCGCGACTTACGCCAAGGCCGGTAAACATGTTCTTGATCTCCTCATTCTCATATATCTTGTGCTCCATGGCTTTCTCCACGTTCAGAATTTTACCCCTTAAAGGTAAAATAGCCTGGTATTCGCGGTCGCGGCCTTGTTTGGCGGTACCACCCGCCGAGTCACCCTCCACCAGGTATAGTTCGCAAAGGGATGGGTCATTATTAGCACAATCTGATAGTTTACCAGGCAAACCTGAGCCGGTCATTACGCTCTTGCGCTGTACCAGTTCGCGGGCCTTACGGGCTGCAGCACGGGCAGTTGCCGCTAGTATTACTTTATTAACGATTAGCCTGGCTTCTTTCGGATTTTCTTCCAGGTAATTACCCAAAATTTCCCCTACCGCCATATCTACGGCACCCATAACCTCATTATTACCTAACTTGGTTTTGGTTTGGCCTTCAAATTGCGGCTCTTGCACTTTTACGGAAATTACAGCAGTTAAGCCTTCGCGGAAGTCATCACCAGTGATTTCGATTTTATTATTTTTCAACAAGCCCGATTTATCAGCATAAGCTTTTAAAGTACGGGTTAAACCCCTGCGGAAACCTGCAACGTGCGTACCACCTTCTATCGTATTAATGTTATTTACGTACGAGAAAACATTCTCAGAGTAAGTATCATTATACTGAAAAGCCAATTCAACGGGAATGCCATTTTTTACACCGTCCAGGTAAATAGGATCAGGAATAATGGTTGACCGTGTACCATCTAAAAATTTAACAAACTCTCTTAAACCACCTTCCGAGTAAAACTCCTCGATAAGGAAAGTGCCATCTTCCAAAGGCTCACGCTCATCAGTTAACGTAAGACGGATACCTTTATTTAAGAATGAAAGCTCACGTAAACGACCGGCTAGTGTATCGTATTTATACTCTGTGGTAAGAGTAAAGATAGTAGCATCTGGTTTAAAGATGATAGTAGTACCCCTTTTATCTGTTTCGCCAATGGTTTTCACATCAAACAAAGGCTTACCTTCTGAGTATTCCTGTGTCCAAACTAAGCCTTCACGGTAAACCAGCGCTGTTAAGTGAATTGATAACGCGTTAACGCAACTAACACCCACGCCGTGTAATCCGCCTGATACCTTATAAGTATCCTTATCGAATTTACCACCAGCGTGCAGCACGGTCATTACAACCTCTAAGGCTGATTTTTTTTCTTTGGTGTGCATTGCGGTTGGGATACCGCGACCATTATCTTCAACTCTTATCGAGTTATCTTTTAATATAAAAACCTTTATGGTGTCGCAGTGACCGGCCAGGGCTTCGTCAATAGAGTTATCAACTACCTCATATACTAAATGGTGCAAACCTTTAACGCCTGTATCACCAATGTACATGGACGGACGCTTACGCACCGCCTCTAAACCTTCTAATACCTGTATATTATCTGCTGAATAATTGGATTTGTCCTGATTTTCTTCGCTCATATTTATGTTAATACAACAACCTTCAAAAGTACGAAATTAACTCGGAATTAACGATTAGTTGTTGATAAAAATGCGGGCAAATGTGCAAATGTGTAGATTATTTTTTAATTAGAAACCCATCGTTGTGAAAGCACTTATAACTGGCTAATTTTACAATATAAATGAACAAAACTACGGAGTTTCCACATATTATTAGCTATAATGCGACTACCCGAAAGTTTTGTTTTTCGTTACCAACTTCCGTTTGCGATAATCTTTTACTCTCCTATTCAGAAAGTAAAGAGGTCACGCTCTGTCATAGACAACGGGAAAAACTGGAAGAACTCAGCCTGACTATAACCAGATATAACCATGCAGCTGAAACCTTCAACCGTAAAGAAAGCATTGTCAGACGATGGAAAATAACAATAGCAGTAATTATCCTGAACTGTATTTGTATATTAATGCTGTTTAAAAATGCCATTATAAAGGTTTATCCCTGGTTTCAATGCCCCCTGTACATAGGATTAATCATCATTGGAATAATTTGCCTATGTTCCATTTTTATTAGTTATCTCTTTCCCGGCCTCCGCAACAGCAAGACTGATACACTAGAACGACGGTTGGAATTGATTGAACTTCACCGAAGGATCAAAGAAGATTTTTCATGCTGACCGGCTTTCATGAGTTTACTTCTATTTGTTAATGTTACAGGTGGGCAATTAATAGCTTGGCGCATACCAACAAACGCCGGGCCCGCTCAAGCAGTTATTCTCTTTAACGCCTTTCCCTACTCGAATCTACTTTTTGTCGAGATGATAGGTAAAGCTTTAATGGAATAAATTTATTCAATTATCTTCCTGTTATCAAGATTTAATGTTTACTCACTCAATAATAGTAACTTATTGGGCTTCCGGTCACCCGCAGTTCTAGATGAATACGATTTGATAGTTTATTTGGTAGTAACCGGAAATAGAAAGCACTAAATAATTTATCGCAGCGCTTTTGATTCTTTTTAAAACACTTGACGCAGGGGCAATCTGCACATCTCATTAGGATACTTGAACCGAAAGTTTATCTTTGTCAAAAATTTTACTTAAAAAGGATAAACCCTCGTGTGCCACCGCACAAAACATTATAATTGCACACAGAAGTTTAATTTTAATAAAAAATCAAAAACAGCGTTTTATAAAAACGCTCAGCTAACATAAACACGAAAAATTAATTAATTTAGATGAAAACTACGGCTTCAACTTTAACAAAATTCACTTTAGGAATATTAATTGCCGGAAGCATAGCCGCCTGCAATCAAAATAAAACTGCTGATAAACCAGTTGCCGCTACAGCCGCACCAGGCGCTAATAAAGAAACCATTGTGTATGTAAACTCTGACTCTTTACTAAACAAGTATGACTATTTTAAAGATATGTCAAAACGTTTAGAAGATAAAGGCAAATCGGCACAAGGCGACCTGGCTGCTAAAGGGCAAGCTTTTCAGCGTGAGGTTGCTGAATATCAGAAAAACGCGGCTACACTACCCGCTGATCAACGCCAGGCTACTGAGCAACGTTTACAACGCAAACAACAGGAATTACAGGGTTATCAGCAAAATGCTACTGCTCAGTTTCAAAATGATCAGGCAGCCGAAAATGCTAAGCTTTATGATAAAATTGCTGACTTTACAAAAGGCTACGCTAAAGAAAAAGGCTACAAACTGGTATTAACCTATTCAAAAGCTAATCCAACTGTATTATATGGCGATGCTTCATTAGATGTTACTTCTGATGTGGTTAAAAGACTGAATGAAGCTTACGCTAAGGATAAAAAATAGTATTGCTGATGTGCTGATTTTTGATGTGCAGATCAGATCAAAGCAGCTATCAATAAAAATTATAAAATATTAACATGCAAAAACCTCAACTATAGTTGAGGTTTTTTAATTTAGAGGATTATGGAAAATACGGCACACGAAAAGTTTATGCGGATAGCTATTGAACTTTCTGAATATAATGTGAAGCAAGGTACAGGTGGCCCCTTTGGTGCTGTTATAGTTAAGGATGGCATGATAGTGGCCCGTAGCGCCAACCGTGTGGTACCTACCAATGACCCTACCGCACATGCCGAAGTTTCGGTGATCCGCCTGGCTTGTCAGGAGTTGGGCACCTATGATCTTACCGGATGCGAAATTTATACCAGCTGCGAACCCTGCCCTATGTGCCTGGGTGCCATTTACTGGGCCCGCATTGATAAAGTGTACTATGCCAATACCAAAGCCGATGCTGCCGCCATAGGTTTTGATGATCATTTTATTTACAACGAACTGGAAAGTCCGATGGCGAATCGCAAATTACCTTTTGAACAATTACTGCGTGATGAGGCCCTAACCGCTTTTAAACTTTGGGAAACAACAGAGAATAAAACAGATTATTAATTATTCTTCTTCTGGTTTAGTTTCAAAAAAATCATCTTTCAAGTCATCTATTTCCCGGCGGTCGCGTTTAGTTGGGCGACCGGTTCCACGATCACGTTTGAGCATAGGTGCTTGAAACATGGATTTAAAAGCCGGCGTTTGCTCAACCGGGGTTACATCAAGGTAGTAATCAACCGCCTTTTTGGCATCTACCCTGTTTTCGAGCAGGCCGGTTACCCGCACTATTTTGCGGTCGGGTCCTTTTGATACCTGGTAGGTTTCGCCAATTTTTACCTCGTGCGATGCTTTGATGTTTTTACTATCCAGCTTTACACGCCCCGCCTTGCAGGCATCAGATGCCAGTGTGCGGGTTTTAAAAAGCCTGATGGCCCACAGGTATTTATCTATTCTGAGTTTTTCTTTTTCGGGCATGATGTTAATTCGCTCCTATCGTCTGCTGATCTTTCTGAATTCAAAATTAGCTCATTTTCTGAATATCGCATATATACTCCTAATTTAAAAGGGTCCATCATAACTCATTAAGCTAATTTCAAGCAAATCTCCCTAAAACTCTTTTTTATACTTAAAATAAAAAAGTGCTTTAATTGGACTTAAAGGCATATACCGATAAAAAGACGTGTTTTCTCCCTTCTAAATTACTATTTTTCCCTTTTTGCACTTAAAAATATCTATCTTAATCTTTCATCTTTTAAGCTTGAACGAGATTTTCTATCCTTACCAATAGGATGAAATCAAAGTATTTATTAACACTTTGAAAAAATTCAATTTATATATTTGAGAAACAAACTTCCAAATGACTTTAACTGGTGCTAAAGAAGCATATTTATCTATAGATAAGATAATCTTTCTGATAAAAATATTCTTTTAATCGATTTCGATGAAGATAAAAAAATTTCACCACAGTAGATTGCCCGTGTCAGTATGTATACATACCGATCAGCATTGGGAAGGGTATGAGTTTGATATGCTGAAAGATGTCCTGAGGATGTTGCTGTGCTTTACCCAATTGTATGCCAATAATTAAAATAACAATTAAGGATAAGGTTCTTTTCACTGTTTATCTGATAATAGTTACACTGCCCGAAATAACTTTACGTCCATTTTTAGGATTAAT
>JAUCSE010000121.1 GCA_030445275.1 Mucilaginibacter sp.
ATTCGTCCGCGGCCGCCCAGAGCTATATTTTCGGCAACACGTCCTGGCAGGCCAAGAACAAGATGGACGATTTCGGCGCCAACCTGACCGGAACGCTGTTCGAAGGCTGGGCGGGTCCGATCAAGACCGCCGTCGGCTTCGAATATCGCCGCCAGTCCCTCAAGGTGACGACCTCCGAGCCGAACGGCGTCGCTTTCAATCCGCAGAATCTGCGGCTTGGCGCGGCCGGAAATTCGGCGAGCACGTCTTACCCGGCCTCCAATCTTGCCTGGTTCAAGGAAGTCCAGTCGGGCGCGAAGGGCGCGGAAGACATCACCGAAGGTGATATCGAGCTGGAAATCCCGCTGCTCAAGGACTTGCCGTTCGCCCAGCTGGTCACATTGAACGGCGCCTATCGCTACACGCAATATGCGACCACGGGCACCAGCCCCGCCACCTTGTTGCCGGTGTCTTCCTCCTTCTCGGCCAACACCTACAAGGTCGGGCTGGAATGGTCGGTGAACGATGACCTGCGCTTCCGTGCCTCGACATCGCGCGACATGCGCGCCCCGACGCTGTGGGATCTCTATCAGCAGCAGGTGATCACCAGTTCGGGCATCACCGACAGCCTCTACACCGACACGGCCGCGCCCGCAGGGGCCAACACCGTGGGTACCAACCAGAACGGTCCCGTCAATACCGCCCAGGCCGGCAACCCCAACCTCAAGCCCGAAACGTCCATCTACAATACGTTGGGCGTGGTTGTTACGCCGACCTTTATTCCGGGTCTGACGGCGTCGATCGACTATTACCATGTGAAGATCGGCAACGCGATCGGCTCGGTCGGCGGCAACAGCACCGCCGCCTACAATGTCTGCCTGGAATCGGGTTTGACCTCGCCCTATTGCGCGCTTATCCAGCGGCCGCTGGGGTATCTGAACAATACGCCGGCCAACTTCCCGACCAAGATCTTCACTGTGGGTCAGAACGTCGCGATGAACTCGCGCGGCGGCTTTGACACGGAAATCGAGTATGTGAGCGATCTGAGCACCTGGACCGGCGCGAACGGCTTCATGAACCTGCGCCTGTTCTGGAACCACCAGGAGGTCGCCGGGTCTATCAGCATAGCGGGCGTGCCTGGCGCGCAGTATTCCAACGCCGTCAATACGAACGGCACGCCCAGGGACCGGGCCAATCTCAGCGTCGGATATGCCTATGAAGGGTTCAGCGCGACTGTCACCGAACAGTTCATCGCCCAGCAGAACTGGTACGGCACCACCAACCCGCCGACCACCCGGTTTGTCACGGACGGGCCGATCCCGGCCTATTGGCTGACCGGTCTCGCCATGACCTATGACTTCAAGGTCGAGGAGCAGCCGATCACCGGCTTCCTCAACATCAACAACCTGTTCAACAACAACGGGCCCATCGTCGGCGGCTTCAACGGCAGCCCCGGCATGCTCTATCCGACGCCGACCTATGCGGACATCATCGGCCGCTACTTCACGGTCGGCATCCGCTTCAAGATGTAAGGTCCATTCCGTCTCCCTTGCCCCGGTCGCCAGCCACATGGTGGCCGGGGTTTCTTTCTTCAGACAGGAGGACATGTGAAAAAGACCGTCTTGGCCGCCGCGCTGGCGCTTTGTCCGTTGCCGGCCTTCGCCACCGAGCTCTATTTCGGCGCCGATCTGTCCTATGCCGGCCAGATGCTGGACTGCAAGGCGGTCTATCGCGACAATGGAACGCCCGCCGACATCTTCACCATTTTCAAGAACCATGGCGCCAACCTGATCCGGGTGCGCATCTGGACGGATGGCAACAAGGGTCCCTACAGCAACCTGCCCGATGTCATCCGCGTCATTCGCGCAGCCCGCGCGCAAGGCATGCAGGTCCTGCTGGATTTTCACTATTCCGACAGCTGGGCGGATGCGGGCAAGCAGATCATTCCCGCCGGCTGGGCCGACATCCACGACACCGATGCGCTGGCCGACACGCTGTATCGCTATACCGCCTACATCATGGCGACGCTGGATCACCAGGGCCTGATGCCCGAGATGGTGCAGGTGGGCAACGAGATCAATCCGGAAATGCTGATGCCGGCGGCCGAACCCAAGGGCCAGGATCACCTGCACGCCATCGACTGGGCGCGCAATGCCAGGCTGGTCAATGCCGGCATCCACGCGGTGCGCGAGGCTGGTGCGAAATCCAAAATCAAGCCGCGCATCATGCTCCAGATCGCCCAGCCGGAAAATGTCGAGCCCTGGTTCGCCGCCGCCGCGAAGGCCGGCGTGACCGATTTCGACCTGATCGGGATCAGCTATTACGGCCATATGTGGTCGACCTATGATCTGCCGCAGACGGGCGACGTCATCAGGCGGCTGCGCGCCGCCTATCCGAACAAGGATGTGATGCTGGTGGAAACCGCATTTCCCTATGGCGCCGACCTGCCGGGCATGCACAGCAATCTCAGCGCCAAGGCGGCCATGCCGGGATATGACGCCACGCCGGAAGGCCAGAAGAAGTTCCTGGT
>JAUCSE010000042.1 GCA_030445275.1 Mucilaginibacter sp.
ACGTGTTGGAATATGGAAAACCTAAGGAGGTTTCCCACATTCCAACACGACAAACAAACAACAAGTTATTATTAACTATATTTAAAAACTAAGAGAGTCCTCTGTCCGCATAAACCATCACACCTCATTTTTCTATTTATCTAAAAAGGGCAGTCGCCTGGCTAAAGCCAGGCGACTGCCCTTTTATTGTAGAGACGCATCACATGCGTCTTCTTATTATCCTACAAAACTCTTAGCCTTTGCCAAAGCATTATCCAACCCACTTACATCACTCCCACCTGCGGTAGCAAAAAACGGCTGACCACCGCCACCACCTTTTACCTCTTTGGCCAGTTCTTTCACAATATTACCAGCATGCAGACCTTTTTCTTTCACCAGATTTTCGGCTATCATGACGGTGAGGCTTGGTTTGCCGTCAAAGTCGGCAGCCAGTACCAGGAACAGGTTTGGAACGATATCCTTTAGCTGGTAAGCCAGGTTTTTCACTGCCTCGGCATTTGGTAAAGCTACTTTTTGGGCGATGAAATTGATGTCGCCTATAACCTCGGCCTTTTGCGCCAATTCATTTTTTAGTCCTGACGATTTTTCGAGGATCGATTTTTCGATCTCCTTTTTCAACTTAGAATTTTCATCAAGTAGACTTTCAACGCTTTTTACCAGGTCTTTTGGATTTTTAAGCAGATCTTTCAGCTGGTCAACCAGTTTACTTTGATCGGTTATATAAACCTCGGCAGCAATCCCGGTGATGGCCTCAATACGGCGAACCCCGGCAGCAACAGCGCTTTCGGCCACTATTTTAAAGAAACCTATTTGCCCGGTTGCCTGTACATGCGTACCGCCGCAAAGCTCTTTACTAAATTCCTCTTCAAAAGTAATTACGCGTACATATTCGCCATATTTTTCACCAAACAGGGCGGTTACACCGCTGCTGATGGCTTCGGCATACAATACGCTGCGTTCTTCCTTCAGCGGGATGTTCTGACGTACCTTTTGGTTTACAATGGCTTCGATCTGTGCCAGCTCTTCATCGGTTACTTTGGCGAAGTGCGAAAAATCGAACCGCAGATATTCAGCATTAACCAGTGAACCTTTTTGGTTTACGTGGCTGCCCAATACCTGTTTCATAGCGGCATGCAGCAAATGTGTAGCCGAGTGATTGCTGTTGGTTTGCCGGCGCAGGGCAGGATCAACAATAGCGGTCAGGGCATCGTCAATATCATCAGGTAGTTTATCTACATAATGCACAATCAGGCCGTTCTCTTTTTTGGTATCAGTTACTATTACAATCTCGCCATCAGGGAAAACCAATTCACCCTTATCCCCTACCTGGCCACCGCTTTCAGCATAAAAAGGTGTTTTATCCAGCACAATCTGGTATTGCTCTTTACCCTTTGCCGTTACTTTGCGGTATTTTACCACATGGGCAATGGTTTCGGTTTCATCATAACCGGTAAACTCAACGGTGTCGTTATCTTTTAGAACAACCCAATCGCCGGTATCAATGGCGGTTGCGGCACGGGAGCGGGATTTTTGGGCTTGCAGGGCTGCTTCGAAACCTTCCATATCAACAGCCAGTTCGCTTTCACGTGCCATCAATTGTGTCAAGTCAATAGGAAATCCATAAGTATCATATAACTCAAATGCAAAAGATCCACTAATTTTACTGACAAATATTAATGCTTTACCATAAGCTTCTTTTATAGATCGAGATGCTTTTAATGATATCTGTAAAGACTTTAACTCACCTTCATTATTTGCTTTCACGCCATTTATATAGAGCAGATCCAGACGAGCTAAAATACTTTCTGTAAATTCTTCTATGTCAAAGGCTGAAACTGATTTTACAGTATCAATTTCAGATTTAGATATATCTATGGATATTTTTTTTTGTTGAAAAAGACGGATACCTTTTTCTAATGTCCTTAAAAATGAATTCTCCTCCTCCAAAACAACTTTCTGCACAAAATCTTTTTGGCTATACAGATTATCAAACACACCTTTAAATTGATCCGCTAGTAATGGCACCAACTGGTTTAAAAACGGTTCTTTAAAACCTAAATATTGATAGGAATACCTAACCGCACGGCGTAATATCCTGCGGATCACGTAACCCGCTTTGTTATTCGACGGCAGCTGTCCATCAGCAATAGCAAAACTAACTGCACGGATGTGATCAGCCAGCACACGCATAGCTACTGCTATTTGCCAATCGGCATCACCAGGTTTAGCTCTGCTGTTGTATGTTTTTCCTGATTTTTCAGCAATGTACTGGATCATCGGTTGGAAAACATCAGTATCGTAATTAGAGCTTTTGCCTTGCAGTACACGCACCAAACGCTCAAAGCCCATACCTGTATCCACATGTTTGGCGGGTAATGGCTGCAATGCGCCACCTTTCAAGCGGTTAAACTGCATAAAAACAAGGTTCCAGATCTCAATAACCTGATCATGATCAGCATTTACCAGCGTTGCACCGTTTACCTCAGCACGCTCATTATCCGGGCGGCTGTCATAATGAATCTCCGAACAGGGACCGCACGGACCGGTTTCGCCCATTTCCCAGAAATTATCTTTTTTGTTGCCACGGAGGATGTGGTCTTCCGCAACCAGGGTTTTCCACAGATTGTAGGCTTCAATATCCTTTTCTAGACCTTCCTTGTCGTCACCTTCAAAGTAGGTTACGTACAGGCGGTCTTTAGGTAGTTTGTAAACTTCGGTCAGCAGTTCCCAGCTCCAGGCAATGGCTTCTTTTTTAAAATAGTCGCCAAAGCTCCAGTTGCCCAGCATCTCGAACATGGTATGGTGATAGGTATCAATACCCACCTCTTCCAGGTCGTTATGTTTACCGGATACCCGCAGGCAGCGCTGGGTATCGGCCACACGTGGTGCTTTGGCGGGTGCTTCGCCTAAAAATATATCTTTAAACTGGTTCATCCCCGCGTTAGTGAACATCAGGGTTGGATCGTTTTTTATTACAATTGGTGCAGAGGGCACAATGATATGTCCCTTAGAAACAAAAAAATCAAGAAAAGCCTGTCGTATTTCGGTAGCTGTCATGTATAAGTCCTTTATTATCAAAACCGGTATAGTGTGCAAAAGTGTGAATTTTGTGTGAAAAAGTGTGCACTTTTCCATGTAAATAAAGAGGATGCCATGCTGAGCTTGTCGAAGCATGGTGGGCAGGCCTCTTCGCGCAAGTCTTCGACAGGCTCAGACTGACAGGCCTAGCGATGATAGGTTGCGCTAATTGTCTGAACCTGGATTTTCACGATTAAAGGATTAATTTTCTTTTTGTCATCCTGAACGGAGTGAAGGATCTAATCTTCCATATGAATAGTTCAACAATAGATTCTTCACTCCGTTCAGAATGACAAACTTTTATTTTATCATGGTAATTCTTTAATCCTAAAAACGGCGAAGCCCTCTTAGACACATTTTAAAATAAACAATAAGTGAAAAATCCCGGTTCAGATAAAAATACTACGGTAATTAATAAACCGATTATTTTAATGAGCTAAGATCTAAACTCTTTAAAAAGGACTGCAGTTCCGAAAGACTATAACCTTCGCCTGTTAGCGTAACGGCATATCGGTCATTATGCAAAAATTTAATAGAAGAGCTTACTCTTGAATCGCTTTTGGTATCCTCTGTAGAATAACGAACACCATCTATCTCGGTATTTTTGGTTACTGTTCCATTTGATTCTGATTCCGCATCCATACTCAGGCCCATTGCCAATAACGAAACAATAGCGCTGCCCGATTCGCCTGCGCCATCTAAAACACTAACACTGATAGTTTTTTCGTCACCTTTTGAATACTCACCTTGCGCGGTACTGATATCAGCCACGGTGCCACCTGCGCTGTAGCTTTTTCTTTTGAAGTCGCCAACATTTTCAGGTATCACGGCCTTTAGCTCATCTTTACTTAACGGTGTCAACTTTTTAAGTTTAGCTGTTTGTGCTTCCATTTTCTCGGCAGACTTTGATAGTTTGCTCAAGTTGCCAGCGCCTTCTACTGCTTTAGCAATACTTGATTTTTCTTCAGTTTCTTTTTTTGGGGAATTACTGCATGATAGCATGAAGAGTATTGCTACTGCCAAAATTGTTTTGTTTAACATAAGGATTAGATTTAAATGTCATCAAAAATAATAAATTACTGACAATTGGCTCATAAAATTTTGATTATGGTTGTAATTTTCTGAAATCGCAAATCCAAAATAAAATTTATCTTTGCACATGCCTTATAAAGATCGCGAGATAAGCAAGATGTATTATACCATGGGCGAAGTATCGGCCATGTTTGATGTGAATCAGTCGCTTATCCGTTTCTATGAAAAGGAGTTTGAGGTACTACAACCCAAAAAGAACAAAAAGGGCAACCGTTATTTTACGCCCGAGGATATCGAGAATTTCAAGATCATTTTTCACCTCATCCGCGATAAAGGTTACACCCTGAACGGCGCCAAAGAGCATTTAAAGCATAACATGTCTGATACCAAAGAAAATCAGCGTGTTATTGATTCGCTCGAAAATATAAAAAAATTCCTGCTCGAAGTACGCGACCAGTTGTAAGAGTATAGTATCAAGTAGCTAGTATCACGACAATGATACTCATAATACTAGCTTTAAAAATCTTGATACCTGATACTAGCTACTTGATACTAAATCATATCTTTATCTATGATCGCGAATCATAAAGGCGAAATCCCTGTTGTTTTACTGCTACTGCCCTGGTTGCTGGGCATAACTATAGGTATCAACTTTATTTCGGCGAATTATTTGCCCGTGTTAGCTGGCGCTTTTATTGGCCTGGGCATTGTATTTATTATACTCAACTTAAACTACCAGCGACTGGCCCTTTATAAACTACGCTGGCTAGGCGGCCTGCTCATGAACCTTATACTGTTTACGGCAGGATGGATCGGTGTGATCAGTTATAACGAATTGAACAACCAGCATCATTTTTCAAAGTTACCCGCACAATACCTGGCTGTAAAAATCAATAGCGAACCCCAGTTTAAAAACGGTTTGGTACGGTTTACAGCCTCAGTGGAGCAAAGCATTCTTAATAAGCAAGTCACAACTGCCAACGGAACATTACTCATCACCCTAAAAGACGACGCTGCCGTTTGGCTGCAATATGGCGATGAGCTGCTGATACCCGCTACCTACACCGCTGTCGATCCACCTTATAACCCGGGCGAGTTTAATTATAAAAATTACCTGGCCCACCAGAATATTTATTACCAGTTGTTTTTGTATCAGGGACAATACAAATCATTGGGCCGTAATAGCGGCAACCCACTTATTGCCTACGCCTTAAAACTAAGGCAGCAAATGGTGCTAAGATTTAAAACTCAACTGCATGATCCTGATGCCATAGCCGTGGCCTCAACCCTAATACTGGGTTATAAAGCCGACTTGAGTAATGATGTTTTGCGGGCCTACTCAAAAACAGGTACCATACACGTATTGTCAGTTTCGGGTGCACATGTGGCCATTATTTATTTGTTACTGCAGTGGATGCTTGGCTTTTTAAACGGGTACAAATATGGCAAGCATTTAAAAATGACGGTTATTATCCTGCTCATCTGGTATTACGCTATGCTAAGCGGGTTCTCTCCGGCGGTTTGTCGCGCCGCGGTAATGATCAGCATGGTGATCATTGGTAATACTTTTGCCCGGTACAATAATATGCTGAACATCCTGGCTATATCGGCTTTTTTATTGTTGCTATATAACCCGCTTTTTATAACCGATGTGGGTTTCCAGCTATCCTATCTGGCTGTTGTGGGTCTTATTGTTTTGCAGCCGGTTGTTTATAAATGGTTCACCTTCAAAAATAAATGGGTGGATAAACTGTGGGCGCTTTGCTCAGTATCTATAGCGGCGCAAGTAATTACGTTTCCGTTAAGCGCGTTTTATTTTCACCAGTTCCCGGTTTATTTTTTGGTGAGCAACCTGCTCATCATTATACCTACCATGGTTATTATGTACAGTGGGGTGTGCTATTTGCTTTTTTCGTGGGTGCCTATGCTATCAACGGTATTGGCTTGGGTGCTTGAAAAATCCATCCTGCTGATGAACAAATCATTAGTTATTATTGAAAACACGCCCTTTGCCAGCATTGGTAAAATATGGTTCACCGCGACTGAGCATCTGCTTGCCTATGCCTTTATCATCAGCCTGTTTTATTTTTTATACGATAAAAAGGCCTGGCTGCTCAGATTAAGTATAGCGTGCCTGCTTTTGTTATGTATAAGCATCAGCCTAAAAAGATATGATTCGGCCAATACCCGGAGTATCGCGTTTCTGAGCTTGCGTAAAAACACCGCTATTGTGTTTAAAAGTGGCAACAGCGCTGTTATATTGACTAACCTGCCCAGCACCGACAAATACTACAGTTACTCGGTACAGCCTTACCTGGATAGCAGTAAAATAAGCAATGCCAGTTTGTATCCCCTTGCTAACAATATCAACGTTCCATATTTAAAAAAGCAAGGAGGTCTGATACAGTTTTATGATAAAAGAATATTGATCTATGATAGTGATCAAGCCTATATCCAACTCCCCGAAAAATTAAAAACCGACTATCTTTATATTACCGGTAATCCACAAATCAGCCTGCAACAGATCAGCGGGAATTATGATTATCAAACACTTGTAATTGACGGCAGCAATACCGGCAAATTCATTGACCGCCTGGAGGTCGAAGCCAAAGCCATGCATGTAAATTATAGCATACTAAAGCGTAACAAATCGCTAATCGCCGTATCTAATTGAAATATTTAAACCAAACACTAATAATTTTGTCCTTTAAACAAAAAGAACTAAATTGCTATTAACAAACAAACACTATGAATATTAAATTTCTTCATGTTGCCCTGGGCCTTGCTCTTACTGCAACAGCAATGAGTGCCAGTGCTCAAAAAAAATACACTGAAGGTGTAGTAAGTTTAACTACCAATATGAGAGGTCAGCAGGTGGATGCTAAAGGTTATTTCAGAGCCGATTCAAGCGCATTTACTTTTACTGCCGGACCAGCAACCATCAAAATATTAACGGATGCCGGCGCCAAATCAATGGCTGTTTTAGTTGATGTGCCGGTTGCCAATATTAAAAAAGCAGCTATTGCCACACCAGATGAAGTTGATCAGGCTATGGCCGAAATGCCAGCCTTAACTTTTGCACCAGGTACCGAAACCAAGCTGATATCGGGCTTTAATTGTACAAAAGTGGTAGCCACAGACACCAAAACCAAAAAAACCTATGATCTTTGGATCACTAAGGATATTGACGTACCTATTACTGCTATTGCTAAGTATTACCGCGCAGCAGGTGGTTTCCCGGTACAATACACCTCATTTAGCCAGGGACAAACTACAGAAGTTACTGTTAAAAGTGTAGACGGAACAAAAGTTCCTGCCGGCACCTTCGGTATCCCTGCTGATTTTGACAAAATTAGCATGGACGATCTGAAAGCCATGAGCGGAGGAAGATAAAATAAGATTAGTATCAAGTAGCTAGTATCATGACTTCTGAATTGTATTATTTACAGTCAGCAAAAAATCTTGATACTTGATACTAATTACTTGATACCTGACTCCCTTCACTAACAATTCATTAAAGGTTTCTTAACATTGCGGTTAAAGTACTATTTTTGTACCCCCGTATGTTAAGGAACCTTTTTAGCTTATTCCGATTTTTTGTTTTCTGGTTGCTGTTTTTCGCAATCACCCGGGCAACATTTGCATTATATTTTTTGCATAAGCTTAAAGGCACCGGGTTTAGCGAAATACTGCAAACGTTTTTATTTGGCATACGTTTAGATGCTTCGGCAACTGCCTATATCTGCACTATTCCCTTATTGGTATTTATAATTAGCTGGTGTATCCCCCGTTTTACGGTTAAACCTATATGGCTTAAAGTTTATGTTTGGTTCTGCCTGTTTTGTATCTCCCTCAATACCATACTGAACTTTAACATTTTCAGGGAATGGGGTACCAAGGTAACCTTCAGGGTGTTCAGCTCCTTGTACCATGCCCCTTCCGAGGCCATGGCATCATCCGGGTCATCCCCTGTGGGTAAATGTATTGTTATAGGTGTATTACTGCTTGGTTCAGGAATATTACTATCACGATATATTATCAATTATAATTTTAAGAAACCTGCTACCAAACCACCACTTAAAGCAGCCTTGATCTGTTTGCTGGTATTCATCAACTTTTTGTTTATGCGGGGTGGTCTGCAAACTGAACCTATCAATCAAAACGCGGCCTATTTTTCTGAACATGAAATATTGAATCAGACAGCGCTTAATACCGAATGGAACCTTTTCAATAATATTTTTGAGAACTGCCGTAGACCCTATAATCCTTACCTGTTCCTATCACCTGATAGCGCGAAGCAACAGGTGCAGGGCCTGTTCAGCATTAAAAGTGATTCTACCTTAAAAATACTGACTACCAACCGCCCCAATGTGGTGATCATTCAGATAGAAAGTTATACCGCAAGTATTATTGAATCATTGGGCGGCGATAAAGGCGTGGCACCAAACTTTGAAAAATTCATTCAAAACGGGGTATTGTTTAACAATATATATTCATCTGCCGATCGTACTGATAAGGGCATCGTATCCATCATGAGCGGCTTTCCCTCGCAGGCCATACGCACCATTATAGCCGATACCTTAAAGCAGAAAAAGCTTCCAGCCCTGGCAGCAGTGTTTAAAAATACCGGCTATCAAACCACTTACTTTTATGGCGGTAAAAGTACCTATATGGACTTTAACACGTACATGAAGGGCCACGGGGTTGATCATATTATTGATGAACTGAGCTTTGATAAAAACGAAGTAAAAACGCAATGGGGGGTGTACGATAATACACTTTTAAACAGACAACTGCAGTATACCCAGCAGGAAAAACAACCATTTTTCTCTTACATTCAAACATCAACCAACCACGAGCCTTTTGTATTGCCTGTAAAAGCACATTTCCCGGCCGATGAGGATGGCGATGCCAGTAATAAGTTCAGAAGTACCGCCTACTTTACTGACTCGTGCCTGAACGCTTATTTTGAGCAGGCCAAAAAGCAGGCTTGGTATAAAAACACCTTGTTTATCCTCGTGGCCGATCATGGTCACCGCCTGCCCCGCAATATTGCTGAGGCTTATGATCCGGTTAAATACCATATTCCGTTGTTGTTTTTTGGCGACGTGATAAAACCCGAATATCGCGGTACCAAGATCAATAAACTGGGTGGACAAACGGATATTGCTGCCACCCTGCTTGCACAACTGGATTTAACACATCAACAGTTCAAGTGGTCGAAAGATCTGCTTAATCCACAATCAGGCAGTTTTGCTTTTTTCGACTGGGATAATGGCTTTGGCTTTTTGACACCACAACAAGCCGTATCTTATGATAATTCGGGCCGGCGGATAGTGTATACCAGCCATAAAAACGCCGATCAAAAAATCACTGATCAAGCGCTGTTAAATGGCAAGGCATTTTTACAGCAGGTGTTTACGGAATATATGGCGTTTTGACCGTTGATTATTGTTTGATTACGTTGATTTTGTCTGAACCAGGATTAAAAAATGGCTGTCATGCTGAGCTTGTCGAAGCATGGTGGGTAAGGCCTCTGCGCACGAGTCTTCGACAAGCTCAGACTGACAGGCTCCCCCTTTAGCATAAACGAAAAACACTTAGAACAAAAGGTTTCTTATATAATTTGTCATCCTGAACGGAGTGAAGGATCTAATCTGCGATATGAACAGTTCAACAATAGATTCTTCGCTACGCTCAGAATGACAAGACTTTTTTTAAAGAAATCCTGGTAATCCTTTAATCCGCTTAATCCTGGTTCAGACAATCTGCACATACTAATTCAACACCTTCTCCAATTGCTCCACCCATTGGTTAAATAAACGGGTTTCAAATGCAACAGCTTTATTGGCGTGGCGTTCCCAATCGGGCGAGAATTTATGCAGTTGGTTCAGCATTTCTTCCAGGTGACCTTCCTCTTCCAGGATAATCGATTTTACATTTACCTTGCTCCCGGCTTCGTCAAGTGCGTCCTGGTAAATCGGATACAACTCATCGGCACGTACTTCAATGGCGTAGGTAACCAGCAGGTAGGCTGCAAAACGCAGTTCGCTCCCGCTTAAGCCTAATTCCTTTTTTAGGTAACGGCAAACGTCAACATCCAGTTGGTTTAAATAATACTTGCTTGAGCCAGGGGCCAGCAGGTATTCAGCAGCATAAGTAGGTAGCTCCACACCTGTTTTTTCCAGCTGCTTTTTCAGGTAGAAAGCATGGCGATGCTCTTCGGCAGCATGTTTTAATATAATGTAGGTAACGGTATGCGGATCTTCACTGGCCGATATTTTACGTGCACCGGTGTTTTCCATCAACGATAGTGTATTTAACCAGCGGGAGTGTAATTCGTTGTCGGCAATTATTTGAGGTAAAAGTTTGTTCAACATAATTATATTTCTTCAAGAGCCTGTTCAATTTTGCTGTAAACATAATCGAGTTCGGCATTAGTAATGCAATACGGAGGTAAAATGTATATCACGTTACCTAATGGGCGCAATATAATACCTTCGGCCAAAAAGTAATGATATAATTTATCGCGCAGCGAACTAAAGTACGAGGTATTGTCGCCGGTTTCCCATTCCATCGCTATAATGGTTCCGGTTTGTCGTATTGCTTTTATTTTGGGGTGATCTTTTACTTTGGCTGCAAATTGGCCGTGCGCTGTTTCAATACGCTTGATATTTGCGGCTGTTTCGGGCTCCAGGAACAGATCCAGACTGGCCAGTGCAGCTGCAATAGCAATTGGATTGGCAGTAAAGGAATGCCCGTGAAAGAGCGTTTTCAGCTTATCATCTGATAAAAAGGCATCATAGATCTGCTGGGTACAGGTGGTTAGACCCAGGGCCATGGTGCCACCGGTTAATCCCTTTGAAAAACACATGATATCTGGCTGTACCTGCACATAATCGCAGGCAAAGCGTTTACCTGTACGGCCAAAGCCGGTAAATACCTCATCATCTATCATCAGCACGTTTTCCTGCTTACAATGCGCCATTAACTGGTTCAGGTATTCGGCCTCGTACATGATCATACCAGCTGATCCCTGTATCAGTGGCTCAAAAATAAAACAAGCCAGTTCAGATTTGAGATTTGAGATTTGAGATTTGAGATTTTCTATGTTTTGTGCAGTGGGTAGATCAATAAACTTCACCTCGAATAACAGGCTGTCAAATGCTTTGGTAAAAGCGCTGCGGCCGCTTACGGCCATCGCCCCAAAGGTATCACCGTGATAGGCATTTTTAAAAGCGACAATTTTAGTACGCTGATCGCCTTTGTTCAGCCAGTATTGCAGGCACATTTTAATGGCAACCTCAATAGCGGTTGAGCCATTATCAGAATAAAAAGCCTTTTGTTGGTTATCGGGTAAAATAGCCAATAATCTTTCGGCCAGTTCAACGGCCCCCTCATGGGTGAAACCTGCAAATATCACATGCTCCAGTTTATGCAGCTGTTCCGAAACTTTTCTGGCGATGTATGGGTGTGCATGCCCATGGATATTTACCCACCATGACGATACCGCATCGATATATTTTTTTCCCTGCTCATCAAACAGGACTGCTCCTTCACCCTTTACAATAGGTATGGGTGGCGAGGCTGTCTTCATTTGGGTATAGGGATGCCATATTACTTTTAAATCACGTTCAGAAAGATTCATAATTCAGCTCTTAATAGTTCAACCACACGTTTATCTGTCGGGAAAGTTACATCATCGGTTGTCAGATCGGCTATATTAACCCAACGGAAAGCCTGCAACACATCGCCTTCGCCACCAAAATCATAGGCCACGGTTTTTATAGGAAAATTCAGCGGGGTTATATTCTTTACTTTATAATACACACTGATGATCTGCGAATTGTTAAAAGCCGACCGTACAAAAAAATCGGTAGTATAAAAATGGCTTAATATGTCTACTTCCGCTTCGCACTCTTCTACAAACTCCCGTTTCAGACCGTCTATCAGCCCCTCACCTATTTCCAATCCGCCGCCGGGGAATTTTATAAAACGTTGACCATACTCCTGCTCATCGCTTATCAGCACCTGGTTTTGCTCGTTAATAAGCAGGCCATAAACTCGTACATTAAAATACTCCTTCATCAGTAATTAGTTAATTATTGAGTTAGTGAATTAGTGATTTTATGCTCCTTGTGCGCATGTGAAAATACCTTCATTATTCAAAGTGTTTTTTATTGCGTACCACCTTATCCATTGTCCAGGCTATGGTTTCAGTTTGTGCTTCAGACCGTATGGGGCATCTGGGCATACTGCAATAGTGGCAACAATCGGGCACACATGGATCTGAGTGAATAAACAGTTCTGTTTTGATACCCACCTCCTTGTTAATCAGTTTATCAACTAAGGAAACCTCAGCATGAACCGTGTTCAAGTCAAAGTAGTTTGGCAGGGTCATGTGGCAATCAATATGCAACTCATTACCATATTTCTGGGCGCGCAGGTTATGCACATCAATCCAGGCATCACGGCGTTTTTCGCTCAATACATTAATAATATCCGTTACCACCTGAAAATCGGCCTCGTCCATTAAGCCCGCGACGGATTTGCGTATCAGCTTATAGCTGCTGTACAATATATACAAGGCCACTAAGATAGATAAGGCGCTATCGAGCCATAATATATTAGTAAACCTGATGAGTATTAAACCTGCTACTAAACCTACGCTGGTTATCATATCGGCAATTAAATGGCGGCCATCAGCATCAAGCGTTATGGAACGCAGGGATTTGCCTTTCCGAATCATATAATAACCCAAAATGCCGTTAATAAGTCCGGTAGCACCGATGATCGCAGCACCTACAAGCAGATCATGGATGGCATTAGGATAAAATAAACTATAAACAGATTTTATAATGATCATAACCCCGGCTATCCCGATAAGCGAACCTTCAATAAAAACGGAGAAGAACTCCACCTTGCCATGCCCGTAAGGATGGTTTTCATCCCGGGGCTGTGATGACAGGTAGATGCTGAAAAAGGCAAATGCACTGGCAATTACGTTTACAATGCTTTCGGAAGCATCGGTCAGCACAAAATTTGATGCCGTTAAAAAATATGCTCCAAACTTCGCCAGCATCAGGAAAATGCCTGTTATGAGCGAAATTAATATGATCCTTTTTTGTTCTTTCAAACTTGTATAAGTTGCGTTGGCAAATTTATAAATAACAAGCGTAAGTGGCAGTAAAGTTATTTTATATATTTGCCGCGATAACATAATTTATATGAGCGCATTAAGTACCCGGATTAATAATCTGTCCGAATCTGCAACGATTAAAATGGCCAAAATGGGCCGTGAACTTGCCGCGAAAGGTGTTGACGTGATCAGCCTGAGCTTTGGCGAACCTGACTTTCATACTCCCAAGCATATTAAGGAGGCTGCCAAGCAGGCCATGGACCAAAATTTAACCTACTACACCCCTGTAGCCGGTTACCCCGACCTACGTAAGGCGGTGGTTGCCAAGTTAAAGAACGAGAACAATCTTGATTATGATTTTAGCCAGATCGTGGTATCAACAGGTGCCAAGCAGGCTATTGCCAACGCCGTATTGTGCCTGGTTAACCCTGGTGAAGAGGTAATTATCCCTACCCCTTACTGGGTATCGTACTCAGAAGTAGTGAAATTAGCCGAAGGTAAAAGCGTTTTTATTAACACCACTGTTGAGCAAAACTTTAAAATTACCCCTGAGCAATTAGAGGCTGCTATTACGCCGAAAACAAAATTGTTCATGTTCTCCTCGCCATGTAATCCTACTGGTAGCGTTTACAGCAAGGATGAGCTGGAAGGTTTAGCCAAAGTATTTGCAAAACATCCTGACGTATATATCCTGAGCGACGAGATATACGAGCATATCAACTTTATCGACAAACATGAGTCGATAGCCCAGTTTGATTATATCAAAGATCGCGTGGTGATCATTAATGGTTGGTCGAAAGCGTTTGCCATGACCGGCTGGAGAATTGGTTATACCGCATCAAATAAAGAAATTGCTGCCGCTTGCGATAAAATGCAGGGACAGATCACTTCTGGTACCTGTTCTATCACTCAACGCGCAGGCGTTGCCGCATACGAAGGCGGTTTGGAAACCGTACTGGAAATGCGCGCCGCATTTAAAAAACGCCGTGATATTGTTTACAAACTGTTAAGTGAGATTGAAGGCTTAAATGTTAACCTACCCGATGGCGCATTTTACTTTTTCCCTAACGTAACCTCATTCTTCGGTAAAAGCTACAATGGCAAAACCATTAAAGATGCCGATGAACTGAGCATTTACCTGTTGGAAGAAGCCCACGTAGCCACCGTAGGCGGCGATTCTTTTGGTGATGCCACTTCTATCCGTATCTCCTACGCTGCTGCCGAGGACAAGCTGATAGAGGCTGTGAGAAGGATTAAAGAAGCGTTGGGGAAATTGAAGTAGATATAGTAAAACTTTGTCATCCTGAACGTAGTGAAGGATCTATTGATGAACTTGACATATTTAGCTATGCTTGCCGGTCAATAGATTCTTCACTACGTTCAGAATGACAATTTTATAAATAAAGAACGCCCCTCGTCATGTTGATGAGGGGCGTTCTTTGTTATTGGGTTTATGTAAAATTACAAACCAAATCCGTAAGCTATACGTAAACCAAGTGTGCCGTAGTTATTGTTTTGGCCAGAGTAGTTTTCGTAACGTACACCTACATCCCATGATTTAGATGCATAACCTAAACCAGGAGCAAGAATAAGTTTGGTTCTTTTGCTTCCATCAGCCCGTGCATAAAAATCTTTGGTTTCAAAACCGGCACCCACTTCTGCACCAAAATATAAATTGTTAGTGAAGAAGGCTTTTATACCTGCTTTAACCGGAACCATTCCAAAAGATGGATATTTTGTATCTGTACCGTCTCCAACCTTTTTACCAAAAAAGTTATAGTAACCAGAGGTTAGCGTTAATGCTAAGTTACTGGCAATACCATATTGTAAACGTGCTGTACCACCTATACCAACATTAGAGATATCATGTAAATTACCTGTTGGCAACAAACCTTCAACACCTACACCTAAGCGTAGCGCGTCTTTGGGCACTGTTTGGGCTTTTACATTTGTTCCGATGAATATAGCTAAAGCAGTAAATGCTCCGGCTATAATTTTTGTCATTGTTTTCATAATTGTGTTTTTTAGTACTAACTCTACAATTTTTATTGTATTAACACCATCTTAACAAATACTTTGCCATTATAGCAATTAGCACGGCTTATGATATTGGCATGACGGTTACCTTCCTGGTATCTATCCCCTATTTATCAACCACCATCCATCCTTAGCTATTGATTATCAATACCTTCTTATTAAAAACGCTCAATTACAACTTGTAGTTACAGACTTTAATTACAGATTAAAATTAGCATCAAAAACTGGTAAAGAACACATTTATATAGTGTAGGTAAATGGTGAATTTCTGTTCTGTTTTACTTAAAATTCACTTGTTAACAGGTTTAAAGACCAGCATAAAACCGTTATAAACCAAAAAGAGAGGCTAACGCCTCTCTTTTTGGTTACTTAAATGGGGATACATTAAACCTGGGGATCGTGCTCCGCATCTGGTTTGTAATTCTTTTCCATTTCGGCCAGTTTCTCTTTACCATAAGCAAAACGGGTAATGATAAAGAATAACACCGGCACTATAAATATAGCTAATGAAGTAGCTGCAAGCATACCTCCAAACACTGTCCAGCCAATAGTTTGCCTTGCCACGGCACCAGCTCCTGTTGCAAATACTAACGGCGTTACACCTAATATAAATGCCAGTGAAGTCATGATGATTGGTCTTAGCCTCAATCTTACCGCATCCAGCGTTGCTTTTTCAAGTGGCATACCACGGTCAACACGTTCTTTGGCAAACTCTACAATCAGGATGGCATTCTTTGCTGCCAAACCAATCAGGGTTATTAAACCTATTTGCGCGTATACGTTGTTATCCAGACTTTTATTAAATGTTAAGAACAGGATAGCTCCAAAAGCTCCAAGCGGTACAGCCAGTAATACCGAAAACGGTACTGACCAGCTTTCGTACAATGCGGCAAGGAACAGGAACACAAACCCGATGGATAACATGAAGATATAAATGGTTGTTGAACCAGATAGCTTTTCTTCACGGCTCAAGCCCGAAAACTCATAGCCGTATCCTTGTGGTAAGGTCTTGGCAGCAACTTCCTCCAGTGCTTTTAGCGCATCACCGCTACTATAGCCCGGTGCAGAGTTACCATCAATCTCGGCAGACCGGAACAAGTTATAGTGTGATATTAACGGCGCGTTTTCAATTACTTTATAGGTAGTTAAGGTACTTAATGGCACCATGGTACCTGCTTGGTTACGTACAAAGTATTGCCCGATGTTCTGGATATTGGTACGATAGTTTGTATCGGCCTGGGCCAGTACACGGAACGTTCGGCCGTAAAGCGTTAAGTCGTTAATGTATGAGCTACCCATATAGGTTTGCAGGGCAGCGTTCACGTCTGACAGGGCAACACCCAGCCTTTTTGTTTTCTCCCTGTCGATGGTTAATTGATAAGCCGGTGTACGTGCTGTAAAAAAGGAGAATGCTTTGGATATCTCCGGTCGTTTACCTACCTCGGCTATAAAATTACGCATTACCGATTCAAAATATTTGATATCGCCACCGGCTTGTTTTTCTTCCAATATAAAGGAGAAACCTGCCGTATTACCTAAACCAGGTATAGCCGGCGGTGGAATTACAACTACGCTGGCCTCTTTAAACCGCGACAGGCGTTTTTGTAACATAGCTACCAACGGGAATATAGTATGTTGTTTCCCTTTACGCTGATCCCAGGGTTTAAGCTGAACAAATATGGTGGCGCTGTTTGATTTGGTTGCAAAGGTAACCGCATTCAATCCGCCCAATGCCGCGTAATGCCCAATTTCGGGAACGCTATCAAGCGTTTTCATCATTTCATGCAATACCGCAACGGTACGCTGTGTTGATGATGCCTCCGGTAAATCATAAGTGATATAAATACGTCCGTCATCCTCTGTCGGGATAAACCCACTCGGTTTCCCTCTGAATAACAGGATGGTACCTATAATGATACACACCAGTATAATAATGATGAACTTGGAATTCTTGATACTTTTATCAACCCCGTTCCGGTATCTGCCGGTAAGGCGATCAAACCAGGCGTTAAACTTGAAGAAGAATTTATCAAGTCCTTTTGATTCTTTATCCAATTTACGCGGGCGCAGTATTAAGGTACAAAGCGCGGGAGTTAAGGATAGTGCTACAAATGCCGATATCAATACAGATATGGCTATGGTGATGGCAAACTGCTGGTAAAGGCGCCCCACAATACCCGGTATAAAACCCACCGGCACAAACACCGCGGCCAATATCAAGGCTATGGCTATTACCGGTGCCGATATATCCTGCATGGCATGGATGGTAGCATCCTTAGGGGACATACCTTCCTCGTCCATATAATGCTGTACGGCTTCAACCACCACAATGGCATCATCTACCACAATACCAATAGCCAGTACAAAACCAAACAACGTAAGCGTATTAATGGTAAAGTGTAATGGTATAAAGAATATGAAGGTACCAATAATAGATACCGGGATAGCCAGCACCGGGATAAGCGTAGTGCGCCAGCTTTGTAAAAACAGGAATACCACTACAATAACCAGCACCAGTGCAATTACCAGCGTTTCAATAACCTCCTCTACAGATACCTTTACAACAGTTATTGATTCAAATGGTACTACATAATCCACGTCAGCCGGGAACGACTTCTTGAGCCCCTCCATAATAGCGTACACGTTATCGGCTGTTTCAAGCGCGTTACTGTTTGGTGCCTGGTAAACCAGCAAATAAGAAGCACGTTTGCCATCAACAAAGGAGTTACCGGCATAGTTAAACTTGCCCAGTTCAACACGGGCCACATCTTTTAAATGTACTATAGCGCCGGTGCCTGGCTGTGTTCTAACAATGATGTTCTCAAATTCTGATGGTTTGGATAAACGTCCCTGTACCAGCACCGTATATTCAAACGGCTGACCGTTTTCCTGTGGTGTTGAACCAACCGAACCTGCAGCCACCTGGGCATTTTGCTCGGCAAGGGCATTGGTTACATCAGCGGCTGTCATACCCAATGCAGCCAGCTTATCCGGCTTGAGCCATATACGCATACTAAAATCATCAGCACGGGTAAATACGTCTCCCACGCCTTTGGCACGTAAAAGCGCGTCTCGTACAAAAATATTGGTATAGTTATCTAAAAAGGTTACGTTGTGCGAGCCTTTTGGTGCAAATATGGCCACCAGCATTAAAATACTTGGGTTACGTTTACGCACAGTTAAGCCAAGTCGCTGAACTTCCTGCGGCAATGTTGGCGTAGCAATACCTACACGGTTCTGCACGTCGAGCGCGGCAATATTAATATCGGTGCCAATGTCAAAGTTAACGGTCATGCTCATGGCGCCGTTACTGGTACTGTTACTTTGCAGGTAGGTCATCCCGGGTGTTCCATTCACCTGTACTTCTACCGGGGTGGCCACGGTTTGTTCAACCGTTTGCGCGTCGGCACCTGTATAGGTACCGGTTATATTTACGGTTGGTGGTGTAATTTCAGGATACTGACCAATAGCCAGCGTGCTTATTGCCAGAATACCAACAATAACTATCACTAATGAGATAACTATAGCTGTAACTGGTCTTCGTATAAAGGTATCTGCTATCATTCTTGTTATTTTTTATAAAAACCCCGGTTACTTTCCTTCTTTTTTTGCCTGCCCGCCAGCTGGCGGGGCTGCTTGTCCTGGCGCTGCCTGTGGTGCCGACGGATCTGCTAAAGTGATTTTACCACCATCGCGCAAACGCTGAAAACCATCTGTAATCACCTTATCGCCAGGTTCAATACCACTCATGATCACTACGTTGGTTCCTACACGCGGCCCCAGGGCAACCTTGTGTTGCTTGGCTATAAGCACGTTGCTGGTTGCTTTAGTGGTGGTATCAGTAATGGTAGTGTCTTTACTTACAAACACAAAAAACTCACCCATTTGCTCAGATATTGATTTATACGGAATTTGAACACGGTTGCCCGACTGATCATTCAATACTTTTAATACACAGCTCATGCCATCCTTTAAAACATCATCCTCATTCGCGAACTGTACCCTTACCTTGATAGTACCGGTTTGGCTGTTTACGCCCCTGTCAATCGCTAAAACTTTACCTGGTTTACTATAGGTGGTAACACCGTCAGATAACTGCAGTTTAAAGGTGGTATCGGTGCTTGACTTCTGCAGTTTATAAAACCGTGGAATATCCTGCTCGTTAACAACCACATCAACAGCTATCGGATGCTCAGCCGATATGGTGTTCATCAGTGTAGTACCTGCCGAAACCTGTGTACCCAGCCTTACCTGCGATATACCTATGCGCCCTGTATATGGTGCGGTAATGGTAGCGAATGACAGATCGGTACGGGCCGATGCCAAAGCAGCTTTAGCAACAGCCAGATCGCCTTTATTGGTTTCATAAGCCGCTGTGGCCTGATCAACCGTTTGGCGCGCGATAGCGTCATTTTTCAACAGCATATTATACCTGTCAATATCTTTTTGCCCTTTAACCAAATTAGCCTGAGCGCTTAAAACATTAGCCTGGGCCTGTTGGTACGCGGCAAGATATTTACGTTTATCAATTTCATACAACACTTTACCTTTCTGCACCAGATCGCCATCCTTAAATAGAATAGCAGTTACAAAACCCGGAACCTGGCTTCGCAATTCAACAGTGTTTACAGAAACAACCGTTCCCTGGTATTGGTCGTAATAAACGGCATCAGCCTTTTTGGCCTCTGCAAGGCTTACAGGAGTTGGCGGTAAAGCAGCGCCTGGATTTGCTTTGGGTTTACATGATGCCCATGTTAATAATGCCACGGGGGCCAGCCAGTATATATATCTGTTTTTCATTGTAGTGATTTGCTTTTTAATGGTAATGAAGCTATCATGGGCATTGTTTTATTTCTGTTTTGAGCTGTAGCCCATGATGGTTTCATTGTAGTGATTTGTTCTTTAGTATGGTATGTAAAGCACCTAATGGTGATCGTATCTTTATGTATTATTATTCAACAGTAAGGGTTCCTAATGCTTTTTGCAGATCAATTTTACTTGACAACAGTTGGAACAGCGCATTATAATAGTTTAGTTCGGCTGTGCGCAAATCTGACTGGGCCACAATAACATCAAGATAGGTTTTAACCCCTTCACGGTATTGCAGACTTACTATTTTATATACATCCTTAGCCAGGTCAACATTTTGCCTGATGAGCTGGTAACTGGCATAATTGCTTTTGTATCCCGCCAGCGCCTGCACATACTCGGTATTAATGGTGTTCTGTGAATTTACAATATCCAGATCGGCACGTTCAACCTGTAATTTGGCCTTACTCAGGTTTTGCAGGCGTTTGCCACCCTGAAAAATAGGTAAACTTAAGGACAGGCCCGCGTATCCGGTAGGAAAAGCATCATTATACAGGTTTGAAAAACCATGGCTTAAGTAAGCCGCTGTATAATTACCCACTGCTGTTAACGACGGTAAAAAGCCATATCTATAATAATTAACATTGATGTTTTGCAGCGTTTTGGTAGTTTGCAGCAAACGATATTCAATACGGTTATTTACATCAAGCGTTTGGTTGGTATCAATAACAGCCGCCTGCTCATATCGTGATGAATCATATGACAATGCCAGCGGTTTTAATGGATCAACCCCCATGATCTGTTTTAGGTAAGCTGTTTTACTTTTGATGGCCTCCTCGGTTTGCTTGCGGGTAGCCAGTGAATTATTTAAAGAGATGGTAGCCTGTTTGTAATCTGTTTTATCAGACACACCAGCCTGGTACCGGTTAAAAGCATCTTTTAAGCTTCTTTGCAGCCTGATAATATCCGCGTTGGTAATGTTAAGCTGCTTTTGCGATAGTAATACATCAAAAAAGGCTTTACTTACATCTGATACTACATTGATCTGGCTGCTGGTAACATTCTGTTTATAATACTGGCGAGAGTATTTGGCCGTTTTAGCAGCCAGCAATACATCATTATTATATATTACCTGGCTAGCCTGCAAACCCAGTGTCGACAGATTGCGCACCCCGGTACCACCCGGAATATTAGCGCCTCCCGCGCCAGCCTGAGGTGTACCTTTAAAATAATAATTGTACAATCCTGATCCGGTAAGTTGTGGTAGCCAGGCAGATAAACCTATTCTGATATCCTTTTCATTAATCTGCTCGTCAATACCAGCCTGCCGCACTACCGGCTGATTACGCAGGGCAAACTCAATACACCGCCTGAGCGAAGTTGGCCCATTTATTGTATCAGTTACATTAGTTTGCGCAAAAACCGGTGAATGTAAAATTAATGTTAAGTTAACTAAAGTAAAGAGAGCTAAATATTTGTTTTTTTTCATAGGGCACGTGTAGATGACTTGGTTCGTAGGCAAAAAATACAAAAAAATAATCTCATAGTTGTCGCCGAATTAGGTAGGGGAAGGGCGAATATGTGATTAATATTACTAAATAAAACTCAACAACAAAAATTTTACGTAAAATTTATAAAAAGAGGCCTAAAACCTACTTTTTTACGCTTTTTACAAAAAAATGAAAAAATGTGGTGCGAAATAAACAAAAAAATTAATTAATTTGCCGAGTGAGAATATAGTTTGTTTCCTACTAATTTAGGTTAGTAATAAGCTTTTTAAAAAAAAATTACACATACCATATAGGTTATATGCTTATTCATGGTATTTTTACACAAAATTTAAGCAGGGTTAATACATGGTTAAAAAACTACATGGGAAGATCGCCGAGTTCCAGGTTGCAAATATGCTCCGGGAGAAGGGATTGTATCCTTATTTCAGGCCTATTGAGTCTGCTCAGGACACTGAAGTACTAATAGATAACAAAAGAGTGTTAATGTTTGGTTCTAATTCATATTTAGGCCTAACTAATCACCCTAAGATTAAAGAAGCTTCGAAGAAGGCTATTGACAAATACGGTACAGGCTGTGCCGGCTCTCGTTTTTTGAATGGTACACTTGATATTCATATTGAGTTAGAGAACAGGCTTGCCAACTACGTTGGCAAAGAAGCCACCGTTCTGTTCAGCACCGGATACCAGGTTAACCTGGGCGTACTTTCTTGCATAACAGGTCGTAATGATTATATTATATTAGATGAATATGATCATGCCTGTATTATTGATGGCAGCAGGCTTTCTTTTTCGAAAGTTATTAAATATGCCCACAATGATATGCATGATTTGCAGCGCAAACTGAGCATTTTGCCAGAAGAAGCTGTGAAAGTTATTGCCGTTGATGGTATATTCAGCATGGAAGGCGACATTGTTAAACTACCACAAATAGTAAAACTTGCCGACCAGTATGGTGCCAATATCATGATCGATGATGCGCACAGTCTTGGTGTTATTGGGCATAATGGTGCAGGTACAGCCTCGCACTTTAACCTTACCAATGATGTTGATTTGATCATGGGCACATTCAGTAAATCACTGGCATCATTAGGCGGCTTTATTGCCAGCGATAAGGATACCATTGATTATATCAAGCACCGTGCACGTTCATTAATGTTCAGCGCAAGTATGCCTCCAGGTTCAGTTGCCAGCGTAATTGCAGCTTTGGATATTATTGAGTCAGAACCCGAAAGAATTCAAAAGCTTTGGGATAATACCAACTATGCTCAAAAGCTGTTGTTAGATGAAGGCTTTGACTTAGGTCCTACAGAAAGCCCGATATTGCCTATCTATGTACGCGATAATGAAAAAACCTTCCTGGTTACCAAACATCTGCAAGCAGCGGGCGTATTTGTTAACCCTGTTGTATCGCCAGCCGTACCTTCAGATTCATCATTACTGCGTTTCTCATTAATGGCCACACACACTTTTGACCAAATTGACGAAGCTGTTGAAAAATTGGCTAAAGCATTTAAAGAGGTAGGCGTAACCTCCTCTGTTAAAGAAAACATATAAATAAGCTTAAAGCAAAAAGCCAAAAGCGGAAGGTTTAAAAAGCAGCCAGATTTTTGGCTTTCTGCTTTAAGCTTTCCGCTTTCGGCTTAAACAGCACCACTCATGATAAAAATTGTAACAGTTAGTTCAAAGAAGGAATTAGCTTCATTTATTGATTTTCCGCATGATTTGTATAAAAACGATCCCAACTATGTTCCGGAATTGTTTATTGCTCAAAGAGATCTGTTAACCATACATCCTTTTCATAAGCATAACACCGTACAAACATTTTTGGCTTATGATGGTGATCAAATTGTGGGGCGTATAGCTGCTATACTTAATAACACACACAACGAATACAATAAGGCTAATGATGGCTTTTTTGGCTTTTTTGATTGTATTAATAGTGCTGAGGTTTCTGCAACGCTTTTTAGCACAGCCGCTGCATGGCTTAAAGAAAAGGGCGTTACCGGTAAATTTATAGGCCCTGTTAATTTTTCGACCAATGAGCCTTGCGGTTTATTGATCGAAGGTTTTGACAGTCCGCCGTTTTTAATGCAAACTTATAATGCACCCTACTATGCCGATTTGATAGATCAGCTTGGTTTTATTAAAAATGCCGATCTTATTGCCTGGCATTGGGACGATAAAAGTTATGATGATAAATCAGTACGCTTATTAACTGCCCTGCAGGAGCGTTTAAAACGCAATAATATCGTGATCCGTAAAATAAACATGAAAAATTTTAAGGAGGAAGCTGTAAAGCTGCGTGAAGTTTATAACTCGGCCTGGGATCATAATGAAGGATTTGTTCCTTTAACCAATGACGAATATGATTACCTGGCTAAGGACCTTAAGCTCATCCTTGATCCTGATTTTGTACTCGTTGCTGAACAGGAAGGTAAAATAGTGGCATTTGGTTTAGCGTTGCCAAATTATAACGAGATATTCCAAAAAATTAAACGTGGCCGCCTATTACCAACTGGTATTTTCAAAATACTGTTTGGCCGAAAGAAAATACAAAGCCTGCGTATCTATGCGCTTGGTGTTATTGATGGCTATCGCAAAATGGGTATTGAAGCCTGCTTATATGGTACTATTATTCAAGAGTACAAAAGAAAAGGCATGAAACAGGCCGAAGCCGGCTGGACCCTGGAGCATAACGATATGGTAAACCGGGCCATCGAGGCGATTAACGGCGATCCTTACAAAAAATACAGGCTCTACGAAAAAGCCATATGAAGGAGCGGCTTCTGATAACCGGCGCAAGCGGTTTTGTAGGTTACCATTTAATTGAAGAAGCCTTGCAAAATGATCTGGAAGTTTACGCCGCTGTACGCAAAAGCAGTAAAATAGATCATTTAAAGCACCTGGATGTCAGTTATATTGATCTGGATTATAAAAATCCTGCTACTTTAAAGCAACAACTCACCGGGCTTAATGCCCATTATCTTATTCACGCGGCAGGCGTTACCTCGGCCCGCTCACAGGAGGAGTATAATGATATCAATGCCACCTACACTTATAACCTGGCATCGGCTGCTGTTGAAGCAGGCGGCAACTTAAAAAAGCTGGTATTAATAGGCAGTCTGGCAGCTGTAGGTCCGCTTAAAACTTTGGATGGCATCATTGATGAAACTACCCCTCCTAACCCGGTAACCGCTTACGGCCGTAGCAAATTACTGGCCGAGGAACAGTTAAGGACAGTTAAAAACCTAAACTATACTATTTTGCGCCCAACAGCCGTTTATGGGCCAAGGGATACGGGGATATTTATATTTTTCAAGCAATTGGTAAAAGGTATTGAACCTTATATAGGTAAAGCTCCGCAAAAATTGAGCTTTATATATGTAAAGGATGTGGCAAAAGCTGCTGTAAAAGCACTATATGGCGGTAACCAGGAAACCTTTAACCTGAGTGATGGTAACTTTTATGGCAAGTATGAACTGGGCGATATTACCAAAGAAGTGTTGAAGCTGAAACCTATAAAGTTTCATTTGCCTGTAAATTTTGTAAAAATAATTGCCGTTGTATCAGAAAAAGTAAGTTATTTGAGCAACAAACCAGCGGTAGTAAATCTGGAAAAGATTGATGAGCTGATGGCCGTTAACTGGTCATGTGACAATGAAAAAGCAAAAGCCAAGTTGGGCTTTTATCCGGCATATAACCTGCAGCAAGGTTTGGCCGAAACACTAACCTGGTATAAGGCCAATAAATGGCTTTAACCGCAACAATAATTAAACAATAAATTAAGGAATGAAAATTGAGATTTCGCCCGCTTTTATCACCAACTTAAACGTTTAAGTTATATTAAAAATGGGGATTTCTGATAAATAAATCGACTAAATTCGTTTACTTAAACGTTTAAGCAAACGAAAAACAGCATTAAAAAACAATTAACTATAGTATATATCCTCCATAAATTAAATCAATAAACAAATACAATGAAAATTAAAATTTCACCTGCTGAAGGAAAGCTGGGTATCCTTATCCCCGGTTTAGGGGCGGTAGCAACCACCCTGATTGCCGGCGTTGAAGCTGTAAAAAAAGGCATCTCGCAACCTATAGGTTCACTGACACAAATGGGTCATATCCGTTTAGGTAAAAGAACAGAGAACCGCCATCCCAAGATCAAGGATTTTGTTCCCCTGGCCGATTTAAATGACATCGTTTTTGGCGGATGGGACGTTTATGAAGATAACGTTTACGAATCCGCAGCTAATGCACAGGTGCTTGAACCAGCCTTATTAAATTCCGTAAAAGCTGAACTAGAGGCTATTAAGCCAATGAAAGCAGCCTTTGACAAAAACTATGCAAAAAACCTTACCGGTACTTATGTAAAGCAAGGCACACGTTACGAGCTGGCACAGCAGGTAATGGAGGATATTACAAACTTCAAAGAAAAAAATGGTTTAGACCGGGTGGTTCTGGTATGGTGCGGATCAACCGAAATATACTACGAAGCATCAGCCATTCACCAAACTTTGGCGGCTTTTGAGCAAGCTTTAATTGATGATGATAAACTAATTGCGCCAAGCATGATCTATGCTTACGCGGCCTTAAAACTGGGTGTACCGTTTGCAAATGGAGCCCCTAACCTAACGGTTGATATCCCAGCCCTGATCGAGCTTTCAAAAGAAACCCAAACCCCTATTGCCGGTAAGGATTTTAAAACTGGTCAAACCTTAATGAAAACCATTCTGGCCCCAGGCCTGGCAGCACGCTCATTAGGTGTACACGGTTGGTTCTCGACCAATATATTAGGTAACCGTGATGGCTTAGTTTTGGACGATCCGGATAACTTTAAAACCAAGGAAGTATCAAAATTAGGCGTGCTGGAAGATATTTTTAAACCAGAAGATAACCCGGAGCTTTACGGTAATATTTACCACAAGATCCGTATCAACTACTACCCTCCTCATGGCGATAATAAAGAAAGTTGGGACAACATTGATATTTTTGGCTGGCTGGGCTATAAAATGCAGATCAAGATCAACTTCCTTTGCCGCGATTCGATCCTGGCTGCCCCTATCGCCCTTGACTTGGCTATATTTTGCGATCTGGCAAAACGGGCCGGCATGAGCGGTATACAGGAATGGCTGTCATTCTATTTAAAATCGCCTCAAACCGCGGCAGGCTTGCACCCAGAGAACGATATATTTAAACAACTGATTAAATTAGAAAACACCCTGCGTTACCTAATGGGCGAAGATCTGATAACCCACCTCGGTTTAGATTATTACGAAGAGGCATTTGCCGAAGCATAAAGCAAATTAATTTAATTACAACCAGTCATTAATGAGGTTAAACCTTGATATGACTGGTTGATTTTGTTAATTATTGTTAATAGTTTTCTTTTAATTCCATATCATGTTAACTTTATTGCACAAGATTATACTTCCACCCTGCTGTGTAATATATTTGTTATTATATGTTTAAACATTAGTTTTATTAGTGTTTAAATAATTCTCTATATTTCAATTATATCTAAAAATCAATATATTACGTAATTATCCCTACAAATCATCAAACAAAAGGCGCATACTATTTATTGAATAGTGCCGTTTGCTGGGTAATATAATTTAACGGTAATATTTACGGATAACGGTGTTTGTGAATTTATTATGAAGAATATTTGACTTTTTGACCACATTAGTCTGTAATAAATTTTTCTACCTTTGAAGCGCAGCTACAAGCTAATGGAACAGCTACGCCAGGGTAAGAACAGGCTTTTATTAGGTTGTTTAAGCAATGAAGAGGTGATAATAGAGTGCCAAACGGGTATACGAAAGTGACCTCGTTACTTTGAATTAGTAATTAAATTATCTGTATTTGAAAAAACTGATAGCAAAAACTATGGCAACAGGTTATAAATGTTTCAGTCAATAAACGGTTTGTATTTGCATAATTGCATAAAGTACATGGATTTTAAAAATTTTTATAAAAGTCTATTTTTTTTAATATTCTTTTTCTCTGCTTCTTCATTATTTGCCCAAACCACTGTAATTACCGGTACAGTTACTGATGCAGGTAACAAACAAACCCTTCCTTATGTTGTGGTATCATTTCCGGGTACTTCTATCGGTGTTGCTACTGATGATAATGGTAAATACCGACTTTCGACCACTAACGCTACACTTAAACAAATAAAAATTTCTTTTTTAGGTTATAAAGACGCTTTTTTAGCTGTTGAACCTGGTAAAGAACAGGTTATTAATGTAAAGCTTTTCCCCTCAGCCAAGCAATTAAATGAGGTAGTGATAAAGTCAGGGAAAAAACCAAAATATCGTAATAAGGACAATCCCGCTGTTGAGCTGATACGCCAGGTTATTGAAAATAAGCCCAAAAACCGCCCTGAAGCTTATGACTATGTTGAATACCGTGAATATGATAAAATGATGTTTGGGTTCATCAACGTATCGGCTGCTTTCTCAGACAGGAAATTCTTTAAAAAGTATAAATTCATCATTGATAACCGCGACAGTACAATTATGCCGGGGAAATCAATATTACCGGTTTACCTTGACGAAAAGCTATCACAAAATTATTACCGTAAAAACCCGGAAAAGAAACGCGAAATTATATTGGGCCAGCGTGGCGTAAACTTTGGACCCGCGGTTGATAATGAAGGTGTTAAACAATACTTCAAGCACCTGTACAACAACGTGGATATTTATGGGAACGACGTATTCCTGATTACCAGTCAGTTTTTAAGTCCGATATCAAATAATTCGCCTAATTATTATAAGTTTTTTATAACAGATACCATTACCGATGCCAAGAATCAAAAACTGGTTGAACTGAGCTTTACCCCGCGCAACAGTAACGACGTACTTTTTGAAGGTAAGATATATATTACGCTCGACGGCAATTATGCCGTTCAAAAAGCGGTATTAAACATTAATAAACATATCAATATCAACTTTATACGCTCTATGGAGGTTGATCTTGATTTTGAGCAAAACCCTGACGGGCGCTACCACCTGAGCCGCAGTAATACCATTGCCGAGTTTGGAGCTACCAAAAAGGAAGGAAAGAGCGGTTTGCTGGGTACGCGTACCATAACTTATAAAAACTATTTAGTAAACCAGGCCCGGCCGGATACAACTTACAACAATAAACAATCGGAAGAATCAACTGATGAGGCCAAAACCCGGGCGCCTGATTTCTGGGCTCAAAATCGCCTGGATACTTTAACCAAAGCCGAAGCCAAGGTTTACAAAAATGTTGACAGCTTACGTAATATGCCATCATATAAACGTACAGTTGATATTGCTACGCTACTGCTTGCAGGTTACAAAGGTTTCGGAAAGTTTGAAATAGGTCCGGCCAATACATTTTATAGCTTTAACCCGGTTGAAGGTTTAAGACTGAGGCTTGGTGGCCGTACCACGCCCGAATTGAGCAAGCGTTATTACTTTGAAACCTATGCGGCATATGGTTTTAAGGACGAAAAATGGAAATACTTTTTAAGTGCAACGTACTCACTTAACAAAAAATCGATCTATAAATTTCCACAAAATTATATCAGGGTAAGTTATCAGCGTGATACCAAAATACCGGGTGCAAACCTGCAGTTTGTTCAGGAAGACAACTTCCTGCTGTCATTTAAACGCGGTGTAAATGATAAATACCTGTACAATGATTTTTACCGGTTTGACTATGTTTATGAGCTTGAAAATCATTTAACTTTTGCTGCCGGTTTTAAGAACTGGAAACAACAGCCTGCCGGATCCCTTTATTTCAACAATATTGTAGATGGCCAGCCAAATTCAGTACATTCCCTAACCACTACTGAACTTACTGCCAGCGTACGCTGGTCGCCGCACGAAGAGTTTTACCAGGGTAAAATTTACAGGATCCCTATTCCTAATAAATATCCAACGCTTGAACTTGACTACACCGGAGGTATTAAAAACATTTTTAGCGGCGCTTACAATTATAGCAAACTTGATTTCCGTATTGACAAACGTTTGTATCTGTCGCAGTTGGGATATTCGGATCTTAACATTTCGGCTGGAAAAATTTTCGGTCAGGTACCGTTCCCACTGTTAACTATCCCCCGGGCCAACCAAACTTATGCTTACGATCTTGACTCCTATAACCTGATGAACTTTATGGAGTTTGTGAATGATAAATATGCAAGCTTCAGAATCGATCATCACTTTGGCGGTTTCTTTTTTAACAAAGTACCATTGTTAAAAAAATTAAAATGGCGTGAGGTTTTTTCGGCAAAAGTACTTTATGGTGGTTTAAGTGATAAAAACAATCCTGCGTTACATCCGTCATTATATCAACTCCCTGTTGATGGCAATGGGGTACCTCTTACTTATATAATGGATCGTACTCCTTATGTTGAGGGTAGTGTTGGTATCGAAAATATATTTAAATTTATACGGATTGATTACGTAAGGCGATTTAACTATTTAGATCACCCGGAAGTTCCAAGTTCAGGTATCCGCGTACGGGTCAAATTTGATTTTTAATTTTGTATAGCATAATAATTACAAAAACATGGAACAGCAAACATCATTAAGAACAAACCTTCAATTAGGTATTTACAAGGTTATTGATCCCTTTGTAAAAATTCTGATCAAAGTTGGTTTAACCCCAAATGCGGTTACTTCAATTGGTTTTGTATTAAACGTAGGTGTAGCCGCTATATTTATTTTAGGCGCCGAAGAAGGTAACCGGGGCGATCTGAGTTATGTAGGCTGGGCCGGCGGTTTAATTTTGTTTGCCGGTTTGTTTGATATGCTCGATGGGCAGGTTGCCCGTCTGGGTAATATGAAATCAACCTTTGGTGCCCTCTACGATTCTGTGCTTGACCGCTACAGCGAGCTGATCATGTTTTTGGGTATATGCTATTACCTGGTTGCCCATCATTATTTTTTAAGCTCCATAGCCGCGTTCATTGCTTTAATAGGCTCCATGATGGTGAGCTATGTAAGGGCACGTGCCGAAGGTTTAGGCGTAGAGGTTAAAGGCGGTTTAATGCAAAGACCCGAGCGTGTGGTAACCATAGGCTTATGCGCCGCTTTAAGCGGTATAGTAGCTCAGTACATTGGCGGTAACTACAAACTGTTTGTACCGGGTATTAAGTTTCATGTTTTTGAAACCATATCCATATTTACTATACCCATTGTGATACTTGCTGTATTGACCAATATTACTGCATTTAACAGGCTCAGAGAGGCCAAAAGAGCCTTGATTGAAGCAGAAAAGAAGTAATAAGTCGAAAGTATTAAGTTATAAGTCTTAAGAAATTAGCTTTAAGTCAAGAGGTATAGCTCAATTTGAATTTCGGATATACGATATTTGACTTAAAACTTGGGACTTAAAACTTCAGACTCGGTCAAAATATCATATCTTCGTAACAATTTAATAAAGGTGTTTACACATTACCAGATCTTTATTAAACTTGAACCCGGTTTCGGTTTTAAGTAGCCGTTACTATTATTCAAAAATTAAAACAGATAAATAACAGGCAGAGAAATTGTTAAACATTTTAAACCCTGATATGCTATGAAAAAGAATTATGTTTCCAATTCACAGGAGTCTGTGAGAATGTTTAAAAGCGACTTTTTAGAGGTTTTATCAAAGGTACATTACACCGTACCCCTGTATATATTTGTACCCGTTATTTTATTTTGCACTTACAAAGCTTTTTTTGAAGCCAGTATCGGTTTTTTACTATATGCCGGGTTATTCCTGGGCGGTCTTTTTATATGGACAATTGTTGAATATATCATGCACCGTTTCATTTTCCATCTTCAACCTAATGAGAATTGGAAATGGGCGCAGCGCCTGCATTTTATTATGCATGGTGTTCATCATGACTATCCAAGCGATGCTAAACGTTTGGTATTACCCCCATCATTAAGTATTCCCTTAGCTACAGGTTTTTACTTTTTATTCAACGCGCTGTTACCTGCAAATTATATTTTCGGTTTTTTCCCGGGTTTTATTTTAGGTTACCTGTTCTATGATATATCGCATTATGCCATGCATCATTTTAACTTTAAAAGCGGCCTGTTTAAAAAGATAAAACAACATCATATGCTGCATCATTACCAGGATCCTGAAAGGGGTTATGGTGTAAGCTCACCACTTTGGGATAAAATATTCCGTTCAGGTTTCTTAAAAAAATAAGCATGAATAATGCAAATAATAGTGTAACAATTACTTCTAAAAACATAATAATTGTTACACTCCTTTCTATTGCCTACCTATTACTTTCCCGCTTTTTAATAGGTTATAACTCCAGCCAGCTGGTACTGGTGGGTATATTTAATATCCTTTTTTACGCTTCGGTAATTACGCGCAAATTCATACTCGGATTCACGATATTCATTGTGTACTGGGCAATATTTGATTATATGAAGGCTTTTCCTAATTATAATTTTAATAAGGTACACATAGGCGATCTGTATAATTTAGAGAAACATCTTTTTGGCATACATGACAACGGCATCCTGGTAACGCCCAATGAATACTGGAAACTGCATAGTAAAACATGGATTGATGTAATAACAGGCATATTTTATCTTTGTTGGATTCCCGTTCCTTTGGGTTTTGCTGCTTATATGTTTTTTAAAAACAGGCGACAGTTCCTTTATTTTTCGCTCACGTTTGTGTTGGTGAATTTACTTGGCTTTGTAGTTTACTACACTTTCCCCGCCGCACCACCCTGGTATATTCAGGAACATGGTTTTGCTTTTACTCCGCTAACTGCAGGTAACACAGCTGGCCTGGCCCGGTTTGATGCTTACTTTCATGCCGGTATTTTTAAATCCATTTACACCAAAGGCTCTAATGTGTTTGCGGCTATGCCATCACTGCACTCCTCCTACCCCGTTATTGTGGTATACTATGCTATCAAAAACAGACTGGGACTGGTGAATGTAATATTTGTGACCGTTATGCTGGGTATTTGGTTTACGGCAGTATATGCAAGTCATCACTATGTGTTGGATGTACTGGCGGGTATCTCCACAGCTGTTTTAGGTATTTATCTTTTTAACCAGCTTATTAAAAGGTCAAAAGTATTCCAGGGGTTCATAGACAGGTACGAGCAGGTAATCCAATAATTATTGTACTATTTACCATACCAATTAGGCATTGTGGAAAATCATTCCCAAATGTTAAGTAATTTTTGACTTCCTATTTCGCTTATAAAGTGCCGTTAGAGCGCAAAAAGCAACAAAACAGATTGCTATCGTCTACATACCTGATAATTAGCATATAAACAGGCACACTATTTGACTATAGTTTATTGGATTTAGCCCTATATTTGATAAACCCGTACATGAAGAAACTTATTACATGCTTTTTAATCCTCCTAGCCGGATTTCAATTATCAGCACATGCGGGTGACCTTGATAGGCTTGATAGTCTTAAACAAAGATTGCAAATCACCGGCGATTCGTTAAAAGGCCCCATATATATTGAAATTGCCAACCAGTATTTATTAAAGAACGATAGCATCAGCAGCAGGCGCATGAAATTCCTGAATCAATTGGAAGCTTTAAACTACACCATGCTGGCGCTGCATAATTACTCAAACATTAATGACAGCTTAGGCCTTCGCGCCAGTTATAATAACTTGTCAAAAATTTATCGTCTGCAACGAAAATACATCCAGGCTAAATGGTTCATACTGCAATCAAACACCATATCCCGCCGAAAGAAGGATGCACCCAATATCATAACTTCATTAATTGAGCTTTCGGCAATAAAGGCTGATATGGAAGACTACAAATTGGCCATGCGCGATTTGAACGAAGCCTTGGCTCTTTCTGTTAAAAACAAGGATCCTAAAAGCGAATCGGCTGTACAGGTAGGATATGCTGGTTTGTACCGGCAGATGAAGGAATTTACCAATGCTGCAACTGCCATAAAACGCCATGAGACTATTGATGATAGCATACGCCAGGCCGAGTTAGATCGCCTGGCTAAGATCAATACTCTGGATTCCGTTAAGATCAAAAAACAAGATTCTGCCATCGTCAAAAAAAAAGCATATACCTCCAGCAAGAAAAAGAGTTACAAGCCAAACTCAGCCAAACGCATAGCCTCGTTATAGTACTCATTATTGGTTTGGCCTTAATGGCCATAGCAGCAATAGTTTACTATCGCAATCGTAAAAGCTCTAAATGGTAATTGAGGATAAGAAAAAAAACCGTTTTGGCGTTGTTTTGTTATTATATCAACTTATCATCAACCTGCTTAAACTTTTTTTCAATAAAACAGTCATAAAACAGGATATGACCAAGCTGATAACAAAAACCACCTTTCTGTTTACCATTTTAATTGCTTTTGGGGCTACCGACCATAGTGACAGGCAATTTAGAAATGAGTTTTTATACCGTATAAATTTAACCAGGCAAAAAGGCTGCAATTGTGGTGGTGTATATATGCCACCTGTTTCGCCACTAACCTGGAATGAAGACCTGGGAGATGCGGCTCTTGGACATGCCAAAGATATGGCTCAAAATAATTATTTTAACCATGACAGTAAAGATGGTCGCACTATGGAAGATCGTATAGTGCATGCCGGTTATGCCTTTAAAGGATTCAAAAGTTTTGCCATTGGCGAAAACATTGCCGCGGGTCAGGAAAGCATAAAAGAAGTTATGGACGGATGGTTTAAAAGTGACGGTCATTGTAAAAACCTGATGAATCCTAATTTTAAGGAAGTAGGTGTAGCCATGTATAAAAACTATTGGGTACAGGATTTTGGAGGCCGCGAATCTTTTTCGGCAGCACAGCAAAAGCTCATCAGATCGGGCAGATACCATGTGGTGCAGGGGCAAGGTTCCGTACATAATTAACATTAATAGCATTTTATCACTTTCCTATAGTGATGCTTAAGGTTTACAGTATGTAAGCTTTTCAAAATTCCTGAAATTCAAAGTACAATTACATATATCTTTTGTTAATTTTGAAATTAATGCTACCCGCTACCAATCATACACTCGAAAAACTGGAGATGCTGCTAAAATCAGCCGGGTACAGGGTGCGGTATGAAAAAGGTAATTTTAAAACAGGTTCCTGCTTATTACTCAACAGCCGTATGGTTATTGTTAACCGTTTCTCGAACCTGGAAAGCAAGATACTGGCCATTGTTGAGCTTTTACGTGAACTTGAGGTAGATTATAAACTGCTTGACGACAAACAAATTGCATTTTTGCAGGAAATTAAACAAACTAAACTGCAACTGTGACCATAACATTTTTAGGAACCGGAACTTCGCAGGGTGTGCCTGTAATAGCCTGTGGTTGCGAGGTATGCACCTCGGCCGATGCATATGATAAACGGTTGCGTACTTCTATTTTAATTGAAGCGCCAGATAAAACAATAGTTATTGATTCGGGTCCCGATTTCAGGTACCAAATGTTACGGGCAGGGGTAAAACGGCTTGATGCCATCGTATTTACCCATGAACATAAAGATCATATTGCAGGCATGGATGATATCAGGGCTTTTAATTACTGGCAAAAAGGCCCCGTTGATGTTTATGCCGATGCACGCGTACAAAAGGCGCTGGTGCGCGAATTCCCCTATATTTTTGATGGTACAGGCTATCCCGGCATACCGCAGGTTGTTGTACATCCAATTGGTCTTGACTCCTTCGCCATTGGGAGTGTAAACTTTACTCCAATCGAAGTTCTGCACTATAAATTACCGGTGTTAGGTTTCCGGGTAAATGATTTTACTTACATCACTGATGCCAAAACAGTATCTGAGGCCGAAAAACAAAAGATAAAGGGTACAAAGATCCTGGTGATCAATGCTCTTCAAAAACAAACCCATATATCACACTTTACACTTGACGAAGCCATTGCCTTTGCCAATGAAATAGGTGCCCAAAGAACCTACTTAACACACATAAGCCACCGCCTGGGCAAGCATCAGGATATTTCAAAAGAACTGCCGCCCCATATTGAACTGGCTTATGATGGCCTAATACTAAATATCTAAACACACCATTACAACCCTGATGTTTAACACCTTACATTAAGGCAGCATAAAAAGTACAATTTTTGTCCACAAAAAACAATATTTACGACCGTTCGTTGTGTGGTATAAATATACTTTGTTTAGGATAGCCCTTTTAAATGGAATATATTGTTTACGTAAGCACAGCTATAACGCTGATGAGTGAAGAGCAGCTGGCAGATTTGCTTAGAGTTTCTCGCAATAAAAATAAAAAACACCATGTTACCGGCATCTTACTGTATTGCCAGGGAACATTTATGCAGGTTCTTGAGGGCGAAAAAAACAATGTCGATGTGATCTATAAAGCTATTGAACTGGATAAAAGACATAAGAACATTATAAAGCTATCAACCGGGATTATAACCAAAAGAAACTTTCCGGACTGGTCAATGGCTTTTGCATCTGTAAATGCAGAAAAGCTGCAGGAAATTGAAGGCTTTTTGAGTCTATCTTCTGAAAATCAAACAGATATGCCTGATCATATTACGGTTAACATGCTTAAAACGTTTGCCGACTGCAACAAACAATACATTTCATTTTAACTCATCTCAAAACGTACTGTTTATTGCCGATATGTTTCTGGTTTGCTCATAGTTTAATAAAACTAACACGCTCTATTGACCCTTTATACTTCTTTAAATACCCAGTATTATGCACACTAATTTTACCTTTCATCGTAATATGCCTTTTATTTATTTGGGTAAATGTTCCGTTATTATACTCAAATAAGCCAATTCTCGTACCACTTAGGTAAAGCGGGCATTCCTGGCTAAAATCAACCCATAAAGATCTTTTTAGAGAATGATCAGCAAAAAGACTGTCATTAAATAATGCCGATTGCTCAAAACCCTCCACATACCTTCCGTTAACCTCTATAAACTGTTTATCGTATTTTTCAAGATGGTTGAGCAGCTCGGTAAATTCAACTTTTTTAAAGGTTACGCCATCGTTACACTGACTCTCAAATACCTGCTTTTTTTTGGAGCATGACAGCAACAATACCGGAAGGGCGGCAAAAAAGAATATCCTGTTTATTTTACCCGGTATCATAGTTAAATTTACGTATTAATGAACATAACGAAAACATTTTCATTAAAGTAGATCATATATATTTATCACTAAAATATTACATGCCTGAATTAAACAGGTAATGGCTGGATTTTAGCTTGCCAAAGCTTTTATTTTATTATAATTAAGCATTACATTTAGTCCATAAATAATCTACTTTATGAAGCTGAAACTCACATTTATAATACTGATGCTTTTTGTATTGGGTACAAGGGCACAACAAAAAGTTATTCAATTATACCAGGGTGCAGCTCCGGGTTCCGAAAACTGGAACTGGACCGAGGCAGAAAGTGACAATAAAGAATTGAACCTAAAGATAGTTTATAATGTAGTGCACCCTTCTATAGAAGTATTTTTGCCCGATCCATCCATTGCCACGGGTACAGCGGTTATTATTTGTCCGGGTGGTGGCTTCCAGATACTATCCATAAACAGCGAAGGAAATGAAGTAGCCAAGTGGCTTAACCAGCATGGTGTTGCAGCCTTTGTATTAAAATACAGATTAACCCGTAGCCTTACTGACAATCCTGCTATGGAGTTAATGACCAGGATGGGCAAAAAAGACTTTGAACAGGAAGCAGCCAAAGTAATACCCTTAGGTATTGCTGATGCCAGGCAGGCCATAACTTACGTACGTGAACATGCTGCCGAATACGGTTTATCGGCATCACGAATTGGCATTATGGGCTTTTCGGCAGGGGGGACTTTGACTGCTGCATCAGCTTTTAATTATACCAAAGCCAACCGGCCCGATTTTGTGGCACCAATTTATCCTTATTTTCCATCCGCATTGCAATCAGCCATCCCAGCAGACGCACCGCCGCTGTTCATAACCGCCGCTACTGACGATAACCTGAACCTTGCGCCACACAGTGTTAACCTGTATACCAAGTGGATAACCGCAAAACACAGTGCCGAACTACACTTGTATGCAAAAGGTGGCCATGGTTTTGGTATGCACAAGCAAAACATCCCCACAGACACCTGGATTGAACGTTTTAATGACTGGCTGGGTTTAAAAGGCTTTTTAAAACCGATAGATCCTAAAGCCATATCTCCAGAGGAGCAGGCAAAAAACAACCGCAAGAAAAACGATGAGCAACAGCATAAAGACTGGGCCAATGTTAAACGCTACGAGGCTGATAACAGCAAAGTATCAGCTTCTGCTACGAGCGACAAAAGCGTAGTTTATATGGGTGACTCCATTACCGACTTTTGGATAAATAATGACCCTTCCTTTTTTACCGGCAAACCCTATTATGATCGTGGCATAAGCGGCCAAACAACCACTCAAATGCTGGTACGTTTCAGGGATGATGTGATCAATTTAAAACCTGCAGTGGTAGTGATCCTGGCAGGCATTAATGATATTGCCGAAAACAATGGCCCTATAAAACTGGAAGCTATTTTTGGTAATATACAATCAATGGCCCTGCTGGCAAAAGCAGCGGGTATTAAAGTGGTACTGTCGTCGGTATTACCAGCCTTCGATTTTCCGTGGCGGCCGGGTATGGAACCTTCCCAAAAAGTAATACGTTTGAATGCCATGATCAAAGACTTTGCCGATAAGAATCATATGGTTTATCTTGATTATTTCTCAACCATGGCTGATGAGCGTAATGGCCTGCCCAAATCATTATCTGGTGATGGAGTACACCCTAATCTTGCAGGCTATAAAGTGATGGAACCACTGGCCGAAAAAGCTATAGCTGAGGCGTTGAAAAGGAAGTAAGTTTAATTCAATTAGCTCAAATTATTCTGTACTAAGCAAACTTACTACCCTTGTCATCCTGAGGGACGAAGGATCTATTCGACGATTAGATTCTTCGCTGCGCTCAGAATGACAAGTTTTATATTTAATTCTGAGCCTAAACTTTAACGTAATCATATCACAACGATAACCCTATTTATATAAATTTGCACATTATCGTTTCACATGAAAAAACACCTCTTATTCTGGATATGCCTGCTATATACCATTGTAGCATTTGGACAAGCTGACACTACTCAAAAAATTATACCGGGCCGCAAAAACAGCATCGAACAGCAAAAAAAACCTTATGTTATCCTTATTTCGGCAGATGGTTTCAGGTATGATTATGCACGCAAATACAAGGCAAAACATCTGCAAGCCTTAAGCTCTAAAGGAGTGCAGGCAGCATCTATGATTCCGTCCTACCCTTCGGTTACCTTTCCCAATCATTATGCATTGGTAAGTGGCCTGTATCCTTCGCACTCCGGATTGGTTAACAATACCTTTTACGATCCTGATCGCCACGACTTCTATTCTATGGGCAATAAAGCCAAGGTAGCTGATGGTTCCTGGTATTTTGGTTCGCCTTTATGGGTACTTGCCGAGCAGCAGCACATGCTTTCGGCCAGTTTTTACTGGGTAGCATCAGAAGCTGCTATACAGGATATTAAGCCCACTTATTCCTATGTTTACAACGAGCAGATAGCTATCCATAACCGCATCAGCGCTGTAGTAAACTGGCTGAACCTGCCAGCCGAAGACCGGCCGCATTTCATTACCTTCTACTTTCCGCAGGTTGACCACGCCGGGCATATGTACGGTCCGGATGCCCCCGAAACTGGTCGGGAGGTACATTTTGTTGATTCGGCAGTTAATGAATTAACTAAAGCCGTAAAAACAACTGGTCTTGATGTGAATTTCATTTTTGTATCCGATCATGGAATGACCAGCGTTGACAAGAACCATCCAATAGGCATATCAGCAGCTATTGATACTTCGAAATTTATAGTTTCGGGCGATGGCATACTGGTTGAACTGTATGCCAAAAACAAAGCAGACACCACGGCTACTTATAATCGTTTAAAGCAGGAAGCTAAAGATTATGATGTTTATCTTAAAACCAACGTACCAGCCAAATTACACTACGCCCAATCCGACGACTGGCACAACCGCATGGGCGATATATTGCTGATACCCCATTACCCCAAAGTTTTTAATTTATATAGTAAAAATATACACTTGGGCTGGCATGGGTATGACCCCAGCGTGGTTAAAGACATGCATGCCACCTTTTTAGCCTGGGGACCTGCATTTAAACCACATACCACTATCCCTGCATTTGAAAATGTGGACGTTTTTAACCTGGTAAAAAGTATACTAGGGCTTGAATACACAGGCAAAGTTGATGGTACTGATAAACTTGCAAATGATATCCTGAACCGGTAAATTACAGTTTTATACCATATGACCAATATTTACATACCCCAGGCTACAGAAACTCAGAACAAGATTACTGCAGGTGATATATCCTTTGTGCATTATACAGAACGGGATAGCTTTGCGAAAAATAGGGTGGTGTTCAATTGTTATACTATAAGCTTTGTGATTAATGGCGAAAAGATCATTATCCGTCCATCAAGCAATACAGTGGTAGGTACCGGCGAAGGTATCGTTATCCCTGCGGGGAACTCTCTTATCGCGGAGCATGCGCTTAATGATCATCAGTATAGCAGCATCCTGATATTTTTCCCGGTAAGTTTTGCGGTTAATTTTTTAAACAAGCATCAGTTAAGCGCCCGATCTTTATCAACTCAAAATACTGATTATATAAAATTCAGGCAAACAAATTACCTTGCAGGTTATATTAAAAGCCTGCAGGTTTTAATACATGAGCAGCAAAACTTATCATATGAACTGGCTGTAAATAAAGTAGAAGAATTATTACTGGTTTTGCTGCAAAGCCACCGGGAACAATTGATATCCCTGTTGCAGAGTAATCCAGCGTCACCATCACTACAATTAAAAAATCTGGTAGAAAATAACCTTTTCAATAACCTAACGCTTGATGAGTTGGCCTTTCTATCGCACAAAAGCCTGGCATCCTTTAAGCGCGATTTTGAAAAAGCATACCAGGTTGCCCCCGGCAAATACATTCGGGAACGTAAATTGGAATTAGCCCGACAGGAACTGTCGCAAGGCAAAAACGCATCATCTCTTTATCTGGATTTTGGGTACGATAACCTATCGAACTTTTCATCAGCCTTTAAAAAACAGTTTGGGGTAAGCCCAAAGCAATATCAGATCAATGTGCAATAAGAGACACATGTAATGTGTCTCTACAAAAACAAAACGTAGAGACGCATCACATGCGCCTCCTGCCAATCTGAGCTTTTTGCAATAGTTTTTGAGCCAGCACCATTAACAGCTACAGGTTAAACAACCGCACTTTTGGATAAAAAAATATTATCCAAAACATTATGAAAACATTTATCTTATTTCTGTTTGCCATAGCATTAGGTACAAACATAAAAGCGCAAACATTTACCTTAAAAAGCGCCGATCTGGGCGGTCAGTTCACCAACGAATTTATAGCAGGTACATTTGGCTGTAGCGGGGCAAACAAATCGCCGCAATTGGAATGGCAAAACGCACCAGCGGGTACACAAAGCTTTGCGGTAACCATTTATGATCCGCAGGCACCTACCGGCAGCGGATGGTGGCATTGGCTTATTTTTGATATTCCGGCAAGCACGCACGAACTTAAACAAGGCGCAGGCAATCCATCAACCAATGTTGCACCGGCCGGGAGCATACAGGGCGTAACCGATTATGGTGTAACCGGCTACGGTGGCCCCTGCCCTCCGGTAAACGATGCTCCACATGGTTATGTTATTACGGTGTATGCTTTAAAAACCGCTAAGCTTGGCGTTGATAATAAAGTATCAGCAGCCTTAACAGGTTTTATGCTGAATCAAAATGTGATAGCAAAAGCATCGTTAATAGTGTATTACAAAAGGTAGGAGCATTATTTATTAGAATCTGGCACACCCCTCCCGTTGGACTATGTGTACCCGAGTTTTCAAAAAATGTCATTTCGATGAGCGGCAACGGCCTATGCTGTGGGTGCGAAGAGAAATCTTGTACGCGGGTACTGGCCATAATACAAGACGTATAAGATTTCTCACCCTCCCCTCGCTTCTCTCCCCTCAAATAGGGAAATGACATGTTTTTATTTCATTTAGCTATCAAGTTGTAGTTCCTTGACAAAAGAATCGCACATGCCACAACTTTGTATCTTATGCTTATAAATCAGGGAAGAATAAGCCATTGATTTGTTACAACATAATCCGGGTTGAGAATTTTTAATTAGCTAAATATTTTGTTATTTGTAATAGCTTTAAAAATCCCCGGTTTATGCACAGAAGAAATTTCCTGAAAACAGGCTCATTAGCAAGTTTAACCCTATCAACCTTAGTTGTGGCATCCTGCAAGCAGCCATCCGCAGAAAAAAAAGCAGATGCCGCGACTGATAATAATAAAGATGACCTGTTTGAACTTTCGGAGGCAACGATTACCGGTCTGCAGCAAAAAATGCAGGCCAAACAGTATACCTCACGCTCTATCACAGAACTATACCTGAAACGCATTGATGAGATCGATAAAAACGGTCCAAAACTAAACTCGGTTATCGAACTCAATAAAGACGCTCTGAACATGGCCGATGCAATGGATAAAGAGCGTTCACAGGGCAAGGTACGTGGGCCCCTGCATGGTATACCGGTACTGATCAAAGACAATATCAATACAGCCGATAACATGCACACCACAGCCGGTTCATTAGCCCTGGGAGATAACTTTGCTAAACAAGATGCCTTTATTGTACATAAACTGCGGGAAGCAGGTGCTGTGCTACTGGGTAAAACCAATTTGAGCGAATGGGCCAACTTTCGCTCCACCCGTTCAACCAGTGCCTGGAGCAGTCGCGGCGGACAAACCAAATGCCCATATATACTTGACCGTAATCCCAGCGGGTCAAGCGCCGGGTCAGGATCGGCTGTAGCGGCTAATTTATGCACCGTAGCCATCGGCACCGAAACCAATGGATCAATTGTATCGCCGGCATCTGTAAACGGCCTGGTGGGCATTAAACCCACCGTAGGACTGTGGAGCCGCACGGGCATTATCCCCATATCAAAAACACAGGATACCGCCGGCCCCATGACACGAACTGTTAAGGATGCCGCCATATTTTTAGGTGTGCTGGCTGGCATCGATGCCCAGGATAGCTATACCTTAAGCAGTAAGGGAAAAGCAGTAGCTGATTATACCAAATTCCTGGATGTTAACGGATTGCAGGGCAAACGCCTGGGTGTAGAAAAATCAGCGCTGGATGATAAGTCAGGCATGGCAGCCTTATTACAGGATGCCTTAAAAACGCTGAAAAGCAAAGGCGCTATCATTATTGAAATTGAACTGAACAAGGAACTAAAAGAAATAGGCCGATCAGAATTTGATGTGCTTTTGTATGAGTTTAAAGATGGACTTAACCAATATTTAAACAACGCTAACAGCAAAATAAAAACGCTGGCCGATGTAATCGCTTTTAATAAACAGAACGAAGCCAAAGCCATGCCCTTTTTTAAACAGGAGATTCTGGAACAAGCCCAGGCCAAAGGCGATCTGAAAAGCAAGGAATACCTTGATGCCGTAAAGAAGACCAGCGAAGGTACACAGCAGGTGATTGATAAAATATTAACCGATAATAAGCTGGATGCCATTATTGGCCCAACCAACGGTCCTGCGGTTTGTATTGACCTGGTGAACGGCGATTATGATAATGGCTTCTCCTTCTCGGGCCCGGCGGCTATGGCAGGTTATCCGCATATCACCGTGCCTATGGGCTTACTGCATGGCTTACCAATTGGCCTGTCGTTCTTTAGCACCGCTTATAAAGAGGGTGATATTATTACATTGGGGTATGCCTACGAGCAGGCATCTAAAAAAAGAGTGGTGCCAACTTTTAAGGTTGATTTGCTGGGTTGATTTTGGATATATGGCAACTACTCACCATTTAAACTGAAACAGTCCTCATTATTCTGACACCATTTAGCTGCAACTTTGTATTATCAACAATAAACCAAAAGAAACAGATGGAAACAACAAATAAAATTGCGCTTGTAACCGGTGGTAGCCGTGGCCTTGGCAAAAACACCGCCCTCCATTTAGCAAAAAAAAGAATTGATGTAATAGTTACTTATCGCAGCAAGAAAGAAGAAGCCGAAGCTGTAGTTGCCGAAATTGAACAAGCCGGCCAAAAAGCCGCTGCTTTACAACTGGATACCAGCATTGTTAAATCATTCGATGCATTTATAGGTCAGCTATCGGCTAAGCTAAAAGAAAAATGGGGCCGTAATACCTTTGATTTTTTGATCAATAATGCAGGTATAGATGCCGCCTCGCCATTTGCACAAACTACCGAGGAAGACTTTGATAACCTGTTTAACATTCATTTTAAGGGCGTTTACTTTTTAACTCAAAAAAGTTTGCCGTTAATTGCCGATAACGGCCGGATCATTAATCTGTCGACCGGGTTAACACGATTTAGTACGCCGGGCTACGCAGCCTATGCATCAATGAAGGGTGCAATAGAAGTGTTTACCAAATACCTCGCAAAAGAATTGGGTTACCGCGGCATAGCAGCCAACCTGGTGGCTCCCGGAATTATACAAACTGACTTTACCAAAGAAGCCTTTGACTCGCATCCCGGTTTGCTTGATCATATGTCGAAATCTACCGCACTGGGCAGGGTTGGCCAGCCTGATGATATTGGTGGTGTAATTGCCTTTTTATGTACTGATGATGCACACTGGATAAATGCACAACGCATTGAAGCCTCTGGCGGTATGTTCTTATAATTTGATATTAAAACCGTATAGGTGCAAGCTGGCATCTATACGGTTTTATGTCCGTTCAACTATTTCAGGCAAAATCATATCTTGCATAAAATTTAGTTTGATATGGAATTTGGCCGTGTAAACCCGGAAGAATTAGCAACAGTAGATTTTACTCTTCCGCCTGATCCTGAATTGACAATAGCAACGCTGAAGGCTGCAAAAAGCAACCAGCCCCTGCAGGTTCATGTGGGCTGTGCCAAATGGGGTCGTAAGGAATGGATAGGCCAAATCTATCCACCAAAAACTAAGGACACCAATTTCCTGGATGAGTACGTAAAACATTTTGACTGTATTGAGCTGAATGCTACCTTTTACAATATTTACGGCCCCGATACCATTGCCAAATGGAAAGCCAAGGCCGATAGCAATCCTCATTTTAAATTTTGTCCTAAATTTTCGCAGAGCATCAGCCATGTCCGCAGGTTAAAAAACGCGGAAGATATCACCACCAGCTATTACGAAGGCATTATGGCTTTTGGCGATAAGCTTGGTCCGCTGTTTTTACAGCTGAGTGATAACTATACGCCAAAAAGTTTCCCTGAACTCAAAGCATATCTGGAACAGTTACCCAAGGATGTCCCCGTTTTTGTGGAACTGCGGCATAAGGAATGGTTTGCGGTGCCCGAAAACCGGGATAAGGTTTTCGCCCTTTTTCGCGACCTGAATATTGGCGCGGTAATAACCGATGCCACCGGCCGCCGTGATGTAGTGCACATGCAGCTGCCTACACCCCATGCCTTTATCCGCTTTGTGGGTAACGGCCTGCACCCAACCGACTATACCCGTGTTGATGAATGGGTACATCGTATTAAACAATGGCAGCAACTGGGCTTACAATCGGTTTGGTTTTTTATGCACCAGCATGACGAGCAGTACTCGCCCAAACTGGCCGATTATGTGGTTGTTAAACTGAATGAAGCATTAGGTCTGCAACTGCAACGTCCCCAATTTATAGCCGAGCAAAAGAGTTTATTCAGTTAGATCAGGCAGTTTATTTAGCCACTAATCCAGATATTACATTGATGCTTAATGCCACAATAGCAGTGTTAAAAGCAAACGAGATCATGCCGTGTACCCAGGCCAGGCGACGGATCTGGCGTGAGGATATCTCCACATCTGATACCTGAAAAGTCATACCGATAACGAAGGAGAAATATACAAAATCGAGGTAATCAGGTGTCTTCTCATTGCCTGGAAATTCAAGGCCGCCTATTGGCTTTTTCTTGTTATCATCATCAGGATCTGTAGCATAATACATATGGGCGTAGCGTAGGGTAAATATGGTATGCACCAAACACCAGGATATAATTACCGAGGCCATACCCAGCAGCACATGCCCTGTTACCGCTTCGCTGGATAACTCCTTTGTTGATTTGAGCAAAAAGAAAATAGCTAATAAACTCACCACAGACGAAACGATCACAAACAGGAATATTAATGTACGGCTGGAATCCTCGATCCTGGCTATCTTACGTATTTCCAATGGATGCGAGGATAAAATGATTATCCAGTCCATAATAATAATACTTAAGCCAAAAGTTATCCAGGTGATCAATACTATCGCCGGAGCGCTAAAGCTGCCCAGGCATAAAAACAATGCCACCGCGCTCGCAATCAGGGCAATAAGCATACGATAATGCGTATCCAACCGGAACCATGCTTTTGTTTTGGGTTTAGTATTTGCAGGCATATTTTTATAATACTATGGTAAGTATTGATGTAAATATGGCGAAGTTTTGTGTAGAATTGATGAAGCAATTTAATCTTCTTCCACAATCCAGGCTACACGGCCAACCTGCCCGTCTTCCAACTGAACTTTGATGCCCCGGGAGTGGTAAGCTGAGCTGGTTAATAACCTTTTTACAAAGCCACGGGTTAAGGTACCGCTGCGCTGGTCTTTTTTCAGGATAATATCAACTTCAAGGCCGGGATATATGTCGCTTCTGTTTTGTCCGTTCATGTTTTTTGTGATTACACTGATTGTTTTAATGATTTCACCGATTCCTTTAAAAGCCCGTCATTGCGAGTGCAGCGTGGCAATCACCGACTTACAGAGTGACTCTGCATATCGGTGATTATTAATGTTGTGTTTGTTTCATTGGTATTAATGAGCTCCCGTTGGTCGGTTGCCACGTCGTTCCTCCTCGCAATGACGCGAGGAGGATGTTTTACTTCACCAGCTCCTTTATCGCCCCTTCAACCTTTTCAAAATCAAAATTACTGATCAGCTTATCAAATGCAGCTGTAATCTGTTCATTACCCAGATTGCCAATGCTGCCTTCGTGAGTATGATTTACGGTTTTATCGGGATTAAAATCGCCTTTTTCAATGGCTAATCCTACTTGTTTGTAAGCATCACGGAAAGGGGTACCGCTTAATACCATACGGTTTACTTCTTCCACGCTAAACAGGTAGGCGTACTTTGGATCTCTTAGTATATCGGCATTTACGCTTATGTTTTGCAGCATAAAGGTGGCCATTTGCAGACAGTTCTTCAGATCGGTAAATGCTGGAAATAACAGTTCCTTCAACAATTGCAACTCCCGGTGGTAGCCTGATGGCAGGTTGGTGGTCATCATAGCCACATCATTGGGCAGGGCTTGCAGGCGGTTGCATTTACCACGCATAATTTCCCAAACATCGGGGTTCTTTTTATGCGGCATAATACTGCTACCGGTTGTTAAAGTATCGGGATAGCTTACAAAAGCAAAGTTCTGACTCAAATACAAAGCCTGATCCATAGCCATTTTTGCCAGCGTGGCAGCAATTGATGATAGTGCCTGAGCGATGATGCGCTCTGTTTTACCACGCCCCATCTGGGCATATACTACATTATAATTTAAACTATCAAAGCCTAATAACTGAGTGGTTAATGTACGATTTAAAGGAAAAGACGAGCCGTAACCAGCTGCCGAACCCAATGGATTTTTATTGGTGATGCGATAAGCCGCCAGAACCAGTTCCAGATCATCAGCCAGGCTTTCGGCATAAGCGCCAAACCATAGGCCGAATGATGAGGGCATAGCTACCTGTAAATGGGTATAGCCAGGTAATAAAACATCCTTATGTTTTTCACTAAGTTCAATCAACTGGCGAAACAGGGTTTCTGTTTCCTCAACCACTTGTTGCAACTGATGGCGGAAAAACAATTTCAAATCAACCAGTACCTGGTCATTACGGGAGCGACCGCTATGGATTTTTTTTCCGGCATCGCCAATACGCTGGGTAAGCAGCATCTCTACCTGCGAGTGTACGTCCTCTACCCCATCATCAATGGTAAAACCACCTTTTTCAATATCAGCATACATGGCTTTTAACTCGCGCTGAACAAGGTCAAGATCGGTGGTATCCATCAGTCCGATGCTTTGCAGCATACGGGTATGGGCCAATGATCCTAAAACATCAAAGGCTGCCATTTGCTCATCAAATTCCCTGTCGCGGCCAACAGTAAAGTTCTCTACCAGCTCATTTACATTGGTAGTTTTTTGCCATAACTTGCTCATAGTGCAAATATGTGAATTATTGTGTATTTATTGGATGTGAACTTTTGTCATTCTGGGCACAGCGAAGAACCTAATAACCGTTATGTATGCTCGTAAATAGATCCTTCACTGTCGTTCAGGATGACAGATTTGGGTTGTATTAAATTATTTTTAATTTATTCTACTAAACCTATAGGAATTATATAAATAGTTTTTATATTTGCAGTGTCGACAGACAATTAGTTCTTTATTTTACTTATCAAGAAAGACTGAGGGAAAGGCCCAAAGAAGTCTTAGCAACCTGTACATCCGCATAATGTAAAAGGTGCTAATTCCTGCTCCGCAAAAGGAGATAGATAAAAAAGATCTTAGCCCCCGCCATCTTCATAAGTGATTTTATAGTTTTTTTTTAAAAAGTCGTGTGACCGAGAGGATAGGTTAAGGTCTGCAAAACCTTCTACGGCAGTTCGAATCTGCCCGCGACATCAAATTTTCCCTTATATTCCTTCTTGCTGATAACTATCAGAAATTCACACTATACCTGGTTGAAAACCGCAGGTAAGGGTAAGTATTATCAACATCCGGATGGTTCTTGTAATTTCCCTCGAGCCTGAAATAACCCGGCTCGGCACATATAGAGAACCCTTTGATAATCATATAGCTTAACTCGCTCGATACCGTATGCAGAAAATAGTGCGACCGGTTGCCATTAACGGTTATCATCCAGCCACCCCGATAATTAATTCCATAAAACAGCTTGTTAAAAATACTAAAGGTACCGCCCCCATTTATTGCAAATCCGGGTCCGTAATCATAATTACGGCCTTTAAACAGGTATGGATCAGGTACTGCACCCAGCAATATAGGCCCGGTACCAAACAACGTATTAAGCTTGAGCTTGCTGCTTAATTTAAACTGGGACAGCAAATTAAATTTAACGCTTTGCCCTCCATAAAAAAATGCCCGGTTGCGTATATAATCATAATTGGCCGAAAGTATGACCAGGCTCGTCGCATTTTCTCCTTTAGAGATATCCCAACCGGCTAATGAGCCATACACACTTATTACATTAACCATGGAGCTATCATCCTTACCAAACTCGCCGGTTATTGCAATATTACTGAATGGGGTTTTTAAATTTTCAGCCGGATCACCATATAATAACCTTGCACGGCCATACCAGCCATAACGTCCTCCGGTTGGCACACTTTTATCCGTCCTGTTTACATTTCGTAAACCAAGGTCCAACTCAGCGCTAATATGGGTGGAGTCGCGCTGTTGCGGGTTACCGTATACCTTGCCCCATTTACCATCCAACAGGCGATTGAGTCCGTTCATCGGGTTCACTAAAAAACCCAGCACCTCCTTAACCTGTCGTTTTAAGCCCCGTTCCCTGTTATTAACTATTTTGTTAGAGAAGCGATAAGTCATTTCGCCCAGCACTATACCGCCAAAGCTTGTATTTATAAAATCGTTTGGTGCCGGGGCCTGATTTTCGGCAAAGGTTTCCCAAAGGTAACTGCCCACCATAGTAGCCGGAACCGCTTGCCAAAAGCTATAACCATTGCTGCGAAATGCACTATAGAACATACTGCCATGATAAGGATGACCGAACTGGTTGGTTTGGAAAGGATCATTATCCCATGTCCAGCTGTCGGGATTAAGATTATGACCCACTGTTTTCCAGGAGATACGGGCGTAATCGGCTTTTGCTATATAGCGGTCATATGTCCACGGTACCAATTCAGCTATAAACAGCTCTCCCACTGCACGGCCAAATCTTTTTTTAACCAAAGTATCTCTAAAAGCGTTTTTAGGTGAATTATCAACCCTTGGTATTATGGGCAAAGGCACCTGGGCAAAAAGCTGTTTACCACCATCCAAAATACCGGTTAATAGCATTACCATAAAAAATGGTAAAAGCCAACTTTTTTTAGTGAAACAGGTATTGGTTAATATCATCTAAAAATTATTTTTTTGATAATGATGCTTTACCTGTTTAGCGGATTAGGCTATGCCGAATAATGGATCGCTGTTTAGGATTGATACATCAAAACCGTTAAATAAAAGAGCTGTATAAAAACTATATTCAAAATAAAATAAACCGGCTAATTGTTTTTGTTGATTGTGATTTAATTTAACAATTGATTAATAATTGCATTATAACCAGGATGTTATTTCTGCGATCTGTTAAAATATATACCTTTATACAGGGCCTTACATCTCCATATTTTATTTAAGCCCTTAAATTTATTTATGAAGATATTTAACATTGTTTTTGTTATCCTGTTTATCATTTTCGCCGGATTACAATATAACGACCCCGATCCGTATGTATGGATGCCCATATATTTATACAGCGCGTTTTTTTGCTACCAGGCGGGCCGTAAAAAGTTTTACCCTATTGGGTATGCTATTGGCATAATTATTTACCTGGCTTATGCCACTTACAAAATTTTTGACCGCAACGGTTTAATTGATTGGTTTGAATATCATCATGCCGAAAGCCTTGTTGAAAGCATGAAAGCCGAAAAACCCTGGATTGAGGAAGTACGTGAATTTTTTGGCCTGCTGATATGTGTAGCCGTACTGGCCATCAACTGGGTGTATGGGAACAGGTTAAAAAAACAGAAATTACGATAATAACCTGTTACAAATATGAAAGTCCTCTTAAATCACCAGCTTCGTAGTAAACAGGCTCAAAACTTTCTGCTTCGGCCAGTTCGCAGCTTACCTGCATGGTGGTAAAAGTTACATCGCCAAAAATATTGGCTATGGCAGTATCGGCAGCATCGCGCCCGGTGGCTATTTTGATCAGGCCATTAAGCGGCACCAGTTTAGTGGCATCAAACAGCACCCAGCTGCCACCCAGATAAGCCTCAAAACAGGCATGAAAATCGGCAGGTTTTAAATGGTAGGCATAGCCGGTAAAATATCGGGCGGGGATAGTTAAGGCACGGCAAAGCGCAATACCCAAATGAGCAAAATCCCGGCATACCCCAACCTGCTCGGTTACGGTATCAAATGCTGATGTTTGAGCATTGCTATATCCACTCAGGTACTGTACATTCTGATGAATCCAGTCGGTAAGGGTTACTACCTGTTCAAAAGGGTTGGTAATATGCCCAAACAGGTTATGCGCCAGCCTGTACAGTTTATCTGACTGGCAATACCGGCTTGGGTTCAGGTATGGCAGCACGGTAACATCCATCTGGGCTACCAGTGTTTCCTGTTGTTGGGTGTAATCAATCAGTTCGTAATAATTATCAACCAGGGCTTTATAAGTAACTTTTATAGTGCCATGATCGGCCACTTCAAAACGCGTCAGTCTATTTTCGCCCTGGGCCGATATTAATTCTTCAATCCTAATGTAAGGTTCAACCGTAAACTCCTCATTAAGTACCGTTTGATGTGGCGTGCGTAAAGCGTGTATATTTAATATCAATGTGCCCGGCGACCGTACTACATATTCCATCTGGGTAAACACATCGAATTTCATATGATTAACCTGTTGTTTTAATTTCCTTTAATTTGTTAAATGTGGCATCCATCCAATCTTCAGATATATGATCAAGCGCATTTTTAAGTTCTTCGGCCCACTCGGTTGATATGTATTCCAGATCGTTCTTCTCATAGCGTTGTTCTACCATTTCAAAGCTGTTCTTTTTATAGAGCGCTACGTCAATAGGAAAATCAACATTATTGGAGCTTACGCGGGTAGAATCAAAGGAAAGGAAACCTGTTTTTAACGCCAGTTTTAAGCTCGAATCATCATTCAATATACGGTTCAGTATAGCCTTGCCATGGCCTGAATTACCAATTACCACGTAAGGCGCGCCCTCTCCCAGCTCAACCCAGTTACCTTCGGGATAAAGCAAAAAAAGTTTGTGCTCTTCATCATCCCTGAGCTGCCCTCCAATAATGGTATTCAGATCAAACTTAAAACCTGCTTTTTCAAGGGAAACCCGATCTTCCTCTGCCGCGCGCTTAACCTGTTCGCCAAAGGCGTTTACTGCTTTGTATAACTTATTAAACTCCTGCACTTCCAGTTGTTCAGTAAAATAAGTAAAGGCTTTATCCCTTACCGAACGTAAACCACTCGTCATGATAAAAAGTGAGAAATGGTCTTTTTGTTCTATGGTTATTTTCTTTTTTATAGTAGTATCAGTTCCCGAAGTGATGCGGGTATCGGCTATAGCCAACAATCCTTCTTTAACCTTAATTCCAAGACAATAAGTCATTCTAATAAAACGGGAGGTGTTGTTTAGTTCCCGATAGCCAAAGTAATTAAATAAAGGGATATTTATAGCTTACCTGCCTATATAAGCTTTAATGCTGAAACCATAAGCAAAAAAAAGCGACACCGCAAGGTGCCGCCTTTTCATATATAACTATAACTAATCAGGGGCAATTATAAAATATAGAATACAGCCGAACCTTTTTGTTGGGTATTAACTACTGTTTCTATTTCTTTTGGCGATTCATCCTTCAGCATTTGCTTAAGATCCTGCTCAATTTTGCGGCTTATTGCTGTTGTTGGTGTATCAGTAGGCATGTTTTCAAATGGATCCTGTAAATGGATAGCCATCTTTTCGATCAGGAAAAATGCCGACGAAATAGCAATTACCAGCGGCACCTGCAATATGCCGAAAAACTCAATAAGGCTAAAAGGCAGCAACAGTACAAAAAACAGTACCAGCCAGTGTATATAAACACTATACGTTGCCGGGAACACGGTATTTTTAATACGCTCGCAGCCCCCCATGGAATTCATAAAACGGGTTAATGTTTCGTCAAGGGCAACCTGCTGGTACTCATTAACCCAGCCTAATTTGTATAATGTGCGAAGATCATGTCCCTGTAATTCGTTAAGAGCTACTGGCACATTATCCCTGTTTTTGATGATGTTCAGGTCATCTTCGCTCAAATAAGCGTCCAGGTTCTGGTTGGCGTTTTGTTTGCGCAAATGCCGGCTCAAGCTGTAACACCAGGCAATCTGCCGTTTAACTATTCTTTCTTTTAGCGCCCATTTTTCTTCGCCGTCATAACTACTGTCAACAAAAGTTAATACCTGGCGGGTATAGGAGCGACAATCATTCACAATGGCTCCCCATAAAATACGGGCCTCCCACCAGCGATCATAAGCCTGGTTTGACCGGAATGCCAACAACAGGGATATGATAGTACCTAATATGCTAGGTACTGTTAAGGGAATAGATATCTCTTTTAAATTATAATACTGATGTACAAAGTAGATGACCGATGAATAAATGGCCACCATGATCAGTTCCTTTCTGATTTTACCAAACACATAGGTAGCTGGTATATTTTCTTTTAGTAGCATAACATTTAAATTATTTAGTGTTCAATTACTGCTGATCAATTAGTTCTGGTTCGTCGGTAATAACATCTGCTATCAATCCTGTTGTTTCGGTTACAGTTATTACTCTTGCAGCACATTTTGCTATCAATATTTCCGGATCAATACTGTTTTTAAACAGCAGCTTGTAACTATCATGCGGCGCTACAATACCATCAACATCATGAGCGTCCAGATAATTATTAAAAACAGCTACGGTACTGCCATAAAAAATATCAATATGTATGCGGTTAATCAGATGGCTAAAATCCTTTTCAAGCTCCCGACAGCGGATATAAAAATTATCAGGTATTTGCCTGAGTTCCGTAGAGCGGCGCGAAAGCATCAACAGCTCGCTTATGGAATCGGTTATTTTTAACATGTGCACCAGTATGATATCCAGTTTTTGAGGATAATACTGCTGAGCTATATTAGGGATGTTTTGAAGCGATTGTGCTGTAAAGTCGGTTGGAATAAGCAACGTTTTCATAATCGTAATTATTTAATGGTTTAACTTGTACATTTTGTTTGATACAAGAGTAGCACCCAATAATTAGGACGATATAAGAAAGTTATTAGAATTTGATTAGAATTTGGGCCTCACCCAACCAACAACTTAAAAACATGTCATTTCTCACTCGTTCCTCGTATCGAAATGACATGCAATATGCAAGGTTCATATGAAAAGTAGTACAGGATTTCTCACTCCGTTCGAAATGACATTTCCTTTTATTTTATCTCCCTCTCCTTGGGAGAAAGTTAGGCCGACGCTTCAACAGGCAAAAATACCTTGATCTCGGTACCTGTGCCCACTTCCGACCGGATACCGATGCTGCCTTTATGTAACCGTATAATATTCAGCGTTAATGGAAGCCCTACCCCATGCCCTTCATAGCTATGCGCGTTAGAGGCCCTGAAAAAAGGTTCAAATATGTGTTGCAGTTCGGTTTGTGGTATGCCTATACCCTGATCAGAGATAGAGATGATCACTTTATTATTTTCGGCCAATAGTCTTATTTTTACCATCCGGTTATCCGAGTACTTACAGGCATTACTGATGATATTGGTTACGGCCAGCCTGAGCAAATTACTGTTACCGCTTACATAAAGCAAACGTTCGTCGGTTGGCATATCATCCAGATCAATCTGAATATTACTATCAGGATTGATTTTTTTGATAGAGTCTGACGCAATCATCACCAGTTCATCTATCCTGATACTCTCCCATCGCTGCTTTTTACCATCAAAACCTGATTGTGCCAGCGAAAGCAAACTGCTCAGTATTTGCCCCAATTTTTCCGACTCGGAATAAATGGTACTAAATATGGCACGCTGCTCCTCACTCACATCCTGTTTTCTCAATGCCAGCTCAGCTTCAGAGCTGATGATGGTTAACGGTGTACGGAGTTCGTGCGATGCATTACTTACAAAGTTATTCTGGGTTTCAAACGCGGTTTCGAGCCGGTTAAGCATATCGTTAAACGTATAGGAAAGCTCCGTTATTTCGTCCTTGCCGCTTATCTCATCGAGCCTGAAATGCAGGTTATTTGCAGTGATATTTTTAACGTTACTAATAATGCGCCTCACCGGCTGAAACGTATAAAATGAAAATATCTTCCCTACAAAATATACCAGGATCATGGCAGCAATAAACCCATAAATCAATATCCTTTGCAGATCCTTTAACTCCTGAAAACCAGAGGGGTCAGATGCCGAAACGATAACAATATATTTACCGCTATCGTTTGTAAATACTTTACCTGCATAAAAAATATTATCTACCTTATAGCGTGCTGAGCTATCCTTCAATATGCTTTTAATAAAGCTGCCCTTAACATTTATTCCGCCGGTTATATTGATTTTATTAACCGTATCTGTATTAAAAAAGTATTCTTTTTCTGATTCCAGCTTCTCCAGGTATCGGTTCCTTACTTCCTGATACGCCCGGCTTTCGGCCCCCGGGAACAGATGAACCTGGGCAGAAATATTTACACGGGCCTCCAATCGCTTAAAAAAATCGTCGAAACCAAACCGGTATACCAGGTAAAAAATAGTAACGTTGAGTAATAACAATATTACACCAGACAGCAAAAGGAACAGTAAGGTTATTTTACTTTGTATTTTCATCCTGTTCTTCCTCCTTCATCATGTAGCCCATACCAAAAACCGTGTGGATTAGTTTTGATGAACCATTTTTTTCCAGCTTTTTACGCAGGTAGTTTACATATACGTCAACCACGTTGGTGCCCATATTAAAATCAATATCCCATACGCTTTCCAATATCTGGATACGCGATAATACCTTTTTTTGATTTTTAACAAAATATTCCAGCAACCTGAACTCTGTGGCAGTCAGTTTTAACGGTTCTTTATTTCGATAAGCTATTTTTGATTCAACGTTAAGTTCCAGATCGCTAATGGTAAACACATTGTTTTTAGCCTGTACATCACCTCCTTTACGGCGCAGCAATGTGCGCAAACGGGCTGCCAGTTCGGCAATTTTAAAGGGCTTTACCAGATAATCGTCGGCGCCGCTATCCAAACCACTCACAATATTTTCTGTAGAGTCAAGCGCGGTGAGCATAATGATAGGTATAGTTTGCTTTTGCTGCCTGATGAGCTTACACACCTGTATGCCATCCATCACCGGCAACATTACATCCAATATCACCAGATCAAAATTATGATCAAGAGCCATTTGTAAACCAGTTGCACCATTAGCCGCCACACTTATTTCAAAACCATATTCGGTTAGTCCCCGTTTTATTACAGAAACAACGTTTGGCTCATCCTCAACTAACAGTATCCCCATATTTTATACAAATCAATTAATTAACCCCGACCCGAAATATAATTAACCACCAGGCCAATCACCTCCTTAATATAGATGCTCCATTTACTCAACGTATCCGCATCGGGTATTAACCAGGTAAAAGATGCATCTTTTTTACCGGCAATATAATTACAGGGATAAGGAATTACATCAATACCTGCTTTTTTAAATATCCCCAGCGAACGCCGCATATGAAAGGCTGATGTCACCAATAAATAAGGCCCCTGCAGACGATGTTGCTGCAGTAGCTTTTTTGTTAACGAAGCATTTTCCAGTGTATTACGTGATTGATCTTCTATCAGTATACAACTATCCGGAATCTGCGCATCCTTTAATTGAAATTTAGCCCAGGCACCTTCTCTAAACCCATCAGGATTTAAGTTTCCGTTACCTCCTGATATTAGAATATCTTTTACCCTGCCTGTTTTTTGCAGCAAAACACCTTGTATAAATCTATCGGCAGAGGGGCCAAACAGTCCTTTTCCTTCGCTGTCATCGCCTGCAAAACCACCTAATACAATCGCAGCACTGTAAACTTTGCCATTTTCCAATTTCCCTGGGCTAACATCCCAAAGTTTAGCAAACTGATTAAGCAAGAAACCATTGGAAAAAATATAAAGTACTGCAACAGCTATTATCAGGTACTTGCGTTTGGTTTTTGCTTTTTTTGAAAAAACAGCCACCAATAACAAGGCAAACACATATAACAGCGGAAAAAGTAAAAACGCTAATATTTTCGATAAGATAAAAAACATAATAGCAGGCTTTTGCCGTAAAAGTAATTAAAACATTAAAATTATACCGGGCTGATTAGCTTATAAATAAATCATGTAACAAACTGGCATCATCATTGTCATATGAAATATCAAAAAACAAAATTATGGGCTTACTAAAATTTCTTGTCGTTGGCGCAGCAGTTGCTTACGGCATAAACTATGTTACCAAAAAAGGTCCGGATGGCAAATCGATCATTGATGACCTTGCCGATAATGGTCCTGAGTGGATGGATCGTGCGAAAAAATATGGCGAACTTACTTTAGAACAAATAGCCGCCCGTGCGCAAAACTTTAGGGATGCCAGCAAGTTTTAAGTAAAGCTGTATTATTTTATATGCACAATATTCTTTTCTTCGGCGATAGCCTTACAGTAGGTTATGGTCTGAAGGATGCTAAAACAGAATCGCTCCCTGCCCTGATACAGCAAAAAATTGATGCTGAAAATTTACCTTATCATGCCATAAATGGTGGTCTGAGCGGCGATACATCAGCCGGCGGCTTTTTCCGTTTGGAGTATTGGATAAACCGCCCCATTCACGTATTTGTGCTGGAGCTGGGTATTAATGATATTATCAGGGGCATTTCCCCGCAAACAACTCACAAAAACCTGCAGGCTATTATTAACAAGGTTAAACTCAAATATCCTGATGTAAAATTGGCTTTAATGGGCATGGAGATCCCTGCCTTTATTCCCGGCCCCTTCGCTGCAGAATTCAGGGGTGTATTCCGTAAGCTCGCCGATACCAACCATATGGTTTTTGTACCTTTTTACCTGAAGGATGTAGCCGGAAAAGCCAACCTTAACCTGCCCGATATGTTGCACCCATCGGCCGATGGATACCGTATTATAGCTGATAACGTTTGGCCGGTGTTGCGGGGGCTATTGTAAAACGATTAAACTCACCCTAGGATCTCCGCCAGCCGGCGGATCACCATCCCTCTCTTCACCTGCGGTGGAAAGAGGGGATTTAAAAATGGAGCAAAGAGCAAGGATAAAAGAAATTATCATCCTGAGGGACGAAGGATCTATTCGTGAATATACATGTCGTTTAATAGATGCTTCACTACGTTCAGCATGACAAACTTATTTTATTTCATCAACCCTCTTTACGGCAAAGCCGAAGAGGGGCGACAATTCGCCAGCCGACGGAGATGGCGGGGTAAATCTTCGTCGTTATACACGTCATACAGTACAAGACAGTTAGGGTTGCGCAACCCAAAATATCCATTTAACATTGCTTTAGGCTTTATGCACAATTATGCCAAAAGCATTTGCTTACATTTATAAACCGCTTTATTATAATTTATGAAACCACCTTTATGTAAGCTTGCGCTTTACATCGCGTTATTATTTAACAGTCTTTTCATTATTAAAACCGCCAATGCGGATGTACCAGCTAAAGTAGCTGGTTTAAAATGCGAATACCTGATAAATCCTATTGGTATTGATGCCCGTCATCCGCGCTTAGCATGGTTATTAGCCGACGACCATCAAGGTGCTGCACAAACCGCTTATCAACTTGTTGTAGGTGCCGATTCCGCAGCGGTAAGTATCGGAAAAGGCGACAGTTGGCTAACTGCAAAAGTTATATCTGCAACAAATTTAGTAAGTTATCAGGGCAAGGCTTTACAGCCCTTTACCAAATACTACTGGCGCGTGCAACTATGGGATCAGGCCGGTAAAAAGCTTAACCCCTCACCTATTGCCAGTTTTGAAACTGGCTTGATGGATATGCGCAACTGGCAGGGTTCATGGATCAGTGATAATAAAGGTATCGCGGTTAACCCTGCACCATATTTCAGGCATACATTTAAAGTCGCTAAACAGATCCGCTCGGCAAGGGCTTATATCGCAGTAGCGGGTTTATATGAAATGTATATCAACGGGCAAAAAATTGGTAATCATCGCCTCGACCCTATGTATACCCGTTTTGACAGACGCACATTATATGTAGCCTATGACGTTACTGCTCAATTACAAAGTGGTAAAAATGCTATTGGTGTGTTGTTGGGTAACGGCTGGTATAATCACCAGAGCACCGCGGTTTGGTATTTTCACCAGGCCCCTTGGCGCGGTCGTCCAACATTTTGTATGGATCTGCGCATTACCTATACCGATGGTTCTGTAGAAACCGTATCATCCAATACCCAATGGAAAACTTCACTTAGCCCGGTAGTGTTCAACAGTATCTATACAGCAGAGCATTATGATGCCCGAAAAGAACAACCCGGCTGGAACACACCCAATTTTATTGACAGCGCCTGGAAACCAGTTATTAACCGCTCAGCGCCATCGCAAAACATTGTGGCGCAAAGCCTGCAACCTATACGTAATGTAGAGGAGATAGCTGCTAAAAGCATTACTAAAATAGATAAGAACCTGTGGGTGTTTGACATCGGCCGCAATATTTCGGGCGTAAGCCAGATCACTGTTAAAGGTGATTCAGGTACCGTGATCCGCCTAAAACATGCCGAACGGTTAAATAAGAATGGCCATGCAGATCAATCCAACATCGACCTACATTACCGCCCTACTGATGATAAGGATCCTTTTCAAACCGATATTTTTATTTTAAGCGGCAAGGGGCAGGAAACCTTTATGCCTAAATTTAACTACAAGGGCTTTCAATATGTGGAAGTAAGCAGCAGTAAACCTATTGAACTAAGCAAAGAGAGCCTGAAAGCTTATTTTATGCACAGCGATGTAGCGCCCATCGGCACCGTGACTTCATCAAATAAAACCATCGACCAGATATGGAGCGCCACCAATAACTCCTACCTGAGCAACCTGTTTGGCTATCCTACTGACTGCCCCCAACGTGAAAAGAACGGCTGGACGGGTGATGCCCACATTGCCAGCGAAACCGGTTTGTACAACTTTGACGCGATTACTATTTACGAAAAATGGCTTGCAGATCATCGTGACGAGCAACAACCCAATGGCGTGCTCCCAGCAATTATCCCAACGGGCGGTTGGGGTTATGAATGGGGTAACGGGCCCGACTGGACCAGCACTATCGCCATTATTCCCTGGAATATTTACCAGTTTTATGGCGATAGCAAACTACTGGCAGATAGTTACACCAGCATTGAAAAATATGTAAATCATATTGATGAGCTTTATCCAACCGGCCTCACCACCTGGGGCCTGGGCGATTGGGTTCCGGTAAAGTCAGTATCGCCGGTTGAACTTACATCATCAGTTTATTATTACACAGACGCCAGTATATTAGCCAAAGCTGCCAAAATACTGGGTAAACAGGCTGATTTTGTAAAATACTCGGCTCTGGCCAGTAAAATAAAGAATGCCATCAATGCTAAATATTTGAATACCGAAACCGGCATATACGGTAAAGGCCTCCAAACCGAGCTGAGCGTACCGCTTTATTGGGATGTAGTACCACAAAACCTAAAAGGTAAAGTAGCCACAAACCTTGCTCAGCGTGTGGCAGCCGATAATTACCATCTGGATGTGGGAATATTAGGCGCTAAAGCCATCCTGGGCGCTCTAAGCGACAATGGTTACTCAGATGTTGCCTACAAGATAGCCTCGCAGGAAACTTTCCCTTCATGGGGATGGTGGATGGTTAACGGGGCCACTACCCTGTATGAAAACTGGCAGATTGATGCCAAAAGGGATATATCACTAAATCACATTATGTTTGGCGAAATAGGAGCCTGGCTATTCAAAGGCATTGCCGGTATTCACACTGATCAGGATCATCCGGGTTTTAAAAATATTCTCTTACAACCACATTTTGTGGCCGGGCTTAATGAGTTTACCGCTACACATGATGGGCCTTTTGGTAAAATAACATCTTCCTGGCGGCGTACAAACAACGGAGTTACCTACAAGGTTACAGTGCCCGCCAATTCAACAGCTACCATTACTTTCCCTCAAGGCAAAGTTTACCAGGCCAGTAAACTGATAACCAATACACAGCAGTATAAAGTAACAGCCGGGAGCTCTGTTTTTGATATAAAGTAACCGATTTGAATTGACATAGATTTTTCATATTTACATGTACTTAACATCAAATGACCTTTTTTTGACAGGCCGGTTAACAAACCGGCCTGTTTTGTATATATTTTTGTTACACTAAATTATTAGTGTTACTAAGCCATGTATAAAAGAATATCCTTACTGCTCCTGTTTTTATTAAAGCTAATAATAGTTAATGCCGAAGAACCCTGGGCATTAAATAGCAACAAAGAAGGCGTTAAGGTTTATACCAGGCATGTACCCAACTCAAAAATAAAAGCCATTAGGGTGGAGTGTCAGTTTAATGTTTCGGCATCACAATTGGTTGCCGTTTTACTGGATATAAAAGGCAGTATTGACTGGGTTTACCATACCAAATCGGTTAGTTTAATAAAACAGGTATCGCCATCTGAATTATATTATTATTCAGAAGTATCGGTACCCTGGCCTGTACATAACCGCGATTTTATAGCACATATAAAAGTAACACAAAACCCAACCACCAAAGTAATTACTGTTGATGCACCCTGTCTTCCGGATATGGTACCTGTTAAGGATGGCATAGTACGTATTGATCATTCTGTTGGCAAATGGATAATTACCCCGATTGACAGTACCCACGTAAAAGTTGATTATACCCTGCATGCTGACCCGGGTGGCAGTGTACCTGCATGGTTGTTAAATATGTTTATTACTCAAGGTCCATCTGAAAGTTTTAAAAAACTAAAAGCACAGCTGCAAAAGCCCACCTACAAGAATATTAAGCTTGATTATATTGTGGATTGACGGCTATCTGCCATAAAAACTTACAGGATCAGCAACTACTTATAAGCATCATTACTTTATCATAAAGCTTTGTTATAACTAACAAAGGGCCCTTATTGTGCCATATTTTAGCCTTAATCGCCTATATTTGGGCATGAACGCTATCCAGACAATAAAAGAAGCAATAACTATCGGACTTGGAATACTCTCAGCCGGCTTTGGTCTGAAAGGCTTTTTATTATCAAGTCATTTTATTGATGGCGGCGCTACAGGTGTAGCCATGCTGGTGTCAGATATAACCCTGCTTCCTATTTCTATCCTGATATTTATTATCAATGTACCTTTTCTTTGGCTGGGTTATAAAAAACTGGGTCTGTCATTCGCCATTAAAAGTACACTCGCCATTGGCTTATTAGCTGTTAGCTTGGTATTTATTGACTTCCCTGATGTTACCCATGATAAATTGCTTACGGCTATTTTCGGTGGCGTATTTATAGGTACCGGTAGCGGCCTGGCTATGCGGGGCGGTGCAGTACTTGATGGTACCGAAATTGCGGCGGTGCTTGTAAGCAAGAAAACACAACTACTTAAAGTGAGCGATTTTATTTTGATACTCAATGTATTGATCTTTAGTTTGGCCGCCTTTTTCCTGGGTGTTGAACCAGCTATGTACTCTATACTTACCTATATGGCGGCTGCCAAAATGATCGATTTTATTTTGAACGGTATTGAGCAATATTCAGGTATAACCGTTATATCAACCCATAGCGAGGCCATACGCAAGGCCATTACCGAAACCCTGGGCCGTGGGGTTACCATTTATCAAGGCAAAAGTGGTTATGGCAAGGATGGGCATATCAATGACCCACGTGATATTGTTTTCACCGTAGCTACCCGCCTCGAGATCCCTTCGCTTAAACAAACCATCCTGGGTATTGATCCAAAAGCATTCATCGTACAGCAAAGTATTGATGACACTACCGGCGGATTGCTTAAACGCAAGGGACTTCATTAAAGGATAAAGGAAGAAGGATAAAGGAAGAAGGATAAAGGAAGAAAAGCGGGGTATGCCCCGCTTTTCTTCCTTTAAATAAAATACGTCATTGCGTAGCGTGGCAATCCCCTACATACAGAGCCGCTCTGTATGTAGGGGATTGCCACGCTACGCAATGACGGGATGGGTTCGGGATAGTTTATTCCTGGCTATGAACCATGCACTATTGACCATTGACAATCAACCATCGCCTATAAACTTAAGCTACATTACGCTTATCTTGTGCTTATGCTCATCAATAGCTACAAAGGTAAATGTACCGGTTATGGCCTTTTCGCGTTCAAAGGAGTACATTTCTTCAATGTAGATCTCTACCTGTACCTTCAGACTGGTATTGCCTATGTGAGAAATAGTCCCGATCAGTTCAATGATAGTACCTGCAGGTATGGGCCGGGTAAAATCAATCCTATCTGATGATACGGTTACCATCCTTTTACGGGTGAAGCGGGTTGCGGTAATAAAGGCTACTTCGTCCATCATGTGCATGGCTGTTCCGCCGAAAAGGGTATCGTAATGATTGGTTGTATTAGGAAACACGGCTTTAAATATCCGTGTTTCGGATGCTTTGATTCTTTCTTCTGTTGTCATTTGTGTTGAAGTATTTTGCGCACATAAAAACGCGTCATTGCGAGGAACGAAGCAATCTCTACACAGGCAGATCCGTCATGTAAGTTTTAATCATCAAGCATCTCTGTACAGCATAGAGATTGCTTCGTTCCTCGCAATGACGGTGTGGAATTAATTAGCGTGTTACGCCGTTCTTAATTTTCCCCATTTTAAATAGGTGGCACCCCATGAAAAACCTGCTCCGAAGGCGGTTAGTATCATGTTGTCGTTATATTTAAAATCGTCTTTAAAATCCCAAAGACATAGTGGTATGGTAGCAGCAGTAGTATTTCCGTATCTATCAATATTTACTTTAACGCGGTCGGCAGGTAAACCTAAATGATCACCTACAGCATGTATTATCCTGAAATTGGCCTGGTGAGGTATCAACCAATCAATATCCATAATATCCAGATCATTACGCTCCAGTATAGCTTTACAGGTGTCTGTCATTCCATTAATGGCTGCCTTAAAAACTACACGGCCATCCTGATGTATGAAGTGCTTATGTGCATCAACACTCTCGTTAGTAGCCGGAACTTTGGAGCCGCCGGCCGGTACTAGTAAATGCTCCCTACCCTTGCCATCGGTTTTAAAAATGCTATCAATCAAGCCAATATCCTCGGTTGATGGTTCAATTAAAACAGCTCCGGCACCATCGCCAAAAAGTATACAGGTGTTCCTGTCTTTATAATTGATGATAGCGCTATTTTGATCCGCCCCAACAACAATAACTTTTTTATAACGACCACTTTCAACCAAACTGGCACCCATAGTAAAAGCATAAAGAAAACCACTGCAGGCAGCGTTAACATCGGTTGCCCATGCATTGGTTAAACCAGCCTTATCACAAACAATACTGGCGGTTGACAGCAGCAGGTGATCAGGGGTCGAGGTAGCAATAATGATGCAATCAATTTCATCAGCAGACAGCCCGGTGGTTTTTAATAAATTTTCCACTGCCCAGGTAGCCATATCAGATGTAGCGAGGTTTTTATCGGTCAGGATCCTTCTTTCTCTAATTCCGGTCCTTGACACTATCCATTCGCTATTGGTGTCAACCATCTTTTCCAAATCACTGTTATTCAGAATGTTATCTGGAACATAACCACCTACACCCGTTATAACTGCGCTGCTCTTTACTCTCATAAATACTAAAATTCTACAAAAAACAGGCAATTATACGGAAATTGCCTGTTTTACCCGTCAGGAAACTGTTGTTTCTACAACTAACTGACGAAGTTGTTTTGCAGCGCTCACCATATTTACCAGCGCGGTCTGGGTTTCGGGCCATTTCCGGGTCTTTAAACCACAGTCTGGATTAACCCATAAATTACCCGCCGGCAGCAATGCCGATGCCTTTTCAAGCAGGCTCACCATTTCATTAACAGTAGGTACGCGCGGCGAATGGATGTCATAAACACCCGGGCCAATTTCGTTTGGATATTTAAAATCGGCAAAGGCCCCTAACAGCTCCATTTGTGAGCGCGAGGTTTCAATGGTGATCACATCGGCATCCATATCGGCAATGTTACCAATGATGTCATTAAACTCGCTGTAGCACATGTGGGTGTGTATCTGTGTTTCGTCCCTAACACCGCTGGCCGATATACGGAATGCCCGTACTGCCCAGGTCAGGTAAGCTTGCCAGTCATTTTTACGCAATGGTAAACCTTCCCGTATAGCAGGTTCATCAATTTGTATCACTTTAATACCGGCTTTTTCTAAAGCCACCACTTCATCGCGGATGGCCAGGGCTATCTGGTAAGTAGTTTCAGACCGTGGCTGATCATCACGTACAAACGACCATTGCAATATAGTTACCGGGCCGGTAAGCATACCTTTCATCAGCTTATCGGTATTGGCTTGTGCAAAGCTGCTCCAACGTACTGTCATATCTGCAGGGCGACTTACATCACCATAAATTACCGGTGGTTTAACACAACGACTGCCGTAGCTTTGTACCCAGCCATTTTTGGTGAATAAAAAGCCATCCAAACGTTCGCCAAAATATTCCACCATGTCGTTACGTTCAAATTCGCCATGAACCAGTACGTCAAGACCAATTTCTTCCTGCCAGCGAATGGCATCAATGGTAGCCTTTTCTATTTGTTCGTCATATTGGGCGGTAGTTAATTCACCTTTCTTCAATCGCGCCCTAAGCGAACGGATATCATCAGTTTGAGGGAATGAGCCTATGGTAGTTGTAGGGTACAGAGGTAATTTAAAGCGTTGCTGCTGTATTTTTTGGCGAACACCGAACTCACTGTCGCGGCGGGCATCAGCATCGGTTATAAAGGCTGTACGTTGTTTTATTTCCTGCTTGTGGATCAGTTTGGACAAGTTACGGCTTGATATAGCCTGCAGGTTAGTTTGCAGCAAGTCATTATCACCGGCAATAATTTTGCCCAGTTCATTAATCTCATTCAGTTTTTGTTTGGCAAAAGCCATCCAATTCTTAATTTCCGGGTTGATAGCTGTTTCCAGATCAAGATCAAACGGCGTATGCAGTAAAGAGCTGCTTGGAGCTATGATCACTCTATCCTCGCCAATGGCAGCAATAGCTTTTTTAATGTGAGATAAAGATTTGATATAGTCGTTTTTCCAGATGTTACGACCATCAACAACACCTAATGACAGGCTTAGTGTAGCAGGTAATATAGCCAATACATCATCTAACTGTTGCGGCGCTCTTACCAGGTCAATATGTAATGCGCTTACCGGCAGGTTTACAGCCAGTGGAGTATTATCCTTCAGACTTTCAAAATAAGTAGTTAACAGAACCTTCAGTTCAGGGCAGCTTTTGCGGATCTCGGCGTAGGCATATACAAACGCTTCTTTTTCCTGTTGGGTAAGGTCAAGCGCCAGGAAAGGCTCATCTAGCTGCACCCAAACAGCGCCATAACTTTGAAGTCGCTTTAATACCTCAATATAAACAGGCACCAGCTTTTTGATCAGATCGATTTTATTAAAGCCGGCTTGTTTTTCTTTACCCAGCAACAGGTATGATACAGGGCCTATCAGTACCGGTTTAGGAGTAGTGCCTGTATATTGCTTAGCCAGCGTAAATTCGTCAAAAACCTTTTCAGAGAATAGTTTGAACTGTTGGTTTTGTACAAACTCAGGTACTATATAGTGGTAGTTGGTATCAAACCACTTGGTCATTTCCATGGCGGTTACATCCAGTCCGTTCTTTTGATAGCCGCGGGCCATGGCAAAGTAAAGATCGATCTCGGTATTGGCTTTATTTTGAGTTAACACCGGGGTATAACGCTCAGGAATAACGCCCAGCATTAAGGATGTATCCAATACCTGGTCATAAAAGCTAAAATCATTACAAGGGATCAGGTCGATACCCGCATCAGCCTGGATCTTCCAGTTATCAATACGGATCTTGCGGGCTACGGCAAGCAGCTCCTCCCTGGTAGTTTGGCCGGCCCAGTACAATTCACTGGCCTTTTTGAGTTCACGATGGGCACCTACACGAGGATACCCGAGATTGTTTTTGAGCATACGCATAAAACTTTTTTGGTTAAACATTAAATTGAATTAATGCTCCTTACGGTTTTCGGTATGCTTTCGGGAAATGGTAATAAAAGGCAAAAGCATAACATACAGGCAGGTAAAAGCCTATAAGGTCATCCTTTTTCTTTGACTACTGCTTCAAAACGCGAAAGCATTGTCTTTATACATTGGGGCAAGTATCCTGGCTTGTAACATTGTTGCCGTCCTTCTCAACCGCCAGCTGGCGGTCAATGGACCTGGTAAAGGCAACAACCTTTTTTGTTACTTACAGTTGCGCGACAGCCCGTGATTTACACACGGTTCCTTTTTAATCCCTGCCTAAATATGACAGGGAACCTCATGCAGAAAAAAAGTAAAGAACTTTATTAGGCACAAATATAGGCTTTAATGCAACACGGTTGTGAAAAAAGTGGAGGATTGGGTGCATGGCTTTAAGGGGTATCCTTGAGGGAAGCTTCGAAAACCTCAGGGTCCCTTTCAGGAGCCCCTGAGGGGACAGTGAAGATATTGAGGGAACACCGACGGTCTTGAGCCACCGCGTTCCCTCAGGGTCTCTCACAGAAGACCCTGAGGCTCTTAAACTACCACTTTTCTCTTTGAAATGTTTAACTTTGCCCAATGGCAGAATTATTAGATGTAGTCACCGTCAGTCCGTACTTTTTCGAAGCCGCACAGTCAGAAGCTACCCAGTTTAGGGTTGCCGAAACCTGCACAGGCAACTGCAAGCTCAGTTCCTACAACCGCCGCGATTTTTATAAGATAACCTTGGCGCTGGAAGGCGGCAGTCAGCTGCTTTATGCAAACCGCGGAATTGAGATAAATAAACCTGCTTTGGTATTCACCAATCCTTTAGTTCCTTACTCCTGGGAAGGGTATCACGATACCGCATCATCTGGATATTTTTGTGTTTTCACCGATGCATTTCTGCAGGCGGGTGGGCGCATGGAAAGTTTGGAGGAGTCAACCTTATTTAAAGCTGGTGGCGATCCGGTATATTTCCTGAATGATACACAGGTAGAATATATCAACAATATTTTTGCCCGCATGCAGCAGGAGCTTGACGGCGAGTACGTTTACAAGTACGAGCTGATACGCAACCACCTAAACCTCATCATTCATGAGGCTATTAAAATGCAACCTGCCGTGGCCTATTTTACTCCTCAAAACGCGGCATCGCGTATAGCAAAACTATTTCTTGGGTTACTGGAGAAACAATTTCCGGTTGATTCGCCCCGGTATACCCTGATGCTAAAAAAGGCCAGTGACTTTGCAGACAAGCTATCAGTTCATGTAAATCATTTAAACGCGGCCGTGCGCGAAATAACCGGTAAATCAACCACCGCACATATCAATGACAGGATACTTACCGAAGCCAGGTCATTACTAACTCATACCGATTGGAGCGTTTCAGAAATTGCTTTTAGCCTTGGATTTGATTATGCTTCATACTTTAATAATTTTTTTAAAAAACATACCGGATTTACCCCTATGGCTTTAAGAAAACCTCTTTGAAAACTATAATTATTACTTTGAAACCTTTAGCTGATTTGCAGAGTATCCATTTTAAATTTGCAGTAAGTAAAACATAAAACAACACTATGATACAAGCAAAAGGATATGCAGCCCAAACGCCTGAAACAGACCTGGCTCCCTGGGGTTTTGAACGAAGAGAAGTTGGACCACATGATGTTCAGATTGAAATATTATACTGCGGTGTTTGTCACTCCGACCTGCATCAAATAAAAAACGATTGGTTTCCAGGCATTTTCCCGATGGTTCCGGGCCATGAAATTGTTGGCCGCATCATTAAAGTAGGCGACCATGTAAAGAAATTTAAAATAGACGAACTTGCCGGCGTAGGCTGTATGGTTGACTCATGCCAGGTTTGCGAAAACTGCAAGGATGGTTTAGAACAGTACTGCTTAGAAGGTAATACACAAACCTATAACAGCAAAGACAGAAGCGGCGTACCAACTTATGGCGGTTACTCCAATACTATTGTAGTTCGCGAAGAATTTGTATTGCACATTTCTGATAAATTACCGCTTGCTGCTACGGCTCCATTACTTTGCGCAGGTATTACTACCTACTCACCGCTACGCCACTGGAAAGTTGGTAAAGGACATAAACTTGCGGTTTTAGGCCTGGGTGGATTAGGCCACATGGCTGTAAAATTTGGTGTAGCTTTTGGTGCCGAAGTAACCGTTTTAAGTACATCACCATCAAAAGAAAAAGCGGCCAAAGCTTTAGGCGCGCATCATTTTGTGGTAACCTCAGATCCTGAACAGGTAAAAGCCGTTAAAGGTTCTTTTGATTTTATTTTAGATACCGTATCCGCCGAGCATGATATGAATATGTATTTATCGTTATTAAGAACCAACGGTACGCATATTTGTGTTGGTGTACCTCCGGCTTATAATATCCATCCGTTCTCTTTATTAGGTGGCCGTAAAAGTGTTGCCGGTTCAGGTATTGGCGGAATCCCTGAAACTCAGGAAATGCTTGATTTTTGTGCAGAGCATAGCATTGTTTCAGATATTGAACTGATCGATATCAAAGATATCCAGGCATCGTATAACCGGATGCTTAAGGGTGATGTTCGTTACCGCTTTGTTATTGATATAGCAACACTATAATTTAATATTGACCAAAAAGGCCGCCTTTCTAAAAGTAGAGAGACGGCCTTTTTTATTATTGATCCAACCCACCACGCCGGGTGGCCTTAACCTGTACAGGCCATTTAATACCCTCGGTTTTTACGGTTGACGTTTTTGCCGGATCTTCGCTGGCCATATAGGCCATGATGGCGGCAAGCATAGCATTGTTACTTAGGTCGTCAAAAATAATTTTATCATACGTATCACGGTTGGTATGCCATGTGTAAGAGCCGTATGACCAGTTAAGCGAGCTCAATGAAAAACCAGGTGCGCCAACTGCTACAAACGAAGCAAAATCCGAACCTCCCCCGCCAGGCTGCCCCGGAAAGTTCGTTTTTATCCTGTTTTTGATAGTATCCGGTACCGCGGCAAGCCATCTGCCCAGATAATCCTTGGCATCAGCAAATCCTTGTCCGGAAAGATTAACCACTCTCCCGGTACCATTATCCTGGTTAAACAGGGCCTGTAAATTTTTTACAATTTCCGGATGATCCTCCACAAAGGCACGGGAACCATTCAGGCCTTCCTCTTCGCTACCCCAATGACCAACCAATATGGTACGTTTGGGATGAGGATAAAATTTCTTTAACAAACGCATAGCCTCCATCATAGTCAGCGTACCTGTACCATTATCAGTAGCTCCGGTGCCGCCATCCCAGGAATCAAAATGGGCCGAAAGCATTACATATTCATCCGATTTTTCTGTACCTTTTATTTCGGCAATGGTGTTAAAGGTTGGCACCACACCCAGTTCCTTCGACTCGGTATGTATGCTGATCACTGGTTTTGTATCTGATTCGCTCAGGCGATAAAGCAGCGTATAATCTTCCAGCGCGATATCTACCGTAGGTACTATTTTGGTATAGGCGCCAAATATTTTATCAACCCCAAACCCAGCCGACCAGTTATTGGTAATGATACCCACCGCACCGGCCTTTTCAAGCGCCACGGGAAGCGTTTTAGTGGTATAACCGGTTTTACTGATCCGTTTGCGCCAGGCATCGGTTATGACTGTACGTTCAGTCTTCATTTTTTCAAATGACTCTTTGAGTGCAAATTCCTGCCAATTATAATCTGGCCGACCGGTTGGCTGGCACACAGAGATCATTACAAATTTCCCTTTTGCATTGGGCAGCCATTGCTGAAAAGCCACAGAATCGGCCACATCAGGCAGAATGATCACCTCGGCTGTAGCTGTTTTTTTGCCCATACCCGGGCTCCAGGCAAGCTGCGTACCCTCTAATGATTTTACACGTGGCGAAACCATATCAATGTGTGATATGCCTCGTTCCCAGCCGCGCCACTCGCCCCATTTTTCGTTATGGGCAGGGATGTCCCAGGTTTTATATTTAGCTACCGCCCAGTCATTAGCCTGCTTCATCTGCGGTGTACCTACCAAACGCGGACCAATGCCATCAAAAAGTTCACGGGCTAGTTTTTGCAACTGCGAGTTGGAGGTTTCCTCCTTTACTATGGCATCTATAACAGGGTTAGTTGATTGTGCAAAGGTCACGCTGCTGCAAAACGCCATGCCCAAAACAAATGGCACCGCTTGCCGGATATGAAGGTTAAAGTTTTTCATGAACCTAATTTATAAATTAGGTTTGAGCTGTTATAATTTAAAAAGAATATAGCCTATAAAAAAATGCTTTGTTGTTGACAGGGCATTTTTTTATAGGCTGTTGTCATGCGTATCGGCAAATCTATCGAATTATGATACAATTGTATTTATAGGCTGCTCTTGCAGGGTATGTAGAGCATCCTTTTTCAGCTTGCTTTTTTGCAGGAAACGGAAGTGCAGTATGCCTATAAGCAGGGCAATTATACCTTCGGCTAAAACCGTATCAGGTGTACCCACCCATTGCGAAACAGCTCCTACCAGCAAACCGCCAAGCGGCTGCATCCCAAAAAAGGCCATGGCATACAAACTGATCACTCGTCCTCGCATTTCCGGAGCCACCGTGGTTTGGATCAGCGTATTACTAATCGTGATCTGCGACATCATGCCGAAGCCTGTTATACCGGCAAATAACAAAGCCAGCGGATAATTATGCATATGCGAAAAGACAACCAGTCCTGCCCCAAATACCAGGGTATTAGTGGCCAGTATCTTTTTAAGATCGTGCCCAGGTTTTAATGAGGCCAGATATATAGCACCCGAAAATGCCCCCAAACCTATCATACTATCAATAACTCCAAAGGTTGATGCCGTACCTTTAAAAATATCCTTGGCATACACCGGTATCAATGTACTGAAAGGCAACACCATCAGACTGATCAACGCCAGCATAATGATGGTAAATTTGATGGACGGTTCATTTTTGACATAAGCAAAGCCCTCCTTCAACTCAAAGAGTATATTATGATTATGTGCCTTTGACTCAGATTTGGGCAGCTTCATTAACAGCAGGGAGCCTATTACCGCTATGAAACTAAGAGCGTTCATGCCAAAACATGCTGTATCGCCAAACTTTTCCAGTATCAAGCCTGCTATACCCGGACCTATCAGCCTTGATAAATTTACCATGGATGAGTTAAGTGCCAGCGCATTGGGCAAATCGGCCTTATTATCAACCATATCATATACCAGAGATTGCCGGGCGGGCACATCAAAGGCATTAATAACACCAAGAACTGCACTGAGCGCTATAATTTCCCATACCACATAATGCCCCCAGAACACTAGCGCAGTAAGCAGCATAGCTTGTATCATTGACGCGGCCTGTGTAGTAAGTAGTAAGCGGAACTTATTGTACCTATCAGATGCTACCCCGCCAATAAACGACAATAAAAACGATGGAAACAAACTGGCAAAAAGCGAAACACCCAGCATAAGCCGTGAATGTGTTAACGAGTAAACCACCCAGCTTACAGCAGTCTTTTGCATCCAGGTACCAATTAATGATACGGATTGCCCGGCAAAATAAAGCCGGTAATTGCGGCTTTTAAAAGCATTAAATGTATTTATATTCATTATTTATATCCCGGGGGTTAATCAAAATCAACTAATTTGGTTAATGTTCCTATGACTTTTTTAAGCTGTATTTTTTCTTCTGAGGTGCAGGTGGCATTAAGGGCTTTGTTTAACCATTCGTCGCGTTCATTTCTTGCCTGGTACAACAGGGTACGGCCCTGATCTGATAAAGTAATAATAGCCTTGCGTTTATCCATTTCTGATATGCGCCTGTTTATCAAGCCATGCTGTTGCAGATTACTCAGTACTTGCGACATGCTTTGCGTGGTTATCTTTTCCATTGCGGCCAGTTCATTTGGCAGCAATTCCTGGTGTTGATCCAAAAGCGCCATGGTTGAACGCTCCGTTAATGATAGTTTATCGGCCGTTGATGATTGCCTGCGCAGCTTTTTGATCAGTCTGCCTACAACGATGCGTAGTTCAGAGGCCAGTTGAATATCTTTTTGTTCTGTCATCATAATTATCAAGTAAACTTATAAGTTTACCTTACAAATATAAAAATAATATTATTGATGAAATGTCATTTTGAAAAGTAGCAGAAAACTCACCCGGTCTACGCTTCGCTGGACCACCCTCTTCCTGCGGCGGAAAGAGGGATTAACAAAAACTTAAAAACTACGTCATTGCGAGGTACGAAGCAATCCCTATGCTATACAGAACGAATAAAAGATAAACTTATATAATTGACCTGCCGGTGTAGAGATTGCTTCGTGCCTCGCAATGACGCGCGGAGCCCCCCACTTTCCGCCGCAGGCGAAGAGAGGGGTCGACGATCCGCCAGCCGGCGGAGATGTCGGGGTGAGTTTACCGCTTATCTATCATAAATTTACCTGACCATTAAATAACTCCCACTCAAAACCTTCATCTTTGTAATCACCAAGACATGGAGCAAAAACACGATATATTAGCACTGGATGATATCAAGCTATTGGTTAATGCCTTTTATAATAAAGTAGCTGATGATGTCTTATTGGCTCCTATTTTCAACGAACGTTTGCACGACCACTGGTCGCAGCATCTTGCCAAAATGTATACATTTTGGCAAACCGTATTGCTGGAAGAGTATACCTACAATGGCAGGCCGTTTCCGCCCCATGCCCGGTTACCGATTGATGCCACACATTTTGATGCATGGTTAAGCTTATTTTCAGAAACGGTTGACAATCTGTTTATTGGGCCAAAAGCCGATGAAACAAAATGGCGGGCAGGTAAAATGGCCGAAATGTTTCAACATAAATTAGCTTATATAAAAAACAATCCGCTCAATATATTATAATACAAATTGCCGGTGCATACAGCCATTTTTGTAAGTTTGCGCTGTGCCACCCCCTGCTAAAAAACCACCTGTTAAAATCAAAGCGCCTGTAGAAACAAAAGCGCCCGTTGTGAAAAGAAAGCCTGTCGCCAAAAAGAAAAAAAGTTCCGGATTAGCCATACAATGGAAATTAGCGCTAGCTGGTTTACTACTTATACTACTTTCTCCTTTTTATTATGGCTATGTTTTAAGAAGCTTTAGTGCCACCTGGCGTTGGATACTGGATATTGGCCAGGATACTAACTATCGCACCTACAAAAATTTCAACATCCGCATCCCATCTGGTTATACCATTCATGGTATTGATGTATCCTCGTACCAAGGCAAAATAAACTGGCAAAAGGTAAAAGCTATGGACGATGACGGCGTACATATCACTTTTGCTTTCATTAAAGCTACCGAAGGTGTTTTAAGCATGGATCCTTATTTTCAGCGTAACTGGCGCGAGGCTCCCAAAGCCGGGATTATTTGCGGGGCATATCATTACTTTTTACCTCAAAAGAGTGGAGTGTGGCAAGCCCGCTTCTTTTTGCAAACTGTAAAAGTTGAGAAAGGCGACCTCCCGATGGTGGTTGATGTGGAACAGCTTTACAAAACGTCGCCGGCAAAAATGCGCGCGCAATTGGTTTCCTTCGTTAATCATATAGAAACAAAAACCGGTGTAAAACCCATTATTTATACCAATATCAGTTTTTACCAGGATTATCTGAAGGGGTATTTTGATGATTATACTTTATGGATAGCTCATTACTATCAACCTGTATTAAATATAAACAGCCAAACCAACTGGCGATTTTGGCAACACTCTGATAAAGCCCGCATAAACGGCATTAATCAGAAAGTTGATTTTAACGTTTTTAATGGCGATAGCATAGCTTTCAGAAGGCTATTAATAAATTAAGCTTTCTGTAACGATTACAATTTCACAAGCGTCATTTAATTAAAAAAATGCGAGCACTTATATTCCGTTTCCAGATAGTAGCGATTATTTTATTTGCTGTTGAACTTTTACCACAGCATACACAGGCACAAACCACGCAAAAGCATTTTGATCAGCAGTTGTATAACACCATTTTACATATGGACAGTGTTTGCTTTGATGCATTTAATGCCCGCGACCTGCAAAAGCTTAAAACTGTATTTGCCGATAACCTGGAATTTTATCACGATCTGGGAGGTCTTGCCTATTACGATGAAACCATGAAGAGTTTTGAAAAAATGTTTGTTCAAAATAAAGTAAACGGCTTAAAAAGAGAGCTTGTAAAAGGCAGTCTGGAGGTTTATCCCATTAAAGATTTTGGCGCCATAGAGGTTGGGATCCATAGATTTACACATATGGAAAATGGCAAAGAGGTGATCGGCCTTCTAAAATTCACGCATGTATGGCAATACAAAAACAACGAGTGGAAAATTACCCGGGTAATCAGTTATGATCATTAATCAATATTATTTATTTTGATCAATGCCATGGCGCATATACGTTAAGCTTTTAATATATATGCGCCATTAATTTTAAATATCATAATCCTGCGCAACAAAAACCTTAAATATCTTACCCTTTTCGTAAGTAATATTTTTGCCTTTTTTAAATAAGAAGAAAGGGGTTAACAAAACGGCTTCGGCAGCCATGGCGGCAGTAGTAGTTTTGCCGGCCACGCTTTGCTCTGATGTTAGTTTAATATTGCGCCCATCAGGCAATATGATATAATTAATGGTAAAGCTAAGGGTACCGGCTTTACCTAATCCCCCTGCCTTGCCAGCCTGGGTAACCACACCCGAAACTTTAATACCTTTGCTTAATATCTCCCTGCCATTAATTATTATTGGCTCTGATAGTTCAAGCGCTACCACATCGCCTACGGTGGCCGTTTTGCTGTTAAGTTCCTGATTTAACTGTACCGATACCAGCGTGCCTTCGTTTAAGTGTCTTTTAGCAGTGTCTGCTATATGATCTGTCTTTTTTACAGAATCAGTGGGCGGGGCCACATTTTTTGTGGAATCAGTTTGCGCAAATGCACCCAATGAACATATTGTTACAAGTGCGATAAGTAGGATTTTTTTCATGTTTGTGTTAAGATTAATTTTACAAAAGTGTCAGGTACCAGTTATTATTTAGATGGTTATCCATACCAAAAGTTTAACCGTAACATTTAAATTACAAGGCTTGATTACCCCATCAATTACCCGTCAATTTTCCATTAGTCAAGCTTGTTTAAATTAATACAAATTTTAGCATCTTTATATAAGTATTGCTTTGTATCAGACACTTATTACCTAAATTGAACCATACCATGAAATCACATTTTAAATACCTGCCACTACTTGTCATTTCTGGACAAATTCTTATTTGTCAGGTTTCTGCTCAAACAAATAATGTAAGCAAACTAAAAAAGGCCGCGTGGTTAATCGGCACCTGGAAACATCAGTCGCCAAAAGGCTCATCAACAGAAACCTGGCATAAACTGAATGATTCCACATACATAGCTAAAAGCTATGTATTGCGAGGTACAGATACGGTATCTACAGAGAGCGTTCGTTTGGAACAGCGCGACGGCAATTTATATTATATACCAACGGTTAAGAACCAGAATGAGGGAAAACCAGTATCTTTTAAACTGACCACATCGTCAGCCGGTCAATTGGTTTTTGAAAATGCAACACATGACTTCCCGCAAAAGATAACTTATACCCCAATAAAGCAGGATAGCTTATTGGCCGAAATTTCAGGATCATATAAAGGGAAACAACGTGCTATACAATTTCCAATGAAAAAGGAAAAGTAAAGTTCAATTACCCTTCTCCAACATCCAAAAGTCAATTAAAACAAATTCAACACAAAAAAGCGTTAAGTAACGTTTTTTATTGAGAAAACATAAACTATCATTTACTACATAATGGAAAAGCAAACATTAAAAGATATTGCCCAAAAACTGATGACCGGCGATAAAGGCCTCTTAGCCATGGACGAAAGTGTGGCCACCTGCAACAAACGCTTTGCAGAAGCCGGCATACCCCAAACAGAAGAATATCGCCGAAAGTATCGCGAACTGATAGTAACCACTCCCCGCCTGGGCGAATGCATAAGTGGTGCCATCTTATTCGATGAAACCACCAAACAAGCTGCTAATGATGGCACACCATTTATTGACCTGTTAGTTAAAGGGGGCATTATCCCTGGCATTAAACTGGACGAAGGCGCTAAGGATATGCCGGCCTTTCCAGGCGAAAAGATAACGGAAGGGCTTGACGGATTACGTGAACGCTTGCAGGGTTATGCCAAATTGGGTATAAAGTTTGCCAAATGGCGCGCGGTAATAATCATTGCCGATGGTACTCCTACTGATGGCAGCATTTATGCAAACGCGCATGCTTTGGCCCGTTATGCTGCTCTTTGTCAGGAAGCCGGGCTGGTGCCTATTGTTGAGCCCGAAGTGCTAATGGATGGCGATCATACCATTGAACGTTGTTTTGAAGTAACACAAAGAGTTTTACGCATTGTTTTTGAAGTATTGATCAGCCAGCGTGTTTACCTGGAAGGTATGATATTAAAACCCAACATGGTGTTATCAGGTCTGGGTTCAAAAGTACAGGCTACTGTTGAGCAGGTGGCCGATCAAACCGTAAAATGCCTGTTGCGCTGCGTTCCTGCGGCTGTACCGGGTGTGGCATTCCTTTCGGGCGGACAATCTGGCCAGGATGCAAGCGCTCATTTAAATGCCATGCACGTCAGGTATAAAAACAAACTGCCATGGGCGCTTACTTTTTCATATGCCCGGGCCGTTCAGCAACCTGCAATGGACTATTGGAAAGGGAAAGACGAAAACGTAGCTGTAGCCCAGCAATTATTATATAAACGGGCCAGCATCAATAACGCTGCCCGCCGCGGCGATTATACAGCAGCATTGGAAAAATAATTGTAGCTGCTGTATATATTAGAATCACCGAATATAAAAGCAACAAAACACCCCTCCTTTTAGGAGAGGTGTTTTACACCAATCAGGTTGTAAAACGTTTCTCTAAAACCCAATAAATAGCACTCCTACTATCTGATTTATAGAATTTTATATATAAAAATATCTAAAATAAATAAAAAATAAACTCAATCACAAACCGTTGCAAAGTGCCTTTCTCAAAATAACTATCCATCAATCAATTTACAACCAAACACAAACTGCTTCCTGCTTTTTCCTTAACTTTATCAACAGTTTTTTTCCCGTCCTTCCTAAAAAGACTATATTTGAAGCAATTTATACTACTATTACGACCTTAGCATCTTCCTGCTTCGTATTAAACAAGTATAATAAGCATCATCTCTTACCTATGATAATTAACATTTTATGAATATTTTTATTTGCCCAACATCAATAACATGTATTAAGATAAATATTTAGCTGCCTATTATATTAACTGAATATTATACTATTAAATACCCCTATTACTTAATGAAAAAAACATGTTTGATATTTGGCATACTAATCTTGTGTGCCTTTTCCGTAAAAGCCCAATCAGAATATCAACCCTATAGTTATCAGTTCTATCAAAAGCTCAATTCAGTCATGTATTCTCCGGATACACGCATGCATACTGTTATAAAGCCCATGTTTGCTGATGATTCACTACTAAAACCACGCGTTGATTCATTAATGAATCTTGGTGTAAATAAAAACCACAAAAGCTGGGCGCTGCGTAAATTATTTGATGAACACCTTATTAACGCCGGAAACAAAGATTATACCTTTTATGCCGATTACCTGCCTGATCTGGTTATAGGCAAAGAATTTACTTCAAAAAAAACCACATGGATCAATACCAGGGGCTTTCAGGCAGCTTTAAAGATTGGCAGTAAATTCAGTTTTTACACCAATCTTTTTGAAAACCAGGCCGTATTTGCACCATACCTTACCAGTATGATACGAAAAAACCCGGTGATACCCGGCCAGGCAATTACCAGCGTACCAGGCAGGCCGGAGGTTAAATCTTTCGATTATTCCTATTCTACTGCCAATTTATCTTATACACCTATTAAATACATTAATATATCGCTTGCTTATGATAAGAATTTTATTGGCGATGGTTACCGTTCTATGCTGCTGTCTGATTTTTCAACTAACTATACTTCATTTAAACTAACCGGAAACCTGGGTAACGTGCAATATATGACCATGTGGACCTATATGATAGACCCCTTGGCACCGCGCACCTCAACAGACAGGGGCACTGCCGATCAGTATAAATATGGTGTTTTTCAATACCTGGACTGGAACATCAGCAATAGAGTATCAATAGGTTTTTTCCAATCTATTCTGTGGGCTAAAAATAACTCCGACGGAACTTTCCGGGGATTTGATGACAAATACCTCAATCCAATTATCTTCCTGCGCCCGTTAGAGTCTTCAGACCCTAATTCACCGGATAAAACCCATTTAGGCCTTACCGCTAAATATAAAGTATTTAAAAATCTGACCATGTATGGTCAATTTTTACTGGATGATTTTAAAGCATCAGAATTTTTTAAGGGATCAGGTTATTGGGCTAATAAATATGGCATACAAGCTGGTATTAAAGGCTTTAATGCATTTGGTATAAAAAACCTGAATTATCTGGCAGAGTATAACGAAGCACGTCCATATACTTATTCGCATTTTCAGGAAATTACCAGCTATTCAAATGCCGGTTTACCACTAGCTCATCCTTTCGGGGGAAACTTCAGAGAGTATTTGACCATCTGGAACTATTCGTATCATCGTTTTGATTTTATGGGACAGGCCAATTACGGCATTTATGGCTTAGACGAAAACGGCATTGATTACGGTAAGGACTTATCAATATCATACTTAAAACACCCTAATGACTATGGTAATTATATTGGTCAGGGCCTCTACACCAAACTGGTTTACCTAGAAGGTCGCGTAGCCTTTATGCTTAATCCTAAATATAATTTGAGGATAGAGTTAGGTGGCATTTACCGTAAAGAAAGCAACAGCCAGTCGGTTAGCAAAACAAATATGCTCACAATAGGCTTAAGAAGTTCGTTCCGGAACCTCTATACAGATTTTTAAAAACAATATTAATAAAGGCTGCTTAGGCGGCCTTTATTAATATTGCTATAGTATTAAAGTTTAGGGTTGTTATCAATTTCTGACTGCGGAATAGGTAAAAATTCCTTTGCCGTAGTGTAATATGATAATGGTTCGGTAGCAAAATAGCTTTTCCTTCTCCATCTTAAAATATCAATATTCCTTACCTCTTCATTGGTCATTTCTGCCGTTTTTTCGTGCATAATGGCTTTAACCACCTCGGCCTTTGAACCTACGGGAAATTGCGATGTTGGATAAGGGGGCATAGCAACACTTGCCCTTGCCCTCACCTGGTTCAGGTACGCAACCGCTGCACTTATGTTACCCAGTTCATTTTCGCACTCGGCAAGATTAAGCAACACTTCTGCATACCTTATAATCCGTTGGTTGTTGCTACCAGGGTGATATGATGCGGTAGCCCTGTCTTCCTTATAAATAAGCTGAAACTTTCTGAAGCCAACCTTGATAGTTTTGCCATTCACAACAGATGAGTTTCCATTCTGATCCGCATCAACTAATGTGGAGGCCCCGTTATTAAACGTATCACCGGTTTGGTAAAAACTATATGCATATCGAGGATCTGTTTTAGCAGCGCCGGTTGCTGTGTTTTCAAATTCATTCAGCATTTTATTTGATGGAATCAGGTTACGCCAGCCTATCGGGTTATATTCCTGGTTCCGTATAGTGGTTTGGGCGGCAGATGCACCATCTCCAACACCACTCCCCCAGTTAAAGCCATTATCGCCTTTATCTGAATAAATCATCTCGAAAATGGATTCGCTATTAAATTCTGTTTCTTCTTCAAAATTGTCAAGAAACCTCGGGGTAAGCGAATAACCATCGGTACCTGAAGTTGGTATTTTTAGAAAAGCCGCTTTGGCACCTGCATAATCGCCGGTTTGCATTAAAACACGGCCCAGCATAGCATTTGCCGCTGAAGCAGTTGCCCGGCCTTTATCTGTAGCCGATTTACCCGGTAATACGGCTGCTGCCTCTGTCAGATCCTTTACCGCCTGGGCAAAAACATCCTCAACTTTTGATTTAGGTTGATAATCGGTTGGGGTTTTAGCGGTAGTTGTATAAATAGGCACACTGCCCCACATGCTTGCCAGTTCATAATAAGCCCAACCTCTTAAAAATTTGGCTTCGCCCACCAGGTTATCCCTTACAGCAGTATTATCGGTTACATTTGGCCCATTATCTGTAACGGTATTAGCCCGGTGAATTACAGTATAGAGCGTGTTCCAAACCGCGTTCATCACCGGGTTGGCAGGATCAACTACGCCGATTAGTATTTGGTTGCGGGGGGCTTCTAACTGGCTGCCACCGCTTACCACGTCATCACTCCGCAGATCATGCAGGAAAAACCATTCCCGGGCTACAAGGCCAGAGGCATGCCATGTTGAATAAATAGCATAGGTAGCCGCCGTTAATTCACTTGAATTCTTGAAATAGTTATCTGTAGTAACTACGTTCGGATTGCTAATATCAAGGTCCTTTTTACATGAAAAAATGCTTGTTATAATAAACCCTAAAGTAATGAGGTATTTAAAAGTCTTATTGCTTTTCATAATATTTTCTTTTAAAAATCTTTAATTGTTAAAAACCGGCCTGTATGCCAAATTGAAATGAACGAGCCACCGGATACTGACCAAAATCAACACCGTTTGTTAGGTTACCACCTGAGGTATTTTGATTTTTATTACCCACCTCCGGATCAAAACCTTTGTACTTTGTAAAAGTGAGCAGGTTTTGGCCAGACACATAAAATTTTAACCGGCTAATAGCATTGTTGGCAAATGATCTAAGCACAGATTGTGGCAGGCTATAACCAATAATTACGTTTTTAAGCCTCAGGTATGAGCCATCCTCAATCCAGCGGGTGGATAGCCGTCCGTTACGGTTAGGGTCGCCGGCAATTGCACGCGGCATTGTACTATTGGGATTTTGGGGTGTCCAGGCGTTTAAGACCTGCGTGCCAGCATTAAATAATCTGGGCATACCTTCCAATATAATTCGCTCGGCATTCAGGATCTTGTTGCCCTGTACACCCTGAAAAAATATGGCCAGGTCAAAGTTTTTATAATTGGCTGTATAGTTTAAAGAGTAAGTGAACTTAGGCAGGAAACTGCCGATATAAGTACGGTCATAGGAATCAATTACCCCATCTGGTTTACCCTCCGGACCGCTGATGTCTTTGAACTTGATATCGCCGGGAGCTGCGTTAGCCTGTGTGGGGCTATTGGCAATCTCTGCAGTACTTTTAAAAATGCCATCGGCTATCCAACCGTAAAATGACTGCACCGGTCTACCGGCAACGGTATTGGTAAACACATCCCCACCTCCAAAATCGGCATCGCTTCCAGATGGAATCGACGCATTTGCGGTATTTAGCTGGAGCACCTTATTACGAATAATGCTTAACAAACTGGTAATGTCCCATTTAAACTCGCCATTCCTTTTATGATAACCCAACTGTATTTCGCCACCGGTATTTTGCATCGCACCAATATTGGCTAATGTACCAACACCTTGAAATCCCTGGCTGGGTGCAGTTGGTACAGTAAGGATCAGGTTATCGGTTTTACGTTTAAAAACCTCGGCTACTACCGTTATGGTATTGTTATACAAACCCAGATCAACACCAATATTTAGCTGCTTGGTTTTTTCCCAGCTAAGATTAGGGTTTGACAAGCCATTGGTAAACGAAGCATTAGCGCTTCCGGGCGCAATGTTTCCTATCGGATAGAAAGCCTGGTTTGAATTTACTGGCGACAGATATGGATAGTTACCAAGGCCGCCCGGAGGAATACCGGTTAAACCATAACCCGCGCGCAATTTCAATTCTGATACAGATGGGTTATTCTTCAGGAAATCTTCCTGATCAATCTTCCAGCCGATTGATGCTGAAGGGAAATTGGCATATTTATGACCTGGTGCCCAGATTGACAAACCATCACGACGAATAGATCCACTCAAAAGGTATTTACCGGCAAAATCATAGTTTACCCTGCCTACCAATGATTGTAACAGGTTGCTTTGATTAATGTTATTGGCGGTTATGTTTGATGCGCCATTAAGCGTTTTAACAAGATTGGTTGACTGGTTACCGGATGATGTTTCGGTAGTGAAGGTAAGCCCTTGCTGCTCATAAACAGCGGTTGCAGCTACGTGATGGGCTCCAAAGCTTTTATCAAAAGAAAGCTGTTGAGTATAGAGCTTGGTTGTTGATGATACCCGCTGGTTGGCAATTGATGCCGACGTAGCGCTCAAAGTACCCCCATCGTTATAAATAGGTGTATAGTTTTGGGTGTAACCATTGGTGTAATCAATGCCAAAAGTAGACCGGAATTTTAACCAGGAGGTAAAGTTGACATCCAAAAACGCGGTTCCTAAAATTTTAATTGTTTTAATGGTATTTGACCCGATTAAGGCTGATTCAACAGGATTTGTAGGGTCTGATCCATCAAAACTGCTGATAGGCCCCTGGAAACCTCCGTTTGTGGTTGGGTCATGCAGCGGGATGTATGGTAGCATCCTGACCACATTGGTCAACTGCGTTCTGTTACCCTGAGTTGCGTCATAATGCTGATTACTAACCGCGGTATAAAGGTTTTGACCAAAAGTAAATACCTTGCTTATTTTATGGTCTGAATTGATACGGTAATTATAGCGATCATAACTTAAGGCTTGTGCTATACCATCCTGTTTAAAGTATCCTGCCGAGGTATAAAAACGTGATACATCATTACCGCCAGCTAACGATACGTTATTTGATGTTACTAAAGCATTCCGTTTAAAATAAGCATCCTGCCAGTCGGTATTTGTTTGAGCGTAAGTTTGGCTTGCCCCCGCATAAATGGGCTTGTTAAAATTAGCGGGGTCTAAGCGTGGTGGTAAACTGTTGCCGCCGGCAAGCATGGTGGCATACTGTACATATTGCTGTGTGTTCAGTAGATCTAACGTTTTTGACGGACTTTGAATACCCGCGTATGAATCAAGACTAACCTGTACCTTTCCGTTGCGGGCACCTTTCTTTGTAGTGATCAGTATAACACCATTGGTAGCCCTTGAACCGTAAATAGCGGCAGCACTTGCATCCTTCAATACCTCGACCGATTCGATATCCTTTGAATCAAAGGATGTAAGGTTACCGGTTGGGAAACCGTCAATTACATACAGCGGATCGGACGCAAAATTGATTGAGCTAATACCTCTGATAGTTACAATAGGCTGTGTGCCGGGTGCGCCGTTATTGGTTACGTTTAAGCCTGCAACACGGCCCTGCAAGGCCTGCTCAACACTGGCTACAGGCAATGCGTTAATAGTACGGGCGTTTAACGAAGTGATAGCCCCGGTAAGCGTACTTTTCTTTTGCGATCCGTAACCTACTACTACAACTTCGTTAAGTGACTTTGAATCTGTTTTAAGTTGTACATCAATAACTGTATTGTTGCCTACACTTACTTCCTGTGTTAAATAGCCAACAGATTTGAATACCAATACAGCGCTTACATCAGGAACGCTGATTTTAAAGCCACCTGTTTTATCGGTACTTACAGCAACACTACTGCCCTTAACGGTTACGCTTACCCCAAGTATAGGCGCTCCGGTTTCGTCAGTGACTATACCTGTAATAGGAATTTCTTCTGCCACTTTCGTAGTTTGATTGTTTGGCCCGTCATTGATCGGAATCACCCTGTTAAGCATTGTTATATTACCCGGTACTTCGTATTTCTTTGCTTCAAGGCTTATTTTTTTATCAAGAATCTCGGCGTTTACACTACTGGCAATAGCTCCGCTAACTAGGGTGAGGCTTAAAGCAATATTGATAACTGTTATGCGCATAATAACAGCTAACGAAAGTTTTTTTTTCATAAATTTGGTTGGTTAATTGGATTTTATAAAAATTCGACGAAAGCCTTCCTGTTCAATTTGTTGATCGCAGATGACAGGAAGAAACCGACTTCATCGGCGGTGTGTCAGCACTGCCGGTGACTTTTTTTAAGCTTTTGTATTTATTTCACATATCTTCAAGGGATTAATTGTTTAAAATCTGTTGACTGCCACAGCCCTTATCAGTTATCATAATTTGTCCGTCATACGCATCAAACCGGCCCATGAAACTTTATCACCAAGCCTGAAATTACTCCATAGCTGAAGTACGCTTTCACTAGATATGTAAGTGCGGTTTTGCAATTTAGGAATGATTTAAAAATTTAAGTGTTAAAACAACACCTGTAAAATTGGCGTTACAATCAGTTAAGCAAATCTAAAAATTTATTTCATAAATGCAATCGATTGCGAAAATTCTTGGAGATATTTTAAGTAAGAAATGAATATATATCAGACATGTATTAGCTAAATTGATTAAGCTAATGCAATCGATTTAATAACAAATAACAAACAACCATTCATCGAAAAACCGAATGCAAGAAGTGTAAAATGAGCAATTTTGTATTATGATTACTTTGGTTCTCCAGTTAAAGAGCAATCCTGACTAGGTAATTATTGATCAAAAAGTTATCGAAAACCGGTTATGCTTATTGATATCAGGGCAAAACCTAAAGCAGGAGGTTTTGCCCTGCCTAATGTAAAAAGGAGATTAAAGATAAACCTATAAAAATGTCAATTGTATTATAGTTGATGAGATTCTGATCCGGAACCAGGTGGTCAACGCTTCCTGAATCTCCGGCCTTCCTTAATATAGAATTACTAGTCTTTTAATCCCTTTCCATTGAGAATTTGCAGCATACATTTTTCAACCCTTGACTCCCGGGTTTTGGATTGTTTGGGTGCCGAAAAATGCAGCATGTATGCTCTTTGCCGTCCTGGTGTCAATCCATCAAAAGCAGTTTTCAAGACAGGGATTTTATCTAATTTATTTTGAAATTCAGCAGGAATTTTGAACTCTGCGGTCTTTTTTAAAGCCACCTTCAAACCGGCTTTTTCCGCTCCAACGGCTTCAAAAATATAGGTTTTCAATATGGGTGCCTTCTCCACTATCTCCCAAACATTGGTAAACCGGATCTGACGTGCCGCCTGCACATTCTCCGTTTGTTGGATCAGTATACCATTGGCATCATTTAATAAGGCTCCTTTGAAAAACAGAAGCGCACAGTATTCTTTAAATACATGTATTAAAACGATGTTACTTTTTTGAAACGTGTAACAAGGACAACCCCACTTCAATTCTTCCGTCAGCCCACAGTCAAGAACAATCATTCTTAATTGCTCCAGTTCTTCCTGCCACTTTTGGGCTTTATTAAAATAAAAATCGACCTTAGGATTCATGCTGTTTTTTTAACTGTATGTATGTAATTCAGACTCTTAGCGAACCACGAAATCCCCTGGCGGCATAGTATGATTCTGCGCCGTTGTGATACACAAAGACAGTATCGTAGCGGCGATCACAAAAGATTGCCCCGCCAAGTTTTCTGATATCGACAGGTGTTTTCACCCAGCTCGAGGTTTTTGTATCGAAATTTCCAAGTTTCTGCAACTCCCGGTATTGTTCTTCTGTTAAAAGTTCGATGCCCATGTCTCTCGCCATTTCAACAGCGCTATTTTCCGGTTTATGTTCTTTCCTGGCCTCCAGAGCTTCGTGGTCGTAACAAATACTTCTGCGGCCTTTTGGGCTTTCTGCTGAACAATCATAAAAAATATATTCGTCAGTCTGTTTGTCATGACCAACCACATCCGGTTCACCACCGCTTATTTCCATTTCATCAAGCGACCACAGCTTTTCAGTATCAGTTTCCAGTTTTGCTTGTACTTTAGCCCATTCAATACCTTTATGGCGGTTCGTATTTTTCTCAAAACGAGCTTTCAATACGTTAAATAATTCTATACTTTGTTCTGGTGACAACTCCTTTTTATTATTCTTCATATTGCTCTACTTAAATATACATCAACCTTAGTAGTCATTTATTGATTAACTGAAATGATTTTTCTATCCGCAGGTCTTAAATACCAGGATAAAATAGCAAAAATGGTCAGTAAAAACGGCGCAATTATTTGTACAGAGATGTCACTGCTGGCAATATGAGAAATTACCGCACCGCTCATCACAAAAAATATACCCGCATACGCCCATTCTTTTAGCAATTTAAATTGGGGGATTAATATCGCAACTACACCCAACATTTTCCAAACACCTATAAGCGAAATAAAGTAATTAGGGTATCCCAGAGGTTTAAAACCCTGCACCACGCCTTTTACCTTCACAGCCTGTGCCAATCCGCCCGAAAAAATACAGAAAGATAATATTGCAGTAATTATCCAATACCAAAGAAGCTTTTTCTTTTCCATTTTTTAATTATTTTAATTTGTTTACGATGTCCTGAATCCGGTTATGTGCCATGTTGATGCCTTGGGTAAATGGCAAAGCCAGTACCTGGTCTCTTTTTGCAGCCGATTCATATATTACGTGCATACGAAGTCTGCTGGTGTCGTCAGTAAGTTGTTCAAATTCATAAAACTCAAGCTGAACTCCATAAGGCGTATTCTCCATTTCAAATGTCCGGGTGATTTTCTGGTTCAGGCTAAACTCATGGATTGCCCCATTGAACCTGTGTTTGTTTCCTTTAGCGTCTGTTGTTTCAAATTGGTAACTGCCGTGCTTTTTACTTTCTAATTTCAGTACTTTGGTTCCCATCCATTGCTCAACAATATCGGCCTCCACATAGGCTTTAAAAAGTAACTCCAACGGCAAATCAAATTCGCGTGTAATCACTAATTCCTGTTTACCGTCTTCGGCGGTAATTTTTGTTTTTAGTTCCATATTAGGCTATTTTTTAGGTTTGTAGTTTTTCATGATGGTTTCCAATTTATTAAATCTGTCATCCCACATTTGGCGGAAGGGCTCAATAAAGTCGGCTATTGCTTTCATATTTTTTGCATTGAGGTGATAGTAAATTTCCCTGCCGTTTTGTTTTTGCTCCAGCAATTCGCACTCGGCGAGTATTTGCAAGTGCTTTGAAACTGTGGGTCTGGCGGTGTCAAAGTTTGAAGCTATTGCGCCTGCTGTTAGGGATTGTGAAGCAACCAACAGCAATATAGCCCTTCTGGTCGGATCGGCTATGGCTTGAAATACGTCTCGTCTTAGATTCATTGCGTAGTCATTTGACTACAAATATATATGTAGTTATTTGACTACGCAAATTTTTCTTCAGAAAAATTGAAAGACGGGATGCAAGTATGAATTAGAGTGTAAAACAAAAAGCAGCCTTTTTTGGCTGCTTTCCAAATTCGGGTGGCTAACGGTTCAAAGCCATATCAAACCGCTTCTAACCGCTCCGAAGTTATTCGAGTCTTGATCTCATCGTTACTGCGCCTTGTGATTGCTGTTAAACGAATCCCTGAATATTTTCCAGCCAGCCGATGTTCTTTTCCACAATTTCAAGTATTTACCATCATCGAGAAGTTTTCCACTCAGATCAAAAACCTGCCAGGAACCTTCCTCGGTTACATATTCTTTACCATCTCCGTAAATATAGCTGGTTTGGAACTTGACTCCTTTAACTTTTCCTGCTGCAAATGTATCCTTGAAATCTTTTTCGAGCGCTTCTCTACCAGATATAGGAGGCATGTTTGGGGCTAACAGGCACGCGTCGTCTGTATAAAGGTTGACAATAGACCCGTCATTTTTTTCGAACAGGTTAAAATAAAGCGTGTTGGTTTTCTCGATTTCATTTTTGACTGTTGAGGTAGAATTAGCCTGAGCCCGGCAATTGTTATAAACGAAAAAGAGGGTCAAACAGGCGATTGTTGTTATGAAGTGTTTTTGTTTCATGATTCTTTAATTAATTGAATGAATAATAAAAACAAAACTACGCCCTTAAAAAGCGTATAAATTGTAAAAAACGGAACAACTCAATTATGGAGCGCAACAAAAAGATCGGTTGAACTTTCGGGAGAAAACCTGGAGGGCGCTGACCCGGTGAAGAATTTAAAGTCCTTTATAAAATGTGACTGATCAAAATAACCACACCGATGTGCTATTGTAGTAAGTGATAAATCTTTGCCTGCAACAAGGTGAAGGCTCTTTTGAAACCGTGCTATTTTACTAAACAGATTGGGACTAAGGCCTGAATAATTTAAAAATATATTTTGCAGGTAACGGGATGTAATGCCGTAACGGGATGCAACCGAGTGCATATTTTCAAAAAAGTCGTCTTTACTTAAATCATGCATAACGCTGTTCACCAGCCCTAACCTGCTAAATTTATTTGCGGAAAGCGAAAGCCTTTGCAGTAAAAATTCTTCTACTAATTCAATTCTGCGATCCAGGGATTTAGCTTCCCATAATTTTGCATGTAGTAGAACGGTTTCCTTCCCTCCTATGTCTTTAAAATCAATTACCTGATCATTAAACTCTTCAATCCGCTCATTGAAAAAACAAGCGGCTGTATGCGTGAAAAACCGGATGCCAAACATGGAATGTTTCCCGAAAGAAGTAAAAGTGAATGGCTGAATTGTTTGGCCCCACAATTGCACATCTGGCTGATTTATTAAATCACCATTAATGAGTTGCTGTGGCCCGTCTGTTCCCAGATTAAACATGATCTCGATGAAACCTGTCGCAAAAACTTTGTCTTCGGTAAATACAGCGGTATCCGTTTCACATACAAAGTAACATTGTACATAATTTTTTAAAAAACTATTCGGACTGAATTCCCTATACCACATATATATAAATAGCCATATCTAAGTTAATATAAAACTGACGTATTCTAAATAAAGACATAAGGAGTTTTTGAAAAACTCTTAATATGTATGAAGAGGATAAAATTGGTATAGATATGGATATCAGTCAACATATCTTCAAATAACTTTGAGGCATTGTTGTCCCCCTTTTGTAATTTCAATCGTCATTAAGCAAAACAATCATTGAGTCATGAAAGAATTTGTATTGATTTTCAGAAGCAGCAGTAACGGGCACGCTGCGCCTACACCGGAACAGTTGCAGGAAAGAGTGAACTGGCTCGCCAGTATTGCAGCCCAAAACAAACTAGCCGACAAAGGGAAAGCGCTATCGGCCAAGCTGGCTAAAACGGTAAAACCTGATGGTATAATTACCGATGGCCCATACACCGAGATCAAGGAATTTATCAACGGGTTCGTCTTTGTCAGGACAGAAACCATTGAGGAGGCAATAGTATTTGCTCAAAGCAACCCGATCTTAAAAGCTGGCGGCAACGTAGAGGTAAGGGCAATTTTAACTCCGGGCGAAAAGGACCAGTAAGCTGATGAAGGAGGTGCTGATGATACACGATGACCAGCTACGCCAACTGTTTAGGCGGGAGCAAGCTAAAATGACATCCGTATTGTTTCGACATTTTAGTCTGCAACATATGGAGGTGGCCGAAGATATGGTGAGTGAAACTTTCTTAAAAGCAACTGAGTCCTGGCGCATAACCGGTATCCCTGAAAATCCGGAAGCCTGGCTCTACGTGGTTGCCAAAAATAAAGCTAAAGATTACCTCAAAAGGGTACTCCTGTTTGAATCACGTGTTAAAGAACAGTTGGATTCAAGCGACTTTCAGCCGGCAGCCGAACCGGAATTCGATCAGCAAACCATTGCCGACAGTCAGCTGGCCATGATCTTTACTGTGTGCGATCCGGTGAATCCGCAGGAGGCCCAGATCTGCCTGGCACTGCAGATCCTTTGCGGTTTCAGCATATCCGAAATTGCCGCCGCCTTTTTAACCAAAACAGAAACCATCAAAAAGCGGTTGCTGCGGGCCAGGAACAAACTGCGGGGCGAGGGTTTCCAGATCAATCAATTACCGGCTCCTGCACTGACCCTGCGATTGGATACTGTTTTAAGAACGCTGTATCTCCTGTTCAACGAAGGCTATTTTTCAGGCTCAGGCAAACAATTGATCCGGAAGGAACTTTGCTCAGAAGCGATGCGACTGACACTCCTGTTGGTTGAGAACCCGCAAACCAGTACTGACCAATGCAATGCATTACTGGCTTTAATGTGCTTTCAAAGCTCCCGGTTTGAAGCCCGGATAAATAACATTGGAGAAAACGTACTATTTGAGCAACAGGATACCGACTTGTGGAACAAGGAGCTCATTGAACAGGGGAATTATTACCTGGTTAATGCCTGCTCCGGAAACGACGTTTCCAAATATCATTTGGAGGCTGGTATAGCTTACTGGCACACCGTTCCTGATGCCGGTAACAAATGGAAAAATGTTCTGCAACTTTATAATCAGCTGCTGCTGCTTGAATATGCACCAATAACCGCCCTGAACCGGACGTTCACTTTTTCCAGAGTTTATGGAAAGGAACAAGCCATTATTGAAGCCGAAAAACTGGGATTGCATGAATTGGTCTCTTATCATACCCTGCTGGGATACTTGTACTCGGATATTGAAATTTCCCAGGCTATCAAACATTATCAAAAGGCAATCAAGCTGACCAGCTCCAGCATTGAAAAGTCTTTATTAGCCAAAGAGCTGGAAAAATTAAACACGAAAACAAATGAAAAATAAGCAATTATACTATTGGCTATTAACCGGCTTTATGTCTTTTTATATGCTGTTTGCTGCCTGGTTTGCTGAAACGCACCAGGCCGACTTCACCGGGCGCATGGGTTTCCCGGCGTATTTCCGGATCGAGTTAACCACCGCTAAGATACTTGGCGCTATTGTACTGTTGTTCCCTCAAACCCCTCAAAGGATCAGGGAATGGGTATATGTTGGGTTTTGTATTTGTATGATATCGGCATTCATCGCCAAGTGTAACAGCGGCTACGGTTTTATGCAAGTCGCGCAGCCCGCGTTCTCCCTGGTCTTTTTCGTACTGGCAATCTTTCTCCTGCACAGGGTGAACCAACTGCCAGGCAGCATAGCTAAAGAGCGGGTTTAGCTGTTAGTTTTATCTTAGCGGAGGATTAATTGACATGCCCCTAAATCCCTTCAAGGGCATGTCTCTATTTTATCCTGTCTTACCCTGGCAATTTGCGAGCCCTTTATTACTACTTTGAGTGATGTTTTTATTTTCGGTGCAACATTTTTAGTGCTTCTAAAAGGATCGAAGGATCATATTGCCCTTTGAAAAAAGGTGAAACTTTTTTATCCAGATTCAATAAACCAAATACAGCGGTTTGAGCCGTGCGAACGGAATATTCTACAGTAAATACTACATCGTCAGGTATTTCTGCATATTGACCTATAAAGGCAATATTTTGAGATCCTGCGGGAATAACTTTTGGACGATCTGTGCCGCTTCGCGGCATAAACTGGCTGGTTATATAAGGCATCATAGCGGGAATCGTAATGGACGTTTCCAGCAAGTGTGGTATATGTTCAGTAAAACGCAAATGCGACAGTACTTCGGTTAAGATTTCGTCTCCTGTACAATCCGACATTTTTTTCTTTACGAAATTCCCTGGTTTGTCAGGGAAAAGCCCATACCCCCACCATACCCAAACATCTTTGGGTTGTTCATAATAGTGGGGCTGATGATTCAATACAACCGTTAAAAGCCAGTTTGAATCTTTAATTGTAATTAAACCGCCTTTGCCAGCCTCGCTACCTGAGAACGCTTCCAGTAAATTAAAAAAAGCAGCATCTTTTGCTGTAACGGTGAAAGATTCCCATTTTGTTTTAGAAATATCATTGCAAAAGGGTGCAGGATGGCCAAAATCTGCTGATTTAGCAGCCAACTTTTGCCAAAGCGTCCATGAGCTGCCTAATTTTCGCGTTTCTAACATTGGAGCCGTTTTCTTAGATCCTAAGGTTGAGTTAGCAGTCATCGTACCATTCGTTACGAAAACAATATCATCAGCTGTCAATGCAATCTCCACATCGGAGCCATTTTTGGTATAATGCAGTTTTTCTGCTACTTTTTCTTTATCACTTATTTTTACATCGATATCTTTTACCTCAACACCCATCTCTATTTTTACCCCCCTCTCCTTCAGCCATTTTACTACAGGGCGCACAATGGCATCAAACTGATTGTATTGCGTTCGGTATATACCAGCCATGGTGTCTATGGTACTGAATAAATGGGTAAAACGAAGACAATAGCGTTTGAATTCAATAGCGCTATGCCATGGTTCAAAAGCAAATGTGGTACACCATATGAACCAAAAGTTACTTTCAAAAAAATGGGGGTGAAAACTATCCGCTATCGTTTTGTTTTCCAATAATTTTTCAGGGGTGATGCATAATTTCACTAATTCAAGCCTGTCTCTTTCATCAAAACCTAAATTAGCCACATCAACAATTTCCCCGTTTGCAACAAGGCGAGCCTTATCATTCCAGAAAAATTCCTGGTGAAATTCCATTAACTCGTCTTTTGCTGATTTCTCGGGATTACTGATAGAAGGAATAAAAGAAAGGAGGTCATATGTACAATTAAATTTCTCTTCAAACATTCTGCCTCCCCGCATTGAATATCCATCGCGCGGATTTCCACCAGCATCTAAACTTCCACCGAATTTTTCAGATTCTTCGAACACAGTAATATTCTTCCCATCTAATCCGCCATCTCTAATTAAGTAACAAGCCGCGGATAAGGAAGCTATACCACTGCCAATAAAATACGCTTTGATCTCATTTTTTTGTTTGCTCATAAATTTTAGAATTAGTTTATAATTGGAAACTTCAGGATTGGTTATATAAAGGTATAAGATCGGAATTTAACTTACAAGTAAATAATATTTCACATATATGAAAATTATTTTTTCATATATGGAGATGATCAATACAAGAACGAAAGCTATAGTGACTTATTTTTACCTTCAGGTTCTGCCGCTACCGCAAGCGTCCCGCTTGTGGTAAATGTGTAAGGCTTTCAGTTACTTGCATAAAGACCACAAGCGGGACGCTTGCGGTAGCGGGGCGCACATTATGCAATGGAATACCCCATCTGATGAGTGGATAACTTCTAAGGTGGAAAATGATCTGCAGGCAGGCGGCAGGTTTCTTTTTGTAATGGAATTAAAAGATGGGAGTTCCCTTTTCAATTTTAAAGGCGTATATGATGAGATCAAAACTCATGAACTGATCACTTACACGCTTGACGATGGCCGTACATCAGCAATAATTTTCACTACAGATCACAGAGTAAGAATAACTGAAGTTTTTGAACCTGTACCCCCCCCTTGATATGCAAAAGGATTTTTGTCAGGGCGTATTAGACGGTTTTAAAAGATACGCCGAATCTGAAATTTAATTGAAAAACTTAAGGTCGTTACTGCAAGCGTCCCACATACAGTAACAAGAAGCGGCAGGTCAATATAAGCCAGGAACAGATTTAACGATTTCGGCTGAAACACAGGAATAGCCGCATTAATACCTTAATGTATTATTATCATTACACTAGAAAAATACATATTTTATACTTTATTTTCATGGAAATAATTATAACCATGAAAAAAATATTACCAATCGTATACGTCTTACTATTCGTTTTTGCCCTGAGTTGTAAAAAGGAATCATCCCCCTCGCAAACATCAGAAACAAACACAAAAAATACCATCCTAATAGATAAATCGACATTTGTGTATAAAGACACCATAACAGTAAAAAATAGTACAAAGGATGGCAAGCTTTCTGTTAATGAAGCAACGCCCAGCAAAATAATAGTCACTATAACTTATGCTGGTTCAAATAAATATACCATAACTGTGCATATTGATAAAAATCCAGGCAATAGCATTGTAAGCTATTTCCTTGAAGGTCCAAATACTTCAGAGAATATTGGAAATGGTGTACCTGATTATGATACATCGCCCCGTTCCGGAACGTTTACCCTTACTACTCCCGGCAACTATTATGTAGAAGGAGACTGGCAGGATGAAACTCTTCACGGCGACCTGACTTATCGGTTTCCATTTACCATATACGCCCCGCCGCAGCCTCCTGCCGGCATGATTGGTTTTTACCGCTATTTTAACCCTGTTAATGGACAGCATATAGTAACATCAAACTGGGAGGAGCTTGCAAGCACATCGTTAAATTTTAATTTTGAAAAGGTATTGGGCTATGCATATCCAGATGCATCTTCGGCCGCCGGCTTAAAACCAATATACAGATATTATAATAGTGCTAGCGGGTCGCACTATACAACAGATCAGTATGGTACCTTCACAGGCTTTGTTTACGAAAAAATTCTTGGATACGCTGGTATAAATCAGAGTGCTGGCATGAGTAAGGCATTAACAAAATGGTATCTTGGTAGTATTGATAACCGTATTATTGATGACCATTTTGTTTGTGTCCCTCCTGAAGTACCTCTTGGGACAGTTTATACTCAAGATAAGATTGATTTTATATTCGGATACGTACAATAAATTCAGCCTATAGCCGTATTGTCACCACACCATTACGCACAAAAAAAGCCTCTCATTTTCATGAGAGGCTTTTGGGTAAATGATGGGGCTCGAACCCACGACCCTCGGTACCACAAACCGATGCTCTAACCAACTGAGCTACATCTACCGTTTGGAGAGTGCAAAAATAGAAATCTTACGGCTATTTGCAAACTCTTTTTAAAATTACATTTGGCTTACGCGTTTTATTTAGAACGATTTTAATTAATTATTAGATTTGTATATATGGCTGAGCAATTAATTGAACTAAACGTGACGGGGATGCATTGTAATAATTGCGCCTTATCTATACATAAACTACTCGAAAAAAAGGGCTTACATAATATCCTGGTTGATTTTGCCAGCGAAGAGGTGAAATTTTCAACCAGTGATGACACCAGAATCCCCGAAATAAAAAAGGGAATAGAAAATTTAGGTTTCCGGGTTATTGACGATATTTCGCAGCATCAAACAGCATTTTATGAAAAAGTGGAGAATAAATTTGCCTTCTGTGCCCTGTTTACTGCTCCGCTCCTGCTCTCGATGTTGTTGCCCTGGCATTTTTTACATCAGCCCATTGTACAATTAATATTGTGCCTGCCCGTGTTTATAGTAGGCTGCCTGCACTTTGGTAAAAGCGCCTGGAGCTCGGTTAAAGGAGGCGCACCCAATATGGATGTGCTGATATTTATAGGCTCTACATCAGCCTTTGTTTACAGTTTAGTGGGTACCATTCAACATTTGGGAATGCAGTATCAGTTTTATGAAACCTGTGCCACCATTATTACGCTGGTATTATTAGGCAATGTATTTGAAAAACGTTCTGTTACCCAAACCACATCGGCGGTAAAAGATCTGATCAAGTTTCAACAAGTAAACGCCAACCGGATTATCAATGGTGGTGTCGAGGTAATCAGCGCCAAAGAAGTTCGTCCAGGGGATACGCTGCTGGTTAACCAGGGCGATAAGATCCCCGTTGATGGCGAAATACTGTCAGGCAGCGCCTCGGTTGATGAGGCCATGCTCACCGGCGAAAGTTTGCCGGTTGAAAAGGAAAAATACGATAAAGTAATCGGTGGTACCATATTGCTCAATGGCAATATCCATATGCTGGCCACCAAAGTGGGCTCAAACACCATCCTGTCGCAGATCATCGAACTGATGAAAAAAGCGCAGGCAGCCAAGCCCCCCATACAAAAACTGGGCGATAAGATAGCCTCCATATTTGTACCCGCTGTACTTTTAATAGCGCTGATTACCTTCACGCTTACCTATTATGTGGGTCATGCGGGCCTGCAGCATGCTATCATGAATGCGATAGCAGTGCTGGTGATATCATGTCCTTGTGCTATGGGTTTAGCCACCCCTACAGCGGTAATGGTTGGCCTGGGCCGCGCAGCTAAGAACGGCATACTGATCAAGGGCGGCGATACCATTGAAGCCGTGGCTAATACCAAATATGTAGTGTTTGACAAAACGGGGACTTTAACTACCGGTAAATTCAAGATCAACGAAATTAAGGCTGAGCCTGATGTTGATATGGAACAGGTAAGGGGGATTATCACAGCCATTGAGGAACGGTCAAACCACCCGATAGCCAAATCATTGGTAAGTAGTCTTAAAAACCTACCTAAACAAAAGGTGATATTGAAGGTGGCCAAAGAAGAACGCGGCTTGGGTATGCGTGCAGAAGATGTGAATGGCAACAATTATTTCCTCGGCACAGCCAAACATAATAAAGACGATCATTTTAACCTGTCGCTATATAAAAACCAACAGCTGCTGGCCCAGGTAGCTATTGACGATGAGATAAAACCTGAAACTCAATCGCTGATCAGTCAGCTTAAAAAGATGGGGATTGTACCCGTACTATTAAGCGGCGATAAAAAGGACCGTTGCTTAAAAGTTGCCGCGGCCATAGGTATTAAAGAAATACACAGCGAAAAACTACCCGACGAAAAGCTAAAGGTTATTGACATTTATAAACAAAAAGGCAAAACCATTATGATAGGCGATGGCATAAACGATGCCCCTGCCCTAACCAAAGCCGACGTAGGTGTATCTATGAATGATGCAAGCCATGTGGCCATACAATCGGCCAGCGTGGTGCTGCTGAACACCGACCTGCATTCGGTTATTAAGTTTCTGCAGATCAGCAAGCATACCCTGCTTACCATAAAACAAAACCTGTTTTGGGCTTTTGCCTACAATATTATAGCCATACCCATAGCTGCCCTGGGATTCTTAAACCCGATGGTTGGCGCCTTTACCATGGCATTTTCTGATGTGGTAGTTATTGGTAACTCGTTGAGGTTGAAGATTAAGAAAGTCGATTAAGCCCCTAGCCCCCTGAAAGGGGATTTTTTGAAAATCTTATCGGCAATTAATGTAACTTATGCTACTTTTGTTCCCCTTTAGGGGGTTAGGGGGCTTATGATAGAAATTTATACAGACGGTGCATCAAGTGGTAATCCAGGGCCGGGAGGTTATGGGGTAATTTTACGTTCGGGTAAGCATTATAAGGAGCTATCTGAAGGTTTCCGCAAAACCACCAACAACCGTATGGAACTGCTTGCTGTAATAAAAGGTCTGGAGGCTATAAAAACCCCAAACCAGCAGGTCATGATATTCTCCGATTCTAAATATGTGATTGATGCTATTGAAAAGCGCTGGGTAAATGGCTGGCTGCAAAAAGGTTTCGCAGGTAAAAAGAATAAGGATCTTTGGCTGCGCTATCTTGACATCAGCAAACAACACCAGATCAAATTTACCTGGGTACGCGGTCATAACGGTCACCCTGAAAATGAGCGTTGCGATGAGCTGGCCGTTGCTGCCGGTAAACAAAAACCACTGCTGATAGATTCTGTTTTTGAAGTGGAGAACGCGAAGGCGGGGTTATTGTAAAAGATGTTAAAAAAGGACTGTCATGCTGAGCCCCGTCGAAGCATGGTGAGCAGGCCTCTGCGCGCGATCCTTTTTGTCTGAACCTAGATTAATCAGATTAAAGGATTTCAGGATTTTTACAAAGTAATCTTGCGCTAGTTTGTAACGAGTATAAGTCGACTTATTTCTTCACTTGTCATCCTGAGCGATAGCGAAGGATCTATTCATGAACATACATAGCGGCTATTAGCTTCTTCGCTATCGCTCAGAATGACAGATTTGATAATGTACTCGATCCTAACTACCCCGCCAGCTCCACAATCTGCATATCCTGTATCTTGTCACCATCGATATTAAAACGCAGCAGCGTACGAACCTTGTGCCAACCTTGCTTTCCAGCCGCGCCAGGGTTCATGTGCAGGCAGTTTATCTTTTTATCAAACATCACTTTCAGAATGTGCGAATGCCCGCATATAAACAGCTTAGGTGGATTCAGATAAATCTCATTCCGCACAGCCGGACTGTATCTACCCGGGTAACCGCCAATATGAGTCATCCATATATCTACGGCTTCGCAGTTAAAGCGTAGATTTTCGGGGTAAACTATCCGTACATCCTTACCGTCAATATTGCCGTATACGCCTCTTAGAGGTTTAAACGCGGCTAATTTATCGGCCAGTTCGATGTTGCCAAAATCGCCGGCATGCCAAATTTCGTCACAGTTTTCAAAATGCTTAAAAACTGCGTCGTCAAGGTAGCTGTGCGTGTCTGATAAAAGGCCAATCCGAGTCATACAGCAAGAGTAAAGAATCAGGAGATAAGAAACAAGATTATATAACAAAAAAGGAGCAGTTAAACTGCTCCTTTTTATTAACTATAAATGTCATTTCGAACGAGGAACGAGGAGAAATCTTATACGCTATCCTATTACTCCCTGTATCGTGTATAAGATTTCTCCTCACCCCTACACCTTGCCGTCGCTGTTCGTCGAAATGACACAGTTTTTGTTGATATTGAATATTTATTTTCTGAACTCACGTTACTTATGTTTTGATGCCATGTAAAAAGTGATCTCGCCGCCATTCATAATATCAGCATGGCTAATGAATAAACTATCCAGCGTTTTTCCGTTCAGCACCATTTTTTGTACGTATACATTTTTAGGGCTTTGGTTTTTAACGTTGATGGTAAACGTTTTGCCATTATCCAGGTTGATCACCGCGCCATTCACTGCCGGACTACCGGTTGAATACTGATCTGAACCCGGCGCAACAGGATAAAATCCTAAGGAGCTGAATATATACCAGGCGCTCATTTGCCCGGTATCATCATTACCGCCCAGGCCATCGGGTGTTGGTTTGTACATGCGCGGCAATATCATCCGTATGCGTTCCTGTGTTTTCCAGGGTTTATCTGTCCAGTTATACAGGTAGGCCACGTGGTGCGATGGCTCGTTGCCATGCACATAGTTACCGATGATGCCGTCGCGAGTGATATCTTCTGTTTCGGCAAAATACTTATCGGGCAGGTTCATGGTGAATAACGAATCCAGGTAACCTACAAAACGTTTATTGCCACCCATCAGCTTGATCAATCCTTCCGGATCCTGTGGTGCAAACAAGGTATAGTTCCAGGAGTTACCTTCAATAAACCCTTCGTTAATGGTACTCAGCGCATCAAACTTGGAGCGGAATGTACCATCGGCTAGTTTGGGGCGCATAAAGCCCGACTTGCTATCGTAAACGTTTTTATAGTTCTGCGAGCGCTTGATGAACTCCTCGTAAATATCGTTACGGTTCAGCTTTTTAGCCATCTGCGCTATGGCCCAATCATCAAAGGCATACTCCAGGGTTGACGATACGGATACGCCGCTTTTTTCGTCTGGAATATAGCCCAGATCTATATAAGAACCGATACCCTCATAATCGCGGTGGCGGGCGGTAGCAACACAGGCATCAAGGGCTTTATTGGCATCAAAAGGCGCATTGCCTTTTACCACCGCATCAGCCAGAACCGTTACACTATGGTAACCGCTCATACACCAGTTCTCGTTACCGGAGTTTGACCATATAGGCAGCATGTGCTCCGGGCTCTGGTCAAAATGAGCCAACATAGATTGTACCATATCCGAATTCCGTTTAGGTTCAATGATATTGAACAGCGGGTGCAGGGCGCGGTAAGTATCCCACATCGAAAAAGTGGTATAGTTGGTAAACCCATCGGCCTTGTGCACGTTTTTGTCAAGTCCCTCATATTGCCCATCGGCATCCATGTAAATGGTAGGATTGATCATGGCATGGTACATGGAGGTATAAAAGTTCTCCTTGGTTTCCTTGCTGCCTTGTATCACAATTTTATGCAGTTCGTTTTCCCATTGTTGCTGGCCATCGTTCTTCACTTTATCAAAATCCCAGCCCGGTATTTCGGTACGCAGGTTATTTAGCGCACCATGCGTACTTACCGGCGACAGGGCAAACTTGATCTTTATTTTTTCGCCCTCTTCGGTTTTAAAATCAAAGTAGCTCCTGATCTGCCTGCCGGCTATTTCAGGGAAGTTTTTGGTTTGATTAAACTTACCCCAGAAACCTCCGTAAACCTCGCGTTTGTCATACTTTTTGTAACCATACTGCGTAAATGGTTTGGAGAAACTCATGGCAAAGTACAGCGTACGGGTACGTGCCCATCCGCTGGTTTGGCGGTAACCCACCACCAGCGTATCATTCACCACCTTTAAATAAGTCCAAACGTTTTTATCCGGATAGTTATAGATACCGGCCATCAGATCAAGTATAATATGCGACTGATCTGATTTTGGAAAAGTATACTGATGGAAACCCACGCGGGTGCTGGTGGTCATTTCGGCGGTGATATTGCTCGCGTCAAGCTTTACTTTATAGTAATTAGCTTCCGTAACTTCATTCCGGTGCGAAAATGCTGAACGGTAACCACTGCCAGGTTTATCTGCCGTGCCAGGATTTAATTTTAAAGCGCCTACCGTCGGCATGATCAAAAAGTCACCCAGGTCAGAGTGACCGGTACCGCTAAAGTGGGTATGACTAAAGCCTACAATAGTTTTATCATCGTACTGATAACCGGCACAGTATTTATACATATCCGGATTGTATTTTCCATTCAGTTCGTAGCTCAGCGTATCTGTTTCGGGACTTAGCTGCACCATGCCAAATGGCACAGTAGCACCCGGATAGGTATGCCCCATACGCTGTGTACCAATGATAGGATTAACATATTGCACCAGTTTTTCCGCAGGGTGGGTTTGCGCGTTAGCCCCTGCAACAGCACATAATAAAAGGGCGGTAAATAGTTGTTTCATATTATATATTTAGTTTCCCCGCTGTGGGCGGAAATGTAAAACTGTTAGGTCATGTACCCCGATTTCACCGGGTATCCTGACCGTTCGTTTTACTATTTGATTATCTTCTTTCGTTATAAACACCAACCTCGGCAATAGAAGCCTGATGGTCTGATGCATCAATCGATACCCTTACTTTACTGCCCCAAACACGATCAAAGCGGAACAGCTTTATCTTGTTCTTATTCTCGCCCGAAAAAATTGGTTTCCATACACCATTATCGCAATATTCAATGTGTAAGCTGGAAATATTCGATTTCTCTTCGGCAATAGCTATGGTATTAAAACCTTTATCATGGTCAAACGTGATCTCATACCATGGTTTCTTCACCGTTGGATTCGAGATCCATGAGGAGCGAAAATCATCGTCGTTGGCAAAATCCATAATGTTAGAGTCATCGCTCCAGCTGGAGTTTGAGAATTGATTTTTGGCCAGGTTTGTTGAAATGATGGGCGCATCCAAATGAGGCAGCTTAGCCACCGGACCCTCATTTTTCCAGAGTTCACCTATCTTTTTCAGGGCCGCTAACGCGTTGTCGTCAATCAAGCCATCACGATTAGGGGCAACGTTCAGAATAAAATTGCAATCAACATTATTAAATGGAATGATGTTATCATTTACCAGCTTTACCGGATCTTTAACCGTTTCTGTAGGGTTTTTCAGTTTCCAGAACCAGTTTGACTGTAAGGGGTAGCAGGAAAGCGCCGGCATGTTGTTATTTTCTTTAGATATATGCTGCCCGGCACCTTGCTCATAGGTTTTAATATCAGTATAATACATGCCCTCTGCCGGATATTTTGCACCGTTAAGGTCCATTACCAGGCAGTTTGGTTGTATTGATTTTACCAGTCTGTATATCTCCTCGAACGGAACATCATCATAAGATATCCTGGACCAGGGCGCATCCCAACCATCAATAATCAGCGCGCCAATTTCGCCGTAATTGCTCAGCAACTCGGTGATCTGTGCTTTAATCATGTCCACATGTTTGCGGGTTATGGCATTGGGCCTTAACCGGTGATGTGTATCGAGTATGGAGTAGTATAAAAACACTTTTAGTCCGTTTGCCCTGAAAGCATCAGCATATTCCTTTACCACATCCCTTTTCAATGGGCTGTTCATTACATTATAATCGGTTGTTTTGGTATCCCAGATACAAAACCCGCTATGGTGCTTGGTAGTGATGCAGCCATAACTCATATGGGCAGATTTCGCTGCCTTTGCCCACTGATCGCAATTAAGCTTGGTAGGATTAAAAATGGCGGGCGATGCTTCCGGATCAGGCCAGTCCTGATCCATATAAGTAGGGATATTAAAATGGATGAACATGCCAAAACGCAGGTCAACAAACTCCTGCTGCAGTTGTGCCAGATCCTTAACCGGTTTTTTACTTTGTGCATTTAATATAACCGGAAGGCTACAAAGCAGAGCGATCCAAATATTCCTTATGCTACTTTTAAATTTCATGTAATGATTATAGAGTCGATTATGTTTAAATAGTTGGATTTGCCGCATAAGCTGTCCAAAGCTCGTCCAATGTTTTCCCGGTTTCATTTTTCCAGCTATTGTCAGTAAAAGTATGATCACGTAACTGTTTGTCAAGATCTTTCACCAAATTGGGTTTTATATTTTTTTCAATCCAAACTAAAAAACGGGCTGTTACGCGGTAGCTGTTTTCATAACTTTGAGTTGTTTTAAAGGCAGGCAATGCCCATTTGGCGCCGGCATTGTCAACCCCGAATTTAAAACGGGCATAATCGGCAATTCCTTCCGTTAACCATCCAGGTCCGTTACTTTCACCATAAGCCTGTACAATGTGCATTACCTCGTGGGTAACCACATCAATATCTTTTGGATGCGATTTCATATACTTTGTGCTGAAAACCACACGATCGTTAGATGTAGCCGCTACGCCATCGTAAGCTGTATCAATAACAAAAGTTACATTTCTGGATGTTTTTTTATTATACTCCTTTGCCAGCTTAGGATAAACCTGATAAAAGGTTTCAACCAGCTTATCTTTCAGTTCTTTACTAAAAGTAGCATCCTGGTTTTCGAAGGTTAATTTATACCCTTTTTTATTAAAAACTTCGGAGGATTGTGCATTACTGTTTTCGGCAACACCAAAGGCAAGCAATAAACCTAAAAGAAATGTTTTTTTCATTGTATAAATAATTTTTAAATATATGAGTTATGATGTTTAAAATTCTGTTGAGCCCTGCTAAAATGCTAGCTATCTGTAGCACCTGACATAGTTTTCATGAAAAAAAATAAAGATAAAACGTTTTACCAAAATAAGCACATTTTTCCCTATTTACGAATGGAATGGCAAAATATATTTTAGTCTTTAGTCGGAAGTCATCAGCACCTCTTTATTCTTTTCTTTACTTAGGGTTTTCGACTGCATACTAAAGACTGCATACTAAACCTTCACCGGCTTATTCTCCAATCGTTTATTAGCTGTAGTTGACCCCCTTTCAATCAACTTTGAGGGTATTTTTAACTTAATTTTTGATATATCATATTTATCAGGACTCATTTGCGAAAGCAAAAGATCAATTGCCGATTTTGCTATTTCATAGGTGGGTTGCTGAATAGTGGTAATGCCCGGCGGATACAAACTAAATACCTCATTATCATCAAAACTAACCATTGCCAAATCGCCTGGAATATCAAGGCCCAGTTCCTTAATACTTTGCAATCCCATTGTACCCAGGTAATTGGTGGTGAAAAAAACAGCATCCATTTGTTTGTGGTGCGTTATAAAGTTTTTTATAGTACTCACACTCTCATCCCTATCCATATTGAAAGGAAGCTTAAGTACCATTTTTTTCTCTTCTTTTATCTTGTGTGTTTTTAATGCTTCCTGATACCCCTGCATACGATCTTCCAACTGAATCAGGTCAAGATCTGCAGTTATAAAGCCTATTTTTTTATATCCCGACTGTATAAGGCAGTCAATTGCATTGTAAGCGCCGTTATAATTATCAACCAGCACATGCGGAATATTTAATTCAGGGAAATAGCCATCTATCAATATTACCGGTTTTTCATTGGCTATAAGGTTCTGAATTTCTTTTTCTAAACCTTTAAAGGGTGTAATAATATAACCATCAACCAATTGCTGCGAAAGCATCCTGATCACATCCTTCCCCTTTTGAATATTATTGTTGGTACTGCAATAAATAATCCGGTATCCCTCCTTTTCTGCTTCTTCTTCTATCACTTTGGCCATGGCCCCAAAAAAAGGGCCGCCGATGGTTTCTACAACAAGGCCAATAACCTTTGAAACGCCAGTGCGTAAACCAACAGCCATACGATTGGGTTCGTATCCATTTTTAGCAGCGGCATCTAATATTTTTTTGGTGATTTCTTTACTGATACGCCCCTTACCATTTAAAACAAAGGAAACCGTTGTTATTGACGTATTGGTTATTTTCGCGATATCCTTTATCGATATTTTTTTGTTTATCATTATATATTGCTCTCTCTGATGATTTAGGTTTACTCATTATCAATAAACACAGCTGCTCACTTATCAAAAATATAAAATTATAGTAAAGCAGGTTGTAAATTAACTTCTTAAATACTTGTAACCGTATTTTAATAATAATATTGTGCACTGCCTGACAGATTACAATTTATACTTTTTTATTTAATTTGTTTGCAACAATTTGATTTCAATTGAAATCTGTAATGCTAAAACCTTTTACTTAAGGGTAGCCATAATTAATAAATATGTTTAAATTTCCATCCTATTTAATTTGTTTTACAAGTAAACATTGATATTGTCAACGTAATATGAGCATTACGCCCAAACTTAATCGTTTTGACCTTTCTATGATTGTTATTAGTCTGGTGATTGGTATGGGTATTTTTGCAACCCCAGGCGAAGTTGCCATTAACTCAAACAATCCCTATTTATATTTTGGCGCCTGGTTTTTTGGCGGAGCGGTAAGTTTATGCGGCGCGCTCACCTTTGCCGAAATAGGTGCCCGCTACCCAACCACAGGAGGCTTTTACAAAGTTTTTTCGTTTTGTTTTCATCCGGCGTTTGCCTTCATGATCAATTGGATATTGGTGATCAGCAATGCCGCCTCAGTAGCCGCGGTAGCGCTTATTGGCGCCGAGTATATTAACCCCATCATTATGCCGGCAAGCCTTCAAAATGAGGTTGGTATCAGGATCATGACCATATCGTCAGTGGTTATATTATATATCATTAACCTGCTGGGTATTAAAATGAGCGCCAGAACGCAAAATGTGCTTACTATATTTAAAATAAGCATGATCCTTATTCTTTGTACCGCTGTTTTTAAAAGCCACATTACACTGGGAACTTACCGGGTAGTTAACGAGGTTATTAACAATAATTATAGTGTGAGTGCGTTCGGGATAAGTTTGGTTGCTGTGTTTTTCACTTACGGCGGTTATCAGCAAACTATCAATTTTGGGGGCGATATTATTAACGCAAAAATTAATATCCCCAAAGCTATTTTTGCTGGAATGATAACTGTTATATGCTTATACCTGCTCATTAATTTTGCATACTATTCTGTATTAGGCATTGGTGGCCTGCAGCATAAAACAACTTTGGCCGCTACATTGGCCGGCGCGATTTTGGGTACTGTTGGTTATAAAATAATTTCGTTGTTCATGTTTGTATCGGTACTGGCCTATATCAATGTAAACATTATGTCGAACCCCAGGGTTTATTATGCCATGGCCGAAGATGGGATATTACATCAACGATTTAAACGTGTTAACCAGCAAACACAGGTACAGGAATTTGGGCTAAGCTTTTTTGTGGCTGCCGTACTCATTATATTATTCTTTGTGAGTTCGTTTCAAAAAATGTTGAGCTATGTGATGTTTTTTGATACCATTGGCCTATCCACTGCTGCGGTTACCATTTTTATTTTAAGAAAAAAAACCAAACATCTTGACGGAACCGGCATTTATACCATGAAGTGGTATCCTGTAATTCCAATTATTTTTATCACTACTTATTGGTTTGTAACCGTAAGTATTTTTATTGAAAAACCTTTGGCTGCATTGATATGCCTTTGCGCATTCATTACCGGCCTTATCATATATTTTATTACTAAACGCAGTCAAAAACAAACATCAATACCTTAGCTTATGGAACTTTCATTTATACTAAATGAACTGGGGGAAGAAAGGGAAAACTACTTTAACGCTGTTTCGCCGCCCATTATACAATCAAGCAACTTTACCTTTAAAACGGTAACCGATCTCAGGCAGGCCATGGCTGATGAATTTGAAACCAATTTGTATTCAAGGGGGCAAAACCCAACACTTAACATATTAAGGAAAAAGCTGGCAGCCCTGGATGGTGCCGAGGATGCCTTAATATTTAGCAGCGGCATAGGAGCCATCAGCGTTCCTCTGCTATCATTACTAAACACCGGCGATCATATTATTGCGATTGAAAATCCCTACAGCTGGACTTTAAAACTTTTCAAAGAGTTTTTACCCAAATTTGGTATACACACCACATTTATTGACGGAGCCGATTTTGTTAATTTTGAAGGCGCAGTTAAACCCGAAACACGCCTGATTTACCTGGAAAGCCCCAATACATTTAGCTATGAACTGCAGGACATCAAGAAAATTGCCGGCTTTGCCCGGTCGCGCGGAATCATAACCATGATTGATAATAGTTATTGCAGTCCCATATATCAACAACCTATCAGCATGGGTATTGACCTGGTTGCTCAATCGGCTACCAAATATATTGGCGGGCATTCAGACGTAGTAGCCGGCGTACTTACCGGCAGCAAACAACTGATCAAGCAGATATTTGATCACGAATTTATGAACCTTGGTCCTGCCATATCGCCGCACTCTGCATGGTTACTGTTACGCGGGTTACGAACTCTTCCCCTTCGTTTGCAGCGTAGTTTTGAAAGCACCAAGATAGTTACCCAGTGGTTAAATGATCAGCCAGCTATACAGCAGGTAATTTGGCCCTTTTGTGCAAAATTTAAACAAACGCAACTGGCTCACGAACAAATGCAGGGTTGCGGTGGCTTATTCAGCTTTACTTTAAACAATACCTCATTCAAAAAAATTGAAACTTTTTGCAATCGGTTGCAGCACATATTATTAGCGGTTTCCTGGGGTGGGCATGAAAGTTTGATACTCCCATCTACAGCGTCAATTACCGAAGATGAGTATGTGATAACCAATGAACGCCATCAACTTATCAGGATGTATGTGGGCTTAGAGGATCCGCAATATTTAATAAACGATCTGCAGCAGGCGCTGGCAGCAATTTAAGATCGCTCTATTTCGGGTATATCTTGTTGGTGTATTTTATCCGGTAAATATCTGTACGCCCCATACTATGGGAAAGGTGTGAGCTAAAATAAAGATAACCCGGCTCTTTTAAATTCACGGCTGGCCCAAACGTCCAGAACTCAGCTGCATTTATTTGTGCGGGTAGTTTTACAGGTTTTGTATATGCTTTGTTGGTTTTATAAGAGATATACAAATCGGCCTTGGGCTCTTTACCTTTTGCAGAGGTGAATACCAGTGCATTATCAGGTAATACAACGGCATCAAAATCATCTTCGGCACTATTAATCATGGCTCCCATATTGATAGGTTTACCATAGCCTGATGGCAGTATCGCAGCCTTAAAAAGATCCTGCCCGCCAAAACCACCATGCCCGTTTGATGAAAAAATAAGATACCGGGCTGATGCATCCGTAATGGGTGCCCACTCATTACCCGGTGTATTTATCTGGTCGCCTAAATTAACCGCCGCTTTATAGGTGTTTGTTGTGGAATTATAAGCAGCAAAATAAATATCATCACCTCCAAACCCACCCAACCGGTTGGAGAAAAAGTAAACGCCCCTCCCATCAGGCGAAAAAAATGGATCAAAATCATTAGAATCACTGTCGAAGGTTACCCGGGCAGGTTCGGTCCATTTTCCGTTAACCTGTTCAGATTGCCAGATATCCATATCCTTTTTGTCGGGTATCCAGTCAATCCCACCCCAAAGCATTTTCTTACCATCCGGACTAAAGGTAATTTTCACATCGGCATTTTTTGTAGATACCAGGGCGGGTATAAACAATTCGGCACTATCAGCAAAGGTTATCTGCTGGGCTGTAGCTGCGATACCCTGCAGCAGCAGGAGCAAGCTTGCCATAGTAAATAGGACGTTTTTAACCTTAATCGTCATTATTTCCTTTTGATGCTATCCAGTTTTATACCGTTCTTAATGGTTAATAAAGGTATAAAACGATTATCATTTTCCGGAACAAAGGCATACCAGGCCATGGCTGTTTTCAGAAACATGATACGGGTTACATCCCCTGTTTTCATGTCATTATGAAATTGATGATAGTGCCCATCCGTTGACATTAAAGCCCTCCATTGAACTGGTGGATTGGTTTTTAGATAGGACTTTTTGGCGTTCATGTACTCCGTTTGGATCATGCTTGGCGCAAACTGCACCACCACATCTGAGTCATTAACCAGGGTTGTAAACTCCGGAACAGCAAATTCAACATCACTTGTTCCGTCATCCAGTTTTTCGCCCCAGGCTACACGGATAGGGCTGCCTCTTTTAACAGCTTTGATGAGCGCCTGTTTATTGCCATATAAGGTATGCCCACTTGAATCATTCTGATAAATCAGTCGCCAGGAAGTTTCGCCCCCGGTGTGTTTTGATACAGCGCAGCCCGCCAGTAAAAGTCCGCATAGCAAGGCTGCTAGTTTCCTGGTAAATGTCAGCATAAAGGGTTTTCAGTGGTCCTGCAGTTAATATTAACTTGCAAGCTTAAGACGCAAAAAGGCTTCCCATGTTACATTGCCGTAGCTATTTGTAGGCCAGATATTGTTTTCAGAACGATAGCGATCGTATTCATCACCTTCTAAATGTTTTACCTTTAGTTCATCGTTGCGGCTCAATACCCTCAAATAGGTTTTAGTCATTTCCTCAAACTTGAGCAACTCGGGGCCGCCCACACCACGCACCAGGCCAACAGGTTCCCGTTGTGCTATATCTACCAGCAATGTAGCCGCCTCTCTTACCTCTATCGGCTGAAAATGCATCCCGTCGGGAACAGTGATTGTCCCCTGATGTTTATCAAATGATTGCAAAATGCTCAGCACATAATCAAAAAACTGGGTAGTACGCAAAACAGAAAACGGAATACCGCTTGCCGCTATCATTTGCTCAACCCGTATTTTTGTTTGATAATAGGCATAATCGCTTTTATCTACATTGATGATAGAGATATAAATAAAATGCAGCGTTTTATCCTTATCTATCGCGCTAAGCAAATTCTGTGTTCCTTTGATATCAACGCTCTGTGTATCTTTCGGATTACTGGCACAATGAATAATGACATCGGCATTTTCAGTTGCCTCCTGCAAGCCCCTGTTTGATGCCAGATCGCCTTTTATAAGCTGTACACCGTTAGGCACTGATGCATTTTTTTTTGAACTAAGCACGCTAACCTCATACTTAAGCGCCAGTAGTTGATCAACGACTTCGCTTCCTAAAAGACCCGTCCCCCCTGTTACTAATATATTTTTCATCTGATGTTTTAGTTTTTAGTTTTTATTTGCCTTTTCCAATATGGGCCTCGGATCAAACATGACATTGAGCGAGCTGATTTTACCATCTTCCACATGATACCAGCCGTAACCCAATAAAGTAGTGCCAGACATGGTAAGATCATAGATCAGGCATACGTCGTCCTTCTCTGCAACACTCTTTTTCACTTTATACTTCAGCTTCATGTGTTCCATATCCTTCATGTAGGCTTCGGCTCCATCGCGCGATCCTAAAACACCTTTAAAAGTCATGTCCTTTGTTAAATATGTGCCGGCGGTTTTAAAATCCTCACCATTCAACGCATCAACAAAGGCAAGTACCACTTCCTTTGCCGATTGTTTTTCAATTATGTTTTTCATAATAATTATTTTATAAGTAGGTAGATATTTATAATAATTAAAAAAAACGCCTTAATGTTTCAGAATATTAAAAAAAAGGCAAAAAGAAGGCCTCATCCCAACCCCTCTCCAAAGGAGAAGGGCTTAAAACCATTTTACTGGTCAAAGTCCTTCTCCTTTGGAGAGGATTAGGTGAGGCTATTAACTTGTTATGAAGAAGTTACGTTTTATTAAGGATGCTTTTCCTGTCTGTAAACAGAATCGCATCGCTGCCAGCGGCCTTTGCCTTTGAAATGTTCAAATCTGTTAATCATAAATAGCATATTGGTGGCAATAAAGACTATAATAACTAAAATAGCAGCCACTTTTGTAATGGTGGCTAAAGCGGGCTTTTTTGAAAACCCGCCAAAAACATATCCGATAACAAATACCATACAGGTAATAAACAATATCCGTATGATGATGATTCCAAATCCCATGATCGTAAAATTTAATGGTTAAAAATTATTTGTACTTGCTAAACTATGGTGCGGGATGTTATCTTTTTGGGAGAGTAGACAAGGGCGGAAAGTGTGGCGACGAAAGGGGGGAATGTGTGGCGGTGATTTGACTCACCCGGTCATTTCCGCCAGCCGGCGGATCGACCACCCTCTTCGCCTGCGGCGGAAAGAGGGTTTCTCTAAGATCTATCTTCACGCGTCATTGCGAGGAGGAACGACGTGGCAATCCCCGATATGTAGAGCCACTCTGTATTTTAGGGATTGCCACGCTGCGCTCAATGACGCGTGGCGAAAAGAATTTTCTAAACCCCTCCGCCGTCGCTCGGCTCCTGCCCACAGGTGTTGGGAAGAGTAGAATCTTATAAGAAATTGTCATTTCGATAGAGCAGAGGTGGGCATGAGCGTTGTGCGAAAGAGAAATCTTATACGTGAAGCAAAGCTTTAATTGTAAATTGTATAAGATTTCTCCTCGTACCTCGTTCGATGACAGCCTTTTTTTGTCTTCCCAACACCTGTGGGCAGGAGCCGAGCGACTGCGGAGGCGGAAAGTGTAGCGACGAAAGCTATAAATATGAGCAGTTAATGCTCCAAACGATTCAATATCCGGGTGATATTATCTTTATATGATTCACTTACCGGGATCTCCTTTTGGCCGATGCAAACAAAGTCGCGCTTTACGGTGGTGATCTTATTAGCGGCAGCCAGGAATGATTTATGGGTACGTATAAAAGCCGGCGGAGGGAGTTTCTCTTCGACGGCTTTGATAGTCATGCGGGTCAATATGGGCTTGGGCGATGTTGACAGGTGGATCTTGATATAGTCTTTTAACCCTTCAATATAATCAATATCGGCCACTACAATTTTCACCAGGGTGTATTCTACATTGACAAAGAAATCCTCTGGTCCTTCAACCACGGCTATCTTATCATTTTGCTGCAGACGGAACAGGTCATTGGCCCGGTTGCAGGCCTTCAAAAAACGATCAAAACCAAAGGGCTTCAGCACATAATCAACTACATTCAGGTTAAAGCCTTCCAGCGCGTATTGTTCGTAGGCGGTAACCAATATCACCAGTGGTGGCTTATTTAACGATTGCAGGAATTGCAGTCCGCTTAACCGGGGCATTTGAATATCCAGGAATATCAGGTCAATCAACTCTGTTTGTAAGGCCTCAATAGCCTCCAGCGGATTTTTACAGGTTTTTACTAGCTGCAAAAAAGGTATCTGCCTGATGTTATCTTCCAGCAGCTCCCGAACCAATGGTTCATCATCAACAATAATACAACGCATCATACCAGTTTTAAAGTTAGGGTAATATGAAACAAATTGTTTTGATCATTGATGGCCAAAGTATAGCGGTTATGATAAAGCAAATTTAACCTCGATCGCACATTGATCAAGCCAATACCGGAGTTTTCATCCTTGCTGGCAGCAGGCTCAGGCTCAAATTTATTCCTTACCTCAAATATCATCAGGCCTTTGTATACGGATAGTTCAATATCTATCTGCGGTTGTTCGTTATACCCTACCCCGTGTTTAAAGGCGTTCTCCACAAATGGAATCAACAACATGGGCTCAATAGTATACTGATCGTCTTCATCATCCAGCTCAATCCGGCTGTTAACCTGCACGTCGTTCCCAAATCGGAGCTTTTGCAGTTCGATATAACTGCTCAGGTATTCAATTTCCTTTTGCAGCGCCACCTTTTTGCCCTGGGCATCATACAGCATATAGCGCATCAGATCGGAAAGCATAATGAGCGATTCTTCCAGCTTGTCCGATTTTTTGCGTGCCAGCGATACCAGGTTGGTTAACACATTAAACAAAAAATGCGGACTGATCTGCGACCGCAAAAATTTCAATTCTGTTAATAATTGTGCTGCCTGTTTTTCTTTTTGTTCCTGTTCGGTGCGGATACGGTCAACTATCCTGCAGTAAATAATACTGATGATAAAAACAACAACAGACGGCGGAAAAATAAATTTATATACCGATGGGTCTTTTACACTATCAGGAAACCAGGTTGCCATGATATGGTGCTTTAGCCAGAACGAGCCAAAAATGAGCAGGACGCTCGTTAAAATATAGAGCAACCAAAAACGCCTATTGTAAAATTTGGGATACAGGTAAAAAACATTGATATAAAAAATAGCCATATGAATAAGGCCGGCCTCGGTAAAGAGCAAACCGGGTATCGAGCCTATCCTATGGTCGTTTGCAGCAGTGGAAACAAAGTAAGGCAGCAACAGAACCGTAGCCCAAATGAGCACATGCAGGGTAATATTGATATGCCTTACTTTGAGCGCTATTTTCATTCTAAGTGTTACTGATGCATAAATTTAATAAAAGGATCATTGGTTAATGTATCCGTAGCACTTTTAGTTTTTATCAACCGGGTTTTACTAATCCAAACCTCCGCTAAAATCAAATGAGCAACAAAACCAATCCAAAAGCCAATACCAAAAAACTCACGGGGTGTTAAACCCGTAAAGCGACTGGTAGCAAAGAATATACCATTGATGATGCGGATAGTAGCCACAGCCAATCCAATAGAGTAAGCCCTGATGACCCATTCCCTGTGCCTGGCTATTTTGTGTTGCAGCACCTGTTGCAAAGCTTTGAACAGGGCATACAAAAAGAACAGCGAAAACACGACAGTTGCAACGGCTTGATTAATGCCGCCTATGGCCGGTACGGCAAAACTCATCACCAACGCGGTTATACCGATAACTACCCCACTTGCTAAAAATATACGGCCGCTTACCCAGTGCCATCGCGGATAACGGGATCTGATTTTTTGCATAAACTGAAACGGCCCCAAAACAACGAACACCAATCCGGGAATAATATGAATAAGCGATAGTGTAGGATGACGCGCAAAAATATCATCCATTTGTGTAAAACTATTATTAACGGCGGGCGGATGATAGCCATTTATCAATATGGGTATCAGCACCACAAGCCTGCGTACCACGATGCCGATCCCGATCAAGGATAACAGGGTTATGGCACTGTATAATAAACGAATTTTAAACCTGGTCATATTACTAAAATTCTAAAGGGGTTATTTTAATGCTGAACTGATCTCTGGCAAGCAGGTAGGTATAACTGATGATGAGCAAAAGCATCATGAATAAAAAAAGACCGTTCGGTTTCATCAGCATGTTACCCCTCCTCAATATTTACCGGTAAAACTACCGATGTAAATATTCATTCCAGGGAAGAGTAGACCAAACCCGAAACTGTGTAGACAAAAAAGGGAATCAGAAAGATTTGAAAAGACCTACTCAAATTTCGACAAGGTTTTCGTAAATAAATAGATGATTACGACAACAAAACGAGCTTTTTTACCTCCATGTATTCGTATTTTTGATGATTATACGGCACTTTTTAGTGCAAAAACACACCGTTTTCTTTATAAACCTGTATGAAATTCACCTTTTTATGCACATTTAGCTGCATTTTTCTGCTGCAATTGACATCTTTTGCCGCTGATAAACCGGTAAAAAGCAGATCATATTATCAGCAAAAACCCGAAGATGCCGACGCGGTATATTTTACATCTGCCACTTTTAAAATAACCAACGATGGCAAAACCGATGTGTCTGACGAACTTCAGGAAGCCATCAACCAGATCAAGGTCAAACAGAATTTTGGCATCCTTTTTATCCCCGAAGGCAAATACCTGATCAGCAAAACTATCTATATACCACCCGCCATCCGGCTTATTGGTTATGGCAAAAATCGCCCGCAAATTATACTGAAAAAGAACTCGCCTGGCTATCAGCAGGAAAGCCCTGAGGATAAAGGAAAAGCAAATTATATGATCTGGTTTACCAATGCCATTGTAAAACCCGGTCAGCCTATAAGGGATGCCAATGCCAGCACCTTTTACAGTGCCCTATCTAATATCGATATGGTGATTGAAGACGGCAACCCTTACGCGGTGGCCCTGCGTGCGCACTATGCACAGCACAGCTTTATAGCCCATGCCGATATCCATATTAGTAACGGCAAAGCAGGCCTGTTCGATGTAGGCAATGAGCTGGAGGATGTGCGCTTTTTTGGCGGCGATTACGGCATTTATACCACCAAACCAGCCCCAGGATGGCAATTTATGATGGTTGATACCTATTTTGAAGGCCAGCGCAAGGCAGCCATCAAAACCCAGGAAGCAGGCTTGACCATTGTACGCCTCGAAGCAAAAAATGTACCTGCCGTTATTGATATCGACTCCAATTATTACGAAAAACTGTTTATGGAAGATTGCCGCTTTGACCATATCAGCGGTCCGGCCATTAGGATAGGCCGGGAAGGAAATGCATATAACCAGATCACCCTTAAAAACATTGACTGCCAAAATGTTCCGGTTTTGGCATCGTACAAGATCAGCGGGAACAAAACAGCAGGCAAAGGCGCTGTATATCATGTAAACACCTTTGTTTATGGAACGCAGATAGATGGTTTAGCGGCCTCGCCTGTTTTTAAAACTACCTATGATGCGATGCCGCTGAAAAGCTTCCCGGCGATGCATGCTAAGGACATCCCTGACCTGCCGGAGATGAAAACCTGGGTCAATCTTAAAACACTGGGTGCCAAAGGCGATGGGACTACCGATGATACTAAAATCATTCAGGACGCGGTTGATAAATACCCAACCGTTTATGTGCCGCAAGGCTGGTACAAAATATCAGCAACCATCAAACTAAAAAGTAATACCACGCTCATAGGCCTTAATCCTGTTGCCACACAGTTCATTTTAACTGATAATACAGAAAATTTTGGCGGTTTTGGCGGTCCGCATCCTTTGCTCGAAGCACCGCAGGGAGGTACTAATATTTTAACCGGTATTGGCTTAAATACAGGCGTTTACAACAATCGTGCGGTTGGTTGTAAGTGGATGGCGGGTGAACACTCTTACCTGAACGATGTAAAGTTCATAGGCGGGCACGGCACCCTGGAACACCCATCAAACCAACCACGCCGGCGCGAGGAGCAACAAGATAGCCGTACCCTGCCTGGCATGGATATGGCCTGGGATACCCAATACTGGAGCCTATGGATCACCAATGGTGGCGGCGGTACTTTTAAAGATATCTGGAGCGCCAGCAGCTATGCGGTTAATGGTGTTTATGTATCCAATACCAGCACTCCCGGTCGCGTTTATGCCTTATCGGTTGAGCATCATGTACGTAACGAGGTGCGGTTTAATAGGGTAAGCAACTGGAAAGTATACGCCCTGCAGCTGGAGGAAGAAAATCGTGAAGGCAGCGATGCCCAACCTCTGGAGATACAGGATTGCAGCAATATGGTATTTGCCAATTTATACATGTACCGGGTTACCCGCGTAAATGTGCCGTTCCCATCGGCAGTACGCACCTGGAACTGTAAAAACATGGACATCTATAATCTGCACAACTTTGCCCAAACCCGGTATATCGCGACGTCCTCTGTTTATGATGTGAATACCAATATCGAAGTGCGTCCATGGGAGTTTAACTGGCTTCATATAGGTAATGAGGCACCGGCATCACAATTTACACCAACCGGTTATACAGGTGTTACCCAATTGGCCAAAGGCTTTGAATTTGCCGATGGCATATGCAGGGACAGCAAAGGCAACATCTACTTTAGCGAAACCCGCTTAAAACGCATTTACAAATGGTCGGCACAAAGCAAAACGGTTAGCCTGCTGGCTGATTTCCCGTGGAACCCGCTTGCGCTGGCCTGCGACAAGAATGATAAGCTGCTGGTAGTTTTTAAATACTTTACCCGCGACGGCTACCTGGTAAATGGAAAACCCGAACAGGTAACCATCCTGCCGAATGATGCTTCCAATACCGGCTATAGCATTTGGGGTAACTCTGGCTTTGCCACCAGGGTATTTGCCATTGACCCTGAGCATCCTGACGAAAGCATCGCAGCTTTAAATAAAGTCCCTGCCGCATCAGTTTCAAAAATTAAGCAGGTATTTTACCCGGCTAACCGGGCCAAAGGTTTTTATAGTAACGAGAAAGGCGAAATAGCCCCGGCCAAAGAGGTATTTGTAGCGCCCGATGGTGTTAGTATTATTCCGCTGACGTTCGATCTATCGCGCGCCAATAGCCTGCAAGCTATGATTCCCGGTACCGAAGCATATGCAGTTGATGAATACAATAAACGTGTGGTAAAGGTATCGGTAGCTGCCGATGGCACGCTATCGAACGTAAAACCATTTGCAGAGCAGGGCGAGTACAGCCTGGCGGTTGATGAGGCTACCGGCAATGTTTATGTAGCCGATGGTCAGCTATATGTGTTCGACAAAACGGGCAAACAGACCAACGAGATCAAATTGCCTGAACGCCCGGTAACGATGCTTCTAGATGGCAAAACCATGTTTTTTACAAGCAGGGCCGGTTTGTATACGGTAAGTGTACCTTAGTAAAATATTCACTAAACCATGTCATTTCGACGAACGGTGATGGCTAAAAGGATGGGGTGAGGAGAAACTACCTCTTGAGCGATAGCGAAAAATCTTATACTCAATACTACCTGTATAACGTATAAGATTTCTCCTCGTACCTCGTCGAAATGACATGATTTTTGTTAGTGGATAATACTTCTCTCCCCGTTGCCTGTGTCCTCACAAGCAGCTATGCAAATCGTCTGTGTCCTCACAGACGATGGTTATAAGGCAACGGTAAAAGCCTGTCACCCTGAGCTTGTCGAAGGGGCGTGCGGAGAGGCCCTACCCACCATGCTTCGACGGAGCTCAGCATGATAGCCAATAATAAACTCATGACATTTAGAGTTTTTTATCCAGACCCGCATAAAAATAATTTTCTCACGATTGTCCTGTTTTGATTGGTCTGTTCGTCTGCTGTGTATAAAGACAAACAAATTAAACCACATCAAGATGATCACTTTCAAAGCAGTTTATACCGTAAAACAGGAGTTTGCTAAACAGAACCAGGAAAACATCAATGCTTTTATGCAGGATTTTCAGAAAATAAATAATGCTGATTTCAGGTACAATGTTTACCTGGGTACTGATGGTCAAACATTTACCCATGTATCGCACTATAAAAATGCAGCAATACAACAAGCCTTATTGGCGGTACCATCTTTTAAATATTTCCAGGAACAGCGCGACAACAGCGGTTTGGAAGATCAACCACAATTAGAGGAAATAGTACTGATAGATTCCTCCAGCTCTATATTCAACTAAGTAATACATGTTTGTTGATATATGGTACTTTCTCTGCACCAATGTTGGTGTTGTCACCAACATTATGCTTTCATTATTTTATTAGCTTGCAGCAAAACGTTGTTAACGGCGCGTTAAAAGAGCTCTGTGGTTGTCACCAGGGCTCTTTTCTACATTATAGGTTATAAATCTCATGACTTAAAAAGTCATTCCTGAATTTCCCTTTTGGGTCATATTCGGCTACGAGCTTTTTAAAATCATTCAGCTTTTCATACCTGTATTCCAGCACTTTAGGTGCCATGGTAAATATTTTACCCCAATGCGGCCTTGCGTTAAAAGGCGAAAGCTCCTTTTCAATCAGGGGCAATAACTTCAATACTGCAGCAGTTTCCTGTTTCCAGGTAAAATGTATGGTCACCGAGGTTTGATTACGGCAAGGGCTTAACCAAAGGTTATCAGCGGCAATAGTGCGAATCTCCGTGATAAAGAGATGCGGACCTATCTGCTTACCCAAGCGAGCAATGGCTTGTATAGCCTCCACCGCATGATGAATAGGCACGAAGTATTCCGATTGCAGTTCCTTACCGCTGCTGGGCGTAAATCCCATTTTAAAGTGCGGCAAGCGCTCATACCATGGCCCCGGAACCCCCATTTGCTCGGTACAGTTCTCTGCCGAAATTGCTATAATCGGGTGCAGATTTTTGGTGGCGGCCTTTGCTCCGTAAAACTCGGGACCGCTTTCATCTTTATCGGTTCCTACTTTACCTTTTATCCAAACTTCGTTAATGCTGTCATGTTGCCAGTCGGTAAATAAGCTAACACTGTAACCGGCAGATACTATTTTTTCAAAATGCTGTTTTACCTGTGCCATGGGCATATTGGTAAAAACACGCTGGGCAACATTATAGGTTGGTTCAATTTGCAGCGTAACTTTGGTTACAACGCCCAAAGCGCCAAGTCCTACTACAGCGGCATTCAATTTTTCGGCATCTGTAGCTTTTGAAAGATGTAAAATGCTGCCATCGGCTATAACCAATTCCAATGCGGTAACGGCGCTGGACAGGTTACCATTTTTAACACCCGAACCATGTGTGGCCGTGGCAATGGAACCGGCAACCGAAATATGCGGTAAAGAAGCCAGGTTATTTAACGCGAAACCTTGTTTATGCAAATACGGGGCAAGCTCGCCGTACTTAATACCTCCTTCAACCGTAACGGTATGTGCCTTTTTATCAATACTGATCACACTTTTCAAATCCCTTGTCGAAAGCAGGTTATCCTTGCTATCGGCAATGGTATTAAAACAGTGCCTTGTGCCCTGGGCTTTTAGTTTACTGTGTTTTTTTACCAGCTGCTGTACTTCGGCTACAGATTTTGGATAAAATACATTGTCGGTGCTGAATGTCAGGTTACCGGCCCAGTTTTTTAATCTTTTGGTTTGCGCCCATGATCCGAGCGATGACAACAATGGTGTAGCCATTAAGGTGGTGCTTAATTGAATAAATGTTTTTCTTTTCATAATAGTTAGGTTGTAACAATGTAACACTAAAATTTTGAATATTTTATTTAGATAACCCGAAATGTTATTTTTATTTTTAAACAATAACCTCAACAATTGTTTTGAAAATCACCCTGATACACCATCAGAACTTACCTGTATAAAATGAAAGGCATCAAGAGAAGATCATTTATCAGGAATACCTTATTGGCCGGCATGGGCACAGCTTTAGCACCGCAGCTTTTAAATGCACAGCAAAGGGAAAACATGATCAAGGCCGACCAATCAAAGCCTGTTACCGGTAAAAAGATCATCGTAGCGGGTGCTGGTATTACCGGGCTTTGCTGTGCTTACGAACTGATGAAGAGTGGTCATGAGGTGGTTGTGCTGGAGGCCGACGGCAGGTATGGCGGCCATGTATTTACCGGCCGCGATGGCTTATCTGATGGCTTATATGCTGATTATGGGGCCGATCATATTACCAAACCAGGGTATGAAAAGTTTTTTGAATATGTTGATCAGTTTAAGCTTACTGCACTACCCTACCCACATGCCGAAGGTTCAGCTGCTGCACCCAACAGGAACGGACTCAAAATGATAGGCGGCAAGTTTTATTCGGATGAAATGCTGAAAGATCCCGCGGTGCTTGCCAAGCTGGGCTTTAATGAAAAAGAAGTTAAGTTCCTGTCGCAAAATCCGTTTTACGCTTTAAGTGCCCATTATCTAAAACCCTATAGTGGCAAATTCACTGACCCTTACCAGCCATTTGGGGTGGGATATGATGAGCTGGATAAAATACAGGTCAGTGATCTGTATAAAAAAGAGGGTGCCTCGGCCGCTGCTCTCGGCATTTTGGGTGGCGAAAGAACATCCGCACTTTATCACTTATGGCGTGCCGCGGTGATGGAAATGCGGGGTATACCACTTTCTGAGGGCGATACCTATCACCTGAAGCGTGGCAATGAACAGTTGCCCATAGCCTTTGCTAAGCGGCTAGGTAATCGTTTAAAATTAAGTCACCCAATTACTGCCATCAGTCACACTAAAACCGGTGTTACAGTTAAATATAAACCTTATGGCGCTGTTACAGAAAAAGAAATGCAGGCCGATGTGCTGGTTAATTGTATTACACTGCCCATATTTAAAGGCATCCCTATAACGCCTCCCTTATCGCCCGAAAAACTATATGTGGTGAACCATATGCCCTATTCCTCCCATCCTTTTTATGTGTTTGAGGCCAGCTCCAGGTTTTGGCTGGATGACGGTTTTAAAAGTATCAACATGGAGTTTGCACATCCTGATATATCATCTATATGGGAAGAAACCAATGAGGAAAACTCCGACCGGGTGATATTAAAGGCATATGGCCCCGGTGGGCTATCTCCTCAGCGTGTTTTAGCCGCCTTCAGGCAGGTTTATCCCGGCAAGCATGACACGATAGAACAGGCCCTAACTAAAGACTGGACACGCGACCGGTTTGCGCCTGCCTGCGAGATGGAACCGTTCCCGATAGGGCAAATGCATAAATTTTGGCCGCAACTCATGATGCCCGAAGGCAGGATATATTTTGCAGGTACTTATGCCGATAATTTAAGCCGTGGTATGGAATCGTGCATCCGTTCGGCCCAGCGGGTTGCTGCCGAGATCAATAAAATTTAAGTTACTCAAATTAACACTGTAATAAATTTGTTTTGACGAGTAGATGAATGAATCTATCGCCGAAGTAGCTAACTTTACCACTATAAACAATACTTTATGAAAGCATTTCTTGGAATGGGCCTGTTAGGCTCTAATTTTGTCAGGGCAATGATCCAAAAGGGAGAACAGGTGCAAGTCTGGAACCGGACAGCTGCTAAAGCAACAGCGCTGGAAGCTTACGGTGCCAAAGCATTCGCCGAAGCCGCAGAAGCGGTAAAAGGCGCAACCAGCATCCACCTGGCCCTAAAGGATGATGATACCGTAGATGAAGTACTGGCTGCAGCCAGCAAAGGATTTAGTCCCGGTGCAATCATCATTGACCATACTACCACATCATCTGCAGGAGCCGCTGCAAGAACAGTAGCGTGGAAGGCCAAAGGATACACTTACCTGCATGCACCGGTTTTCATGGGCCCGCAAAACGCGTTGGAAAGCTCGGGTAATATGCTGGTATCCGGTGATCAGGCGGTGATCAGTAAAGTGGAGCCGGAGTTATCCAAGATGACAGGAAAGGTGGTCAATTTAGGAACGGAGGAAGGCAGAGCAGCGAAGATCAAGCTTATTGGCAACCACTTTCTGCTCACACTTACCGCAGGTTTGTCAGACACCCTTGCGTTGGCAAAGGCACAGGGAATTAATGCCGCTGAAGTATCAGCATTCTTTGACTCCTGGAATCCAGGGGCAACCATGCCGGCCAGGCTCAAGCGCATAACCGAGGGCAATTTTACACAACCATCATGGGAACTGAGTATGGCCAGGAAGGATGCCGGCTTGATGATAGCTGCTGCTGAACAAGGTGGAACTGACTTGTTCATGGTACCTGCTATAGCCGCCGTGATGGACAACTGGATAGCCAAAGGCCACGGAAGTGATGACTGGAGTGTGATTGCTAAAGATTCGCTTTCCTGATATAGAGCAGTTATGAATAACAAAAGCCGCTTCCATAAATCCGAAGCGGCTTTTGTATTACTAAGTAATTTTTCACCATCTTATTTGTTTAAAATTTGGTGAAATTATTATAATTCGGTAATCTTGAAGCTGCACGCAACCCCGGTGCACTATCATGCTATCAACATTTAGCCTGATGCTACAGACCATCTATGAGCACGAATAAATTAAACCCGGACATCCTAAAAACTAAACAACATTTTGAAATTCTTGACGGATTAAGAGGCGTAGCAGCTTTGGCTGTTGTAGTTTTCCATTTTATGGAGATCGTTTATTCTGATTACAGCAAAAATTTTATCGGGCATGGTTTTTTAGCGGTCGACTTCTTTTTCTGTTTATCAGGATTTGTTATCGGATACGCTTATGATGACCGTATTGGCAAAATGGGGATCCTGGAATTTTTTAAATCAAGGATAATCAGACTCCATCCCCTGGTTATTCTTGGTTCGGTATTAGGCTTATTAGCCTTTCTGTTTGACCCATTTGGCGGTCACCCCGAATTAGTAGGAGCGGGCAAAATTATTTTAGTATTTCTGAGCTCCATTTTGCTTATTCCCGCCCCTGTCATGACGGAGCGTTATTTTAACCTGTTCAGTTTCAATGCTCCAGCCTGGTCGTTATTCTGGGAATATGTTGCCAATATTTTATATGCTTTTATTCTGTACAGGATTGGTCGCCGGTACTTGCTTTTACTAACCATACTTTCGGCAGTTGCGCTTTGCTTTGTTGGCTACCGTACCGGGAATTTGATGGGTGGCTGGGGCGGAGATAGCTTTTGGGATGGTAGTGTCCGTATCTCTTTCTCCTTTTTAGCAGGGTTGCTGGTTTATCGCTCCAACTGGATCATTAAAAATAAACTGGGTTTTATCGGCCTGTCTGTATTGCTGGCATTAGCGTTTATTATGCCGTTTTCTACATGGAACTGGATTACAGAACCTATAGCCATAGTGTTGTATTTTCCATTGCTTATTGCCTTAGGTGCAGGCGCTACGCTAACATCCGGTTTTAAAAAGCTTTGCGTGTTTTTCGGCAAAATATCGTACCCGCTATACATGACCCATTATGCCGTAATGTGGATGTTTGGCAATTATTACAGCAGCCACAAACCAGGAACAGGGCAGCTGGCTCTTATCATTATATCGGCACTAATTCTTTTGGTTGGCTTTGCGTATTTAATGATGACCATTTATGATATCCCTGTTCGCAGGTATTTAAACAATAAAAGGAAACAGGATTTGACGAAATAAGGTTAATGCCTTTGCAATGAGAGTTCGGGATAAGAAATGAATATCCTATATCAACAAAAACCATGTCATTTCGACGAGGAATGAGGAGAAATCTTATACGTTATACCTGCTACGACAAGCATAACGTATAAGATTTTTCGCTATCGCTCAAGAGATAGTTTCTCCTCCCCATCACTTTGGCCATCCCCGTTCGTCGAAATGACATTTAGAGTTTTTATTCCATATTATTTTCTGAATCTATTTAACAGGTACAAAAAGTACCGCATCTGCCACCGTCGTTCCATCGGCATTTTTATTGGAAATCTCTACGTAAGGTTTCTTTTCCGTCGATAGGTTATATTGCCCTAATGAAAGCCATTCTCCTGATGTTTGTCCCTCTACGCGTAAATCAGCCTGATTGATTACCTTTTCGGTAGCCTTTTCGCCATCGTAAACAGTGATATACGTTTTTGCAGAAGGATTTTTAACCTTTGGAAAATAGGTATAAACCTGGTAAGCGCCCCCTTTTAAAATCTCCGGAACAAACTGTACTGATTTACCCGTTCCAGCTTTGGTAGTATCTGTAAGATAGGTTGGGCCATAGCCGCCGAATTTTTCGGTTTTCCAATCCCCTGTTATGCGGCCGGCTTCGTTATCAACCAGTATTTCTGCTGTGCTTCCATCCGCAAGGGGATTACTCCGGAGTATCCCTTGTATTTCCTTCACACTAACCCGCTGAACCGCTATTTTTTGATCGATAGCCAAACATGCAGCTACCGCCGAAGATTGCCCCAGCACCATGAATACCGGCTCCATACGAATGGAACCATAAGCTATGTGGGTTGCGGATAAACATACCGGCACAAATAAATTCGCTGCCTCCTTTTGTTTTGGGATGATGGCCCTGTACGAAACCGCATAAGGTGCAAATCCATGCACCTGAACATCGCCTTCATTTTTCACCATGCCGTTCACTACCAATCTTTCGCAATTATGAGAGTCCATGCCATATGCTGCCATGCCCACACTATCGTTAACCACTTCCTTTCCCTGGCAATGATGCTGGGTCATCACCAGTTCGCCGATCATTCTGCGGGCCTCCCTGATGTAAAGCTGGGTTGTCCAGTTGCCGCTATCCGTATATTCATCCTTGGGATACCCCCACTGCTTCATTTCGTTCCTTATGTTCTCGGGTATACGACTGTCATTACCAATAAAATAGAGCAAGCCTTTGGTATAATCTTCATGATCTTTCCATATCCGGGCTCTTGTAGTATAATCAGCCTCAGGATACTCCCAGTCCATCCCGATCATATCTGTCGAGAAACCTCCCCTGTTATTAATGTCCGTTTTGCCATTAGGCATCCTACTGATAATGAAAACATCAAAAAGTGTTTTCCAGGGCTGTTTCTCTTTTAAACGGATAAGCAACTCATACTTCTGAGGATCATAATTTGCAGGTTTGGAAATTGGGATACGGTTTTCGGGCACATTGGTTAACGTAATACGAAAATTATAAGCCTGCACTTTTTTATCTCCCGCACCATTTGCTTGTAATACTTCCTTACTTATACCCCACAACAAACCGCTCTTCGGATCGCCCGGTACTTTATAAGGATCAACACCATCCGGAAACTGGTGTTGATCTAGCAATTCAACCCCGTTTATAGTTTCATTATACTGGCTGTTTGCCTCCCTGCCTACCGCGTAGGAAACACCTGAGCGGGCCATCAGATCGCCTTCATAAGTACAATCAATAAATACTTTAGCACGAATTGTTTTGTTGGTGGCAGCCGATGGCTTATAGCTATTCTCCAATGTAATTTCTTTGAGCTGAACTCCCTCCTTCTTTACTTTGATAAGTCTGTTCCCAAACAAAACAGTAAGGCTAGCCCGTTTTACATAGTCATTAAAAATACCCTCTGCTACCTTTGGCTCAAATATCCATTGTTCAAATTTCCCGTAATGGGCACCTATGCGGCGATAAAAATCTCTGGCTAAACCTGTCACCACATATTTATTCCCGATATCTGTATAACCAAGCCCTCCCGAGCTCATGCCGCCTAAATGTTTTCCCGGTTCAATCAAGATCACCGTTTTTCCCATTTTTTTTGCCGTATAAGCAGCAATTACGCCTGCGGAAGTTCCTCCATATACACAAATATCAGCATTGATTACTTTGCTGCTTTGCGCATTAGCCGGAGATATGGCCAAAAAACGGGTTACTATTATTGCCAGGATGATTACTTTAATGTTTTTCATAACTGTTTGTTTAAACGTTTCAATTTCAAAAAAAGACCTGCCGCCAGTAACGGCAGGCCTTACGTGACAGTAATTTAGGTTTGGTAATTTCTTAATAAGATTCTATATCTGTCGAGTAGACCCGGGGAATTTCACCCCAAGTCTCTCATAGAACCGTGCTTAACAGTCTCCCGTTACACGGCTCTTATTAATTGTTTCAGTTAAGGACCTTCCTTAACCGTTTTGCTTAACACATTTGGTACATCCTGAATTGCTTCAGTTTTCCGCCTGTTAGTAAGCTAATTAATACATCCCCTTCGCTCCATTCTCATTACAAGAACTTCTTCACTACTACGAGATGTTCCGCCCCCGTTGGGTGCATCGATACTTTCCTTCTTACCGGTTCACCGACTTGAAGTTTTCTCTTAACATCACCCCGACAGGTTCACACGTTCCCTGCGATAGCCTGTAGTAAGATCACGCTGCCTATACGCCGGATGCCACAAGACCAGTAAACAGGTCGCCCGTCTTGTTCTTCGTAAAGTGTTACTGTACTTTAGTTTTGACATCATCTAATCCTTCCCGGGGCGCCTCATCGGCAGTTCATTTTCATTCGTCTTCTTAATACTCACCTGACACCTCTATGATGCCTTTTCCTTAACGCTCACTACCAAGGCTCTTTACCAAAGCAGCTTAAGGTGGTTTGGAACCTGCGCCTGCACGCAGACTCCGAGAGACCTACTCTCATCTATCACACAGCATCAAACTTCGAGTGCTGCGCACTCTCGTTTGTTCGTGTCGCTCAATAACCCGGGTTTTGAACAATTGCAGGGTCAGTTACCGTTTCTATGTTAGGGATTGGCCAAAGGTAATCGCGATTGGCATTAAAACTTCTGACTTCAACTACCCTCATATCTGCCTTATTGGGCACATTTGTATAGTTTGCAATTCCGTTAGCATCAATTGTAGGGGCGCTGGCTAACAGCCCTCGTGGTATCCTTCCATAAAGCGGGCCCTTCATTACCTGGTCTGCAATTTTCCAACGCCGTATATCAAAAAGACGGAAGCCTTCTGTTGCAAACTCGTACAAACGCTCTTTGCGAACTACAGACCGAAGCTGGGCCTGTGACTGCCCAGGTTGAATCGCAGGCATGTTTACACCTGCCCGCTGGCGGATGCTGTTGATGGCATCATAAACCGACTGATCAATTTCCCCTTTTTCGATCTTGGCTTCCGCATATATCAGCAGTATCTCCGCATACCGTATCAAAATGACGTTGATTTCTGAATTTGCGGGATCAACCTTGTCTGTTATATCCACGTATTTACGCCAGCAATACCCGGTTGCAGTTGCAAAAGCATTTACAGCATCCTGGTTAGGCACCCTTATTGCCGGCGATGTATTATAATTCCAGCATTGAACACTATCCTTATTCGTCTCAAATTGATAGTTGTAATATACAGATCCGGGCAAGGCTATAGTAAAACCAAGCCTGGGGTCGCGATTTGCAAAGGGTTTGGCAGGATCATAAAGCGGAGACTTATCAATAGTTAAACCATCTGTACATTCAAAGGCATCCACTACAGATTGAGTGGGTAATTTATTGGAGAAACCCAACCCGTTTCGTGATAAATAGTTTTTAGCGACAGATTGTGTTATCGCGGCAGATTTTAGGTATTGTAAAGCAAGGATGATCTCTTTGGAGGTTTGGCCGTTATAAGTAAATAATTCAGCGAAATTATTATGCAGGCTATAGGCGTTCAAATCCATCACGGCTTTGGCTGCAGCTATAGCAACATCCCACTGCCCGTTATATAATGCCGCCCTGGCCTTTATAGCCAAAGCCGCGCCTTTGGTTGCACGCCCTGCATCGCTCGCACCGTAACTTACCGGAAGATCATTAGCCGCGGCATCCAGCTCGTTGAGCACAAATGTTAATACCTCTGCTTTTGAGCTTCGGGGGATCTGGGCATCTTTTATGGTCAACACCTTAGTAACCAAGGGCACACCACCAAAAAGTTCAATTAAATTCTGATAAGCATAGGCCCGTACAAACCGGGCCTCGGCAATTGACCGGGTATATATAGCCGGGGTGGTTTTATCCTTTACTTTAGCAACATTGTCTAATATAAAATTACATCGCCCTATAGAGGTATAGAATTGCATCCATATTCCCTGGGTGTAAAGATTATTGCTATCCTGATTTCCCTGCCCTAATGATTGCAGGCCATCCACATTCCGGTTCCAGCCAATATCAGTTGCCGCGTCGAGCGAAGTAACGATGGGCATATTATTATCAAAGTTGACCTTTAAGGTTGGATAAATTCCATTTACAGCTAAAACCAGTTCATCCTGATTAGTAAAAAAGTTCTGATCAGATGGCCCTGACAAAGGGGCTTTATCCAGATAACCTTTGCTGCATGCCGAAGTAATAAGGATGAGGCAAATGATTAGTATCCTATATTTTAAATTCTTTTTCATCTTTTAAGTTTTAAAAATTAACATTCAAACCAAAGCTGTAAACTTTTACCTGCGGGTATGCATTAACAGTTCCAACGGGCGATTCCACATCAAAACCCTTCCAGAAATTATCTGCTGTAAAAATGTTGAAGCCGTTTACAAACAGGCGGACGCTTTTAACACCTATTTTACTGGTTAACAAGGAGGAAAAGGTGTAACCTAACTGCAGATTTTTTAATCGCAGGTAGGAAGCATCCTTCAACCAAAAGCTTGAAGTTTGTTGATTGTTCGATTCACCGAAGGTAAGGCGGGGAAATTTGGCATTAGGATTATCGGGGGTCCAGCGGTCTTTATTCGCCTCCAAAATAGTTCCACCTCCCAGTCCCGGGTAAAATGGCATTATACCTGCCCCATACAAATATCCGTTAGCTTTCCCTACACCTTGTAAAAAAACACCTATATCAAACCCTTTAAATGACGCAGTGATATTTGATGAATAAGTGTAACGCGGAATGGTGCTTCCAAGCACAACTTTATCTTTTTCATTTATAATCCCGTCATTATTTTGGTCTTTATACTTGATATCACCGGGGGCAACATTACCAAACTGTGTTGCATGGCCTGTTACATCTGCGGCATCTTTAAAAAGTCCCTCTGCCTGATACCCGTATATAGAATTAATAGCATATCCCTCTTTGCTGATGGTAAGGTTGGGTTGACTTATGCCATGCATATCAATCACCTTATTTTTAACATCTGATAGGTTTAAACTTACACTGTATTTAAAAGCATTTATATTTCCTCTGTATCCAATGCCTAATTCCCACCCTTTATTATTAACTACTCCTGCATTTTGATACGGAGCAGCTAAACCAATAATTAATGGAATATTCAGTTTGAGTAAAATATTGCTTGTTTTCTTGGCATAATAGTCGGCGGTTATCGTTAAATGAGAGAACAAAGTCATATCGACACCAACATCAGACATTTCTGTAGTTTCCCAGGTAATATCGCTATTGGCCAAACTATTCAAGAGGGCAGTATTTACAACTTGTTTGCCAAAAACTGATGTCCCTAAAATAACAGCTGTTACAGAGGGGTATGTTCCAATGTTCTGATTTCCTAAACGGCCCCAGGAAGCCCTAAACTTCAATTCATCAATTACATTTCTTAGCGGCTGCATAAAGTTTTCCTGCGATATGCGCCAGCCTGCAGAAGCTGAAGGAAAGAAAGCATATTTACGCCCGGAAGCAAACCGCGAGGACCCATCATAACGGCCATTTAACTCAATTAAATATTTTTGCTTATAATCATAATTTAACCTTCCGAAATAAGAACGCAATGCCCATGCTTCGGATGAACCGGATGTTTTTTGGTTTGCGGAAGAACCCGCGTCTATAACCGGGTAATCGGGCAATATATAGGTATCACGGTATTCGCTCGTGTAATCATTATGATAATCTTCCTGCGAGGCCCCTACAAGTGCTTTAACATTATGCACTCCAAATGTTTTATTGAATGTGATCAACCCTCTCACCGTATTATAAAATGACCGGCTGTCATTTTGAGTAAGTGTTGTTAAGGCGGGTACTTTGAAACTGGGCGTACCATCAGGCAGGTAGGTTTGAATGGCTATATTGTAGTTTTTTCCGATGGAATCGATATACTTCGGCGCAACGGTAATTTCGGCTTTTAGCCAACTTACCGGGCTATAAGCAAGAGAAGCATTTAAACTGGCCAAAGGAGCCGTCATCTTATTTGTACCACCCTCCTTAGTTTGAGCAATAGGATTATTACCATTCCAACCTACCCCCCAGCTGCCGTTTGAATTTACGCCTGATTGATTGGCTGGAATACCATCCATAGCTGCAAAGATAGTACCCGTGCCAGCTCCGGGTTCAGTAGTTATACCATCAACAAATTGAAGATCAAATTTGGCGCTGAATTTTTTTGATATGGTAATATCCGCGTTACTACGAACAGTATAACGTTTAAAATCAGAGTTATTAATAATACCCTTTTGATCAAAGTAACCTACAGAAGTAAGCATGCGAACTTTTTCAGAACCTCCGTTTACAGTTAAAAAATGACTTTGCTGAAAACCAGAACCAATTAATACTTCTTTTTGCCAATCTGTGTTGGGGTATTGATCTGTACTTACACCATTCTGAGCCCGGTATTGCTGAACCAAAGCATCTGAATAAAGCGGTGTTCTGCCTACATTAACATATGATTCATTTAAAAGCAGCATGTAGTCAAGCGCACTTACCGTCTGCGGCATATTTGTAGCCTTTTGCCAACCGGAATAACCATTATAAGTTATACCTATTTGTTTTCCCCCACGCTTGGTTGTTACTAAAACAACTCCGTTTGCTGCCCTGGAGCCATAAATTGATGCCGAAGCGGCATCTTTTAATATGGATATTGATTCAATAAGGTTGGGATCAATATTGTCCATCGAGCCTTCTATCCCATCAATTAAAACCAGAGGGTTAGCATTATTTAATGTTCCAACACCCCTGATACGGATAGTACCAGCGTCTCCTCCGGGCTTTCCTGAACTTTGAGTAACAGTAACCCCGGGCATCATTCCCTGTAAACCTGCTGAGGTTTGCCCTACCGGCCTTACTTTAATATCATCTCCCGAAACAGATGAAACAGCGCCGGTAAGATTTACCTTCTTTTGCGTTCCATAGCCCACTACCACCACTTCACTCAGTCCCTTTGATTCGGCCTTTAACTGAATATTGACCGTAGTTTGTCCATCTATGGCAATTTCCTGTGTTACATAACCAATGCTGGTGAAAACAAGGGTACCATTACCATCAGAAAGGCTTAGCGAATAATTACCTTTTACATCGGTAATTGTACCGATATTGGAGCCTTTCAATTTGACACTTACTCCTGGGAGTACTCCTTTTTCATCAGTTACGGTACCTCTTATCTTAATTACCGGGGCGGGAGTTTGGTTCTCTTCTACACCCTTTCGTTTTAAAACAATTGTCTGCTTAATGATTTTATAGCTCAGTGGTTGGTCTTTAAAACATTGTTTTAAAACATCCTCAATAGATGCATTAGTTACTGTTACACTAATTTTTTCATTTTGAGGAATGTCCTTGCTGTTATACAAAAAATAATACCCGCTTTGATTTTCTATTAACTGTAAAACTTTTTCAATAGGAACTTTACGTTCACGGAGCGTTATGGTTTGACTGAAACTGGATGCACTTACCTGGGCAAGCGCTGTAAACATAATAATGGCAATTAACTTCATAGCCAATATAGCTTTGGCAAGTTGCGGCCGCGCCGGCAACAGTGCCTTATTAATAAATTTCATACCTTTGAAATGTTGGGTTTAAGGGTTAGCTATCAATTTCGCGATTGGTTTAATAATTGTAAACTCAGCGCCAACCGGGAATGTGGCCAAACGCTTCCCGGTTTCTTTATTTACAAGAATTACATACTTTGAATACATCACCTTGGTAATGTTTGAGGAGGGTTAGTATATCTTCTTCATAGTTGGTTAATTTAAGTGAATAAATGGTTAAAAATTATTGGTATTTGTATCATGTCACCATCCCATCTGGTCGATCATATTACTGCGTTATAATGATGTTCTTATCTTCTATTTTAAAATGTATGCCGGTATAGCTTAGCATGCTTAAAATTTCGGAAGCATTTACATTCCGTGATATTTTACCGGTGATCTGCACGTGAGGCATTTTACCCTCATATTTTACATCAACATCATACCATCTTGAAATTTGTCGCATTACCGTTTCTATTTCTGTATTTTTAAAAAGGAAGACTCCGTTTTTCCAGGCAGTTATTGCATTAATATCCACATTATCAGCAATCTTTATTTCCCCGGCATCTGCTAACTGAGCCTGCTGGCCAGGTTTTAGCATATTGCTCGCATTTCCGCTAAGTACTTTTACTGATCCTTCCAGCAAGGTTACTTCGGTAGCTGCTTCATTATGGTAAGCCATGATGTTAAAATGGGTTCCCAGAACCTGAACAAGCCCCTTATCATATTTAACTATAAAAGGTATATGCATTTTGGAAACCTCAAAATAAACCTCACCTGAAATATCCACCTCTCTCTTATTTGGATTGAAAGCCACCGGAAAGCTGATGGACGAAGAGGCATTTAACCAGGCCTTACTCCCATCGGGCAATACCACCTGGTACTGCCCGCCCCGGGGTGTAGAAATTTTGTTTATTTGAGTATCGGGGTTACCAGCGTTATTAGGTTTTGCGGAGTAGATAATTTGATTATCCTTTGTTTTATGCACTACAATATCGCCCTGGTTAGCTAAAACACCATCTTTGGCGGTATCCAATACTATAGTAGCGCCATTACTTAAAGTAAGGATAGCTTTGTTTGTACCCGGACGAACATCTGCCGGTATCTTATTTTTAGTTATTTGGGGAACGGTTTTTAAGTCCTTATTTAAATAAGAATAAATGCCAAAACTTAAGAACAATATAAAAGAGGCGGCAATGGCAATCTTAGTCCATAAATATATAACGCCCCCACCTGATGATTTACTTTTCAGTATCTTATTTAACTCTTCATTAGCCTTTACATCATCAGGAACAAGAGCATCCTTATTTAATTTGTTAAAAGCCTGAGCCATTAACTCCGACAGCTCTTCGTCGTTGAATTTATTCAGCAACAGGAACAGTTCTTTTTTTTCATCATCTGTAATCGTTTTTTCATAAAAACGGTTAAACAAATACGAAACTCTTTCGTTGTTGGCTTTCATTATCATTCAAAAAATACTGAAGAAATCAGGTCTTGGTTAATTGGTTTTTAACTTTCTTATATACAAGACGCAGACCGGCGAAAAAAAGGGGGTACTGAAATTATTTTTTTATTAAAAAAAGCAGGAGCACAATAAAATTGATCTTTTTTTTAACGTATAAAGTGATGGAAGCTGTGGCCAGCTGCAAATATGTTTTAACGGTTTCCCTTGAAATTCCCAGCTGACCGGCTATTTCCACGTACTTCAGATGCTGGTGACGACTAAGGAGGTAAACCTTTTTCTGCTGGGGAGGAAGTTGGTCAATAGCTTCGTCTAACAACCCATAATAATTATTAGCATTACCATCTAAGCCTTCTTCCTTAAATGTTTGTACTTCTTCGCTCTCCCATTTTTGATGCAATATGGTTTGCCTGATATGTTTTCGTAAAAAATCAATGGTATAGTTTTTTGAAAGTATAAAAAGATACCCTTTGAAATTATTTATCCCCTCCAAAGTTTCACGGCTATTCCATATTTTTAAAAATACGTCCTGTACAATTTCATCAGCCAGTTCACTTGATTCCGTCAATCGGTAAACATGGGTACGTAATAATTGATGGTACGTAATATATAACTTTCTGAAAGCGCGCTCATTCCCTGTTGATACAAGTTTAACTAATTCTATTTCGCTGAGGGAGTCGGGCATTAATGGGTTAATTTAGAACTAAATTAAAGTTAACAAAATTTAGAGAGCCTGATTAAATTCAGATAAAATTTAATTAGGAAAAAGGTCCAATTGTCAATAAAAATGCGTCATTATCCGCCTCTTCAAGCGTCTAGGCTTGAAGAACTTTTTAGGTAAGCGTCCACACTTACCCCAATGGATATAAAAGTAAGCGTGGACGCTTACACTTATATCGATTCAAGCGAAGGACGCTTGAACCGGCGAAAGAAGAAAACTCACCAACTTGTCATCCTGAGGAACGAAGGATCTATTCGCAGATCAGATTCTTCGCTACGCTCAGAATGACAAACTTATTGTTGTCCTGATATCTCAATGACAACTTTTATTTGTTTTTAAACAGTTTATAATAAAAACAGGAAGTAGTTTAAAGATTTTTACCGTTGATGTAGTTCTGCAGTATTTGCCGGTATCCATCACCAATAGGAATTTCTTTTCCCTGAATAATGAGTTGCGTTTTTTGGATGGAATCAATTTTATCTAATGCTATAATATACGATTTATGTACCCGCATAAATTTGGCAGCATCAAATTTTTCTTCAACGGCTCTTAGCCCCAGCCGGGTAATCACTATTTTGCCTGAGTTTAGGTTAATGCGTACATAATCTTTAAGACCTTCAATAAAATTAATTTCATGAAGCATTACTTTAACCAACGAATAATTAGCATTAACAAATACATGCTCAGATTCGGCAGGCATTTTATGTACAAACTTGCTTACTTTTAGCATATTCTGCGCTTTTTGTACAGCCTTTAAAAACCGGTGAAAGGGTACCGGCTTAATCAGGTAATCAACCACATCCAGGTCAAAACCGTCGAGCGCATGCTCTTCATAAGCCGTAACCAGGATAACCAAAGGCGGATGTTTAAGCGACCGTAAAAACTCAATCCCGGTTATCCCCGGCATTTGTATATCCAGAAAAACAAGCTCAATAGGCTGTTCGCTCAATATGCCCATGGCTTCAGATGCACTGCGGGCTTTTGCAATCAGGTTTAAGGCCGGTACCTGCCTTATATTATCTTCCAATAACTCCCTTGCGGGCAACTCATCATCAATAATTAAACAGTTCATGGGCTAAAGGTTGATTTCTAAATTTACAATGAAAGCGCTATCTCTTTGTTCAATCGAAATATGATGATTTTCGGGGTAAAGTAGTTCCAATCGCCTGCGCACATTGGTTAAGCCAATACCTGAATTTTTATCCTTAACGGTTTCTCCTTTGCTTATATTATTCATCACCATTAGTTTGAGTGTTCGTGTATTTTCATCCACATTGATGGCAACATCTATAATGGGGTCCTCGATCATTGCTATACCATGCTTAAATGCATTTTCAACAAACGGGATCAATAACATAGGCTCTATGTGATAGCCCTCAAAGCTGCCCGATAAAAAAAGATTCAGCCTCAGGCTGTCACCAAAACGGAGTAACTGCAGGTTAATATAATTTTTCAGATACTCAATTTCCTTATCTAAACTGATCCTGTCGCCGTCGCTGTCATAAAGCATATACCGCATGAGCTGCGAAAGACTTATCAGCGAAGGTTCCATCAGTTCTGATTTCTTACGTGCCATTGAAACCAGTGTGTTCATTAAATTAAACATGAAATGCGGACTTATCTGCGAGCGCAAAAAATCAAGTTCTGTTTTCAGATGGACGGTCTCCAGCTCTTTTATAAAATTGTTTTGTATTATCTTATCAATATAAAGCCGGTAGCCGTAGCTACCAAAAATTACCAGAAAAAATGGAAAGACCGAGAAAAACAGTCCCGGGTTTAATATACCTCTTGGCATCCTTTCTTCCCTCCTGCGCATAAATTCCGGCTCAGACATACGCATGTATGCCGAATCGGGCATGAACCTACCTTCCGGACCATGCATACGCCTGAAGCCCGAATCTGGCATAAACCCATTTTCCTCACCACGCATATGCATCCTTCCCGGGCCAGGCATATGCATACTTCTGGGATCGGGCCACAGGTAGTTTTGCGATACAAAAAACAGCAAAAAGCAAGCTAAAAGCAGCAGGCTATAATACCAACTGCCATGTTTTTTTTCCTTGATAGGATAAACCACATAGGTATGTAAATAAAATATACCAATCAGCGCCAAAAAGGAGAAGAAGATATTATGGATAGATCCCTTTTGCGGGTCATTACTGGCTGCCATGAGCCTGAACAAGAAAGGTAAAACAAAAACAATTGTCCATATCAATACCGGGAAAATCCCGCTGTATCTGTTTAAATGCTTTGGTTTCTGCATAGTAAAAGTTAAAAGTAAAGGTTAAAACCCTCACCATTTTAAAATTGCGATTAAGGGGTTCATTATTACAATCAAACCCTGGTTATTGTAGATTCTAAACTTACATTTCGTCGCAATATTATATAACGGCAGTCAAATTATATTTAGCCATTTAATGGCTAATTGGTTGATCTGTAAATTCTTCGCAGAAAATCGGCCTTTGATACGAAAAATAAGCCTATTCGTCGCATTTAACATTTGTTAACACAGAACTTTTCAAAATTCGCTTAGAAAAAATATGCAGCAGGTAACGGCAGGTGCCATTACTGCTCCAAACAAAACGATCACCATAAGCAAATTAAAACACCGCATTACAACACGATATGACCCCATCTTTTTACACTATTAGCAAATAATTTTTCATTTTTTTAAACACAAATTAGTAATAGTATGAAACAGATCAGTGATAAGGTTTACCAGATCAGCTTAGGTATGGTAAATGTTTTTTTGATTGAGGACGATGGGTTAACGCTTATTGATACAGGGCCGAAGGGTAGTGCCGATAAAATTTTCAACGCCATTGAAAAAGGTGGTAAAGATCCCAATGATATAAAACAAGTTATTATAACGCATGCCCACCCAGACCATGCAGGAAGCGCTGAAGAAATTAAAAGAAGGCTGGAAGTGCCCTTACTGGCTTCGCAAAAAGATGCCGTACTCATGCGGTTTGGTATTGCCGGCCGGCGGGATATACAGCTATCGCCAGGTATTATAAACTGGTTGGTATACCACTTAATAATTAAAAGGGCCGGGGTTATTATTGAACCTGTACTTGTTGATGAATCATTAAACGACAACCAGGTTATTCCGATAGCTGGTGGCATACAGGTTATTCATACTCCAGGTCACAGCGCAGGCCATATTGCATTGCTTATAAAAAACGAAGGCGTTTTAATTGCCGGTGATATCTGCGCAAACATGGGTGGCCCCGGTCTGAGTGTTGTATACGAAAACCGGGAACTGGGTATACAGAGTATCATCAAAGCCGCTGAACTCGATTTTGATATCGCTGTTTTTGGGCATGGCAAACCGATATGGCAGCATGCCAACCGGGTATTAAGAGAAAAGTTCGAAAGGCTAAACTTCTCACTGATTTAACCGGTAATAATCATGAAACGGATATTCAATCATATTCACAGGCTCAGTTTGGGCATGGTGCTTACGCTTACAGTCTATCGTGGCGAAACAATAGCGGACACCTGCCTGAACTACTGTTTTGACAGACTTTTTTACGTGTTAAATAAAATTGAAAAAGGACCCGATACGATCAGGCAAATGACAGGGGTAACTTGCATTGTGTTTTTTATTTTGCTCAATTTAACAGCTTATCACGTTCATGCGCGAAATAAAACCAGCAGGTTACAATCTGCGTTGACCACCGTTAAATTAAATAAGGGTTTTCTTAGATTTTCAGTACTCTTAAAACTGTAACGATTTATTTTAGACAAAGTGGCATCATTTGTTTTAGACAATATACATTCTCGAAAAATGACCGCTTAAAAGTTAAACTTCACACCGGCAAGCGCATTGAATGGCCGAATGGTGTAGATACTTGAAGTATTACTTGCTGTTTCAATTAAATTATAAGCAATGGTCTTTTTGTTAAAGATGTTTTTAAAGCTCATTTCCAGTGCTATATTTTTTGCAGGAATATATTGTAAACTGAAATCGGCAAAGAAAGCCGACAGGTGCTGGCTTTGTGTCAGCTGATTGTACACCTGGTCAAATCCCGCTTTCATATTAAACTGCTTACTCACTATCACGCCCAACATCAGCTTTTGATAAAAACTATGTAATGAACCTGTTGAAGGCGTATTGGACACAAGCAGGTTGTTGGAACTGAAGCTGCCGTTATACTCCACATTGAAATGCTTGTTAATGTTCATGACATATTTGGGATTCACTTGTAATGATCTGTTTTCACTTTTCAGCAACTGTGCAGCCTGTAACAATGCATTGGTAGCGTTTTGGTAAGTTACCACAAGCGAGGCTACCGCGTTAATGTCATCTATGCCCTTGCTGATCCTTCCTGAAACACTCCATACAGAATTGTCATTACTGAAGGGGAAAAGCCTTTCTATGGTGAGATAGTTATCAAAGGAACGTTGTATAAGCTGATTTTTTAATGTTGGAGCATATGAGGCAGAAACGGCCATAAAAAGGGAGCTGACAGGCGAGCGGTAACTAAGCGAAAGGGCATAATTCTGACGGCGCTCTGTATTAACCCGATTGCTACCCGATACAATATTCCGGTAGGTTTGATAAATATACCCTTCACTCAAATAATCAATACCCATAAGCTTTGTAGTCAGCTCTGCACGGGCATTCACCGATAGCTTTGGCGTAATCTTATAGTTCAAGGTAACACTTGGGTTCAGGTAAAAGTGATTGCCGTTTTCCGTTGTCTGATCTATGGTATTGCTAAGCTGGGTATTGTAGAAGTTTAGTGGTAAGGTTATTTTAAAATTCAGGACATCATCCATATACTGGGCAGATGCACTGCCATAATAATCAACCGAACGCCAATAAGCATGATTACTTAAAGAATCCTGCACCGGCAATGTATTGCCATTGGGTTCAATTACGGAATTGAGCCGTTGAACGGTTGCCTTCAGGCCGGTACGATACTCAATAGCCCATTTGTGTAAACTTGTACTTAAAGAGATATTGGTATTGCTGGAAAAGTCATGGTGGTCTGCACGTTGGCTAACCGGATTTGCAGCCGTAACGGTAGTGAAGTTCAAGTTTTCCGGTTGAAAGGTAAGGTGGTTAAAGGAATTGATGGCAAGCCTTGTTCTCCTGTATGCCTTAATAAAATTAAAGTCGTTATCAACAAAGTGATAGGGTACACGGCTTTGTTGATTGTTGGGATTGCTTCCGGTAGTAGAAACATCGGTGTTATTCCAGAACAACTGACCGCTTAACTTATTATTCAAATAAAACTTATTTGTATTCTTGTTGATGTTGACCTCCAGATTACCCTGGTTTTGTTTTGAAATTCCTGCATTGTTTTCAATGATACGATCTTCAGGGGCGTTAGGACTATAATAGGTTATAACGGAATTTTTGAAGGAGCTCAAGCGGTCATTTACATAACTAAAGTTTGTCTTTACCTGATAATCTTTTTTTAAGAGTTGCAGGTTGTTGGTTGAAAACACGAATGTACGGTTAAGCATAGACCGCTCATCGGCAATAGGCGCATTCTCCGCGGCTACCTTGATAAATTTCGTTTGATCGTTCTGGTTATCCTGTCCGTTAATATAATCTTCCAGCACATGGGTCTTTAATTGTGTTTTGATATTTTCTCCAATGTTATTGGTCTGAAAGAGGTTTAAACTCTGACTTTGGGAGGAGAGTTTCAAAGCCAGCGCATCTATTTTCCAGAGTGCAGGCGTAAGACCTCCTTCAAGTTCCAGATGGCCAAGCCACCGTGCCTTTGAAGACTTTTTAAGTTTTAGGTTTAATGCTGCCCGGTCCGTAGGAGTACTGTTCTTCAGGACTTTTATTGGCTGATGCCCTTCCAGAATTTCTACGCTCTGGACATCCTGCGGTGCCACGTTATTGACAGCAAGGCCATACCTGCTGTCCAGCATATCAAGGCCTTCTATATAAAATTTATTGATAGCCTTGCCATTGTAAAGGACCGTACCATCGTCCTGCACTTCAACCCCTGGGAGTTTTTTTAAAACATCCCCGATAGTTCGGTCCTGAACATTGGAGTAGGATGCCACGTCATAGCTGATCGTGTCATGCCTTTGAATTATTTTGGGTGGCTTGACGAAAACTTCCTTCAGCTGGGTCACTTGAGGGGAGAGAAAAACACTTATATCTTTAATATTTTGGTTGTCTAGTCGCAAAATCTGGGCTTTGAACCCGATTAGCGAGGCTTTTAAGAGGTATCTGTCCGAAAGGGAAGATACCTCAATATTAAATTCGCCTTTGGGATTACTCATGGAATAGCCTACGATGGTTGTGCTGTCGGGCTTCAGGATCGTAATGACAACCCCTTCCAGACGCATCTTTTTTTCTGCATCCTGTACCTTGCCCTTAATACTGATTTGAGAAAAAACGATCTTACCACATGATAGTAGCATGAGCAGGGTAAGAAAAAATATACGCATGAGCAAGTAGCCTTATAATTCTATCGGGTTGTAAGGTCGTGATTTTGTCTGATTTCCATTAACAGGGGTAATTCTTATACCGGTATTGGCATTCAGGTATGCTATAGGGTCTTCATAGAACTTTACAACAAGTTTTTGAAACTTTTCTTTGGTCGTGGCTATGTAAGGCTTGTCCTTAATTTGAATTGAAGAGCCATCTTTAACCTGGTGCAATCCCAGCAGTTCAAACTTAAAGTCTCCGCTTTTATCCTCAACTTTCAAAATCAGGCCAGGCAGACCGCTAAACTTCCAGGGGCCTGTTGAAACGGGCACATCGGTTGTAAACCAGGCCGTATATTGCCTTCCACTGAATGTACAGGTTGCCTTCTGGGCGGAATAGCCACTAATAGTAGCTTTACCAGGCTGAATCTGCCATTTCTGGTTTAAAGGCTCTTCATATTTAAAATTATCGGTTGCTACCTTGTCAGTTATGGTCATCTTACCTGATGGGTAGTTCTTGAATATATGGTAATCAACCCCTTTTTTTCCATAAGACGCACGATTAGCCACCATCTCTGCAGCAGAAGCACCTTTACTCTTATCTGCCTGAACTGCCGAGTCAACACGAAAGGTATTATAGCTGTAAAAGTCAGAAACTTTATCACCAACTTTTAAAATCATGAAGTCTTCTTTTCTTACGTTATGCTTTGAGGTGTCATTTACCCAGCTAAATTTGTATGCGCATTCCAGTTTTTCTTTGTCAAGTACCTGCGCCTTTAAATTGCTGATTGATAAAGCGGTGATAAGAATGATTAAAAAGTGTTTGGTCATTTTAGAGTTCATATGTAAAATTATAATAATTAGAGGGAGGTTATCCCTCTAATTGTAGAAATAGAATTAACCGCAATCAATTTCATCCAAAATCAATAGTGTGTCTATGATGTTACCAATTCCCTGGCCTGAATCAAATGTATAACTGGTTCCACAAGAAGTAGTGCCAGTTATTTCGCTTTGTGTAGCATGAGGATTTGTCTGAACTTTAGACTGAACATTTGCATGAGCCATTGTAGTTGCCCCTACCAGGAGGAATGCTCCCATTAGAATCTTTTTCATAAAATGTGATAAAATTTAAATAAATTATGTGTTTAGCACCACGTTAATAAATCATCCTTCCTTTGCTAATGCGGAAAGAAGTAATATTAGGATAGCTAGTCCTCGGGAATTACCAACCCACTACAATGATCATTTGTAATATTTTTATATAGATAAGCCGTATTTGGCATAATTCAACGCTAAGATTAAGGCGCTCTAATATATTACTACTAAATTAATATTCAAAATATTTATTAACTAAATTAAATAATAGCAAAATCATAAATACTTACATGCGTTGTATAACTGGTTCATTAGGCACCAGCTGCACTATTTGAAGCCGGTATACTAAGGATAATTTAGTATTAAACCACCTTCCGGATACATAAGTTAACCCCTATTTTCTTAACGGAAATGTGAGTTAACGTTTTGCCACTGACAGCCAATAAGTTAAATAGTATATTTCTTCTAATAGTTATGATTTAGTAATACCTAAGCGAAGGATCACTCGGATGATAAGGCATTTCAAAAACGTTAGTATTTTGATAATACAGCCGGTGCAAATTTACCGGCCGTATCTTATACCCAAAGTAGGCAGGGTTTAATTATATGTCAATTTGTTTATCAAATACTTGTTTAAATTTCTTATCAAAAAAGGAACGGTTTGAGGGGATTTGGCGGCCATTTATTTAAATCAATTCATTTTTGGCAAAAAACTATTAACCTCCTAATATTTGCAAACACTTTTAAATAGACCCTATTATGGATTATCAACCGTGATCAGGTTGATATCAAACCGCAGGCAGCTAAATGCCGGTATAGTAGTACCGCTTCCTGTATCGCCATAACCTGATACAGACGGCATGATCAGTGTTATTTTACCCCCCGCAGTAATTAGGGGCAACCCTTCCTGCCATCCTGTAACCGCCTCAGATAAACTTGTGCTAAATGCGGCTGTACCATCACTATTATTTGCCGAATCAAAGGAGGTTTGGTTCAATAAATAACCTGTGTACTGAACACCAACTACAGAGTAAAGACCAACCACATCGGTACCTGTCCCAACTTTGGTTATTTTATAATAGAGACCCGAAGCTGTCCTGGTATAGCCTGATAAATTATACCGCTTAAGATAATTTTGAATACAAAGCTCATCGTATGCAGCCTGGTCATCCACAACATTTATGGTATAATCTAAACACTGGTTACCCTGAAGTACTTTTACATTATCCGTAGTAATTCCGCTTACGCCATATGCCGAGCGCGAAGGGACCAGCAGCCTGATCTTGCCACCTTTTCTTTTCAAAAGGAACTTAACGCCTAGTTGAATACCTTTGGGAGACAGGTAACCCACATAGTTATTGATATGGTTAACAACCGTGTCAGTACTGCTGTAAGTACTGGCAAAATTATATGCTTTGTAAGTAAGTGATGCCTTATCAGAGTATTCCAATAAGTTTCCTGTTCCGGGTGTTATAATCTGATAATAAATACCTGATGTATCGCCATTAGTAGTATCCCTTTGCATACCGGTTAAACCCCTTGCCTGGATATAGGCCTTTATCTGATCTTCATCATATTGCTTGATGTTGATACTATCGCCGCTTTTTCGGCAACCGGTTAAAAAAGCTATGGTCAGGCAGGTAAGCGTAGTATATATAATTCTTTTAGTCATGAAATTTTTATTTATGGTGATTGAAAAACGATTGATCTCCGCGCCCTTTACTGATACACCAACAGGTTTAAAGTATCGGCCTGCAAAGCAGTAAATATTCCCAGGCCATTCACCACATTGGTAGTCGGATTGGTTAAATTCAGGGAAGTTCCGGAACTGGTGGTAAGCGCATCGCTATACTCTTTATTGATGTGAAACAGGAGCACTTTGTAATTGCCGAGATACCTGAAGTTGTTTCGCTGTGTTTCATATGAAGCTACCTGCCCTACTATTGTCTCCGAATCTTTGTAGGCCACCGTATCACCGGAGTTTACAGGATCAGGATTTAAGGTGATATTTTTAAACGCTATCATATAATACTGTGCAGCGGTATTGTTCCAACTAAAAGTAACCGGTTCAAAAGTGTTAGTGCTACCCGGGGTAAAGCCTACTATGTCCTGTGATGTGCTCGACTGTTTAAACCCGGTGGGCTTATCCGGAACGGTTGTTTTAGCCGAAATTGCCTTATTGTTATATTCAAAACTTAAGGAATAACTTTTTTTATCTTTTATAAACGATGAATCAGCATAGGTATAAGTACCCGGTTTGCTTTCAACCAGTTGAACTGTATTAATGCCGTCTGATATCTGGAGCTTTAAGGCTGTTAGAGGGTATCCGTATTGAATGGTATCTTCAAGGTATTTCTGGTAATAAACTTTAACCTGTATAGGTTTACCAGGAACCAGGTATGACTCAACCACAGGCCTTTGATAATCAGAAATTGAACTGCCTGTTTTTTGGCAGGATACCAGGCATACTGAGCTTGCAACGCATATCCACAAAAAAGCCTTTAATTGTTGTATTTTATTTATTTCCATTTTAAGCTTAAGGTTATATTAGGGGTGAAACCCAAATAATTTACATTAGAGGTAATTACCTGGTTGTTCACGATAGTGTATTGTTTGTACCATATATTGGCACGGTTGTAAATATTGAACATGGAGAATCCTATGCTGCCGATCTTCCGGCTGTCTATCTTGATCAGGTCATAGGTTACGGCCGCGTCTAAACGGTGATAACTTGGCAATCGCTCGCTGTTCTTGGCGCTTATGGTTAAAAAAGTCTGACTGTTTCCGGTATAGTTATTAACCGTATAACTGGTTAAGGGAGCGGTATAAGGCTTTCCTGTAGCAAATATCCAGGTCGTCGAAAAGGACCATCGCCCAAAATGATACAGGTGAACCGTTTTAAATTCATGTCGGGTATCCTGGTTCGCCGGAAAATCTCCGCCATAAATATCAAAATGATTGGTAGCCTGTGCCAGTGTGTAGCTTATCCATCCGGTATATTTACCGCGTGTTTTTTGAAACAAAACCTCTATCCCTTTGGTGTAACCTGTCCCGGTATAAAAATGCTCTTCTAATGATACGGTTCCCTGCCTGCTGTTCCCGGTTTCCCGCTGCGAATATTCTGACAGCCCGTCCAGTGTTTTGTAATACCCTTCAATATCTAACAGAAACTGACCTCTTTCATAGCTAAAACCAGCAGTATAATGATTAGCTGAGCTTACCGGGATAGTTGAGTTATTGGATAGCACCCAAAAATCACGGCTCCCGGAAAGAATGTCCTCCCTGATCACCCGGTTAGTGAACTGGTAAAACTTACCCGTTGCGGCCTTCAATGTAAAATGATCTGTTACGGTATAAGTGGCCGATAGGCGGGGCTCCAGGTATGGCTTGCCAGTTTGATCGTAATAGGTGGTTCGTAAACCCGGTTTAATCTGAAGCTTATCTGTTGGGTCGGCTTCCAGTTCGGCATATACCCCACCGGTAAAAGCTTTGGTATGCTGATCTATCAGTTTGCTCGTGTCATTCTCGCTGTACTCGTACGAAACACTTTGCCTTGATGCAAAGGTGCCAAATAGCACTTTGGCCTTGCTTGTTGCCTGCCACTCCCAGTCAGATTTTAAGCTAAAATCCTTTAAGTTATTTTTTTCAAATGTACCGGTACCCACATCCTCATCATTTCCATCCGCGTCCTGAACAGTGATATGGGTACTGTTATCCCGGTTACTATGATAAGTTGAATAACTCAGTAATGTATTTGAATATAACTTAGAGTTCCATTGGCTTGACCATTTTAAGCTTGATCCCAGGTTACCATAGGTTGTTTTATCCGTCATACTCAAACTGCTGGCGGTAGAAAATGGCAGGGTAATATTTTTACTATTATCCAGGTTATCATTACCCTGGTAAATGCTCCATGAAAACCGGTTCTTCTCATCGGGCGAATAGGTGTATTTAGCATTCAGGTCATAAAAGGAAGAGGTTGGTGTTGTAACGGTAGGGCCGCTACCACCAAAGCCACCGCCACCACCGCCTGGTCGCCCACCCGGTGCACCTGTGTTGTTCCCGGTAGCGGCGGTGGTGCTGCTATTGAATGAATCGAATATCTTTTTATACAGCGGTCCCTGATACGATCGGCGGAAAGCCAGTAAAAGGGTTGATTTATCATTCAGGGGCTTTTCAACATAAATATTGGCGCTTAGCAAGCTCAGGTCGCCTCCAATATTTTCTTCCTTACTATTTCCCTCCTTACCCACAATATCTGTTACACTTGATAAGCGCCCGCCATATTTGGCCGAAAACCCACCTTTGTAAAGTGTTACATCCTTTACCGCGTTGCTGTTAAACGCGCTGAAGAAACCGTAAAGGTGATCAACCTGATAAACCGTAAAACCATCAAAAAGTACCAGGTTTTGATCTGGCGTTCCCCCGCGAACATAGGCGCCCGATGATGATTCATTACTGCCGCTTATACCCGGCATCAGCTGAAAAGATCGTAGAATATCCTTTTCGCCAATGTTGGGCAGTTCATCCAGTTTAGACGGAGAAATTTGCAGCACACTTACCCTGCGTTTATCCGTACTCATTACCCCCTGGCTTTTTTTATCAGAGATAACCACCTCATTTAATGAGTTTATGGACGAAAAAAGGCCGATAGTGATCTTCTGTTTTACATTCTCCCTGGTTAAGCGAAAGTTATCCTGCTGGTACCCGATGTAGGTAACATCAAGCAGGCAAGTATCTGCCGGAACACCTAAGAGCGTAAAATACCCATCCGCATTAGTCACCGCGCTAATGCTGGTGTGCTGAACACGCACAATGGCTGAAGGCAATGATTCCCCGTTTGACGCGTCAACCACCCTGCCACTTAAATTAAATCGCCCGCTTACCGTTTCAACTGGGCCTGTTGCAGGTGTTGGAGCAGTTACAGCTGCTGGTGGCTGTGGCTTAACTGTGTTAGCAGCATTATCCAGGCTCAGATACCGTTCTATGGGGGTCATGGCAACGGGGGCGCTTACCGGTTTTTCTGCTTCTGCCAGTTCTGCTAGTTTTTTAACCTGTGCTAATCTTTTTAAATGAGCAAGGTCGCCAGGCGAACGGATGATGTAGATGGTTTGATCTGGCTCAACCCAATAATGAAAGCCATACTTGTCACAAAGGTTCCCCAGAACCTCTTTAAGGCTTTCATTAAAAAAATGGTCAACCACATTGTAATCATCTACCACGTCCTTGTCGTAAATAATCCGGGCATGACATTTAACAGCAATGGTATCCAGCACTTTATCCAATGATAAAGTGTAGAAACCATCAAACCTGGCCTGTGACTCCAGCGGGCGTTGCGCTCTGGCTGTGAGGCTAATAAGAAAAATAAAATTGGTGATTAATAAAAGTTGCTTCATATTGATGAAACAAATCTTCAAAAATCAAATGTTAACGAATGTTAATGTAGACCAACGGGTTTTGATATACGTTAAAAGTGAGATATTTTGCGCAGAAACGCTTTAAAATGCCGAAAGATCATTCCATATCATCAATAGATGATTCATCATTAACAGATTTATTTACATTAGTCATACAAATAAATTTTTGTTTAACAAAAATGTTATACAAATTTGCATGTACATATTGTTAAACAATTAAGATAATGGAAATTTTAGCTACAGACACCGAACAGTTGATCAAGGAAACCGCAAAGAGGGTTTTCTTTGCAGAGGGAAAACTTCATGCTACAACACAGGAAATAGCTGATGCAGCTGGAATAAACCGGGCTTCAATTCATTATTACTTTCGCAGCAGACAAAAACTGTTTGACACCGTTTTTATCGAAGCAACTACAGAAATGAGAAGTAAGATACAAGATATTATGGAAGGGGGATTCTCTTTTAGGGAGAGAACTGAAAAATTCATTGAAACTTTTATCGAAAAATCTCTAAAACATCCTTACCTGGAAATGTTCATCGCAACAGAAATTAATACCAATCCAGCAATTCAATTACAATTATCAAAGCCGAGCAAAGAAAAAGAAAACTTAAAAAAATTAGAAGATGATATTAAAAATGCGGTTGCCGAGGGGCGTATGAAACCTATTACGCCTCATCATTTTATCATCAGCATGATGTCATTATGCTCTTTTCCGTTTTTAGGCCGGGATATTATTAAAAATGCTTTTTCAATTAATGACGAAGAGTATAAAAAGCTGATTGCAGAACGCAAGGATGTGATCATAAAATTGCTTTTTTTAGATGCTTGAAAAAAGCATTTTTTTTGACATTGATTTAACAAAAATGTTAAACAATTTAACAAAACAATAAAGTAAAACAAATTAATAGAATAATAAAGTCAAACAAATTAGTATAAAACAATCATGAAAAATAGCATATCGCCCCCAATCAGTACAGCATTTATAATACTGTTACTACTACCCATATTATTCACTGCCTGCCATAGCGGAGCAAAACCAGGTGCCGGAGGCCCAGGTGGCCCGGGTGGCCCATCAGGACCAATTCCTTATAAAACTGCCGGGGTGTACTCGGGTCCGGCAACCATGTATTATAGCTATCCCGCCACTATTCAGGGCGAACAGGATATCGAGATCCGTCCTAAAGTTGATGGTTTTATACAAAATATCTTTGTTGATGAAGGCGCGGTTGTACATAAAGGGCAGCCCTTGTTTCAACTCAGAAACCCTCAATATGATGCCGCTGTAAGAACGGCCATAGCTAATGTAAAAATAGCAGAGGCAGACGTAAGTACGGCCGAAATGAATGTGGAGAAGGTAAGGCCGCTGGTGGATAAGAATATCATCAGCGATTACGAACTAAAATCTGATGAATTTACATTGAAGTCAAAAATAGCTTCCCTGGCTTCTGCCAAGGCAGACCTGGTGAACGCCCAGGTAAATGTGGGTTACACCTATCTCACCAGTCCGGCAGATGGCGTGATCAGTACTATCCCTTATAAAGTAGGCAGCCTCATCACCAGCACATCAACCAACCCGCTTACCACCGTTTACAATACAAAAAATATCTACGTGTATTTTTCTTTAAATGAAAAGCAACTGCTCGAATTTTCAAGGACAGTAAAAGGCAATACTTTAAAGGATAAGCTGGCTACCATGGCCGATGTATCATTGGTATTAGCCGATGGAACAGCATATCCGGAAAAAGGACGGCTTGTAATGGCCAGCGGCTTAATTGCCACAGAAACCGGCTCCGTAAGCTTCAGGGCTAATTTCCCCAACCCACTTGGCTTAATCAGGAGCGGCAGCAGCGCCACTATTAAAATACCGGTTAATCTGGATGCCGCCATCTTAATACCCCAGAATGCTACTTATGATATGCAGGGTAAAAAGTTTGTGTATACACTAAGCGATAAAGACAGTACCGTAAATACAGGAGTGCAGCTATCTGATAACCCGATAGGCAATTTATATGTAGTGCAAAGCGGTTTAAAACAAAGCGACAAAATAGTAATAGAAGGATTAGGCAATTTAAAGCCCGGAATGGCTATAAAACCAATACCCGCCAATGCCGACAGTTTGTATGCTGATGCCAAAACACAAACTACAAACAGCGCTAAAAACTCAAATCACAAATAGGGCACTGCCTGAATTTAAAAAATATTATCATGCTTAAAATATTCATAGAAAGGCCGGTATTATCAACTGTAATATCAGTCATGATTGTGATACTGGGTGTACTGGCCTATCTGGGGCTGCCCGTTTCGCAATACCCGGATATAGCGCCGCCTACGGTTGTAGTATCAGCAACCTATACTGGGGCCAGCGCTAATGTTATTCAAAGAAACGTCATAGTACCGTTGGAAGAACAAATTAACGGTGTTGACGGAATGACCTACATGACATCAAGCGCTACCAATGATGGCAGCGCCACTATAACCGTATACTTTAAACTGGGTACCAACCCTGACATGAACTCGGTAAACGTACAAAACAGGGTGTCGGTTGCTAGCAACGTATTGCCTGCCGAAGTAACCAAAGCCGGTGTTACTGTTCAGAAACAACAGAGCAGCAACCTACTCATTTTTGCGCTTAAAAGTGATAACCCGGCATATGATCAAACATTCTTAAATAATTATGCCAATATCAACCTCATCCCCGAGATAAAAAGGATCAGCGGGGTGGGTAGCGTATCAGCCTTTGGCAGCAAGGACTATTCCATGAGGATATGGCTTAAGCCCGATGTAATGGCCACTTATGGTTTAACACCAACAGATGTAAATAATGCGCTTGCCGAGCAAAACTTTGATGCAGCTCCGGGTAAATTCGGAGAAAACAGCAACCAGGTATTCCAATATACCATTCAATATACAGGGCGGTTAATTGACACTACCCAGTTTGGGAACATTGTAATGCGTTCAAACACTGATGGTTCCCTGTTACGGTTAAGGGACATTGCCAGGCTTGAATTGGGGGCACTTACCTACTCATCAAACTTAAGTACAGATGGTGAACCCTCCACCGTTATTTCGGTGAGCCAGATAGCCGGTTCAAATGCACAAACCATTATTAAAGAAACTATAGCTACGCTTGATAAAGCTTCGGCATCTTTTCCTAAGGGCGTGAGTTACGTTTCCCTATTAAATGCGAACGACTTTTTAGGCGCTTCTATTGAAAAGGTAATTGAAACCTTAATAGAAGCCTATATACTTGTTTTCATCGTTGTTTTTATATTCCTGCAGGATTTCCGTTCAACCATTATTCCGGGTGTTTCGGTCTTCGTTTCTATCGTTGGTACGTTTGCCTGTCTTAGCCTGTTTGGCTTTACCATTAACCTGCTTACTCTATTTGCAATGGTACTGGCCATAGGTATTGTGGTGGATGATGCCATCGTGGTGGTCGAGGCGGTACATGCTAAACTTGACGAGGGTTATAAATCAGCACATGACGCTTCTATTGATGCAATGAGCGAACTGGGAGGTACCATAGTAGCAATTACTTTAGTAATGGCAGCTGTATTTATCCCGGTATCATTTATAAGCGGCAGCTCGGGTGTATTTTTTAAACAGTTCGGTTTAACCTTAGCTTCTGCAATCATTATATCGGCTATCAATGCACTTACGTTAAGTCCGGCATTGTGCGCGTTGTTCCTGAAACCACATGATGAACATGAAACACACAGGAAAAATCTTTTGCAGCGGTTCTATGCCGCGTTTAATACGGCTTTTGATGCTTTAAAAAACAAGTATCAGGGTTCCATAGCATTTTTAAATCACAGGCGGTGGATAGTTCCGGTAATGGTAGTATGTTTCAGCGCTTTGCTGGTGTTCTGTATGAAAACAACGCCAAGCGGATTTGTGCCCAGCGAAGATCAGGGTACCATATTTGGCGATATCACGTTGCCGCCAGGTACTTCGCTTGAAAAAACAGCCGCAATAACTGATATTGTTGATAAAATTGCCAGCAGGATTCCTGTGGTTGCACATAGGGCCAAAATTACCGGCCAAAGTATTATTAACGGAACAGGCAGCAACTTTTCACTCGTGGTTTTTAAACTTAAACCCTGGGACCAAAGAAAAGGTATTAAAGTTGATGATGTAATAGGGCAGCTATTTGGAATGACGAAAGATATCAAAGACGCTAAGATCTTGTTTTTTGCCCCTCCTACTGTTCCGGGTTTTGGTAATGCCAACGGATTTACCATTGAAATGCAGGATAAAACAGGTGGTAGCGTTGCCGATTTTTATAAAGTAACCGGAGGTTTTCTGGGCGCCTTAAATCAGCGGCCCGAAATATTGTATGGCGCAACTGGTTTTAACCCCAACTACCCACAATACTTAATGTCGGTAAATGTGGCTAAAACAAAACAGGCCGGCATATTGGTCAGCGATCTGATGACCGCCATGCAGGGTTACTATGGAGGTATTTACGCATCAAACTTTAATCAGTTTGGCAAACAATACAGGGTAATGATCCAGGCTGATCCAAAATACAGAAGCAACTCACAGGGACTTAACAATATCTATGTAAAAAATGGATCAGGTACCATGTCCCCTGCTTCAGAATTTATAACACTTACAGCCGTCAACGGACCGCAAAGCCTATCCCGGTTTAATTTGTTCAACAATATCTCGGTATTAGGAAGCCCTAAACCTGGCTTTAGCAGCGGCGACGCGCTTAAAGCAGTGCAGGAAACCGCTGCCAAAACCCTGCCCGCAGGTTATACTTTTGACTATTCGGGTTTATCAAGGGAAGAAGTTGGTGCAGGAAGCCAAACCATCTTTATTTACATATTGTGCGTGGTGTTTGTATTCTTCCTGCTGAGCGCGCTGTATGAAAGCTATATCATCCCGCTTGCCGTATTATTTTCTTTACCTGTAGGGTTGTCTGGAGTTTATCTCTTCGCCAAGATAATGGGGATTGACAATAATATCTACATGCAGATATCCGTAGTGATGCTGATTGGCTTACTGGCCAAAAACGCTATCCTGATTGTACAATACGCGGTGGCAAGGCGTGCAAAGGGAATGCCTATAATTGAAGCTGCTCTGGAAGCCGCTACAGCTCGTTTACGCCCTATATTAATGACTTCGCTCGCCTTTATTTTCGGTCTGATGCCATTGATGTTTTCAACAGGTGTTGGCGCGGCTGGTAACCGGTCAATCGGTACAGGCGCTGTAGGTGGTATGCTGATCGGGACGGTTTTCGGTGTATTCGTTATCCCAATATTGTACATCATTTTTCAATCCCTGCAGGAAAAATTTAGCAGCAAAAACAAGCCAAAAGAATCAACAGGCGGTACTGCCCCTGCAGCGGCACATTAAAAAAGATAATAAAGATGTTTATGAACTTAAAATATTTCAGCAGTATTGCCGCAATAGTTGCGGCAACTGCAATAGTCCTGCCTTCATGTAAATTAAGACAGGCCTATGTGCGCCCCGAGGTTAAAACAGACAGTTTATACCGGGGTGCAAACAACCAGGATACTACCTCTTTGGCTAATATACCCTGGAAACAAATGTTTACGGACGAAAAACTGCAAGCCTTGCTACAGGAAGGTATCGTTAACAACTATGACCTGAGAATAGCGGTTACCCGCATTAAGCAAGCCGAAGCAAATCTGCGCCAAAGTAAGGCTGCGTTTCTGCCCACTTTAAGCGTAGAACCGCAGGTTACCCAGCAAAGAACTTCAGGTTCGCAAGGTGGTTCTTTGGGGATATTTCCTACCCGCATTTATGAATTATCCGGAAGCGCCAGTTGGGAAATTGACCTTTGGGGCAAACTTAAAGGCGCTAATAAAGCTGCCCTGGCTTCATTGCTAAAAAGTTATGCTTACCAAAGATCTGTACAAACACAGCTGGTTGCTAACATAGCCACTGATTATTATAATTTACTGGCCTATGATAAACAACTGGCCATAACCAGGCAAACGGTTGAAAGCTACAAAAATGATGTGGAAACCAATCATGCTTTAAAAAAGGCTAATCGTATCAATGAAGCATCAGTAGCACAAAGTGAGGCCAACAGATACGCGGCCGAAGTTACCATTCCTGATCTGCAGAATAATATCAGTCAAACCGAAAACGCAATTTGTGTTTTAGTGGGCAGACAGCCCGGGGCCATTCAAAGGAACGCGTTAGAGGTACAGCAGGTAGATACCTTATTACAAACAGGTTTACCTGCACAAATATTAAGCAACAGACCTGATGTTCAGGAAGCAGAATACAACATGCGGTATTATTTTGAACAAATTAACGTGGCAAGGGCCTATTTTTATCCTTCGCTTACCATTACCGCGCAGGGCGGATGGCAATCTGCTACAACCCAAAGCCTGTTTAATTCGGCTTCCTTCTTCGGTAATATTGTTGGTGGTTTAACACAGCCTATCTTTAATCAAGGTCTTAATAAACAGCGGTTACAGGTGGCAAAAGCTCAGTATGACGAATATGTATTAACCTTTCAGCAAACCGTTTTGAGTGCTGGCCAGGAGGTTTCTAATTCACTTTACAGTTACCAGTCGGCAAAAAACAAAAGCACTACCCGTAACCTGCAGCTTGATGCCTGGAAACGGGCGGTAGATTATGACCGCTTGCTGTTGAAGGGGGGCTTTGTAACCTATACCGATGTACTTACTTCAGAGCAGGGATACTTATCGGCCCAGTTAAGCAGCGTAAACGACAGGCTGCAACAGTTAACTGCCATAGTTACCCTGTATCAGAACCTGGGTGGTGGCTGGAAGTAAGCATGAAACCGGTACTATTTCACCCTAACCTTTAAACCAAAAGCAGCATCGAACTATAGTTAAGTGCTGCTTTTGGCTATTTGGTGAGGCATTTTTATAAATATTAAATTAGTATACGATGAAAAAGGATTCAAAAACCATGTATGTACACAGCAGCAGTTACATTAACCTGTCGGAACAATTGCGATCGGAATTGGAGTTAAAAATTGATACCCTATATTTGCAAAACCGGTTTATGTATTATGCAGATACTGATATCAGCCTTTTTAAAAGCGAAATAAAAAGTGATCATTTGCGCGCTTACATCATTGGAAAACCACAAGATAATTATGCTACATCAGGCAAATTATTACAAGGGGTTAAAACCTGGTCAAATATGTACTATGACGACAGGCATTCTGTAATCAGTAAATTCAAGATTTACTATAACAGGGTGATATCGCAGAAAAACCTATTTACAAAAAACAATATAAGCGTTGTTTTTTGTAAATTTTTAATTAATGAACTGCTTGAAATATTAGCCGAATCAAAATGGCAACCATTAATTAACCGCATTGACGCTAAACTTTAATTTAGAATACGATTAGTTAAGCAAACATTCCGCTAACCAGTTCTCTTTGTGCCATTTAGTCTTTAATACTATCTAAAACACGACAAAATAACAGGGTGATGTTACATCAGCGGGTGTATTTAGCGGTATTATAAAAAGGGAATGTGCTTTGTTGACCAATCAATAAAGGAGATATCATGGATCACTATTCAGAGACCATCATAAATGCCGTTGAAAAAGTACAGACAGCGGTAGTAAAGATTGAAATTTATAAAAAAGAAAAAGAACAGGAGGTTTTGGCCGGAACGGGGTCTGGTTTTTTATTTTCCTCAGATGGTTATTTATTTACAAATAGCCACGTTGTAAAAGGTTCTGCGAATATTAAAGTAATGCTCCATGATGGCGAGGTGCAGCAGGCAACACTCATTGGTGAGGATCCGGATACTGATCTGGCCATTTTAAAGATATCAGGGGCCGACTTTACTCCGGCAAAGTTTGGCGACGGGGATGCGCTGCGTATCGGTCAGTTGGTTATTGCGATAGGTAATCCGCTTGGTTTTCAGCATACAGTAACGGCTGGTGTAGTGAGCGCCTTAGGACGGACTCTGGAAGGACAAACAGGCCGGATGATGGATAGCATGATACAAACTGATGCAGCCCTAAATCCCGGAAACTCCGGAGGCCCGCTTATTAATGCCGACGGCCAGGTTGTTGGGGTCAACACCGCCTCAATTCGAGGGGCACAAGGTCTTTGCTTTGCCATCAACATTAATACCGCGAAAGATATAGCCAACCAGTTAATCCGCTTTGGGAAAGTGAAAAGGGCTTATCTGGGTGTGGTTATGCAGCAAATTAACCTGGTACCCAAACTAAGAACCATCCATCATCTTCAAAACAAACAGGCGCTCTTTATTTCGGAAGTGGCGGCAGGAAGCCCGGCACAAAAGGCTGGTATTTTGAGCGGCGACATTATTTTTTCATTTAATAACCAACTTATTGAAACATCCGATAGTTTATTTAAGCAATTAACCGAGGATAAAATTGGTCAATTTCAATATATCGGCATTTTAAGAAATAATTTCAAAACTGAATTCAGGGTTACGCCTGTACAAAAAAACTAAAGGGCAGTGAAAACCGGCCCCTTTTTAAAGTAATAGCCCACGAAAAAACATTTCTACAAAGAAGGATGTCATGCTGAGTGTTAAAATTTCGCGAAACTCTGAAGGAGAAATGACATATTTAAGCGGTATGAAACTTACGAAATTTTTAAAATTTCGTAAGTTTTTAAGCGTGGATAGCTAACACGTCATGCTGAGCCCCCGTCGAAACATGGTGGGCAAGCCTCTGCGCTCGACCCTTCGACGGAGCTCAGGGTGACAGTCCCATTTTTTGGACATTGTTCGTTCGTTATGTCTTTTTATGGCTATTACTCTTGAAAGGTCTTTTATGTAAAAAACTTAATACAGGGATATAAAACTAATGTCAAAAAACAATGTAGATATTTGCCAAACACTTGCTATCAAGCTGTTTTACTTGATTATTGGATAAACTGATCGCCTGGCGCAAAAAATTTAACCATTTTTAACTATAATTTGTTTGGTGTTTTGAGTTTGCTTTCTTTAATTTATAAACTTAATGCTAGCACTGTTATACCCAACCAAAATTTGTAAGCTGTCGTTTATCGGCTTGTTTATATTGTTTTTACCTGTGGCGCTTTCGGCACAGAATCTTTTTCCCGAAAAAATTGATGTTTGCAGCACCGCAAGCTATTGTATGGACTGCGGCACACCAAAAGCAACAATTGATCAGTTTACCCTTGATTATATAAGCGACAGGATCAATCGTAAATACATATTAAAGGATGCCAATGGAACAATAACGTTTCAGGTTTTAGTATCGCCCTCTGGCTTTAGCTGTGTGCTTAGCCATACCGACGTTACAAAAAATGCGTTAACAGCCGAGCTGATCAGGTACCTGAATGGTAGTTTATGGACACCGGCTATAGAAAATGGTAAAGCCGTGGCCTCATCTGTAAATGTGATCTTCCGATTTGCCAATGGCGGCATATCAGCCCAGATGCAGCGTTTAGACCTGGCTCAGCTGAAACCACCCGGCGATCCTGTTATTTTTAATAAAACAACTGTTTATACTAATCCATCCTTAAAAACTTATGAATTCACAACCTGGACCAGGTATAATTCACCACTTCCGGATAACATCGGCCAGTCGTGCGCGGTAGATACAGCTAATGTTTTGTGGTATGCTTCGAACAAAGGATTGACCCGGTTTGATGGAAAAAGCTTTAATCCGCTTAATGAGTATAACTCACCGTTTACTTCCGAAACATCTGTGCGGGAAATAACCATCGACAAAAACAATAACAAATGGGTTTGCATTAACAATACGATATACAAGTGTACCGATGCCGGCTGGCAGGTATATGATTTTAAAAGATTTATAACGGCAGATGTTACCCACGTATTAAACAGCCGTAACGGTGAGCTTATTTTTACCACTAAAAATGGCCTGGTTGTGGTACGAAAGGATAAAGTAGTGGCATTAGATAAAAGAGCGATACCCTTGCTGCCCTCAAACAATATTATTTATGCTTATGTGGATAGCAAAAGGCGCTTATGGATAGGTACTTCCAAGGGTACTATCATGATTGACAGAAGCTCCAGTGTCACTACATTTAATACATCTGATAACCCTTTAAAAAACATGTCTATTTCTGGTGCAGTAGAAGATGAAAGGGGCAACCTTTACTTCTCGCTGATTGACTGCAATAAAGTTCCGGGCGACAGTGATAATGCTAAAGAGGGAATAGCAGTACTGGGCGTTAACAACAGGTGGTTTCATTATAACGATATAAACTCCGGAATGCCCTCAAACCATGTTAATACAATGTTGTATGACAAGTTTGAGCATGTTTTGTGGCTAGGCACTGATCAATCGGGCATAGTAAGGTTTAATTTGAATGATGGTTGGGAAAATTATCATAACAACAACTCACCAGCACCCGGTTATACAATCAATCAATTGGTACAGGACTCCAAGGGCGTTATTTATGCCACCACAGCCAACGGCCTGCTCAGGATCAGGAAGAAATAAAGGGTTCAGAACTGATTTTAAATTAATCCTTTGTGAAGTACTTTTGTCCTAACTTTTAAGAAAACAACCCCCATGAAAAAATTATTGCTCATCATTATTTTATCAACCACTATCAGCACACTGGCATCCGCACAAGTTACCCCACCAGTATTAAACGGGGATACGGTAACTTATTTAGGTCACAGACTTTACACCAATCATAGAATTACCTTATTATATGGTTCAAAACCAAGCAGAGATTTCGCATTTGCCTATGGTTCGGTTTTAAACAGTCAACTATCAGCTAGCTACTGTAATCAAACAGTTTTGATCAAAGAGTTCAAAAAAATTGATGGTAAATATTATGCCAGTGGTCAATTAGAAAAAGTTACAGGCGTATTAAACAGTAAAAACTGCTTAATAGATATACAAGCTGCTATTGATTGGAAGGAAATACAAGTTGAATAAACCGCGGCACTTGATGGACTACCGTATTTTTAAACCATTGGGGTTTTAAGGATAATAGCCCATGATTAGGCAGACGAAAGAATAAGCGCAGAGGCTTGCCCACCATGCTTCGACGGAGCTCAGCATGACACCCTTTTTCGTAGAAATATTTTCACAGGCTTTTATTCTTTTAAGGAGGCTAATTCATTCCTTTATCCAGGCCCAATATTTTCTTCGGAATAAATAAGTCGCGTCGGCCTCATGGCGGTAGGCTTCTCTTTCAAAGATAATCTGCAGGTAAGCCTGGTCATGATTCTTGTATCGGTAGCGGTTATACAGATAATTCAGTGCATAAAGAATGTAGAATGGTATAACCAGCAACTCCAACTGTTGCCGTAAATGGATACGTTCATGGCGGATAAGTACCTCGTCACCCCGTAAGCGTTTATGATTTACCAATACAAAAGGGAACAATGCCATGCCGGCAGGCTTCATAAAAGGAACAACGATCACCGGAAACTGCATAACACAAGCTTTTTAACCTTTATATCTTACCTGAAACGCCCATAGTTAACTAAATGCAAACATCATATTATGTAAAAGTACGTGAGTTCGGGATAAGTAATGAGTATCATATATTAAAAAACCATGTCATTTCCTTTAGATTAGCTTCAACAAAATAATATAGGTTGTTATTATTGTTGAAGCTTTCTTTTTGCTTCTTTTTCTTTGTTAATAACTATGATTTTTGTGGAAAAAGTTAACAGCG
>JAUCSE010000043.1 GCA_030445275.1 Mucilaginibacter sp.
ACGTGTTGGAATATGGAAAACCTAAGGAGGTTTCCCACATTCCAACACGACAAACAAACAACAAGTTATTATTAACTATATTTAAAAACTAAGAGAGTCCTCTGTCCGCATAAACCATCACACCTCAGGCCTGTAGTGCTTATACATAGTATAAACCAGGCTGATTACTTAACATACTGACCACAAGTGGACGCTTGCGGTAGCGGGAGAATCTATAATTGTAACAATTTACCTCTATAATCATCCTAATCCAAAGTTAAAAAAATGGATAAATAGCTTTTTTTGAAGTTTTCTTTTTCCTGAATGAATATGATAAAACAATAATTTCCAACTATATAACATTGCCAGCGGACTTAGGCGAAATTGGGATTTGCTTGTGGTTAATGATTATAGGAATAAAAGACAAACAAATGCCCTTAACCACTATATCTACAGCCACTATCAAATGAACTCTAGCGCCACAAAAACAAATAATCTACAGAATTTTAAAATCAATGTAAAGGTTAAACTTTCGGCATTATGGATTTCCGTCATGTTCTGTTATGTCTATGGCGATTTCTTTTCATTATTTGTACCGGGCCGAATTCAGGGTTTGATGAATGGCCAATCTGGGGCAGGGGCAACTACTCCCTGGGTATTACTCATGTATGCAATACTCTTGTCAATCCCCCCCTTAATGATATTTTTATCCTTAATACTAAGTCCTAAAGTAAACCGGTTTGTTAATATAGTTGTAGGGGTATTCTTTACAATAGTTATGCTATTAGTGGTTGGTACTTCTATCGATAAATGGATGATTTTTTATACTTATTTAGGTGTTATTGAAATTACAATTACCTGCTTAATTGTAAGGTATGCGTGGCTATGGCCCAAAGAAGAATATAGTGCCCAATAAGAAACTACCTCGCCTATTCAAGCGAAGGACGCTTGAATAGGCCTCTGCTACCGCAAGCGTCCCGCTTGTGGTAAATGTGTAAGGCTTTCAAGCTGATTACTCTTAGCACGTTAACCACAAGCGGGACGCTTGCGGTAGCAATTATTCCTTTACCAAATCCTCAGTCGAAGGATTAATAAACCCCTTAGTTCAGGTGTCTGTACTCGCTTGGCGATTTTCCTGTCTTTGATTTGAATATCTTTGTAAAGTGCGAAGGGTGTTCAAACCCAAGTCCGTACGCGATCTCGCTGATAGAATCATTCGTACCCCACAACATCGATTTAGCTTTATCTATTAATTCCAGGTGGATATGTTCCTGGGTGGTTTTGCCCGTATATTTATTTAAAAGGTCAGATAAATAATTAGGCGACAGGTTGAGCCGTGAAGCAAAATATTTAACATTTGGCAGGCCTGCTTCAATCAGCGTGCTTTGTGAAAAATAATCTTTTAATAATTTTTCAAATTGTTGCACCACATCTGAATTAACTTTGGCCCTGGTGTAAAATTGCCGGTCGTAAAAACGGCTGCAGTAATTCAGCAAGAGCTCGATATTACTGACAATGAGGCCCTGCGAGTGCTTATCTATATTTTGCGAATACTCTCTTTCAATCTTCGCCACACAATCTTTAATGATCAGTTTCTCCTCTTCCGAAATATGCAGGGCTTCGTTAACCTCATAATTAAAAAAGGAATACTGATGTATCTTCTTACCCAAATCGGTACCATGGAGCAGATCGGGATGAATAAATAACGCCCAACCCTCTTCAACCGTAACATCCGGACCGGGCGCTATGACTTGCCCGGGTGCGGTGAACATGAGAGAACCTTCATTAAAGTCGTAATGTCCTTTGCCATATTTCAGGAAGCCTTCGAATTTTTTGCAGGAAATGACATAAAAGCCAAAACGGTAAAAAGCATCCTCCCTGGGGCGCTTTGCATAAAAGTCGACATGGTCTATCACACTTACCAAAGGATGCCTGGACGGCGTGTATTTTACCAGCTTGTGCAGATCGCTGATAGATTGAAGATCGATGTATTTATCCGTCATGTCTTTTAATTATTATAAAGTTACTATAAAAAACAATGGCTGTCCGCGTTCGGGCAGCCATTGTTTTTTTAGATACCTGTTTGTGCTGCCATCATTATTTTAAAATCTACATCATCCATTTGCTGCCGGGCCGCTATCATTTGTACGGCATCGTGACCTACGGGATAACGCAATTTTTCAGTATCGTCGGTCGCGGCTTCGTAAATAACATCTGCCACTTCAGCAATATTTTCAGACATAGGCCAATTATCTATCATATCCATAAATTTATTAAATGCGGGTTGATAGCCATCCAGACCATCAGTACTGAAAAGCGTCATCGAACGTCCTGAAAACTCGGTCTTATAGCCACCGGGTTCCACTATTTTTAAGCGGATACCAAATGGGTTTAACTCATATTGTATGGATTCCGTCAATCCTTCAACAGCAAATTTAGTTGCATGATAAAGCGATGAGAACGGGAAGGTAACTCTTCCACCGACCGATGAAACATTGATTATAGTACCGGATTTTTGTTTCCGCATACCTGGCAATACTGCTTTGGTTACTTCTATCAGCCCAAAAAAATTCACGTCGAACTGTTGCTTAACCTGTTCTTCTGTAGCTGCTTCCAATGCACCCAATGCGCCATAACCAGCATTATTTACCAGTACATCAATTTTGCCAAATTTTTCTATACCGGCTGCTACCGCGTTTTGTATGCTTAGCTTGTCGGTTACATCCAATCTGCTGATAAAAACATTGCTGAGCGCAGCTAATTCTGTTTCTTTTTCGGGCGAACGCATGGTGGCAATCACATTCCAATTATTTGTATCAAATAGTTTAACAGCCGCTTTTCCAAATCCGGATGAAGCCCCTGTAATCAATACTGTCTTTTTCATTGCTTTATATTTTTAATTTCTAAAGCAAAGGTGTGATTAAGGGGGCTATCTGATTTATACGTTTCAACTGATCTCTTATACATTTCAAGGGTAAGCAATGGTTTTATTTTGGTTTGACGTTAGCGGAAATGAGTTTTAAAATCGTCTGCCACTGGTGCAGTTGCGACGGGATTAGACTCCCCCGGTCATCTCCGCCTCCCGGCGGATGGACCACCCTCTCTTCACCTGCGGCGGAAAGAGGGTTTGGAAGTTTGCGTATATTTGAGTGAAGTCTGAAACCTTTTGGCGACAACACCTAACTTGCAACTAACTTAAATTTATAAATACCACTAAAATGGATAAAGCAAGAATATATGCCCTCCTTTTTTCAAGTGTATATCCCTTGTATATACAAAAAGCGGAGAAAAAGGGACGCACAAAAGCAGATGTGGATGCCATTATTTTTTGGCTGACAGGCTATAATGAACAAACATTGCAACAACAAATTGACAAGAAGAGTACGTTTGAAACTTTCTTTGCCCAGGCACCTCAAATTAATGCCAATGTTTCAAAAATCACAGGGGTAATTTGTGGATATCGTGTTGAAGAGATTGAAGACAAACTCATCCAAAAGATGCGTTATTTGGATAAGCTGATTGATGAATTGGCCAAAGGAAGGACAATGGAGAAGATTTTAAGGAAATAGGGAGAATCAGAACTCCCTTGCTGTGCCACGCATGTCGCATGTGCTTTATCAATTACAGGACAGATAAAATAAACGCTATCATACTAAGCACCTCTGCCTATTCAAGCGTCATTCGCTTGAATAATGTTCTTAGGTAAGCGTGGACGCTTACACTTGTATAAGTTCAAGCGAAGGACGCTTGAACTGGCAGGGTATAAACCCATGCTGATTACTACTTAGCATGATAGCCACAAGCGAGACGCTTGCGGTAGCGCAGGCCTATGCACTCCGCTATAAAACTCTCAAACCATCTTCGCCAAATTTCCTAGCTGTTTTAATTTAAACTTTATTTCGTCTGACCATGGTAAGCCGATGCAGAGGCGCATACAGTTTTCAAATTGATCTTGCAGGGTAAACATTCGCCCGGGTGCAATGCTGATGCCTTGTTTAATAGCCAGGTCATATAGTTTCGCGGTATTAATTTCCTTATTAAATTCAACCCAAAGCGCAAGCCCGCCCTGGGGTCGGCTGGTTTTGGTTCCTTCCGGAAAATATTGGGCTATAGCCTGGATATAATGCTGGTAGTTTTCCTGTATTGTTCGGCGAAGCTGACGCAAATGATTTTCGTACTTACCCGTCTTCAGGAAATTGGCAACTGCTTCCTGTACAACAGAGGTGGAGGATATCGAATGAACCAGTTTCAGCTTAAGGAGTTTTTCTTTGTATTTGCCCGGAGCTACCCAACCCACCCGATAGCCAGGTGCCAGGGTTTTTGAAACCGAACCACACCACAAAACATTGCCTTCTTTGTCAAATGATTTGCAACATTTTGGACGTTGCGTACCGAAATAGAGATCACCATATATGTCGTCTTCAATCAGCGGAATATGATGTTTGGACAAAAGGTCAACAATTTCTTTTTTATTTTCATCAGGCATACAGCTCCCTAGCGGCGTATTGAAGTTGGGAACCAACAGGCAAATATCAATCTTTGGAATAGCCTGCTTTAAGGCATCTATCTCTAAACCAGTAACAGGATGTGTTGGCAGCTCCAGTATTTTACATCCGAGGCTTATAGCCAGTTGCAGAATACCGGGATAACATGGGCTTTCCACAGCAACAGTATCGCCTGGCTTTCCCAGTACCATCAAACAAAGTGACACCGCGTTCATTGCACCCGCTGTAGTTACCAGGTCATTCTCATACAAATCTCCTCCCCAACCTAAGGAACGGACAGCGATCATTCTCCGCAATTTTACATTGCCCTGCAAGCTTTCATAAGCTGAACCTCCTTCTTTAAGCTCCCGCGTGGCGTGTACTATTTCCTTTTTCAATTTTGCCAGGGGCAGCAGATCACCAGACGGCGCGCTAATGGAAAAAAGTGTGAGTTCATTATTTCCCATATTGGCATAAACCTTACTGATCAATTCGTCCGGTTCATTGTCGTTAGCCAACGATGAAGGCCGGCTCACTTCAGGAAGCGGAAGTTTCAGGTAAGGTAACCGGCTCACAAAATAACCCGACTGCGGTTTTGGATCTATCAATGACTGAGCCTCCAGCTCCAAAAACACCCTCTTGGCGGTATTCATGCTGATACCATGTTCTTTACATAACATTCTTACAGAAGGTAACCTGTCGCCTGATTTTAGTACCCCACCAGTGATCTGGCCTGCAATTCCGCTTGCTATTTCATTATACAGAAAATCCTTACTCATGCAACAAATATAACTGTATCCATTGAAATATACAAAACTGATACTGTAACTATCACTATCCCTTGTCTAATTTTGCCTACATCATAAAGCAATCTTCATATCATGATCAGTAGCAAAACAATTCCTGATAAATTAACAGCAAACAGTAACAGCGGGTGGATAAATGGATCCATCGGCGTACTAATTTTCAGCGGCTCGATGCCCGCAACACGGGTGGCTGTGCTGGATCTTAACCCGTTTTTTTTAACAGTTACCCGGGCAACCATAGCGGGATTGCTTTCCCTTTGCGTTTTACTGATCTTTAAAGAAAAGCGACCTGCAAAAAAACATATTTTCCCCTTAGTTATTGTAGCCATTGGTTGTGTGATTGGGTTTCCGCTACTATCAGCTTTGGCTCTGCAGTACGTAACTTCAGCACACTCTATTGTATTTCTGGGTATGCTGCCACTCACAACAGCCATATTCGGTGTACTGCGCGGCGGGGCACGCCCTAAACCGGCATTCTGGATATTCTCCATCTTAGGAAGCTTGTTTGTTATAGGTTTCGCCATTGTGCAGGGGCTTGCCGCGTCGCCCGTTGGTGATATCCTGATGTTGCTTTCCATTATTTTATGCGGACTTGGTTATGCCGAAGGTGCAAAACTTTCCAAAACACTGGGAGGATGGCAAGTAATCTCCTGGGCATTAGTACTGTCGTTACCTTTTATGGCACCTATGGTATTCTTCCTGCTCCCATCGTCGTTAGCCACGATTGGTACACCAGCCTGGATTGGCCTGGCTTATGTTTCGGTATTCAGCATGCTGATTGGGTTTGTATTCTGGTATCGCGGCTTAGCCCAGGGCGGTATCGCGGCCGTGGGACAGTTACAGCTGTTGCAGCCTTTTTTTGGATTAGCCCTTGCCGCTACTTTACTGCACGAAAAGGTAAGCATTGGTATGATAGGTGTCACCGTTGGTGTAATTCTTTGTGTTGCTGGTTCAAAGAAATTCGCCAAGTAGCTGTGTTGGGATGCATATCTGTTATCTGAATAATAGGTATAAGGTAGTATCCGAAAATCCGGGTTAAATAAAATTTGAGAGTTGCGTATTAAAAAGGCCTTTCAGGATTTACTGAAAGGCCCTTTTCAATAAGTACTTTAGCTTCTAACCTCCAAAGTAATGTCCCTGCTCCAGGTCGGCGATCAATCCGGAATGGGTGGATTGCCATCCGAGCCGTTCTTCCGTCAATTTGGCTGAAGCCGGAACGTCTGCACCAAAGAAACCGGCGAACCAGCCAAAATGGGAAGCCGCCTCTTCGGGCGATATGCTTACGGTGGGCACATTCAGATGCCGGCCTATCACTTCGGCTATGTCGCGCGTTGGTATGCCTGTATCACCTACCGCATGGTACGTTCCGGCTATATCTTTCTCGAGCGCCAGCCTGTACAGGTGTGCAGCATCCAGGCGATGTACCGCAGGCCAGCGATTGACGCCCTCACCTATATAGGCCGAAACACCCGTTTTACGCGCAATGCCAATGAGTATCGACATAAAACCTTTATCGCCTTTATCATGTACCGAAGGTGGAAGCCGCATGATTGATACATTTACACCTTGCGCTGCCACCTCAGCTGCTGCCTCTTCCGAGGCTATACGCGGATGATGGGTGGTTTTGGAGGTGGGCACATGCCCTTCTACTGCAAGCTCTCCGGGTGCTGGGCTGCCTAATCCTGTACCGGAAGTAACGATCAGCGGACGGTCAGAGCCTGCAAGTACAGACCCGATGGCCTGAATAACCCGCCTATCTGTCTCACAGTTTTCCTGGAATTTCGAAAAGTCGTGAATAAAGGCCGTATGGATAACGCCATCGCACATAGCTGTTCCGCTACGCAGGCTTTCCAGGTCTCCAAGCGTACCATGATGCACTTCGGCACCTGCGGCTATAAGAGCGTTTGCGCCCGAATCTGAGCGCGTAAGGCCGAGCACCTGGTGGCCCGCCTCAATTAATTCTTTAACAATGGCTGAGCCTATAAAGCCCGTAGCGCCGGTAACAAATACACGCATGTTTTAATTTTTTGGGTAAACGAATTGATCAGCTTTTGATCTTTTTGACAATACAAAATTGATCAATGCTTTACCCGAAAACGAGGACATAAGTCACCGTTTTAGCTTACTGTTTAACCTGTGCGTGCCTGATGCGGCTCAAGGTTTCGCGGGATACACCTAGAAAAGAAGCTACCATGTGCAGCGGCACACGTGCAAGGATGCCGGGATAAGTTTTGATAAACTCATCATATTTTTCTTCGGCATTTGAGCTGAGCGCGCTAAAAACACGCTCGCGGGTACGATGGAGGTTCCTGGAGATCAGTTTATCAGAATAAGCTTTCAATCCGGAAATATTATCAAACAAATAGTTAAAATCTTTTTTGGTCCACATTACCACTTCGCTGCGTTCAAGCGCTTCAATGTTGTAAACCGATGGGGTAAAATTCTCAAAACTTTCAGGATCAGTGATCCAGCTGTTTTCCGGCGAAAACTGCATGATATGTTCGTTACCATTTTCAGTAGTACGGTAGGTTCGTAAAAAACCTTTGGAAACAAATGTTTTATAGCGGCATATCTCACCCGCCTGCAACAGCAAATCTTTGCGGCGTATCGTCCGTTCAATAGCGGTTTCGCGGAAAAGTTTAATATCTCCATCCGTTACTGGCGCTTGCTCCCTGATATACTTTTCAAATTCGGCGAACATATTGTATCAAAAATAGAAAAAATATAACAATAGACAGCCGCTTTCAGGATGAGTGTCCGTACTACCACAGGTGCAGATAGCTTTAATTACAATTGCCTGATTTTTTAAACAATTGATTCTACCAACAGCTGATTCCCATTTTTGTCGAAGTACGAAATGGTTTGGCCAACGGCATCTACAGTCCACTTTTCTATACCGCCTTCTGCCAGGCCTTTAGACATTGGTAAACATGGTTATACGTGTTTTTTATTGTAAGTAAACTTAAATAAATACCCAACAAAATATTGACGGTGTCCCACTTATAGCAGTGTAAGGGTGAAGTTGGCGATTAGAATACCCGGTCTGCGCTTCGCTAGACCCTCCCAAACCTTCTCTTCGCCTGCGGCGGAAAGAAGGTTTGGGAGGGTCGCTTTGCTTTTGTTCCTTTATCTATTTTTCAATTCCCCTCTTCCCAACAAAGTCGAAGAAAGGGGTGCCGTTCGCCGGCTGGCGGACAGGCGAGGTGAGAAGACTGTAAGCCATGCCTTAAATGATCAATATCTCCTTTTCCTGATATTTCTATCCAAAACAGCTCAAATAAAATAACCGTAACAAACAAAGCTGTACTTTTGAAGAATTTCTTTTACGTGCATTTGATATCCCCGTGTTAAGCAGGCATGTTTAAGAATTAAAATTGCTCAGCCAAAATGGGACCTGATAATAACGACTTCATAACTGCCGACGATTCAGAACTTTGGGATCTGTTCAGGGATGGAGATGAGGTTGCTTATACCCGGCTGATTGAAAAATATTCAAAACCACTATTCAACTACGGTTACCGTATTTGCCAGGACCGGGATTTTTTGAAAGATTGTATACAGGACGTATTCCTGGAACTTTGGAACCGGAGGCTCCGGATAAGTCCCACTCCCGCGGTAAAATGGTATTTGTTTAAGGCCGTAAGACTCAGGATATTCCGGGAGCAATCAAAATGGAGCAGAGGCGAGGAACTTCATGACGATTATCAATTTCTGGTTGAATTTAATATCGAATCAAAAATGATTACCGACCTGGAGAATGTAGAGTTATCTGTCAAAATAAAACAGATCTTAAATACGCTTCCTCCACGCCAAAAAGAAATTTTGTATTTCAGATTTTATGAAAATCTTGATTTTGATAGCATATCCCAAATCATGGATATCAGTAAACAATCAGTGCATAACCTGTTGCAAAAGGCCTACAAAAATTTCCGCTCCGAATGGATTGCGCTGCTTATTGTACTTTTAACCAAATAATTCCTGTAAATTATATCGCTGTCAACCAGACAATTATAATTAAACAATAAAAAAAGATCATTTTTTCGCTTCCCAGGAGGGTAATATTTAACCGATTCGGAATATTAGTATTATAACCAATTGAATCCGTTCAATGACCAATTATAGTATTTACGAAGTCGAAGACTTTTTGCATGACGATTTTTTTATTGACTGGGTTTTAAAAAGCACGCCGCAACACGAGGAGTTTTGGAAACAATGGCTTTTAAAAAATCCGGATCGCAAAAAAATTGTGGAAAAGGCGCAGTTAATTGTTGCATCCATCGTAGTTAGCCCGCTTCCAGACGAACTTACCGATACTGAAGTAACTGGCATAGTAAAGCATGTACAGCAACGCGGTTTTGATCAGCCTGATGAACCAGGCATCACCCACCTGAAATTTTATCAAACCAAATGGTTCCGGTTTGCTGCTATGTTCATTGTTTTTGTTACCGCTGGTTTAATATTTTTAAAAAAGAGATCAAACAACAACCTACAGGAGCAATCAATAGCGCAAACAAGCCCTTATCTTAACATCATCAATAATACTGCTGAATCAAAACTGGTTAGGATGAGCGATGGCAGCCTTGCTGTTTTAAAACCAGGCTCAGGTTTAAAATATCCTAAAAGCTTTCAAAACCAACGGGAAGCTTTTTTAACGGGCGAAGCCTTTTTTGAAATACACAAAAACCCACAGATGCCATTCCTGGTACACAGTCATGATATGGTTGTAAGGGTATTAGGTACCAGTTTTACGGTTAAAACCTCTGATAATAACCAGCAATTTAAAGTGATTGTAAACACAGGTAAGGTATTGGTATATGATCAAAAAGCGGTTTCGGCTGCTGATCAGCAAAAATACAGCGTTACCCTGGTGCCTAATCAGCAAGTGATTTATGAATCAAAAGAGCAGCAGTTTAAAAAGGAAACGTTGACGGTTCCTCTTGCACTCTCCAAGGAGATAGCCCAAAAAGAACTCAACTTTGATAATGCCCCGCTTGCCGTGATCATTGAAAAGATAGAAAAAGCCTATGATGTTCATATTGAATATGATAAGGCTAAGCTGGGTAACAAGATATTAACAGCTTCCTTATCATCCAGGCCACTGGACGAAAAAATTAAGCTGATATGCAAGGCCATTAATGTTTCATGCGAATTTACTGATGGTCGCATTATTATTGATAACCAAAATCAAAACCCGATACCAACCAATTAACCTATTATTAAACTTAAATGATATGATGAGAGAAAAAAGTACTTAACTCCCCAAAAAAGAAACCGGCAATATTTGCACTACTGCCGGCCCAAAAGTTTAGCCCCACAAAATGATTGATACCCATTTACTGTAACCTGTTACCAGGTTGAGCGGGGCTTTTTTGTCAAGTAATAAAACGAATTATTAACTCATAACCCGAATGTATGAAATATAAACCTATACTCGTAAAAATAATGAAGATCTCATTTTTACAGTTAACATTAACGCTCTCATTGATAGGAAGCGCCCTTGCAAAAGATGGGAAAGCACAGGCAATTTTGGATACAAAAGTTTCTGTCACTGAAACAAATACGACGCTCAAAACAGTAATTAAAAACCTGGAGCAAAAATACCATATCAATTTTGTGTTTAGTCCGGAGTTGATCAATGACAACCAGAAGGTGAATGTTTCCTTTAACCAAAAAGCCCTGGGCAGTGTTTTAAAGCAAATATTTACCCCGCTAAAATTAACTTATGAGGTTTCTGGTGATGTAATTGTGATCAGGAATTTAAACTACGCGCCAGTAGCTGCAGCCGTAACAAAAAGCAACGATCTGGATATGACGCAGGCACCGATTAACGGTAAAATTGTTGACGATAAAGGTCTGCCTGCTCCCGGCGTTACCATAATCATCAAAGGTACCAAAACAGGTACCGTTACTGATGTTAACGGTAACTTTACGCTGAATGTGGCCCCCGGGACAACGCTTGTTTTTAGCGCAGTGGGCTTTGAAACCCAGGAACTGCCCGCCAAAGCCGAGCCTATGAACATTGTAATGGTAACCTCAAACAATAACCTTGCGGAGATTGTAGTGGTGGGTGCAACCTTCAAAAAAGGCGATCTTACCGGCTCTGTAAGTACGGTAGATGCCAAAACATTACAGGAGCGCCCGGTTACCAATGTTAGCAGCGGCTTGCAGGGCCGTGTGGCTGGCGTATTTATTGGCGGCGGTTCAAAACCAAGCGATGATCCTGTTATCAAGATCCGTGGTACCAACACCATCAACTCCGGCTCAACCCCTATTTATGTAGTGGATGGTTTGATTATGGAAAACAACCTGGGCGGCTTTAACTCCATCAACATGAACGATGTAGCCTCGGTATCTATATTAAAAGATGCTTCTGCTACTGCCCTTTACGGCTCACGGGGCGCAAATGGTGTGGTGGTTATCACCACCAAAAAAGGCAAGAAAACATCTGGCGATGGTACCATCAGCTACGATGGTTGGGCTGGTTTCTCAAACTTTGCCAAAATGCCGGCAACCATGAATGCCCAGCAATTGTTTGATTTACGGGTGGATGCCTATGCAAACGGTTATATAAAAGATAACCCAACCGCCAACAGGCAAGATTATATTAACAACAATTTGCTCAAAACCAATCTTGCATTTTCACAGCAGGAGTTTGACACCTATAACAGTGGCAAAAGCTATAACTGGCTCGATCAGATCAAGCAAACAGGTTATCAGCAAAACCACGCCTTAAGCTTTGCGGGCGGTACCGAGCGGGGTACATTTTACCTGAGTTTGGGCTATGCCGGCACAAAGGGGCTTATTCAAACCGTAAATCAAAATAAATATACCGGCCGCTTTAATGCTGATTATTTAATTAAAAAATGGTTAAAGGTGGGCACCAATACCGGTTATACCCGTACCGACGATCGCCAGGCTGATGACGATGCTTATAACCAGGCGCTTAATGCTAACCCGCTTTTAAACTATGACCCGTACCGGGCAGCGGATACCAGGTATACTGCTAATTACCTAACTATATACTACCGTGCATTGGGCCAAAACAGCAACAATAGTTTTAACCCGTTCAACGCACTTAATATTACCCGCGATCAAAATCGTAACCGCCTGGTAACATCAAATTTTATCAACGTAAACCCAATACCGGGCCTGGATATACGCTCAACCTATTCTGTTGATTACGGGCAACAAAGCTATTCTACCTTTACGCCAAACAACATACAGGAAGCTATCCGGAACTATAACGGCGACGCGCGCGCTAAGTCTGAACGCTGGAACGATTTATACTGGCAATGGGATAATACCGCTACATACACTAAAACCATCAACTCCAAGCACCGGATCACTGCTTTATTGGGTACCAGCGCCAGCAAACGTAGCTCTGATTATGTTTGGGCTCAAGGCGACCGCTTTGCAAGCAATGACCTGACATATCATGATCTTGGAGGCGCTGCGGCACAGGACAAAACAACCATTGGATCAGATTACTATGCCTACTCCATATTTTCGGTGATTGCCCGTTTTACATACAGTTATGATGATAAATACTTTGTAACGGCTACTGCCCGCGATGACGGCTCTTCCAGATTTGCACCCGGCCATCAATATGGTATTTTTCCATCAGCTTCGGTAAGATGGGATATTAACAAGGAGGATTTCCTGAAACAACAGAAAATATTTGATCAGTTAAGCCTGCGAGTGGGTTACGGAGTTGTGGGTAACCAGGATATTACCAATTACGCTTTCCAAACGCTGTATGGCTCAAAGGTGAGCAACAATGCCGCTTTACTATCCAACAACCCTAACAATGGTAATGTTTATGATGGCCTCAAAGGCAATCCGGATCTTACCTGGGAAAAGCAAAAACAAGCCAACCTTGGCCTGGATATGGCATTCCTGAACTCTCGCCTTTCCGTTACTGCCGATGCATTTTATATTAACAATGATAACCTGCTGCTTGACCGCCAACTGGCTATCACTACCGGGTACAAACATCAGTTGCAAAACATAGGCCGCGTAAATAACAAGGGGGTTGACCTGTCTTTAAGTGGTCAGGTAATTAAAAGCAGAGACTGGAATTGGACATTATCTGGCAATATCTCTTTTGCCAAAAATACCGTAAAACAATTATACGGCGATGCCACAATTATATATAACACGGATCCAAGTATAGATAGTCGCAGAAAAAATATCATTCTTGGTCAGTCGTTAAACAGCATTTATACACTTCGTTCAGGCGGTATAGCACAGGAATCAAACCGTTCAGAATGGCAGGGGCTTAATTATAATGGCAAAACAGTAGGTCTGGGCGATCTGTTTGCATTGGATGTTTCTGGTCCTAATGGGGTTAAAGATGGTATTGTTAACCAATACGACAGACAGGTTGTAGGTAATGAAGATCCGAAATACTATGGCGGCTTTTCAACAGACCTTTCCTACAAAGGCATATCACTAAACGCAGTGTTTGTTTACTCACATGGTGCCAAAAAGATCAGTAGTTATTACGAAGGCTTGATTAACAGTGTTGGTTCAAGCATGGCTTCAACCGATCTGTTAAACCGGTGGACACCAACCAACACCAATACCAATATCCCCCGCGTAATTGATAATACCAGCTATAACCGGTATAACCCTTCTGATCTGGATTATGCCATTCAGGATGCCTCATACCTTCGTTTATCAGCGCTTACTTTAGGATACAACCTGCCACAAAAATTGATGAACAGCTGGCATGCCAGCCGTGTACGGATATACGCTACGGGTTCAAATTTATTCTGTATCACCAAATACAAAGGGCTTGATCCGGAAACAGGCGATTATGGCTATCCGCCGGTAAGGACATTTGTTCTTGGGGTAAATTTTGGATTTTAAACTTCAATGCAAAAGATCATGAAAAAAACCATTATAAATATATTCATTGCAGCAACGGTAATACTTTCCGTTTCCTGCAAAAAACTCCTGAACCAGGATAGTTTGACAAAACTGGATGAAAGCGAGGTTTATGCCAATATAGGGCTGGTACAAACAAGTTTAAAGGGTGTATACGCCAGCTGGTTAAATAACCGCGTGGATGAGCAGGGAACCGTTTTAATGATGGGAACCGACGAAACACAGCAAGGCGCTTACCAGATGAAAAGCGATGCCTCCAAAGGCGGTCTTGACAGGTACGACGGCAATTTGAACTCATTACAGGGTCAGGTAACCACCCAATGGAACCTCCGTTGGCCCCTGGTAAATGAAGCAGCCAAAATTATCAATGGAGTTGATAAACCTACACTCCAGGCAGGCTCATTAGAAGCGGGAATTGTGGGCGAGGCTTGTTTTATCAGAGGCTTTATTGATTTTGAACTGGCCATGTACTGGGGCGAAATACCTATCAGGGATCTTAGCCGCGAAACACAATTGGGCCTTAAACGCCAGCCTTTAAAAGATGTGTGGACATTTATTATCGCTGATTTGACCAAGGCGGCAGCTTTTTGCCCGCTAACAAATGATCCGGGCAGGGCAACAAGCGGTGCGGCCCTGGCTATGTTGGGTAAGGCTTATATGTCGGCTCCGGTATCAACCGGTTTACGCGATTTTGATAAAGCCCGCGATTGCTTTGAAAAAATGATGGGCAGATACACCCTAGTACTTTCTTATAAGGATCTTTGGGACTATAAAATAACCAATACTAAGGAAGCTATCCTAGAGTTCCAGTACAGCCCCGTTTCACCAAACAACAATAAAGTACAGTTCCAGATCGGATCGCGCGCGGTGCAGAATACATTTGGCGATGGCTGTTATTATTCGGGGTATGACAAAGTTGTGCCAACGATACATGCCTATGAAACCGTAGCTAATGGTGGCATATGGGAAGACGGCGACCAACGCCGTGACGAAAGCATCCGGTATGATTTTACTTACTATGGCGTTACTCCAACACTCGACATTATTTCATGGGAAGGCCTGGGCAATGATTTTGATGAGTTAAAACCCCACATCAAAAAGTATGAGGACTTCCGTACCGACACACATAGTGGTCTTGGTTACAACAATATGTATAACTCAGGGAAGGATATGCCTGTATTGCGTTTAGGTGATATTAAACTATGTTATGCTGAGTGCTTGAATGAGCTGAACAGAACCGGCGAAGCTGTGACTATAGTTAACCAGGTAAGAGCACGCGCCTGGGGTGGTACCCTGCCCAGTGATAAAATGTGGAACGCAATGTCGCAAGCTGATTTCCGCACCAATATCATGGATGAACGTACCAGGGAGCTTTTCGCGGAGTGTTGGCGCCGTATCGATTTGATCAGGACAGGCCTATTGGTTGACCGGGTTAAAAAGTACAACAAATGGACTGCCCAATCCGGAACAATTCAGGCATTTAATACGCTTTATCCAATACCTGATACCGAATTGAAGCTGAATCCCGAAATAACACCACAAGATCAAAATCCGGGTTATCATTAAATACCTGGCAATTACAAACAAAAGCGGCCGCCATTGAGGCGGCCGCTTTTGTTTTGAATACAACTGAGTATCTCATATCAACAAAACCATGTCATTTCCTTTAGATTAGCTTCAACAAAATAATATAGGTTGTTATTATTGTTGAAGCTTTCTTTTTGCTTCTTTTTCTTTGTTAATAACTATGATTTTTGTGGAAAAAGTTAACAGCG
>JAUCSE010000083.1 GCA_030445275.1 Mucilaginibacter sp.
TTACCGCTGTTAACTTTTTCCACAAAAATCATAGTTATTAACAAAGAAAAAGAAGCAAAAAGAAAGCTTCAACAATAATAACAACCTATATTATTTTGTTGAAGCTAATCTAAAGGAAATGACACTCCTTTTTGTCTTCCCAACACCTGTGGTCACAGACGAGTGCTTAATATGGCCCGGCGATTGCATCGCCTTTTTAGTATGGTTTGCGTTTTAAACGCAAACCCACGTTAAGCACTCGTCACAGACGAGCGCAAGTTGCTTCATAACTTACTTAAGCACTCCTACTATATATGCAGAAACAAGCAGAAGCAATAATACTAGTAACCAGTTATTAAATGATGCGGAACGAAAAATGAGTATGCCTATAATCACAGCTGACACTACACATGTCAGTCCTTTGATATATAGGTGTTGTTGGCAGAAACCAATACCACCAAGGAGTAACAAAAGGCAGATTGCGATAGCAACAACCTTGTAGGTGATATTGTTAAATTTAGTCCAGTTCATGATTTGATAAAGTATAGTCGATACTAATATACTGTAGTTTATCACTACGCACAACCGTTGCTGGGTTTAGCACTTGTTACAGGCAAGCATAAGGTGAGCCGAGCGATTGCATGAGAACTTAAAAAGTAGAGGTAGGGCGATTCCTTCCTCGGGGAAGGGGGGAGGGGTTTAGTAAACATGATTAGTTTGTACCGCTCGTATAAACCCCTCCCAGCCACAACACAGGCCACCGCCCCGCTCCCAAGAGTAAATAGCCCATGAATAGACATACCGAACTAATAATGTCCCAAAAAGGGCCTGTCACCCTGAGCTTCGTCGAAGGGTCGAGCGTAGAGGCTTGCCCACTATGCTTCGACGGAGCTCAGCATGACACCCTTTTTGTAGAAATGTCTAACCATGGGCTATTACTCTCCCAAGGGAGGGAATTGAAAAGGCGCGAGGGTACTAATCACAAAAGGTACCCCTTCAGGGGGCTGAGGTACTACAATATGCCCACCCGTTTTATTTAACCTCGCCAAGTGCTTAAAACGCGTACTATTGCTTTTACGAAAGACTTGATAGAAGTCATATCCTTTGCATCTTTATCATCAACCGGTGGAGGTGTAAACTCCTTCTCGCTCTTCGCTATAACAATGGTAGCTATTCCATTGCCAATTACATTGGTGATGGCCCGCGCTTCGGACATAAACCGGTCAACGCCCAGTAATATCGCCACGCCCTCAACGGGGATAACTTTGATGGCTGTTAGTGTACTGGTCAATACAATAAAACCACTGCCGGTTACGCCAGCCGCACCTTTGGAGGTAACCATCAGGATGCCAATAATTGTCAGTTCCTGGAATAAAGATAAAGGGATATTGAAAACCTGCGCGAGGAATATGACACACATAGACAGGTATATGGTGGTGCCGTCCAAGTTAAATGAATATCCGGTAGGGATAACCAATCCTACTACTGATTTAGAGCAGCCGAAAGTTTCCATCTTATTCATCATGCCCGGCAGGGCCGACTCAGATGAGGATGTTCCCAGTACGATCAGGATCTCTTCTTTAATATGTACCAGGTATTTCCACAAACTGAATTTAAACAGGTAGCAAATGAGGTTAAGCACCACAAAAATAAACAGGAACATGGTGAGGTAAACCGAACCCATGAGCAAAGCCAAGGGTTTTAGCGTTTTTAAACCATACTTGCTGATGGTAAAAGCCATCCCCCCGAACGCGCCGATGGGGGCTACCTTCATCACAATTTTCATAATATTGAAGAAAACCTTCGACAGCTTATCAAACAGCTGTATTACAGGTTGTCCCTTTTCGCCCATCAAACTCAGGCCATAGCCAAATAGCACGGCAAAAAACAGGATCTGCAAAATGTCGCCTTTGGCAAAAGCTTCAAAAGCGTTTGATGGTATAATGTGCGCGAAGAAATCACCCCAATGCATTTCGGAGGCGGCCTTTTCGTATACCACTATTTTGCTGGTATCAACCGGCCCCTGCTGTACAAAACCCGTGCCCGGTTTAAGGAGGTTGGCTACGGTAACGCCAATAACCAGGGCAAAGGTGGTTACTATTTCAAAATACAATAAAGCTTTACCACCTACACGGCCTACCTTTTTCATATCGCTCATGCCGGCAATGCCCAGTACAATGGTGAAAAATATGATGGGGGCTATCAGCATGGTGATCAGGCTGATGAACATTTTACTGATCATCTCGGCTGTTGGTCCAAATTGTTTAAAATTTAGGCCAACAACGATACCTAAAATAATGGCAATAAGTACCTGTACAGTGAGGTTTGATAAAAAGCGCTTCATTATTCAATGATACGGTTTTAGGTTTAGGATACAAAGGGTCGCTTCAAATCATAACAGCAATATTTGTTGAATTACGACTTCCGGTAAAAAAATCAGCCCCTGATTTTCTGCCATTCACCGAAAATTTCCCGGGCTTCGTCAAAAAGGCCTGTTAACTATATGGCCTGCAATGCAATTTTGAAGAAAAAACAACATTGCATATGAAAACTTTATATACTCCCCTGATAGCATTAATAGTTTACTTACAGGAACATTCGCCTTTGTTTACACAGGTAATAGGCAACCTGTTTACCTAACAACGCTTGTTTGCAAGCCGTTAAAGCAGACGTGTTCATCGGTGTTTTCCGGCCGTTTACCGGAAGTTTAGCCGCCTTTACCTAAAAGCATTACACAAAAAGTTATTCTGTTAGCACATTTGAACTATAAAACCACGGACGTTATGAAAACTCTACTTGCTGTACAAATTATTCACCTGCTGATGAAGGCCGCCGAGCATGCCGAATCGCTGATCCACTCTATTGGTCACCTGATAAAATAATGCTGTTTATCAGATTTTTAAACAGTATCTCCTGATAGTATTTATACTTTAGCATCAACATACACCCTAAAGCTTAAAACTGAAGCCGGGGCAGACTTGTAAAAGTTCTGCAATACAAATAAAAACTCATGGTTATTTCATTATTGTAACGCATTTTTACCCTATGACAAAACAACCCATCATCACTGTAAATGAGCTTGTAAAAAACTATGGCGATTTTGCAGCCGTAAAAGGCATTAGTTTTGAAGTATATGAGGGCGAGATTTTCGGTTTACTGGGCCCCAACGGCGCCGGCAAAACCACCACCCTCGAGATCATTGAAACCCTGCGCCAAAAAACATCGGGCCGTATCATTGTTGATGGCTTTGATATTGAAACCGATGCTGATAGTATCAAGAAACGCATCGGGGTGCAGCTGCAGGCGGCGGGTTATTATCCCAACCTTAACCTGTCTGAATTGATCGTGTTGTTTTCGGGTTTATATGGCATTGACAAAAGCCCTATGGAAATGCTGGAAAAGGTGGCATTGACCGATAAGGCAAAATCAAAATATAAAGATCTGTCGGGCGGGCAAAAACAACGTTTTTCTATTGCCACCACGCTCATCAATAACCCGAGGATCATATTTTTGGATGAGCCCACAACCGGGCTTGATCCGCAGGCGCGCCGCAACTTATGGGATTTGATCCGGGAGATACGAGACCAGGGCACCACCGTGGTAATTACCACTCACTATATGGACGAAGCCGAAGTGCTTTGTGATCGTGTTGCCTTTGTTGATGGCGGCTACATTATTGGTATTGATACCCCTGATCATTTTATCGATCAGCTGGTAGCCTCAGGTTTTGAACGGAAAAAACAAGTGAAACTGGCCAACCTGGAAGATGTGTTTATAAACCTGACTGGTAAGGAATGGCGGGAGGGGTAGAAGCCTCACCTAAATCCTCTCCAAAGGAGAGGATTTAGAATATCTTTTTGAATAATAGCTTTTAGTAAATAAAATACTTTGCCCCCCTCTCCTTTGGAGAGTGCCGGGGTGAGGCTAACGATTAAATTGAAATGAACCAAAATTACAGCAATACAAGAGCAACATTGGCTATAGCCAATGCCAGTTTCCGGTCCATACTACGCAGCCCGTCGGCGGTGGTGTTTACGCTGGCTTTCCCCCTGATATTCATTATTGTTTTTGCCAATATTGGCGGCGGCGGTGTTACCGTTGATGTAGGCGTGGCTAAAACTTCGGATACCATTAGTCCGGTTTACCAGGCGCTAAAGAATATTAAAGTGGTTCATTTGATACAGGATCAATCTGCCGAGGAAATGAACAGTAACCTGTCGAAAGGTAGTATTGATGCCATTATCAATGTCAAAAAAAATAGCAGCCGTCCACCGTTTACCATTAATGTAGAATATACCAAAGCATCAGCCGAAAAGGGTAATATACTGCGATCAGTACTGAGCAATATTTATTACAACATCAATAACAATGCACAAGTGGGCACCCCGCCGGTAGCCGAGATCAGGGAAAGTACTATTGAAGGCCGCGAATATAAATACATTGATTTTATACTGCCGGGACAACTGGGTTTCTCGCTATTAAGCAGTGGCGTTTTTGGTACCGCCTTCGTATTCTTGAGTTTACGCCTTACATTGGTTATCAAGCGTTTCTTTGCCACACCGGTTAAACGCTACAGTATTGTTTTGGGCGAGGCCCTGGCCAGGCTCGCATTTTCATTATTAGGCTCTTTATTTATTATACTGGTTGGGCATTACATGTTTGGCTTTACCCTGGTACATGGCGTGGTTACGGTGTTGAATATGTTAGTGCTCTCGGCCATTGGTTTGATCATTTTTATGGGTTTTGGGTTTACCGTATCGGGCATTGCAAAAAACGAAAGTACGGTGCCGCCACTGTCCAATATCATTACGCTGCCCCAGTTTTTACTATCGGGCACTTTCTTTTCGGTAACGGCTTTCCCCAAATGGCTGCAGGCCATCAGTAACGTATTGCCGCTTACACATTTAAATAATGCCATGCGCAAGGTTGCCTTTGAGGGTGCCGGTTTAGGCGATGTTACACACCAGTTGTTTATTCTGTTGATATGGTTTGTGATCATATACGCGGTAGCGGTTAAAACCTTTAAGTGGGAATAGGGAAGATCAGAGTCAGGACTGTTAGAACCAGGAATACAGACTTTTAAAAGCTTTATATTTAAATTATAAAAAAGAGTGTCATTTCGAACGATAGAGAGAAATCTTATACGATTTTTCATGCGAACCTTGCTATCAATCATGCATGGAGTACAGGATTTCTCTTTCGCGCTACCCTCATTCCTACCCAGGCTCTATCGAAATGACATTTGTTAGATGCGGCTGGTTGGTGCGGTGGCAGGGAGGGGTTTCTATGCCTGATTCAGCTAACCCGCAACCGAATTACTTAACATTATAATAACATTAATCACCATTAACTTAACATTGAGATAATATTCAGGAAATACCTTTGTGCAATAAATCCTGATCATATGTCTAAAAGCTTTAACAGCCCAGTTTTAGTGTTTTTCCTATTAATCCTATCCTCCATTACTGTCAAAGCCCAGGATTCAAAAACGGGTACCTGGGGTATTGCTACCGTAGTATTACCAGGCGACAGCAGCCACAGATGGGGTGGTTATTCCGAGCTGCAAATTCGTACCAATGGCCCATTCAGCCAGTTTCAGTATTATGAGGCCAAGGCTGGTGTGAGTTATGATCTTGATAAAAACTTTATAGCCTTATTAGGTACAGGTACCTACCACACTTATGACTATGCAGATCTGGGTAGTGGTCCCAATACGAATGAATTCAGGTTATGGGAGCAAATGACGGTTAATCAGTTCCTGTACCGTTTTAAATTTGAACATCGCTATCGTATAGAGCAACGCTGGGTAACCGGCAATTACCGTAACCGTTTCCGCTACCGGTTAAATATGTTCATCCCTTTAAATAATACCAAAATTGTAGCTAAAACCTGGTTTCTATCCATTTTCGACGAAGTGTTTTTTAATAATAAGGCACCCAACTTTGAGCGTAACCGCATATCGGCAGCTTTAGGTTACCAGTTTGATAAAAAATGGATAGCACAGGCGGGCTGGATCAATCAGCGTAATTACACAGCTACACAAAGCAGCGGGAAAAATAATATTATGCTGATGTTGATGTACCGTATCAACCGTAAGAATGGCGGACTGCATGAACAAGTTCCTACGACAACGGATTAATTAATCATTAAATGAAAAATTCTAATTGCGATTTCCTGATTTTGCTATTAACTTAGCCCGCGGTTTACAAATTACAAATATCTGACAATAAACTATGAGCTTAATAATTGACGTACATGCCCGCCAAATCCTGGATTCGCGCGGTAACCCTACTATAGAGGTTGAAGTTTTAACTGAAAACGGTGCTTTTGGCCGTGCTGCTGTACCATCTGGTGCATCAACCGGTGTGCACGAAGCCGTTGAACTTCGCGATGACGATAAAACAAAATACATGGGTAAAGGTGTATTAAAAGCCGTTGCCAACGTAAATGACATTATTGCACCTGAGTTAAAAGGTGTTGATGTTTTTGATCAAAATTCCATTGATGCAATCATGATTGAAATTGATGGCACCGAAAACAAAGGCAAATTGGGAGCCAATGCTATTTTAGGTGTTTCTTTAGCCGCAGCCAAAGCAGCAGCGCAAGAAAGCCGTCAGCCTTTATACCGTTACATTGGTGGTGTAAATGCAAATACATTGCCTATCCCTATGATGAATATCATCAATGGTGGTTCGCACTCTGATGCGCCTATCGCTTTCCAGGAATTTATGATCATGCCGGTTGGCGCGCCATCATTTTCTGAAGCCTTACGTTGGGGTACCGAAGTATTCCATAACCTAAAAAAAATATTACATGACAGGGGCCTTTCAACCGCTGTTGGTGATGAAGGTGGTTTTGCTCCAACTTTTGAAGGTACCGAAGATGCTGTTGAAACCATTATTAAAGCTATTGAAAAAGCAGGTTACAAAGCCGGCGAGGATATTTTCCTTGCGTTTGACTGTGCTGCTTCTGAGTTTTACAAAGACGGTAAATACGATTACACTAAATTTGAAGGCGATAAAGGCGCTATCCGCACCAGTGCTGAACAAGCAGAATACCTGGCTCAGTTAGCAGCTAAATACCCTGTTATTTCTATCGAAGATGGTATGCATGAAGACGATTGGGATGGCTGGAAATTATTAACAGACAAAATTGGTGGCAAAGTGCAGTTGGTAGGTGATGATTTGTTTGTTACCAACACTAAACGTTTACAAAGAGGTATCAACGAAGGTATTGCCAATTCAATCCTGGTAAAAGTAAACCAGATTGGTTCATTAACCGAAACCATTAACGCGGTTACTTTGGCTCAAACAAATGGTTATACATCAGTAATGAGTCACCGCTCTGGCGAAACTGAGGATGCAACCATCGCTGATTTGGCTGTAGCATTAAATTGCGGTCAGATCAAAACCGGTTCGGCTTCACGTTCAGACAGGATCGCGAAATATAACCAGTTATTACGCATCGAAGAAGAACTGGGCAGCAATGCACGTTTCATCGGCAAGGATTTTAAATTCTACAAAAAATAATCAAACTCATATCAAGAGCCATCTGCTCAGCCTCACCCTGCCCTCCCCAAAGCAGAGGGTTCAAAAAAGCAAGAAATTAAAGTCCTCTCCTTTGGAGAGGATTTAGGTGAGGCCTAACAGGTGGCTCTTTTTAATTGATACAGATGGGGCAAAGTAAACAGCCGGAATGGTTAAAGCGCGAAATTCAATACTTTAATAAGGCCGACGAATCCTTAGCCGGAGATGCTGAGCTTGCACCCATTGAACTATCCATACTGCAAAACTACTTTGAAACCGACCAGGACGATCCCATATTTGATATGTACCAGATTGAACCTGTTGATGCCACTTTCCTAAAACCATATACCAGCCTGGAGTTTGATTTTGAAAAGTATGATTACTGGCTGGCGGCATATACCAATAACTGGGAGCAAGCCAAGCGCGACAAAGGGTTTATGGGCCAGTACCCTCCACCTAAGCAATAACCCAGTTATAAACTCCAATAATTTAAACCATATCAATCACGTTATTGTAAAATAACAATCTATAAACCAATATATTGATGAATAAAAAAGGGATTTTGAGAGGCCTGGTGATACTATTGATACTGGCTTTTGATCTCTGGCTCGACAGGATCTCTAAAATATACGTTCGAAACCATTTTCGTTTTGGCGAAGATTTTTTCCCTTTTAAAAATTTTGATCATTTCCTGATAACCCGCACCGAAAACACAGGGGCTTTTTTAAGTCTGGGCGATTCGTTGGCTAATCCATGGCGGTTTATATTGCTTACGCTGGTGCCTGCAGCCGTACTGCTGTTCGGATTGGTTTATGTGTTGATAAAAACTAACCTGCATAAATTGAATGCGCTGGGAATTATCCTGGTGCTTGCCGGCGGCATAGGTAACCTTTATGACAGATGGGTGTACAACAGTGTAACTGATTTTATGTTCATCAAATTTAAATGGGCCCAAACGGGGGTATTCAACGTAGCCGATATGTCGATCATGGCCGGTGTAGGTATCCTGCTGATACATTCGTTTTTAAATGACCGCAAGCCTAAAGATAAAAAACAGGCTGATGGTGAAGAGAAGGTAGGGATGTAACCTTAAAAATTACTATGAATTTGTCATCCTGAGGAACGAAGGATCTATTCGTGAATATGCATGTAGTAGAATAGATGCTGAAACAAGTTCAGCATGACAAAATAATATATCCTTTCCCCCAATCTGCACATTTAATTACATCTGATATAAAAACAGTATCTTTGCAGAAAAAATACAAGTTCGCCTACGGTTTTGATCACCGAAACTCTTCAGATCCGCTTATGCTTTGGCGATAGCAAATACACATTACAATCATTACATGTCATTCGAAAATTTAAAATTAATTGAGCCCTTACTCAAGGCCTTAAAAACTGAGGGATATACTACACCTACACCAATACAGGCACAAGCCATCCCTATTATATTACAACAACGCGACCTGCTGGGTTGCGCGCAAACAGGTACAGGTAAAACTGCTGCCTTTGCCCTGCCCATTTTACAGTTATTGTACCAGGACAGGATGGCTCATAAAGAGCAAAAAACCATCAAAGCGCTTATACTAACGCCAACCCGCGAACTGGCCATACAAATTGCCGAAAGCTTTACCGCTTATGGTAAACATACCGGCCTTAAAAACCTGGTTATTTTTGGTGGTGTATCACAAAATCCGCAGGTTGACGCTTTACGTCGCGGTGTGGATATTTTGATAGCTACCCCTGGTCGTTTGCTGGATTTAATAAACCAGCGTTATGTACACCTGGAGCATATTAAAATGCTGGTATTGGATGAGGCCGACCGTATGCTGGATATGGGCTTTGTACATGATGTTAAAAAGATCATTACTAAAGTGCCTGCAAAAAGACAAACGCTGTTCTTTTCGGCTACCATGCCTAATGAAATTCAGCAATTGGCCAATACCATATTAACCAATCCTGAAAAAATTGAGGTTACGCCGGTATCATCAACAGCTGATACTATACAGCAGTCATTATTTTATGTAGATAAAGGCGATAAAAAATCGTTGCTGATCCACATATTAAAAGATAAAAATATTAAAACCGCGCTGGTATTTACCCGTACCAAACACGGTGCAGATAAAGTGGTGAAGGACCTGGTACGCGTAGGCATAACTGCCGAAGCTATTCACGGTAACAAATCACAAAATGCACGTCAGCGGGCATTAGTAAACTTTAAAAATCGTACTACACGTGTATTGATAGCTACTGATATTGCTGCCCGTGGTATTGATATTGACGAACTTACCCACGTAATAAATTACGAGCTGCCAAATATTCCCGAAACCTATGTACACCGTATTGGCCGTACAGGCAGGGCCGGAGCAAGTGGTATTGCCCTTTCTTTTTGCGATGAAGAAGAAATAGAATTTTTAAAGGATATACATAAACTGATAGCCAAAGAGATCCCGGTAGAAGAAGGGCATCCTTACCCACTAAGCCCGGTGGCTATAGCGGCCGGTATGGTAGCTAAGAAAGGTAGCGCCAACGCCAGTTTACGTAAAAGTGGTTCATCAGGCAGAAGCGGTGGTGGCAGACGTCAGGGTGGCGGTGGTAAACCAGGTGGCAATCGTTCAGGTGGCGGCAATAGTCGCACTGGTGGCAGCAGATCAGGCGGCAACAGCGGTATGAGCGGAGCCAGTCGTTCGTCAGGTAGATAGTTTATTGGGTTGATTGAGTTAAGTTAGTTGATTAGGTTGGACTAAGTGAGTTTATAAAAGTGTAATTTTATTAAAACACTTGATCAGTTGTTTGAGTTCCAACCCAATCAATCTTTTGTTGTTAATAAGTTAATAAGCATATTTGCGCCATTCAAAAACTTTAAATAGCTTTAAATGAAATTCAAAGAGCCTATATCGATGAAACGCCTCATTGACCTTTTAAAGAACAAATTTTTTCTGGTTACGCTGGCATTTGTGGTGTGGATGATATTTTTTGATAAGAACGATCTGTTCTCGCAATATGAATATCACAAGCAGGTAGATAAGCTGGAGGCCGAGCGTGATTTTTACAAAACCCAAACCGACCAGGTTAACAAAGAACTGGACGAACTAACCTCGAACCCCCAACAACTCGAAAAATTTGCCCGCGAAAAATACCTCATGAAAAAAGATAATGAGGACGTTTTTGTAATAGTGCACGCAAAAAAGGAAAAGTAGTTTTTTTGTAAGAAACAGGACTTTTAGAAACAAGAATCAAGATATTTTATAAAAGCGATGAGTTTAAAACTCATCGCTTTTTTTATTTGTCCCATTACGTCATTGCGAGGTACGAAGCAATCTCTATGCTGTACAGAGTAGACAGAAAAGTTTATACTTAAAAATAATCGACCTGCCTATGTAGAGATTGCTTCGTACCTCGCAATGACGTGGTTTTATATTGGAATCGCACGAGGCTCGGCTTTCTATTATAATTATAGAGCTTCCGCAAGTACCGGGTTTCTCCTACGTTTCCACCTGAGCAATACTTTATCTCTCAGTTTTAGTGACGGCTTTTCTATAGCATATCTTAAAACCAGGGCACCTGCAATGCTGCTGATAATGCACAACATCATCATCAGGTTGCTGTCTTTGTTAATTCCTGTTGATACCAATAAACTTTGGGTGAGATGAATCATCAGTTTATGTACCAGGTATATACCATATGACAGTGTTGCCAATTGCGATGTAACTTTTGATTTAAGGCTATAAAGCACATTGGCAGGGCATACTATGGCAGCTACAACTATCCCGTATCCTAATGCAATTAAAGGAAAACCCCAAACGGTAGTATTAAAGCTTGTTTCAGGTGTACAGATTAGGTAAGCGGCAATTAAAATGATGATACCGGTTAGCATTAATACATTGCCGTACTTATTTATGCCTTCTTTAACATGCGGATAAAAGGTATAGATACCCGCAATGCTAACGCCTATAAGTAATGCATCAAGCCTGTTATAAGTTGGATAATAGATAAACTTGTTCCATATTGCCCCCAAATTATCTGCGGATATGTGCGGCTCAACCCAGTAGTGCCAACTTAACCATCGTATTACAAAGCCTGCAATAAACAGGGCTGCAATAATATATATGGCTTTTTTACCTGCCCTGAAATAGTTGAACAGCCAGAATGTTAAAGGTAATATCAAATAAAACTGCTCTTCAACACAGAGCGACCAGGCATGGGTAAATGTGCCTGTTTGATGCAGGTCAAGTCCAAAGTTTAGTGTAAAAGTTAGATATCGCCAAAGCGGAGCAAGGTGCTCCCGTTCACGTAAAAACGGTATGGTGATGTATAAAATAAGGACGATGAGGTATGGCGGGATTATCCTGAAAAAGCGTTTTGCAAAAAACTCCCGCATGGAAGTGACCTTTCCTTTGGCAATTGTACCAAAAAGCTGTCCGGATATCAGGAATCCGCTTAAAACAAAAAACAGGTCGACACCAGTCCAGCCAAATTGGCCAACTTTCTCTACCCAGTCAGGATGGCCGAACAGTTGATAATGAAATAAAAAAACAGATGTGATAGCCAACGCTCTAAGATGATCAAGTCCTAATAGTTTGTGTTTTTCGGAAATGTTTGCCGGGTTGTTGAGGGTAGAGGAATGCATTGACTTTTATTGCAAATTTTCCCTGTAATTTATTGAAAATTAATGGTGAAATCGAGGTTACTATATCTTATTTTTTTGATTCTGTTCAAAAGACTTACGAAGTTTTTAAAACTTCGTAAGTCTACTAAAGCCACAACACAAGACTTGCCCCATTGGACGTTTTACCCCACACGTCATTGCGAGGTACGAAGCAATCTGTATGCTGTAGAGAGCAAATTTTGTGTGTTTGACCTGCTGGAGTAGAGATTGCTTCGTACCTCGCAATGACGCGTTTTTTATTTTTGGCTGAGGGAATCGCGCGGGCCCCAACTTGTCGTCTTATGTCTTGCTTTTCGGTTCTTTCCTCCTGGCTCTTGATTCTTACCTATCTTATACTTCCCCTTCCTGTTTCCTCAAAAACCACTCAACACTTAGTAATAGCAGTATCAGTACAAACAGCCATTTTACATCAATCAGGTCGCTGTAGTGTTTATCTTCATAAACAACGGTTTTGATGTTGTCGTTTTTGCGGATCAGGTTGGCAAGCTGGTTTATCTGTGATAGGTATAGCATTTGGCCGCCGCTTTGTTTGGCTATGGTATTGAGCAACGGGTGATTGGCGGCGCTTTGACGGGTTTCCAGGTTAAGCGGTTTTACGGTTAGCTGGCCGCTGGCTTTAAATTGCTGGGTACCGTTTTGGGTAGAGGCAGTATAGGCATACTCGCCAATGGGCAAGGTGCCTGCATCCAGCTGGTAACTTTGGGCGTTGCGACTAAACAGAAAACTATAGTTTTTTCCGTCCTGGTTTTTCAGGTCGATCTTTACATCGGGAGTATTGATCAGTTCAAGAGCGTCATTATACAGTTCGGCGTTGAGTATCACGTTTTCGCCTTCGTCAAAAACATTACGGGCAGGGTACACCCTGAAACGTTGGCGGTTGGCATTGGCGGTTAAATATTGTACGGTTTGGCTCAGTAGTTCGTCGGTTGCATTTCTGTTGCCATAGTTTTGGTATTCGGCTAGTTGCCAGCGCCATAAACCCTCGCCGGTAAGTACAGCGGTACGGCGACCAGCATCGTCGCTAAAAGCCAATAACGGGTAAGTAGTGGCTACAGCGCCAATTTTTTGTTTTAACAAAACAGCAGTATTGTTGGCTGTGGTGTAATTACCAAACGGAGCTAGCAGCGGAGGCAGCGTAGCAATCTTTTTGCGCGCTGAATCAGACAACGTAAAAGCCGCGAAGCCAGTTTCGGGCAGGGCAAACACTTCCTGCGGTTCGTTACGGCCTGTACTGATCTTCATACTGTTTTGTTCCGCATTAAAAGTCTGCAGATCAGTTTGCGAACCCAGTATGTACCAAGCCGGTATTTTGCTTTTGGTAATGAAATTTTTCAGCGGCGCATTACTACCAGCAGGGATCTGATAAAGCACGATCAAGCTATAATCTGGTAGTTTGATATTGGCAATATCGGCTAACAAGCTCGTTTTTACCTCGAAATTCTTATTGGTTTCAATTGCCTGTTTAATAACCGTAATATCGGGGTGCGGACTTTGATACAGCACCAGCACTTTTTGACGCGCATCCAGCACATCTACATAAATAGTTTCGGTATTGTTTTGGGTTGATAGTTCGTTTTTTACGGGCGCAATACTGATGTTGTATTTTCTTAAACCCTTTTTATCAGCAGTTAATTTAATGGGGACAATCTTTTTTAAATCGCCGGTGGTTACAGGGATGGTTTGGGTATACACCTGTTTGCCATCCTCGGTAACGGTTAAATGTATGTCTTCCCCTTTGCTTTGGTAGGCTGCAACTAATACCTCTATCTCAAAATCATTACCCAGGAAGGCGGTTTTGTTATAGTTCACGTTGCCAATCAGCAGATCGCGTTTAGCCACCGTATCGCCCAAGGCAATAGTGTAAATACTGGTTTTGATGTTTTTGGCTTCGTATTGAGGGTCGTTCCCCTGGTTGTATAAGCCATCAGTCGCTAAAATCAACGCACCGATGTTTTGATTTACAAAGCGGTTATTAAGCTGTTGCAGGGCAGCGCTGATGTCAGTTTGCTTGCCGGTGAGTTTATCAGAAAGGCCATTGCTCAGATCTTTACTAAAATTAAATTCCTGCACATCGTACTGATCGCCAAGTTCCTGTTTTAATTTAGACAGATCATTGATGAATTGGCTTGTACTAAAACCGGCAGGTTTAAAAGTATTGATGGATGATGAATTATCCTGCGCAATTAAAATCAAAGGTTTCTGCGGATCATATTTCACCGATTTTACCAGTGGCGAAACCAGCAGCATGGCAATAATAAACACTACCACAGTCCGAAGTACTGCCAATCCTATCCTGAAAGTTTTACCCAGGTTTACCGGTTGCCTGTACAATAGCCAGGCGTATAGTATCCCCAGTATAATACAAACAGGCACCCACCATCCCGAAACCGAACCCCATGTTAGTGAAAATAAAAGCAGCATATCCAATAAATCAAATATGCTGTTTTTATTGGAAAGGATTAAATGTAATTATTGCCTGTCTCAAGAAAGTTTTAGAATTTGTTTTATATAGCATATTATCTATTGGGTAGCTTTATGCCATATTCAGGATGCTTAACATTATAAATAAACTTAACGGTATCCATATTATTGATGCAACTATAGGCCTGGTGTTTTTCAAAATGAGTTAATTGCAGCTTTTTATTCATATGAATAAGGGCAACAAAGCCTTCATGCCCTGCACCGCAATACCCTTGTCCATTATTATTGACCGATGGGTACTCATAGGAAAATAATACAAAGTAAATATTATTGACTTTTTGTGTGCCTAATATATTTAATGTTTCAATGTTATCCTTGCCGGTAAGTTTATCCAGGTTGTAGGTTTTTAACGTTTTACCGCTTGATTTAAAAATCAAGTAGTTTCTGTGGCTTTTTTCAACTGATTTTATTTCCCAGGAACCATCTTTTGTAGTTTGAGCAAAACCATTGGTGAAAACAAAACGTGACAAGCAAACCGCAGCTATCATCATCAAGAAAATACTGCTTCTGCTTGTCATGTGGTTAGGTTGTTGTGTTTTTTAGGCTTGCGAAGTTTAACTCAGAAGTGTTTGTTTCTGATGATTTCGTTGAAGGCTTCGCCGTTTAAAAACCTCGTAAATCTTCTTTAAATATTAATTGTCATGCTGAACGGAGTGAAGGATCTATTAACCAACATATATAGCCTGCGAATAGATCCTTCGCTGTCGCTCAGGATGACAATGGGTGAAGGTTCTTTGACTCAGAACTTACTACTTCCCTTACAACATTCCACCATCAACAGGGATTACCTGCCCGGTAATGTAGGTGGCCAGGTCTGATGCCAGAAAAACACAGGCATTGGCTACATCTTCGGGTTGGCCGGCACGTTTAAGCGGGATGTCAGCTTCCCAGCCTTCAACCACTTTAGGGTCAAGTACGTCGGTCATTTCGGTTTTAATAAAGCCCGGGGCAACCACATTGGTGCGGATATTACGCGAGCCCAACTCTTTGGCCACCGATTTAGAGAAGCCAATGATGCCCGCTTTTGAAGCCGCGTAATTGGCCTGCCCGGCATTACCCTGTACACCAACCACTGAGCTCATATTGATAAATACACCATTGCGGTTTTTCATCATGATCTTAGAGGCAGCTTTGGTAACGTTGAATATCGATTTCAGGTTAACTTCTAAAACAGAGTCCCAGTTTTCTTCGGTCATGCGCATCAGTAAACCATCTTTGGTAATACCGGCATTGTTAACTACGATATGTAAAGTGCCAAAATCGGCTACAATGTCATTGATTAGTTTTTCGGCTTCGTCAAATTTGGAGGCATCAGAGCGGTAACCTTTTACTTTGGTGCCAAAACTTTGCAGTTCCTGCTCCAGGGCCAGGCCTTTTTCAACCGACGATAAATAGGTAAATGCTACATTAGCGCCATGCTCGACAAACTTTTCTGCTATTTTTCTGCCTATCCCTTTTGATGCACCGGTAATAAGCGCTGTTTTTCCTTCTAATAATTTCATAAATTGAGTATATGATTTCGGGCGGTGAAGTTAGTTAATTAGTCGGAAAGTCCATAGCTGATGGTCCATAGTCCATAGATCATACCTTATGGTGAAAATAGAAAACGGATAATCTTAAGCAATGGACTATGGGTCATCGACCATTGACTATTTTCCTTCAGAAAACATTAATCAATTAACTAAATATCACTACCTTTGCGGCTCAAAAAAATACTGTACATGAGCCAGTCTGTTCAAATAAAAAATGCTTTAATTTCTGTTTACTATAAAGATAATTTAGAGCCCATTATTCTGGAGTTAAACCGCCTTGGTATTAAAATATATTCAACCGGTGGTACCGAAAGTTTTATCCGCAATTTAGGCGTTGATGTAATACCTGTAGAGGATCTTACCTCATACCCATCTATCCTGGGCGGACGTGTTAAAACCCTGCACCCCAAAGTGTTTGGTGGCATACTGGCCCGCAGAAGTTTTGATGGAGATGAACAGCAACTGGCCCAATATGATATACCTGAACTTGATTTGGTGATCGTAGATCTTTATCCATTTGAGGAAACTGTAAAATCAGGAGCCGGTGAAGAAGATGTGATCGAAAAAATAGATATCGGAGGTATTTCCCTGATCCGCGCAGCAGCTAAGAATTTTAAAGATGTAGTGATCGTTGCTTCAAAAAATGATTATGGTACACTGCATGAGATCCTGAAAACACAGGATGGAGCAACCTCTATAGCTCAACGCCGCTCATTTGCACATAAGGCATTCAATATATCATCACATTACGATAGCGCCATATTCCAGTATTTTAACCAGGAAGATCCGCTACCTGTATTTAAACAAAGCATACAAAGCAGCCAAACTTTACGTTATGGCGAAAACCCGCATCAGAAAGGTGTTTTCTACGGTGATCTGGATGCTATGTTCACCAAGCTGCATGGCAAAGAGCTATCATACAACAACCTGGTTGATGTAGATGCGGCTGTTGCTCTGATTGATGAGTTTTCTGAGCCAACCATCGCTATATTAAAACACACCAATGCTTGTGGTATCGCTTCGCGCGCTACTATTAAAGATGCCTGGATAGATGCGCTGGCTTGCGATCCGGTTTCGGCCTTTGGTGGTGTGATCATCGCTAATGACGAAGTTGACGCTGATACAGCTACCGAGATCAGCAAGATATTTTATGAGGTACTGATAGCCCCGGCTTATACCGACGAGGCTGTACGTATATTACTGGAAAAGAAAAACCGTATCATATTGGTTCGCCAACCGGTTGTCTTGGCAACCAAACAATTTAAAACTTTATTAAATGGCGTTATTGAGCAGGATAAGGACGCGGTGATTGAAGGCCCGGCTCAAATGACCTCGGTTACCAACAGGCAGCCAACCGAGCATGAACTTCACGATTTGTTTTTTGCCAATAAGGTGGTAAAACATACCAAATCAAATACCATTGTATTTGCCAGGAATGGCCAGTTAATGGCCAGCGGTGTTGGCCAAACATCAAGGGTCGACTCTTTAAGGCAGGCAGTTATAAAAGCCGAAAGCTTTGGTTTTGACCTTAAAGGCGCGGTAATGGCATCTGATGCTTTCTTCCCGTTCCCTGATTGTGCCGAGCTTGCAGCCGCGGCTGGTATTACCGCCATATTGCAGCCGGGAGGCTCTATAAACGACAAATTATCTGTGGCCATGTGCAACGAAAAAAATATTTCGATGGTTACTACAGGTGTTCGTCACTTTAAACATTAATTATTTAACTTGAAATCAACTTTTATTAAAAGAAGATTAAAGTTTTGTACAATAAATGTGAAATTTTAACGCTTTAAGTTGCAAAATGCTAATTTATTTAAGCGTATTTTTATAAACTTTGCAGATTATTTGAAAGAAACATTAGATGGGTTTATTTAACTTTTTTACACAAGAAATAGCTATAGATTTAGGTACCGCCAATACCCTGATTATACATAATGATAAAGTTGTTGTCGATGAACCGTCTATCGTGGCGTTCGACAGAACAACCAATAAAGTTATCGCCATTGGCCGGCAGGCCATGCAGATGGAGGGTAAAACACATGATAATATCCGTACGGTTCGTCCGCTTAAAGATGGTGTAATTGCCGACTTTAACGCCGCCGAGCATATGATACGTGGTATGATCAAAATGATTAACCAGGGTAAAGGCTGGTTTTTCCCGTCGTTACGTATGGTGATCTGTATTCCATCGGGTATTACCGAGGTAGAGAAACGTGCCGTACGTGACTCGGCTGAGATTGCCGGCGCTAAAGAGGTTTACCTGATACATGAGCCAATGGCTGCCGCGGTAGGTATTGGTATTGATGTGGAAGAGCCTATGGGTAACATGATCATTGATATTGGTGGTGGTACAACCGAAATTGCGGTAATCGCTTTATCAGGTATTGTATGTGATCAGTCTATCCGCGTAGCGGGTGATAACTTTGACTCTGATATTGTACAATATATCCGCCGCCAGCACAACATTATGATTGGCGATCGTACTGCCGAAAAAATTAAGATTGAAGTAGGTGCCGCTTTGCCTGAACTGGCAGATCCACCGGCTGATTTTGCGGTGCAAGGTCGTGACCTGATGACCGGCGTTCCAAAGCAGATCATGGTATCCTATACCGAGATAGCGCACTGTTTGGATAAATCAATCTCCAAAATTGAGGAAGCTATTTTAAAGGCATTGGAGATCACTCCGCCCGAGCTTTCGGCTGATATTTACCAAACCGGTATTTACTTAACCGGCGGTGGCGCTTTACTACGCGGTTTAGATAAACGTGTGGCGGCCAAAACCAAACTACCTGTTCACGTAGCCGAAGATCCGCTGCGTGCCGTAGTACGCGGAACCGGAACCGCCCTTAAAAATATAGGGAATTTTAAATTTTTAATGCAGTAGTTGATAATGACTGAATTATTGAGTTATTGAATTAGTGATTTTAGTATCTTTTTCATTCAATAACTCAGTAATTCACTAATTCAATAATTATAAAGCGATGCGTAACCTCTTGATTTTTATCACTAAGTATAACGCGTTTTTTTTATTCCTGATTTTTGAGGTAAGCTCACTGCTTATTTATATAAAATATAATTCTTTTCAAAAAGCCACTTTTATAAACTCCACCAATAAGGTTACGGGTACTTTGTATGGCCAGGTTAGCCGGCTTTATAGCTATATGTCATTAAATGAAGTAAATGACAGCCTTGCCCGCGAAAATGCCAACCTGCGGGGGCAGCTTAAATCAGCCCAATATGTTGATTCGGTCGAAAAACGCAAGGTGGTTGATACACTTTACAAGCAGCAGTACACCTATATTGTGGCCAAAGTGATCAATAACTCTACCAACAGGCGCAATAATTATATTACTATTGACAGGGGCAGTAAAGATGGCATAGCTAAGGATATGGGGGTTATATGCGGCTCTGGTGTAGTGGGGATTGTAGCAGATGTGTCAGAACACCTGGCTATCATACAATCGGTATTGCATAAAAATACCAGGCTTAGCGCCATGCTGGTTGATAATAAAGAAATTGGCTCGTTTGTATGGGGAGCTGATCTTGATCCTACAAAAGGTTTACTGATTGATATACAAAATAATGCCCAACCAAAGCTGGGCGAGCGGGTGGTTACTTCGGGTTATTCGCTTTTCCCTACCGGCATACCATTTGGTAAAATAACAAACCTACACGCCAAAGGTGGCGGGCTGCTGCTTAATGTTGAGGTAGCATTAGCTGTTGATTTTAGTAAGCTACAATACGTTTACGTGGTGAACAATAAGTTTGCCCAGGAACAATCGGGACTGGAGGCCGTACAAAACAAAAATGAGTAGAACCATCCTTGTTAACGCCATCAGATTTTTGGTTTTGGTTTTTATGCAGGTTTTTTTGTTTAAAAATATAACCTTTTATAACCTGGCCACTCCGTACCTGTATATACTGTTTATATTGCTGCTACCTTTTGAGGTGCCTAATATATTGTTGTTTGTCCTGTCGTTTATACTGGGTTTAACTATTGATGCATTTTATGACACCCCTGGCCTGCATGCTGCGGCATGTGTGGTGTTGGCGTTGGTGCGTATATTGTTTATCAGTATAACTGTACAAAAGGAGGGGTTTGATAACGAACCCGAACCTACCCTGAGTATTATGGGTTTCCGCTGGTTTTTTACCTACGCCCTGGTGCTTACCTCGTTCCATCATTTCTTTCTGCTTAATTTAGAAGTTTTTAGTTTTTCTGAAATACAATACACACTAAGCCGTGTTGTTTTGAGTTCATTATTTACTGTATTTTTGATGCTAATTTCGGGACTGCTATTTTTCAGAAGGAAAGAACGTAAATGAACAAGTTTTTTGAACGACGCTACGTTGTAACAGGTATTTTCATCGTCATTATTCTTACGCTTCTGGCCAGGCTTTACTATATCCAGTTGATTGATGACCGTTATACGCTGTATGCCAGCAAAAATGTGATCCGTCAGTCTATATTATATCCGGCCCGTGGGCCAATACTGGATAGAAACGGAAAAATACTGGTTCAGAATGAGCCGACCTATGACATCACAGTCAATCCAAAAGAAGTAAAACCTTTTGATACGCTGGCCTTTTGTAAACTCATTGGAATTGATAAAGCGGGTTTTGATAAGCGTTTAACCAAGGCTATCAAGTATTCGCCCAATCACGAGTCAATATTTGAAAAACAATTATCGGTTGAATTGTATGCATCGTTCCAGGAAAGGCTGCATGAGTTTACCGGCTTTTATGTACAGAACCGTACGGTACGTACGTACCCTGATTCAACAGCAGCACAGTTCTTAGGGTTTATTGGCGAAGCGCAGGAAAGGGATATTAAGCGTTCAGGAGGATATTACCGGCCTGGTGACTATATTGGTGTAACTGGTGTTGAAAAAGCCTATGAAGATGTTTTAAAAGGTCAGCGGGGCGTATTAAACCAAATGGTTGATTCGCGGGGTGCTGCCAAAGGATCTTACGCCAACGGCGCTTTTGATACGGTTGCCCGCTCTGGTGAACGATTAACCTCATCATTAGATATTACCTTGCAAAAGCTGGGCGAAAAGCTGATGAAAAATAAGCTGGGCAGTATAGTGGCCATTGAACCCTCAACCGGCGAAATACTGTGCTATGTAAGCAGCCCAACCTATGACCCTAATTTGATGGTAGGGCGCGAGCGTGGTAATAATGCGGCTAAGATGTATAATGATCCGTACAATCCGTTTTTTATCAGGCCTATACAAGCTTATTATCCACCCGGTTCATCATTTAAGCCGCTTAGCGCCCTGATAGCGATGCAGGAGGGGGTTATTACACCAAATACTACTTATTACTGCCCGGGGTATTATATTGCAGGTAACAGAAGGGTTCCATGTTTTAATCACGAAGTACATGGTCTGGTTAATTTAAGCAAGGCGGTGGCAGAATCATGCAACGGTTACTTTGATATGGTTTTCGAGAAACTGATAAATCGTAATGGCCCCAAAAAGACGGATACATCATTTAATTACTGGCGAAATAATGTGGCCAAATTTGGCTTAGGCGCCAGGCTTGAGCTTGATATGCCGGGCGAAGGCAGGGGTAACCTGCCAAAGGCATCATATTATGATAAGATATATCATAAGGGAGGATGGCGTTCGAGTACAGTTATTTCCTTAGGGATTGGGCAGGGTGAGTTATTGGCCACCCCGCTGCAGTTGGCTAATATTGAAGCCACCATTGCAAACCATGGCTTTTTCTATAAACCTCATTTGATAAAAGCTATTGGCGATAAACAAATAATAAAACAGGAGTACACGATTAAGAATTATGTGGGGGTAGATCCGCAATATTTTGACCCGGTTATAGATGGCATGCAAAGCGTGGTTGATTTTGGTACGGCAAAGGGCTCAAAAATACCAGGCATTGTGATGTGTGGAAAAACCGGTACGGCCCAGGTTAAAGGCCTTGATAACTCTGTATTCGTTGCCTTTGCGCCGCGCGATAATCCCAAAATAGCTATAGCGGTGGTGGTTGAAAACGCCGGGCAGGGTGGCAGATGGGCAGCGCCAATTGCCAGTTTTATTGTTGAAGAATATTTACGGAGAAGTATATCAGAACGCCCATCCGGTATTACGCCTGAGTATTATATGAATGCCAACCTGTTGCCTGATCTGAGTATTTACGCGAGCAAAATGAAGAAAGAGCACATGCGTGACAGTATCAGGAGTGTAAGAGTCGATTCGATCAAAAAAGCTAAAGCCGATTCCATGAAAAAGGCGGCTCAGATAAAAACGGCAAAGAATAGTAAGCCAGGCAGTTTGGGTAGTTTATTTGCAGACAGGAGGGCTGGTAAGTAGCATGAATAATAACCACAACCACCAGCGCAGCTTCTTTTTTAATGTTGATTGGGTAATGGTGCTCATTTACCTGGCTTTATGCACTATTGGCTGGTTTAATATCCATGCCGCGGTATTTGATGAAAAGCACCGCAGTATAATTGATCCCGCCACCAATTATGGTAAGCAGTTTATCTACATCAACGTATCTATTGTGGTGGCTATTATCATATTGTTGCTGGAAAGCCGTTTTCTTACGGCGCTTGCACCGGCATTTTACGGGATAACGGTGTTGTTGCTCATTGTAGTGCTGGTTGTGGGGCGTAATGTGGGCGGTAACCAAGCCTGGATCAATATTGGTGGTGGTTTCAGGTTACAGCCTTCGGAGTTTGCCAAATTTGCCACCTGTTTATTGCTGGCGCGATATTTAAGCTCGGTCAATATAAAGGTTACCGAGTTAAAATCATTTGTATTTGCCGCGGGTATTATACTATTGCCTATGATGCTGATCAAGCTGCAGCCTGATGACGGATCAACCCTGGTATTTTGCTCACTGATATTTGTATTGTACCGTGAAGGTCTTTCGCCCTATTTTTTAATTGTAACCGGTTTGTTTATTAGTCTGTTCATCGCGGCCTTGCTGGTAAATCATTGGTATATCATAGCTGTGCTTGCAGGTGTTACCGGGTTACTAGTTTTTCTGTTTAAGCGTCATCGTAAGTTTACCTTTCAAATGATCATTGGTCTGGCTATTTCAGTGGCCTTTGTTTTTAGTGTTAAGCCACTTTATCAGCATGTGCTGAAAGAACATCAGCGTACCCGTATTGACGAAATGCTTGGCCTTTCAAACGATTTAAGGGGAAAGGGCTACAATGTGAACCAGTCAAAAATAGCCATCGGCTCGGGCAGATTATGGGGTAAGGGTTATTTGAAAGGAACACAAACCAAGTATTCATTTGTACCTGAGCAAAGTACCGATTTTATTTTCTGTACCGTAGGCGAGGAGTGGGGCTTTGCGGGCTCAGTGGTAGTGCTGGGCTTATACCTGTTTTTACTTTTACGATTAATATATATATCAGAAAGACAACGATCGCCATTTTCAAGGATCTATGGTTATGGCGTGGCTTCTATTTTGTTTTTCCATGTAGTGATCAATATAGCCATGACCATTGGGCTTATGCCTGTTATTGGTATCCCGCTACCATTTATAAGTTATGGCGGATCATCGCTATTAAGCTTTACCATACTCCTGTTCATACTCATCAAGCTCGACTCCAATCGTATGGGTATTGTATAATATATATTTTAAGCTGGATTTTTGAATCTGTATATATCCTGTAAATACTTGTATAAAACTTGTTTAAGCAATTATTTTGCTTTTTATTTAAATTTATAATAACATGATAAGCTTAATATTAATAAAATATTATAAATATTAAGCTTATTTATACTAATAATACTTATCCATTTATTTCTAAGTGGTTAAGGGCGAATGACCATTGTAGTTAAAATATTATAATTTTAATTAATTTATTTATTCTGTTAAAATTGTGTTAATTATTGATTAGTTTTTGTTAAAAACGATACCGGAATTGTGTTTTATTTATTAAATAACTATTAAGTCCATTAAAAAAAGGGGCGCAATGAAAATGAATAAATTGAATATAAAAGACCAAAAAGTGCCTCTACGGCTTTTAAACGAGCTTTTTATTTAAAAAACACCCGTTTTAATCTCTCTTATCATAGCAATTTCCGGCTTTTCAGTTGTGTTAACGTTTAAGTATTTGTTGTTATTATTATATTTGTTTTACGTGTTAGGCCAACCGGAGGCGTATCCTGAAAAGCCTTTAATAGAGTAAGGAATTAAAGAACAAAAAAGCACTATTATGAAAAAGTTAGAATTAAAAGATCTTGGTGTTCAAGAAATGAACACTGCTGAAATGACTAAAGTTGACGGTGGTGGTATCTTAGGTGATATCATTGGTAATACAGTTGCTACTGTTGCCCTTGGTGCAGGTTTAATTGTTTATAACACTGTAGCTTTCCTGCAATTTTCATTAACTAAACTTCTTGGTTTGGTTTTAAGTTAATAAAGAGCTATTAATTAGATAGCTGTATATCATATAGTATACCGGCTTTTTAATCATATGCCTTTGTTTGACTTTCGACTACAACAATTGCCGATTGGGGCGTATCCTGAAAAGCCCTAACAGAGTAAGGAATTAATGTACAAAAAATTACTATTATGAAAAAGTTAGAATTAAAAGATCTTGGTGTTCAGGAAATGAACGCTACCGAAATGAGTAACGTTGATGGTGGTTTACTGGGTATAAACCTGGGCCCACTTCTTGCAGGTATCACTGGCTTATTAAGCGATACTCTTGCTTACGTTAGCACTCAACTAAGCATAGTTTTCAAAGTTATTGGTAACTTGTAAAAAATGTTAAATAGCCGTTATCCTGAGTTTAGGATAACGGTTATTTAATTCCCTAACTTGTATAAATCATTCCGCACCTGTTTGGCTAATCTGGAGTATGTCCTGAAAGGCAATTAACAGCGTGGGGAATTTAACATATATATATAAATCACAATTATGAAAAATTTAAAATTAGACAATCTTGGTGTTCAGGAAATGAATGCTGTTGAAATGACCGATGTTAACGGTGGTGGCTGGGGTGATATTTTTCTTAATATCAATCTTCAACCTGTTCTTGATCTTGTTGCAGGTTTATTAACCTCTGTTGGCGGATTATTAAAAGGCCTACTAGGCTTATAAGAGATTTTAGTTAATCGCTGTCCTGATTTTCAGAATACCGGTTAACTATCAGAGGCGTATCCTGAAAAGCCTTTAACAGAGTAAGGATTGATGCTAAAAAATCACAATTATGAAAAACTTAAAATTAGAAAATCTTGGTGTTCAGGAAATGAATGCTACCGAAATGGCTGATGTTAATGGCGGCAATGCCTTAACTGACCTACTTGCCAATATTCTTGGACTTTTAGGAACCATTGTAGGCGCTGTTGTTAAACTTGTTCAGAGCTTATAAGGCAAACTTACAGAATAGCCGTTATTCTGATTCTCGGGATATCGGCTATTTTGTTATATTAGTATCACAATTATATGGCATTATCACATGGCATTGTTTAACTATTCTACCGAAACCATTTCCGAAACTTCAATTGTTTATCGCTCACAGATCAGTAAGCGTACACAGTTGATCTACCTGGTTACGGTTATATCTATGCTGCTTGCTCTTGCAGCGTTGCCATTTATTAAAACGTCAATAAGTATAAAGGGAAATGGCCTTTTACAATCATCTATTGAAAAAGCAGAACTAACCATACCCGTTAACGGCAGGCTAACAAAACTTAAACTTACCGACAATCAAAAAATTAAACAGGGTGATACCATTTTAATTATCGATGCGTCTGTACCAAAAAGGCAAAGCGCCCTGGCCGAAAATCGCCAGGGACAAATAAGGCAGTTTCTAGGTGATATCAATCAATTATTATCAGGCATTAATAATGATAGAACAAGCAACCCCAATTTGCAAACCGGACAGTATAATGCTTCATGGCAGCAATTTTCACAGGAGTTGCAAAATGCAGCAATTGCGAGGGATCAGGCGGGAAGTACTTTTAACCGCTACAATGAACTGTATAAAAGTAAGGTGCTCACGGTGTCTGAGTACGAAAAATATAAATTTGAATACGATCAGGCCAAATCATCATACTTAATGGTACTGGCAAAATATAAAACGCAATGGCAAACTGATGCCAATGGGTTTAGGAACGAATTACGGCAGCTAAACGGTCAGGAAGCCGAATTAGACGAACAAAAAAAGCAATACATACTGAAAGCGCCGATTGACGGTTCAGTTCAAAATATAACAGGGGTTCAAAACGGGGCCTATGTGTTTGCAAACCAAAAGATCGGTGAAATATCTCCCGATTCTAATTTAATTGCCTTTTGCTTTATTAAACCCGCAGATATCGGGCTGATAAAAAAAGGGCAGGAAGTACGATTTCAGGTTGATGCCTTTAACTATAATCAGTGGGGACTCGTATTAGGTAAAGTAATTGATATATCTGACGATATTGTTGTTATAAACAATAATCAACCGGTATTTAAAGTGAAATGTCAGTTGTCACAAAATCACCTGACATTAAAAAACGGATATAAAGGCTACCTGAAAAAAGGTATGAATTTTACGGCCAGGTTTAAAGTAACCAACCGTAGCTTGTACCAATTATTATATGATAAGGTCGATGACTGGGTAAACCCTAATGTAAGCGGATAAAAATAAAGCAATGAGCATTAAAATTAAACAGCGGGATATTACAGATTGCGGCGCGGCTTGTTTGGCTTCTATTTCATCGCACTATAAACTTGACCTTCCGGTAGCCCGTATCAGGCAGCTTGCCGGTACTGATAAAAAAGGAACCAATGTTTTAGGTATGGTTGAGGCTGCCCAAAAATTAGGCTTTGAAGCCAAGGGCGTAAAAGGGCCTTTTGAAAGCTTATTTAAAATACCCAAACCTGCGGTTGCCCACGTAGTTGTAAGAGAAATTTTGCAGCATTATGTGGTAATTTATAAGGTAACCAATAAATACGTGGAGGTGATGGACCCTATTGACGGGCAACTACACCGTAAAACACACGAGGAGTTTAAAAAAGAATGGAGTGGCATGCTGGTGTTATTGCTCCCTTCAGAAGAATTCCAGGCCGGGAACGAAAAGAAATCATTACAGGGCCGTTTCTGGGCATTAATAAAACCGCATAGAAGCATCTTAATTCAGGCTTTGTTCGGTGCTATTATATATACCATTCTTGGTTTGTCTACCTCCATCTTTGTTCAAAAACTGGTCGATTTTGTGCTGGTTGATGGCAACAGGAACTTGCTTAACATAATGGGTATAGGCATGGTAATTATCCTGATAATTCAAGTGTTTATAGGTACGGCAAAATCAATATTTACCCTAAAAACCGGGCAAATGATTGATGCCAAGCTTATATTGGGATATTACAAGCATTTGTTAAGGTTACCACAGCAGTTTTTTGACACCATGCGGGTGGGCGAAATTATTTCAAGGATCAATGATGCCGTAAAGATCCGCGCGTTTTTAAATGATGTAAGCATTAACTTTTTGGTAAACATATTTATCGTGGTATTTTCATTCATCATGATGTTTACCTATTACTGGAAGCTGGCGCTGCTCATGCTAACGGTGATCCCGATATATTTAGCTATTTATTTTGTAACAGATAAGCTCAATAAAAAAGCACAGCGAAAACTAATGGAAGATTCGGCCGAGCTGGAATCGCAATTAGTTGAAAGCTTAAATTCTGTAGGGACTATAAAACGCTTTGGCCTGGAAGATCATGCTAATGAAAAAACCGAAACCCGCTTTATTAAACTATTAAGAACGGGCCTTAAATCAAATTTGAATTCCGTTTTTTCAGGAACATCATCTGAACTGTCCTCGCGTTTATTAACCATAGCCTTGCTTTGGGTAGGTGCGGGTTATGTGATGGACAATAAAATAACTCCCGGTGAGCTATTGTCATTTTATACCCTTATCGGTTACTTTACCGGTCCGGTTTCTACCTTAATAGGGATGAACAAGACCGTACAGGATGCCGTTATTGCTGCCGACAGGTTGTTTGAAATTATGGACCTGGAACGCGAAACTGACGAAAATCAAATTGAGCTTACTGCTGATAAAATAGGTGATATTCATTTTGAAAACGTATCATTCCGGTACGGTACCAGGGCTACTGTTTTTGAAGATCTGAACCTGATTATACCGCAGGGTAAGTTTACCGCTATAGTTGGCGAAAGCGGCTCAGGCAAATCAACCCTGATGTCAATACTTCAAAATATTTACCCGATACAAAACGGTAACGTACGTATTGGTCAGTACGATTTAAAGTATATCAGCAATACATCGCTTCGCAAGCTTATATCAGTTGTACCGCAGCAAATTGATCTGTTTGCAGGTAACGTAATTGATAATATAGCCGTTGGCGATGATGAGCCGGATATGCAGAAGATCATTAATATAGCTGCTAAACTGGGCTTAACGGGCTTTATAGAAGCATTACCCAAAGGGTTTCAGACTTATTTAGGCGAGAACGGCACTACACTGTCGGGCGGACAAAGACAGCGTATCGCGATAGCCAGGGCATTATACCGTGATCCGGAAATTTTGATCCTTGACGAAGCAACCTCCTCACTTGATTCTGTATCAGAAAAATACGTGCAAAAGATGATCGAAATATTAAAAGAGGATCATAAAACTGTAATTGTTATTACCCACCGCTCCAGTACCCTGAACAATGCCGATAAGATTATTGTGCTTGATAAAGGCGTAGTTGTTGAACAAGGTAGCCACAGCAAACTAAAATACAGCCTGAGCTAATTAGAATTAGCCAGGCTTAAAAAATAAATTTCAGAGGTTTAAAACAATAGGTTGGGATACGTGATTTTCACTACTCAAACTCACTACTCAAACTCACTACTCAATTAGTATATCTTCTTTTCAGCAGATCGTAAAATTTTTGTGTAGTTGCAGGTTTGCTTTCCCAGTTGTTTTTTACAACATAGTTGGTTTTTAAAAAGCGCTCGGCTTCTTCAAAAGAGTTAAAGCGGTTAACTATTTCAATAGCTTCACTATAGGCCAGGCTGTAACCATTAAAAAGATCTTTGATATACAGCAGCTTGTCATTAAGGTTTATAGCCGATTTAAGATCGGTAATTGGCAGGGCGTTTACCTGGGGTGTTGTGCCTTTTTCTTTTTCGGCGGCCTTTTGTGCCGATATTTTTTGGTTAAAGGTAAGCACCTTTTCTTCACTATCTGTTTTGTTATCACTCACATCTGCAGGAGCTGTTACCTGCTCTGGTGCAGCTGGAGTAAGTGGCAAAGCTGTAACCGGTTGATGTTGATCTTCCGTTACCGGTGGTAATTGCTCAACTAATTCTTCCTGTTCAAATTGATCTTCTTCCTCCCAATCCGTTGTATCCTCAATTTCCAGTTCCTGCTTAACAGGCTCAGGTTCTTGCCGCTCAAATGAATAGGTGTCAATAGGACTTTCAGACGATGTTAGCTCAATTTGTGGAACTGGCTGTTGATCTTCTGTTATCGGTATTATGGTTTCTATTTTAACCGGGTTATATGGCACCTGAACAGGTGGCTCAACCGCAGGACTTAATTCCAGTTTACTTTCGGTAGTTGGCTTTTGTTGTACAACAGGTTCAAAGTAACGCTGTTCATGAACATGCTCCTGTTTTTTTTCGGGCGTATGTTCGGGCAGGCTTTTTTCTGCAACGGGCTCAGATTTTTCGATCACCTGTACCTGTTGGGCTGGTGCATTACGTTCATGCAATCTGCGTAATATTTCGGCATGATCCTTTAAAAAATGAGCATTGGCAACAAACAGTTCCAGTTCAAGCTCATTTAAATCGCTGCTGTCAGCTTCAAGGTAATCATATTGGTCATTAAGCTCTTTTAAAATACCACCTATCTTTTTAAATACATCCAATTGCTTCATGGCTTCAATGTTAGAAAAATGCTTACCAAAAATAGGATTAAATTCTGATATTTGCCCCCCACAATAGTCACAAATGGTATACAGCGAAGATGTTTTTAAGCGGAAAAGTGAATTTGGCGGCAGCATTGAGCTGATCTGCGGATCAATGTTTTCTGGCAAAACGGAAGAATTAATAAGACGGCTTAACCGGGCCCGTATTGCAAAGCTAAAGGTGGAGATATTCAGCCCTAAAGCAGATACCCGTTTTAGTGAGGATGCCCTTGTATCACACAATGCCAATTCTATCCCTTCAACACCTGTTGACAGCGCTTCGGCTATATTGTTATTGAGTAATGATGCCCATGTAATTGGTATTGACGAAGCCCAGTTTTTTGATGATGAATTACCCGATGTGTGCAATGTGCTGGCCAATAAAGGTATACGCGTAATAGTTGCCGGTTTGGATATGGATTTTAAAGGCCGCCCTTTTGGCCCTATGCCTGCTATAATGGCCATTGCCGAGTCTGTTACCAAGCTACAAGCCGTATGCGTTAAATGCGGCAATCCTGCCCATTATTCGTATCGGTTGATACCCGATAATGCCAGGATATTATTAGGTGAAAAAGAAAGCTACGAGCCACGCTGCCGCAGCTGCTATAACAGTTAAACGTATCTCTTTTAAATAATTTCTATATAAATCCTTGTTTATCAAAACAAAAGGTGGCATGTCGCGTGTTTATGTTTGTGAATCAACTTAAACTCGACGGTAAACCATGGCAAAAAAAATTTTAGTGATAGAGGATGATAAAGATATCAGGGATACCATTGTTTATACGTTGGAAGGGGAGCAGTATGAAGTAATTGCTTCGGAAGATGCCAGGATACTTAAAAAACTAATTGATATTAACCCCGATCTGATATTGCTTGATAACTGGCTTACTGATTGGGCGAGTGATGCAAATGGCTCACAAATAAGTAAAAGGCTGAAGAGTGATCCAGCGGTGAGCCATATCCCGGTGATCATTATTTCGGCAGTTAGTAATTTAAAGGAAATTGCCGATGCAGGTGATGCTGATGGTTATTTAAAAAAGCCATTTGATCTTATCGAATTGGTTGATATAGTTAAAAAGCATACTGATAAATAAGTATTTGCTAAAGAATATCTGACGCAAGTATCCCGTAAAGGGCCCGGCTCAATAGCTTACTTTTTGTATTTTTTTAATGCAAGATCAATATCAGCCGGGTAAACCTGATCAGGCAATTCACAATATGGATCGTTCATGTGATAACCGGTTTTGGTGAACAGCTCTCTTGCTTTTAAAAAGTTTTGAATTGCCTTTTGACGTAGGTTTAGCCCGATGTAAGTTTGGCCAATATAATAGTAGACATCGGCCAATTTGGTGTATTTTTGAGTTTCTTTTATCAGGTCCTGTAAAGCAGCTTTATAATTTTTGTTATTATAGTAAGTTACCCCACGGTGCAAATAATCATATAAGCCAACCACGTTGTGTTTTTCATGGTCAGTAATACACTCGTTAAAATATTGCATGGCCAATTTATAATTTCCCATTTGGCGTTGGGTTAAAGCCATTACAATACGCAGATCATAAAGTCCGTCAACAGCATATCCTGGTTGTCCTGCATTAATAGTGTAGATCTGTTTCAGGTCGGCATAGGCGCTTTCATAATCTCTTATAAACTTAAACATGCACCAGCCCCTTATGCCCAGGTACTGAGGATCGGCCTTTACAGCACGATCCATGAGCAATTTCCAGGTGTAGAAGTCGCCCCGCTTTAAATAGGGTACAGACATTTCATTGAGTGAAGGCGCATAGGACGGACAGGCCTTTATCGATTCCAGGAATATCAATTGCGATTGCCTGCTGCCCTGGCTATACTGTATGGCCTTATTATAAAGCTCACAGGCTGTTTTATGGGGTTCATCATTAAAAACACTGCAATTAGTTTGGGCAATAAGCAGTAAGGGACAACAAGACATTATTATACAAAACATTATTTTCATGTTCATGGAGTTATGGCTTTAATGTGTCCTTTTACAAGTTTAAAGTTCAGATAATAGTAAGAGTCATAAATGTTTCCCTTATCATCCTTACCCGGTACCCATTGATCCAGGCTTTTGCAGAGCTCCAATAGCTGGGCTATTAAATCCTTATTAAATACGGTTTGCTGATAATTATTGTTCAACTGTGAGATACGAAAACGATCAGTTTGGCCTTTGCAATTGATCACAAAGCGGATGGTTACAAATCCGGTTGCCAGCATGTACGCCTGTTTGTACCGGTAGCGGTTAAGGATCGATTTTTTTATAGCCCCGCCGCCACCTTTATAGCTGGTTGCTACATTGTAGTATTGAATAATAAAGTTTTGATGACAGAGATAAAAATTGGCTTTATCTGTTTTCGGGTCAAAAACAATGTCGCCTACATCTTCCGGTAGTGCACTGGCAGTGGGCAGGCTATTTTGAGCTTTCAACGCTATACTTGTGGTCAACAATAGCAGTAGTAACAACAGGTGTTTATTTATATGTAGAGCGATATTGCAATAAGGCATACAGGTGTTTTATTGTATCAGTAATATTAAGCAATTTGTTTTAAATTGTAGGGCATGAGGTCAGCACTGCTCAGGGGCAATCAGTAGCGCTACCACCTATGAATTGCCGTTTTTAATTTAAATGGAAATATCTTCCATTATCAACAAAAGTATAAATGAATCGTGAAATAGAAGCATTGGGTAAATGGTGATAACAGTAAATTATATTGGTGTATTTGTTACACCCTGCTTAAGCTAAAACACTTAAAATAAAGCCTATTGCCTTATTATTTGATTTTTTATTGAGGAAGTGATTTGGTAATTATTTATCTTTATAAAAACTTAATTCACTTATTTATAGTTAATTGTCAATTATTAACTGTATGTTTACCTTATTAAATAAAAATATAATGCAAGGAACAGTAAAATTTTTCAATGAAAGCAAAGGGTTCGGATTTATCGTACCAACAAATGGTGGTGCCGAAGTTTTTGTACACGCCTCAGGCCTTATTGACACTATCCGTGAAAACGACAGTGTTACCTACGATGTAGAACAAGGTAAAAAAGGTTTAAATGCGGTAAATGTAAAAGTAGGTTAAATAACTATTATTATAATCGTACGAGCATCTGCACACTGTGCAGATGCTTTTTTTATGTCTTATATTTTTCTTTCGGTTTGTCATCCTGAGCGATAGCGAAGGATCTATTCGTGAACTATGCATGTTGTAGAGCAGATTCTTCGCTATCGCTCAGAATGACAAGTGGGTGGGGGTAAACAAAAAAGGCTGATGGTTTACCATCAGCCTTTTTTATATATGGGCGCTGTGCACCCGCGGTATTAATTTAAATAAGATTGTAAAAGATTTGATTTTGAGTTGTGACGAAGACGCATCAAAGCTTTATCTTTTAACTGGCGAACACGTTCGCGGGTAAGGTTAAATTTCTCACCAATTTCTTCCAGGGAATGAGCGGCATAGCCACCTAAACCAAAGAATAAAATGATAACCTCACGGTCGCGCTCAGCAAGGATACTTAATGAACGTTTAATTTCCTGTGACAGGGAATCAATCATCAGATCAGTATCTGTTGCAGCATCAGTACTTTGCAGTACATCAAGCAAGGTATTTTCTTCACCTTGTATAAACGGAGCGTCCATTGATATCTGACGGCCAGCGTTGCTTAACGAATCAGATATTTTGTCGACAGAAACTTCCAGGTCCTCAGCCAGTTCTTCTGGTGTTGGTTGTCTTTCAAATTCCTGCTCAAGTTTCGAAGCCGCTTTATGTATCTTACTTAATGAACCTATTTGGTTTAAAGGTAAACGTACAATACGTGATTGCTCAGCAACGGCAGATAATATAGACTGGCGGATCCACCATACAGCGTATGAAATGAATTTAAAGCCCTTGGTTTCATCAAAACGTTTAGCCGCTTTAATTAAGCCTAAGTTGCCTTCATTTATAAGGTCGCCTAAGGTAAGGCCCTGATTTTGGTACTGTTTTGCTACTGACACCACAAAACGAAGGTTAGTTTTTGTTAACCTTTCTAATGCGGCCTGGTCGCCCTCACGAATCTTTTGTGCCAGGATCACTTCCTCCTGCGCGCTAATTAAATCTACCTTGCCTATTTCATGCAGATACTTTTCAAGCGACTGAGACTCGCGATTGGTAATGGATTGGGATATTTTAAGTTGTCTCATTTTTTTGAATAGATTTTTTTCAAGCTATATAAACAGTCCGATAAGATTTTGTCCAGTTGGTTTAACCGGGCTAGTATAAAAAATAAATTAAATTAAACTTTGCTTCTGTAAGTTTTCTATACCCGGAATTGTTATAACGAGGGTTGGCTAATGCTGTAATTGCAGTACGAAGCTTGGTGTTAGTAACCAATAAATGTTTAATCAATATATGATCTCTTAAATGGATGCACAAAGATACGCAATTCAATGCCATTATTGTGTCAAAAATACATGTATTTGCAAGTTAACAATTTAACCCTGTTTTCTTATTGTTTTGCATCAACAGCTTCGGCAGGTGTTTCTTCTTTTTTTGTTCTTTTTTTGTTCCATTTTATTTTTATTTTACCATCATCACCGTCTGTAGCTAATATATGCAATACAATGCCATGCATTCGCTTTTTATTTCGTTCAGTTTGATCAACTATCGTGCTGTCTTTTTTCGGATTACGCAGCGGTATATCGAGCGCAATGTTGGTTCCTTTTGACAAGGAGTACACACCGGCAACATCCATATTGAGCACACTTGAGTTGATTTGCATAGGGCTAATGACTATTTTATCGCCATTGATATCAAAACGGCCATTAAGGTTTGAAAAAGTAATATTATTCAGGTTACGAAATGGGAACGCGAATTTTCCTACACTTGTAATAGGTGTAAAATTAACCAGCGCGCCTTTCTTCAGCTCAAAAGTGGTAACCCCGTTTAATGATCGTGGTACAACATTGCCCTCATTATTTATACTACCGGTAAGATGCGCCTGTGCCGATAAAAAGCCTTTTAAATTTTTAGAGGTAAAGCTTTTTAATCCAAAATCATTAAACGCGTAAAAGAAGTTGCTGATATTTACATTATCAATTTGCGTGTTTAGCAAAAAGGTATTTACGGTGCCGGCCTGTACTATATTACCGGCTAATTTTAATGACCCACCCGCATTTTTTACGCTTACATTTTGAACTTTTATACTGTTATCGGCCAGCAGCAGATCGGCGGTGGCATCGGTAGCCAGAAACTTTTTATAATAAACCTTGGCTACGCGCAGGTGCAATTCGGCGCTGCCTTTATCAAATACTGTGTTTAACTGGTTATTTAAATTGACTTTACCACCCTTGCCTTTAGTTGGGGTTCCTCCGCCTTGCCGGGCATTCAAAAAGCCTAAAAATTCGGCTATATGCAACTGCGGACTTGTTATTTGCCATACGATCAATATTTTTTCGGGGGCCGTATAGTACAAGTTTAAAAAATTACTCACCTTTCCTTCCATATTCACCACACTATTACCGGTTTGCAAGCGAATGTTATTCATGTACAAGTCGTTCTTGTAAAATCTTAGTGCAATGCCTGTATTTTTAAAATGAAGGTTACGCGGTAAATAACTTACATCGGCGTTTTTGATGTTAACTACACCATCCAACAAAGGTTTATTTAATTCGTACTTTACCAAATCGGCCTTGTAAGCCATGACAATGTCACCAGTACCTTTTGTAAATTTAAGGCTCTGCTCGCCAATAACGGAGTTTAGTTTTTCTACATCAAAGTGCGATTTAAATATGCCCGATGCAACAGGAGTGCTCAGGTTATTTACAAAAGCGGTATCAACAGTAAAAGGCAGCTGTTTATAATTGCCGGTAAAATGATAAAGTTTTATCACTGAGTTTTCGTCAGTTAAGCCTTTGCCATTAATATAATTGTTAGAGAATACGCCATTAAAACTGCAATTATCAATGGTGCCCGCGCGAGTGATCAGGGTATTATCCTGAACCTTGCAGGTAACAAAAATAGATGGATCGCCACCGCCAAAACTACCTCCAATATCTGCCGTTACTGCTATGGGTTTGGTAAGATCAAACATACGAAGGCTCTTGGTGATGTTTGCTGCCAGCAGGTTTGAGGCGCTTTTCCACAGGATGTTATCATCAGCTATATTTAATGAAAAATCAACATTTTCTTTAGCCAGGTTAAATTTGCCACCAATGGTAAACGTATCATCGCCAATATTTAGCTTATTTGGCGCAACAACTATAAGTTTGTTTTTAGCATCATAGCTGATATTAAAAGGGCCACTAAGCAGTTTGTCCTTTAAAAAACTTCCTTTTTTGGTATTGAATGAAAAGCTTTTGACCAATGTTTTTAACTGGATGTCTGCCCTCCAGTCGTCGGCAGAGCGACTCATTTTTCCACTTACGTCCTGTACTTCAAACTTAAACAGCTTAAAGGCCTTGCGGTCGTCAACCATAAAATTAACGTTGTTTAGTTCAAACTGTTTTACCTGGGTTGATGAGCTGCTTTTATCCCCGGGCTTACTATTTTCTTTGGGTTTGCCTTTAAAAACGGCTGTATTACTATAGCCTGTGCTATCGGTAAACAGATCAACATTGGCATTGCTGATCTCAATTTTGTTAATGCTAACGGTGCCTTTAAGCAAAGCCTTCGCATCTACCGAAACGTAAAAATCTTTAGCATCCAACAGGGTATGATGGTGGGTGGGCCAAAGCTTATCCTTAATTACCACATTTTTTAATCCAATAGATACACCCGGAAAACCTTTAAAAAAAGTAGGGTCAAGCGCGCCAATGGTAAGTGTTCCGTTAAGGTTTTTGTTAAGTTCAGTAGTGATCAGATTAAGAACCTTTTGCTTGTTGAAAATTACATAAACGAAAATAGCAAGAAAGGCAACTATAACCAAAGCTATAATACCACTTAGTATTTTTAACGTTGTTTTAACCCACTTCGGCATTTTTGTTAATTTACGAATAAAGGGTTAAACAGCACAATTGTTTGTAAATAAAGCTCATAGTTGTACAAAATTTTTAGTTACATCCATTTACAGGCCAATGATAATGATAAGCGTAACGGGATTTGCAGTGTCAAATTGTAACAAAATTTATGTGGAAGTATCTTAATGGAGCATCATCACCAAAATTTTACACAACCAATGAAAATACGGTATTTTACTACTGCTGTTATCCTTTTTATTTATAATTTATCGGGCTTTGCCCAGGTAAAAGAATTAAGCCAGCTGGTATATACTAAGCAATTTACCTTGCTCGAAAGCGCTTTATCAGTATCAAAAGTATCGGCTGGTAACAAAATACTTTACCAGGCTTTTTTAACCAATGCATTTAATCAGCCTGCGGTATCAAGTAGGCTTGTTAAAAAAATATTTGCTGATAAAATAGCTGCAAAAGATGATAAGCTCCAGTTTTATTTACATCGCATAGCGTATGATAATTATGTTAAGCTGAATGATTACCGGTCGGCACATATTGGTGCTGAGCAGCTGGTGAAAAATTATAGCAGCTATTTCAATGCAAAGGAACTGATAGATCAAAAGGAAGAAAACAAGATCTGGAGTTTCCTGACTGATGCTCCGCAACAGCACGTGGTGAAACAAGCTTCGTCAATTATCCCGGTAAAAAAAGACATGGCCGGGTTGTGGAATATCCCGGTACAGCAACAGGATTCCAGTTATTTGTTTGTTTTTGATACCGGCGCCAATATATCAACCATTAGTGCAACCTATGCTTAAAAACTGCACCTGGATATCGTCAAAAATTCGGCGATTAATATTGAGGGCGGTATGAATGGTGTAAGTACTAAGGTGCAATTGGGTATAGCCAAGCAGCTGCAAATTGGAAAAGTAAGCATCAACAACGCCTTGTTTTTAATATTTCCGGATAGTGCTTTGAGCTTTGCCGGGGGCGCTTATAAAATTAACGGTATTATTGGTTTGCCAATTATTAAAGCCCTTGAGCAAATAGTAATTAAAAAAGATACCATGGAGATACCTTTAATTGCTGGTAATACCCCGGGGAAGCATAACCTGGCGCTCGATCTGTTGCAACCCATTGTATATATGGATTATAAAAGGAAGCCTTTACCTTTTACTTTTGACAGCGGCGCGCAGCGCACGATATTCAGTGATAACTTTTACAAGCAGTTTAAAACCGAACTGGATGCTACCGCCAAACAGGATAGCGTACGCATGGGCGGTGCCGGCGGTACACGGAAAATGAGAACACTACAGGTGCCACAACTAGTTTTTACTATGGATAAAAAGCAGGCGGTATTTAATAAAGTGCAAATAATCTTAGAGTCTACCAATGTTAGTGATAAATACTATTATGGTAATGTGGGGCAGGATATGTTTAACCAGTTTGATAGTATGACCATCAATTTTGTAAACTCATCTGTTTCATTTGGCAACAGGAATAGCTCTGCAAAGTAATAAATCTATTTGCTTATCAATTTCAAGGCTTCCTGTATATAATGCAGTCCCTTTTCAGAGTAAGGTAAGCCTAACGCAAATTGGTGCCCATGTGCATCCATTTTCAACAGGGATTTTTTGAGGATATTGATCACCTTATCGGCTTCGTATTTGGGATAAAAATCTTCATATAGAAATTGGAGGAAAACCAGGCACAGCGCATTTTCCATAGTTTGCACATCATGGTCAACCTTGATTTTTTGTTTGAGTAAAATTTGTTTTGTCCTTGCAATTTGCCCGGGCGAGTAACCAACGATTTCCATAATAGCGGAGGCTTTTTCGGCATGGTATTGTGCCAGGTCCTTGCGCCATTTTAAATAGGCTTCCCGGCCTTCGGGATAGGTATGGCGTGGTATTTCCCAGCGGCCAATATGCTGGCTTCTGGATGCCAGTAGCAGCTCTTCGCTGGCATTAGGATCTAATTGCTTAACCCAATCATATAACTTAATGGCCAAAAAGTACTCCTGGGGATAGGTCGTATTTTCCCAGGTAAAACTATTGGGGTCTTTTTTATTATAGGCATCAAATTGCTCAAAGGCTGCGTTAAATTTACTCATAGCTGTAATTAGTGTAAATATAAATTATTAAACGCTTGTTGTCTTGGTTTTCGATGCATAACCCTTTAATGAGCCTGCGTAAGCTAAAGAGTGCCTGATCGTTCAAATTATTGAATTTTATTTCTGTAAAAATTGATAAAATGCAATTTTGTGGCGAATGAAGTGATTTTAATTTATTTAAAATCAGTAATAATTTATTAATGGATGTTTTTTGAGTGTTTTTTGTGTTAAACTTTAATTGTTTTTATAAAAATGTTACAAATTGTGATATTTATCATGTTGTTAAAGCTATTAATTTGTAATATTTATTAATTAATATTGTAAATTCTATTATTATATGAGATAAAATTATTGATAATGAAAAGAATCCAAAATATTTGTGCTGTTGATAGTTGTTTTTTGTGTAATAATTGTTTGGATGAATGGAAGCCGGCGATTTTGGCTCATAAAACAACCTATAAAATAAAAAAAGGCGAAATTATATTTAAAGAAGGTGATCCGGTAACAGGAATTTACTTTGTTAACTCCGGAAGTGTAAAGGTTTATAAAAAATGGGATAAAGATAAGGAGCTTATAGTACGTTTTGCCCGGCAAGGGTCCCTTTTTGGTCACCGGGGTTTGGGCATAGGGGGTATTTATCCCATATCGGCAGCGGCGGTGGAAACTGCTGTTGTTTGTTATGTGGATGTGGCTTTTTTTGAAGCATCATTAAAGGTTAATCCTGATTTTACTTATAAGCTGTTGATGTTTTTAACGGAAGAGTTAAAACAGTCGGAGCGAAAAATGCGTAACCTGGCCCACATGTCTGTTAAAGGGCGTGTTGCCGAAGCTTTGATCTCCCTGCAAAACCAGTTTGGTATAACCGATGATGGTTTTATAAATATCGACCTGAGCCGGCAAGACCTGGCCTCGTACGCGGGAGCCACTTACGAAACCGTTTTCCGGATGATGAATGAGCTGGTAAGTGAAAAGTTGATTGGCTTATCAGGGAAAAGTATCCGTTTAATCCATCACAATAAGCTACTGAAACTGGCGCAGGATGTTGTTTTCCTGTAACACTAAACAAGGTAATGCCAGTTTTGTATGTTTAAAGGACATATAAAATGACTATAATTGGCGTTAATTAAGGTTTTGTTAAATACATGGAAAATAACGCTCCATTTCCTGAATTGTATGTTTTGGGTGCAGGTCCCGGCGATCCGGAACTGATCACAGTAAAAGGATATAAAATTTTACAGCAGGCTAATGTTATATTATATGATAACCTGGCCAACAAAGCTTTGCTGGATATTGCTAAGCCCGACTGCGAAAAAATTTACGTGGGCAAACATCCCTACGGTAGTTATACCCCGCAAGAAACTATCCTCGAAATGATCAGGCATTATGCTTTTACCAAAGGTAGTGTGGTACGGTTAAAGGGAGGTGATCCATTTATATTCGGCAGGGGGTTTGAGGAGATCATGTATGCGCGGGAGCAGGGTATAAAAACTCATTATATTCCGGGTATTACCAGTATGCAGGCTTCGGGCTTTTTAGATATCCCATTAACCCACCGGGCCATGAGCGAAGGGGTATGGATCATTACCGGGACTAAAAAAGATGGCACCCTATCTGCCGATCTGAAACTAGCTATGCAAAGCAATGCTACCGTTGTGATATATATGGGTATGAAACAAATCGATTCCATTGCCGAAACTTATATAGCTGAAGGCAGGGCAGAAACCCCGGCAGCCATCATTCAGCATGCATCACTGCCACAACAAAAAGTAGCCAGAGGGGTAGTTAAAGATCTGCGTAAAATGGCGGCCTCGCAGCAACTAACCCATCCTTCAATTATTATTATAGGCGAGGTTGCGGGATTATCCGGTATTTGATTTATTTTGATTTTGGATGTTCGATTCCGGATTTAGAGCTTAGAATTTAGAGTTTAAAATTCGGCTTTAGCTTGAATACTCCTTCAATAACTGTCTGTATTGATTTAATACGCTTGATTTTGATATAAAACCAACAAATTTATGGCCATCAACCACGGGCAGGTTCCAGGTATTGGTTTCGTCAAATTTCCTTACTATCTGGCGTACATCATCATTAATATCAATGAGGACGGTAGGGGTTACCATTACTTTTTGAACATCTAACTCCTCATACAGTTCTTTGTTGAACATCACGGGTCTGATATCGTCAAGGAGAATTATGCCTTCCAGCACTTGTTCGTCATTGGTTACGGCGATAAAGTTTTTCCTGCCGGCGCTGATCAATTCTATCAGTTCATTGAAGGAGGCGTAGATGCTGATCTGCTGTATGTCTCTGTCAATCAAATCGGTAGTATGCAGTAGTGAGAGCAGATTTTGGTCGTGCTCGCGGGTAAATATCTTGCCTTCTTCGGCTAGTACCTTCAAATCTGGGGATATGGCCGAAAAGCGTTTGGCTATCAGGAATGAGGTTACTGAAACAATCATGAGCGGAATAAAAAGGTCATAGCCAGAACTGGACTCGGCTATCAGGAATATGGCGGTCAGCGGGGCATATAGCACGCCACTCATTACGCCGGCCATGCCAACAATCACCATATTGGTGGTTGGCACATTGGGGATACCCAGTTGTGTGCATACCGTAGCGATAAAATAACCCAATGAACCACCCGCAAATAACGAAGGTGCAAAATTACCGCCGTTACCACCACCGTAAATAGTAATAGAGGTGGCAAAAGCTTTCAAAAGACAGATTAATCCTAAAAACAATAGAACAAACCACTCGTGAAAGGTGAAATATTTAAAAAAACTGACGGCTATAACTGATTCTATTTGCCCGGTGGCCAAAACCTTTATGGTAGAATATCCCTCGCCAAATAAGGGCGGAAATAATACACATAATAAGGAAAGTAATGCCCCTGCTATCAGCGCCTTTTGCAGGCGGCTTCTTTTTAAATGCTTAAACTGGTGCTCAACCCATTGAGATATTACCACAAAGTAGCGTGCATATAAGCCGCAGGCAATACCCAGCACAATATAAAAAGGAATGTTTTTATAGTTAAACGCGTTCCTGGATGTAAACTGAAACAAAGCCCCTTCATTCAGTATGATCCTGGATACCAGGCTACCACAAACGGCAGCAACAACCAGCGGTATAAAATCGGTAAAAACAACGCCGGTAAGTAGTATCTCGAAGGCAAACATCATACCCGCGATTGGGGCGTTAAATGCCGAAGCGATACCGGCGGTGGCACCGGCGGCAAGTAAAAGGGTACGGTCTTTATAGTCTAACTTATAGGTTTTGGCAAAGTTGGAGCCAATGGCCGATCCGGTTACCGCTATAGGACTTTCTAAGCCCGCGGAGCCACCTAAACCCACCGTAATGGCGCTCTGCACTATTTGCGAATACATTTTTACCGGTGATACCAGGCTAGAGTTTTGGGCAATCTCATACAATATAGCCGGGATGCCCTTGCGATCATTACCGCGATAAATGTAGAGTACTACCAGCGTGGTAAGTACAATGCCCAGCAACGGAAATACAATATAAAAAACAATCTGCTGCTCAAACTGAAACTTGGAAGTAATGAGGTAATGGATATAATGTACCAGCATTTTTAAAACCACACCGGCCAAACCAGCGGTGCAGCCAACCAGGATACCCGATAAGATCAGAAAATGGCTGTGCGAAAGATTATTCCGTAGCCAAAGCAAAATAATCTCATAACTCCGTACTTTGCGAATACTGTTGGCCCTGAAATCCCTTTGGAATTTAAAAAAGCTATGAAACCGTTTTAATTTGCTGTATTTACTCAATTTGCACCTCCGGCCGCAATTTAAGCATTTATAAATGTCTGGGATTTAAAAATACAAGGAAAGCGCAGAATTGACTCACCCGATCATCTCCGCCAGCCGGCGGATCGATCACCCTCTCTTCAGCTTCGCTGGAAAGAGGGTTTTAAAAAGGAAGCAAAGACAAGAGGACCAAAGAGTAAGGATAAAAGAAATTGTCATCCTGAGGAACGAAGGATCTATTGATGAATATGCATGGTGTTTAATAGATGCTTCACTCCGTTCAGCATGACAAACTATATTTATCTTACCCTCTTTTCGCCGCAGGCGAAGAAAGGGTCGGCAAGTGAAGTGATGCCGGGTGAGCCAATTCTGCGCCATACAATTCACTTTTTCCTGCCCAGGGTTATCTCCCTCAACGCATCCTCATTTAGCAGCTTAAAGTTTTTACCATCAAACGCTATCAGGTTATTCTGTATAAACTCCTGCGTTACTTTAAAAAAAGTTTCGTACACCACACTGGCGTATGATGATATATCCTGGCGGGTTAGTTCAATATCCACAAAGCCATCGGCATTTAAACCAAACTGGTTACGTAACGATAGGAGCGCTTGTGCAATGCGTTCTTTAACCGGCATGTGAGCCAGGTTACGCATTCTTTTTTCTGATTCCTGCAGCTCATTGGCAAAAAACTTCATCAGTTTATAGGTAAGCTGGTTGTTTACATTTAAGGATGATTCAAAGAAATCCATTTTAACGTAGCAAACTATGCCCGCCTCAACCACGGTTGCGGAAACGGGGTAGGTTGAACTATCGCCCAAACCCAAGTGCCCCAAAATGTCTCCCGATTTGGCAAACCTCAGGATCAGGTCTTTTTCCTGGTCCCATTGTTTATGCACTTTTACTACGCCCTTGTACATGAAGTATATGCCGGTAACATCATCACCCTCCTTAAACAATTGCTGCCCTTTTTTGAGTATAAAGTTCTCGCGGTTAGCGCCAACGGCAGGCAGCCAGTCTTTTAAACTGTTCCTGCATAAAAAACAGGTGTTCAAATCGCATGATTGTGTAGTTTTTGTCATAGATGTTCAGTTCCCTGCAGGAATGCAATATTAATTATTTAAGCCTTGATTTTGTATTGTTTGAAACATGTTTTGTAATCAATAGATCAAAATTAATGTTAATTTTTATTGTTTATACAATATTAAATGATAATAATCTTAGTTTTGCAACCGTAAAAGATTGCCAAGGCAAGTAAATTGTATTAAAAAGAAAATGAAAACAGAGATCAACAGAACGGGTATACCAATTTCGCCCGCATTAAGTAATATAGAAGCTGCAGCCGGCACTTCCAGGAAAAGCATAATTTTAAAAAAGCGCCTTGTTGTTATCTCTTGCTTGTCGGTCATGGTGGCTATGGCTATCAGTGTTATCGCCAAGATTTTAATATATCTTATTAACCTGGTTACCAATATTTCCTTTTACGGCTCATTTGCATTTGACTTTCATTCGCCTGCCGGTAATCATTTAGGTGCCTGGGTTATTATCATCCCTGCAATAGGTGGGATATTGGTAGGCATCATGGCCTTTTATGGATCGAAAGCTATCAGGGGGCACGGTATTCCTGAAGCCATGGAGCAGATATTGGTTAATGATAGCAACATCAAACCATCTATCACTTTTTTAAAGCCGATATCATCGGCCATTGCCATTGGTACCGGCGGTCCGTTCGGTGCCGAAGGACCGATCATAGCAACCGGCGGAGCATTAGGATCAACATTAGGGCAACTGTTTAAAATAACGGCCAATGAGCGTAAGATCATTTTAGCGGCGGGAGCTACGGCGGGTATGTCGGCTATATTTGGTACACCTATAGCCGCGGTGTTCCTGGCTATTGAATTGTTGTTATTTGAATTTTCGCCAAAGGCTATATTACCGGTGGCGTTGGCTTGTATAACCGGTGCTGCCGGGCACCATCTACTATTCGAGGCTGGTCCGGTGTTCCCGATGCCCGACCTGGCAACCCCGTCAAACCTGGCTTTGGCTATTTATAGCTTTATGGGTATCATCATCGGGTTTTTATCACTGGGCATTACCAAGATTGTATATATCATTGAAGATTATTTTGAGGAGTTACCTATACATTGGACGTGGTGGCCAGCCCTTGGTGGTTTGGCGGTAGGTATTATCGGGTTCTTTGCGCCGCATACTTTAGGGGTGGGGTATGATAATATTACCGGTTTATTATCAGGTAAATGGCCATTAACGCTTATTTGCAGTTTACTATTCTTAAAATTCTTGTCATGGGCAATTGCTCTGGGCAGCGGCACATCAGGTGGAACGCTGGCACCTTTGTTAACTATGGGCGGTGCAGCCGGAGCGCTTACGGGTACTGTTGTATTGATCCTGTTTCCAAATTCGGGGGTCAATATCCCTATGTCGGCATTGATTGGTATGTCGGCTATGTTTGCAGGAGCATCCAGGGCTTATTTAACCAGTATCACCTTCGCGCTGGAGGCAACTATGCAATCACATGCCTTGCTGCCTTTGCTGGGCGCTTGTACGGCCGCTTATATGGTATCATTCTTTCTGATGGAAAATACCATTATGACCGAAAAAATTGCCCGCCGGGGGATCTTTACTCCAGACTCTTTTGAACCGGATGTGCTGCAAAAAATGCATGTATCAGAAGTACTGCGGGAAGAGGGTACGCTGATTAACATCACCAGCACTGTTGCCGATGTACGCAATTGGGTTAATACCAATAAGGTAGATGACAATTACTTTATTATGGTTAATAATGATGGGGAGTTTAGCGGCACATTAAAACTCACCGATATGTATAGTACCGATCTTGACCCTGTATCACCATTGAATGAAGTATTTACCAGGGAGATTAGCGCTTCTGTAAAAAGTACAGATACCTTGCGGTACGCTATGGAAACCATGTCAAAAACTGATGTTGAGGTGTTGCCGGTTTTATCACCAACCGATCATAAGGTAATAGGCATATTATCGTACCGGGATATTATATCGGCATTTAAACTACATGCTGATAAAAGCGGATTACCCTACGTAAAAATCTCCTTAAAACGTCAACGTATGAAAATGCTGATCCGGGGTAGAAAAGTGGTTCCTGTTGATACTAAATAGCCTCACCCAACCCCCTCCCGTTGGGCTACTGTGTGGACACATCTTTTTAATAGGCCCCTTAGGGGCTGAATGTCGGTAGAAGTATGATCAAAACAAATTTCACGTGCCGTAGGTACGTCACTTTTTAACTTCGTAGG
>JAUCSE010000093.1 GCA_030445275.1 Mucilaginibacter sp.
AACCAACAATTTGCCATAGCTTAATCTATTTCGGGAATAACCGTTACAGCTCCGATTGCATCCCTGCATGTTAATAGTAATAATTCAAACCGGTCATTGCTTTTGACCTTCCAGTGTGTTGTTGCCAAATCCAGTAGCCAACCTTCCGGTATCAAGCCATCGAAAAAAGCAAACAATACTTTACTTTCATATTTCTGGGTTGACAATGGCAGCGTTAAGCTTACCGGCTTTGCGTTCTTATTCTCTAAATAATCCGCCTGGTAAGTAAATTCGTAACCATCATCAGTTTCCGCAAGTACACCAGCCAGCGTATCCTGAAAATAAACCAAACCTTTCCTACTCATCATTTTTTACTTTTAATACCACTCCGAGTTCTGCGCCAAATAACATCAAAACCTGATTCACTTTATCCATCCGCAATGTTGGTTTTCCCTGTTCCATCTCACGAACAACCCTAAGTCCCACTCCCGCTTTGGATGCCAGGTCTTCCTGTGTAAGATTTAGTGATTTCCTTTTTTTCTTTAAATATTCTGACAACATATTTATACCCTTTCGGGTACAAATATAAGTAAAGTTTATTAATTATACCCTATCGGTATTATTTTTGTTATTTATACTATGATTATACCCTATCGGGGTTACAATAAAGAGTTGTGCTTATTTTATACCCTATCGGGATTAGCGATTAGTTTAAAAAATCAAAGTTAACGCCAATATAAGCATCTCATTTGCCTGGCTTCACTTTTTCCGGGTTATCCTTTGCGGCTTTCTGTTCCTTATCCGCTTGCTCCGCCTGGGCTTGAGCTGCGGTAATCGCCTCCTGTTTTTCCATTTCTTTTTCTGCCTGCTGGTTTAAGCTCTTTGGGTCGTCCGCTAACTTTTTTTCGATGGTTTTGGATACTTCAGGATACAGCGACTTAACTAGCCAGCAATTATAGGCGACATCGTTTAGCCTGTCATTTTGATGATTCAGGTATAAGGCCGTACCAACAGATAACGTTGTTAGAACAAAGCATACTACTACACCGACAATCAGGCTTTTTGATCAGGCCCCGAAATGGTGACTGGTTTTTACCCCTGTCACTTTAGGCATGGTTGCCGCCAGTTCTTTTTACTTCGTCGATCTGCTGCTGGATCTCCGCATCGTCATACCGTTTTATTAGCCGTTTCAATGCAGGAGGCTATCCTGTCTAATGTTTCCTTGTACTGTTGTAAAAAGGTTTTTATAAACTCCGACATTTCAGTTTCTACAACGGCCATCCTTGCAACGAAGCCCTGTATCAACTCTTCCATCATCGTTATCTTTTCTTCTAATTCTTCATTTAACGTTCATCCAATAATGATTGATCTCTACCTGCTTATTCCCTGTGATTGGGCCGGTGCCGCTTCATGTTTTTTTCTCTTTCGCCGGGCGATATCCGCATCACCTATCGGGACTTGAACGCTGTCCATCATTGCTCTTATTTTCAATAATTTACAAATTTTGATTCGTGAACTCCTGAGTTTTTCGCAAATAATTTGATGCATGGTGACTATTTATAATCCCTGATCTTATTGATTAATTTCTCCAAAGCCTCAATGGCGATTTGTTTATCACTTTCTTCCGGATGATAGGAGTTGCTGCGCATGCTGTCCCAGGAAATATCTTTTCTGTTCTCGGTAGATAAATAGGGAACGACCGTCTTAAAAATCATGCTGATGGAATTGGAAACGATGACTTTGGCATCATCTGCCGCCCGGAGGATGATACCCAACTGGTCAACTGTCAGCCGGCAAAGCATTTTAAATATTTGAGGCGAAGCGCTGTTTCCTAAATGGGAATTCTCGGACTTGGTCAGCAAGGTACCATATCTTTTTTGAATCTGTAACTCCAGTCCCTCCAGACACCCGATAATATCCCGGATAATGGGTCGCCTGGCGCTATTTTTGGGATAGGCTGTTTCGTGGATACGTGCCTGACTCAGCAAGAGTTGTACCGCACTTAAGTACCGATCAGCGACGATGCGTACCTTCCGGTTCGAAAACAATCCAAATGTCTGACTTTTTAAGGCAGCAAAAATCCGGCCGGCCTCCAACCGGAATTGCTCAGAAAGGTCCTTTTCCAGGTAATTGATCCTTGGTTTTTCCCTCGCCATTCCCGGGTGAAGCGTCACTTCCACCACTTCGTCCATCCATGTAAAAGGATAACTATTATCTTCCCTCATACTCTTCCTATTCATACAGGCCGTTTGCGGACAGCCCTGGTTTATTCCGGTATTCATTACATATGAAACTGCTAAAGGATAATTTATCAATATGGTGGTGGATATCCAAAAATAAAACGGCGTGGCATTTTTGGGGGATATAATGGATTTTTAAACCTTTAACAGGATGACTGCGTATCATCAGAAGCAGCCCCGTTTGTGTATATCATTTGATAAAATACTGTTCGGGGGAACTGTAAGGGACTCGCACTGCTCTTTTGGAGTGAAACCAGTCAATCTTATTCGCATCTCGCGTATCCGAAGTCTGTTATCAACTTTCTGGATCATCATTTATTTAGCTGATATCCGGCATTCCTGGTGAGTAAAGATCATCAATGCCGAACATATGATTATTTGAAATTGCCTTCCTTAATTAATGGTTAACATCCAAACAAAAATGCGGGTATGTAATCGCTTAAACAATACGCATTTAGCCATATTCAAACTACGTCTTTAATCATATTTTTCTGGAAATGATTAATTATATCCAGGGTCCGGGCGCAAAAATCAACTTATGGATCAGTTCCACACGGGAGGTGGCATGGGTTTTATGAAAAAGATTTTCAATGTGTTTTTTAACGGTACCCGCGGAGATATGCAGGTTATCAGCGATGGCCTTATTCTTCAGTCCTTTGTGGATAAATTGAACAATCTCGATTTCCCTTCTGGTAAGACCGTAAGTGACGCAGTTTGTTTCGAAAAATGGGGATCGCTCCTGCCCGTATGCCCTTAAGGCTACCAGATCGGCGTATTCTTTTCTTGTCCCCCGGATGGCTTTCAGGATATAAATAATTGTAATGACGATAAAGCCCAGGTTGGTGCATAAAACCTCCGTCAACTGGCTGACCTGGAACCAGGAAAAAACAGTCATCGCTGCCCATGGAGAAACTGCTCCATAAACCGCGATCTCCTCTATGAAAGACGCCTGATTATTACTGGCTTGGTAATGTTCGTGAATGGCCCGCAATATGAGCCATAAGAGCACCAGGGAGTAAAGAAAAGGGATGACCACTCCAAATTTAATATCCACATCAAGATTTTCATTGATGGCATAGATAATGACAAAAAACAGCAGATAAGGTAACATCAGAAAAAGTAGAACGCCAAATAAAGCATGCCACCGGAGTGTGCGGAGAGCAAATGCTTTGTAAAAGTAGAAAGGAAAATAGGATGCCATCAGGAAACCACTCCCATAAGCGATCATATACTGGGTGGTCATGGCGATGTTTATTTTCGAATCAGGGAATAATCCACCGGTAATATTATAAAATAACAACAGGCATAATAATATAAAATACCATAAACGGTTTTTGTCCTGAGGACGGAACAGGTAATAAAAAAACTGGAAAATGAACATACCCGTTTCCAGCAGTATAAAAATAAAAGTTACGATATGGATTTGCGTTCCGAATACCAGCATAATCTTGACTCAATCCAGGGTGTATTTTAAAAAAAACAGGGTATAATCCAGTACGAGCTGGTCATAAATTTCAAATCCAAAGCTTTCATACCAGGGGAGGTTTCCCAACGTGGAAGTCTCCAGATATACCGGAAGTCTTTTTTGGGAGGCATCGGCTAATATCTCCGATAACAATTGACTACCCGTTCCCTGACGCTGTTTCACCGGATCAACACCAATAAACCACAGGTAGATCATCGGGATCTTGGGTTGTACTTTTTTTATCCCGGCTTCACGATGCAGTAACCTGGAAATCCCTTTCAAACCTACCGCCTGGGCGATAAGTTTAATATCCAACCATATAGACTGTATCGTTGTACGTTTTTCTTGGGGGTATAAAATCAACGCGCAAGCCCCGCGATTATCGGAAAGCCATATTTCCCCAAAAAGACGACAGACCTCAAAGGAATAATCCATTAGCGCATATATGCGCTTTTCCTGATTGGGCTTATTACCGGTTATGAAATTAACACTTTTGTTATTGTTGAATGACCTGCATAAAAGGTCCAGTATTAAAGGCTTGTCAGCAGAAACAGCTTTAATCATACGGCTAATGATAGCTTAAAAAATATAATATTAACGAAATATTATATAAAATGTTTATATCATATTAATCTTTAATTAAAATTAAGTATTATATAACATATCAAAAGAACCTGAATGATAAAAAAGGCGGAACATTTCAGATCAAATCTATTCATGAAATTGAACAGATAGGCGATTCTTCAAAATTGATGAAAATAGCCTTTAAAAGCGTTCATTCCTGCCCCTGGGATGATCACCGAATATACGCTGGCTCATTTAACAAAATTGTCGTTAATTAGTGGTTCCTTATTACCCTATCCACAGATGAAAAATAAGACAGAAAAAGCCTTATTAATTGGTATAATCGCCCTTTGCCTGTTATATCTTTTTCTGGGTTTAATATATAAACCTATAATTTGCAATGACGCCATCAATGGCATGATCAGTTTACACAATTATATTCATGGCGGCGAGTGGAACCAATTTTTAAATTTATCCGGGAATGGCACCGATGTAAGTGCTCATGAATTAACCTGGTGGGCCCCGGGACAATACGAAATCCCCTACTTGCTGTCCAAATTATGTTCCATCAGTATCGGCTCATCCATCGTCCTGCTGATGTTTGCCTCGATTTCCGGCGGGTGCCTCTTTTATTATAAAATATTTAAGTTATCAAGCTTAGGAAACAAAACGATTCTTTTATCCTTATTGATCTTATTACTGCAAAGATTTATAAACATTTACTTTATCCAATACAATTCCTCCGACCTCATCTTATTCTTTTATACACCATTTTATATCTATACCTATTATCAGCTGTGCAAAACTTACCCGCAAAAAATACTACTTAAAATATTTTTACTCACGCTGCTCAATTTCACCGGTTTGTTTATTAAAAACAGCTTTGTGTTATTTGAATTGGCGGTGAATATTTTTTTAATAGCGGAATACTTTTTCCATGATAAGGTAGATAACAAAATAACCCCTACAAGAAGCGATACGCCTGTATACACCAGACTCTCTGTTTTATTCCCCTTCGTTTTAGCAAATTTACTCAACTACTATTTTTTCCTGAGATTAGGAACCAATCCCGCTCAGGGGGACAGTTTGTTAATGACATTGTCAGCTATCATAACCGGAATTTTTCTACCTGTAATGGAAGTTTTATTTGCCTCGCTGAGTTTATCAGGTATCTATGGAAATTTCTATCAGAAAATAGCGCTTTCACAACAAATAGCGGGTATGGTCATGATGGTGATCTTAATGGGCACCGGCTATCTTTTATACAGGGAAAAAAACGGTATCCGTAACTTACTTGGAAAAGATGCCGTTTTCCGGCTTGCTATGATCACCGCTGTCGTATATGTATCTTCCTGGTTTGTCTTTACGGTAAAGCAAAGTGCCGTTTCAGGCGAGGACAGGTTATTTTTACCGGTAACCATTTTGATTATTCCTTATCTGTTAAACCATTCATCAACAACCGCTTCCAAAATTAAATATGTATATTTTGCCTTTGTAGGCATTTCCATTTTATACGGTATAGGCACCTTTGCTTACCGGATAAAAAAGTATAGCATCAATGGTTCCGTATGGAGTAAGAACAGCCGTTTAAACGGATTTAAAATTTACAGTGACAACAAAGATGCTACCAGGGAACTGGACAAAGTCGCCCATATCATTTCACAGAATTTTGCTAAGGATTATATCGTAGTATCCAACCCGGATATCGCTTTCCAACTGGATATTACCAATAAATTCATTGTCAATACAAGCACCTCATTTTCGAACTCCTCCCATTTAAAGGCAGGTATTCATTACATGCTGGTGGTACAGCTTGGCAAGGATACACCTCCGATGGGATTGAATAAGCTATATTCATCGAATAAATATAGCTTATTCCGGAGCAATTAGGCTTTCCGCTTAGCTTCAAAAGATAATCCTATGGTGGAAAAAAACTACAGAAACCCGGGAAAATTGCTGTTGTTCATCAACGGACAGCCATTATGGCTTCAAATTATTGACTTTAATAATATAACTTACCTGGATAAATTTTGCCGTGATCGGAAATTCTTTGACACCCAGCCCGCCACGTTCGTAAACCGGGTCACCGTTTCCGCGGATAATCGCGCCCGTGCGCTGATCTCCGGTATTGTTTGAAGTCGGTTTGCTGCCCAGCTCATAGTGCTGGTAAGCTTCCGTGGACATCGCGATGATCACACTGCCTGATCCCGAAAAGGCATGCGTGTCGATGGCCTTGAATACCTGTGCCGCAGTATAAGTCACACCATTGTAGACCACCGAACCGTTTTGGACAAAATACCAGTAGCCACCGACCAGGGCATTGCCCGCGGTAACCGTCGCCCCGCCAGCACCGAAACGGGCCAGCACCGTATGCCGCTGTGGTGCTTCCAGGATCTCCCTAACCACACCCGATGCCGTCGTGGTAAATGTGGTCTGACCCGCCACCGTGGTAAATCTCTCCCCTGCCTGGTAAACTGCACCATTATAAGTGATCGCCCCGGTCTCCACCAGATAGGGAACCGGTACCAGCAGTGCCACACCCGCTGCCTGGGTGCTTGTGGCCAGGTCCGCGATGCTGTCAATATACTGACCGTTCCGGTCCGCATTAAAGCCATAGGATGGCAAGCTCGCCAGTTCGCGGCCCAACAAATTGACAATAACCCGGGTATCGATCCGCCCGTCCAATGCCGGGTTGCTCAGTGTGATGCTGTCATCCGCGATCGTTAGATTGACCGCACTGGAGAAATCAAAACCGCCTGTACTCTCCGTACTACTCACCTTGATCACCTGGGCTATAGACTTAGCGCCCACGTAGGTCCCAAAATAACTCAGGTTCTTAGCTGGACTGTTAAACTGCAGGGTATAATCCCCAATCGATGGGTTATTAAATAAGGGGTCGGCTATGATACAACCTTTGAAATTACTCTGTAGTAAAGGAAATGAGGATAAATGGGCTTCTTTTAAATCATCTATATTATCGTATGAAATATAGTCATCAGGAGTCGAGGGCTCAGTTCCGCCAAATTTAAATTTACAATTATAAAATAAAGAATAGCTTAGGCAGCTAGCTTGATGAAACCATATATCACAGCTATGCATTATATAATTATTATTATTATCAATAAAATCCGAACCTAAAAATTCGATCCCAGAGCAATTATAAAAAGTAAGGTTCTTATTGGTATTTACCTGAGCTCTGTAGTTTAAGTAAAGTTTGGCTGAGCTCCCTCTTAAATTGCTGAATACCGTATTAATCCAATTATTATACGGGTTACTGGAACTATTTTGAAAACAATCAAAACAATTATCAAAAGAGCAATCGATTAAACTACTCTTAAATGTATTAAATGAATTATTTGCATTTCTAAATTTTATATTGCTACAGTAGGGAAGGACCAGTTCTCCTATTTGAGTTCCATCAAATACAACATCACCATCTCCTACAATAGTAATATTGATTGGAGTAGGTTCACGATATACCCCACTACTCAATATAAATGGTACTCTTCCAACAGCAGCGTAAGCATTACTTAGCGTTTTATACGGATATAGCCTACTACCATTTCCAGTTATATCATTGCCAAATAAAGCGACATAACAATACCCATCAGGCCTGATATTATCGGCTGTATCAGGTATTGACAATCCATATTTATTATTTACGCCAGGCCTATAGGCCCAATTATAGGTAGCACTCATGATTAATTATCCTTACATTTTAATTTAATATTGCAGTTGGCACTGTTCAGGTCATCATAATTATAGGTCATAAAAACCTGGTCGCCTGCGGCATAAGCAAACGGATAGGGCTGGGTACCTGACGGATAGGTCCCGGATAAGCTCGTTTTTAATTTCAGGTTATTTGCTCCCGCAATCAGCACACTGTTCACCTGCCCAGCGTTCTCCATCAGTATGGATACCTCGTTCAGCGATACCGGTGAGATCTGGTAGCTCACCAGTTTTTTCTCATCCAGGATCAGGCTGATTGCCTTGAGCGCCGTCATCGCGCGCTCATCATCCGTACAGGCCAGCGCCTGCGCGATCGTAGCCAGCGCGATAATACCCGGATTCTGCTCCGTTGCCTCCCGCTGAACTCAGGACCCATTTATTATCACTGCTGTCCCAGATATACAGCTGCGCATCGGCTGCCGCGCCCTGGTCGACGAACGCGTAGTCACCTGCTGTTGCTGCTGGCACGGCTGCTGTTAAGGCTTCCACCGTTACATAATAACCCCGGAAGTGTTCGCGTAAGCCACCCAATTTGCTTTTCTCCTCCGTTGAATAGTTTTCCTGGCTCAGCTGGTAACTGGTTTGCGTATCTACCTTACCATCCGAAAGCCTGGCGATCCCCTGTTCCAGTCTGTCTCTTAATAGTTTAATTAACTCTCGCAATTTTACACCCTGCCTCTTGTTCAGCCCGGGATTATAAACATCTTGCGCTTTGATGATGTCATCAATATAGGTATCTCCAATAGGTGGTATCTCTGCCATATTTTGCTTATTTAATTATGCACTTGATAAATTGCTTCCTATTTGTCTTTAATCCATATCCGTTTAGTACATTCATTTAATAATATTCCTATTTTTTATAGCCAAGTTTCTGTTATGGTTTCAAATTATTGACTTTAATAATATAACTTACCTGGATAAATTTTGCCGTGATGGGAAACTCTTTGACACCCATCCCGCCGCGATCATAAGCAGGGTCGCCGTTCCCCCTGATAATGGCGCCCGTGCGCTGATCTCCGGTATTGTTCGAGGTCGGTTTACTGCCCAGCTCATAATTCTGGTAGCTTTCTGTGGACATCGCGGTGATCACACTCCCTGATCCAGAAAAGCCATGCGTATCGATCGCTTTGAACACCTGCTCTGCAGTATAAGTCGCACCGTTATAAGTAACCGAACCGCTTTGGACAAAATACCAGTAGCCACTGGTCAGGGCACTGCCTGCGGCAACAGCCGCCCCGCCATCACTGAAACGGGCCAGCACCGTATGTCGCTGCGGTGCTTCCAGGATCTCCCGCACCACACCCGATGCCGTCGTCGTAAACGTGGTTTGACCCGTTACCGTCGTAAACCTTTCCCCAGCCTGATAAACCGCGCCGTTATAGGTGATCGCCCCCGTTTCCACCAGATAGGGAACCGGTATCAGCAGCGTTGCCCCAGCTACTTGGGTGCTGGTAGCCAGGTCCGCTATGCTGTCAATATACTGACCGTTCCGGTCCGCGTTGAAGCCATAAGACGGCAGACTCGCCAATTCACGACCCAGCAGATTGACGATAACCCGTGTATCGATCCGCCCGTCTAATGCCGGGTTGCTCAGCGTAATACGATCATCTGCTAGCGTTAAATTCACCGCGCTAGAAAAATCAAAACCTCCGGCACTCTCCGTACCGCTTACCTTGATCGCCTGCGCTATAGACTTAGCTCCCACATAAGTTCCAAAATAACTCAGGTTCTTCGCCGGGCTGTTAAACTGTAACGTATAGTCACCAATCGATGGGTTATTAAATAAAGGATCGGTTATGATGGAGTGATTAAAAACATTATCATTCCCATATACTTCATTTACTGCTGCTTTTAAAGCATTGATGGTATCATAATACACATAACCGGAAGGGATTACCGGATAAAATGTCGTTGGATACAGTGACCGCGGGTCCGTACTGAGTATCTGAAAAGTGCAATTGTAAAAAATAGAATAATCCAGGTATTGAGGAAAATTGATAAATTGGATATTACAATTATAAAAAATGGAATTCTGATATAGTCCCGTATTTCCAATTGACGGTATTCTGAAAAATATAGTACATTTATAAAACGTGTTATTTTTCTTGTAATTACTTGGGTTAAAAGCATTTTCACCCTCTCCAAAAGCCATATTGGAATTGGTAAACAAACAATACTGCATCTCTTGTTGATTGGCCTGGTTTTCCTGAGCACCATTGGGACTTACTCCTTCCAGGATGCAATCTATTATCGGATTTCGATAAGTAGCCGTAGTAAGAAATGTCGCTCCTCTCAATCTGCAATTATAAATCCAAAAAACATAGCCATTGCCGATAGAGTACGAAGCATTGGTGGTATCGAGTGTAACATCACCATCTCCAATCAATTGATTACTATTTTGCAGTGGTGAAGATTCTCTATATACACCAGAAGCGGCTATGATAAAAACCTGACCCAATAGAGCCGCTTTTTTTAGTGTTCTATAGGGATAATGCCTGCTTCCGTTTCCGGTAATATCATTACCAAACAAAGCGACATAAACCGCGTTTGAAGGACGTGTATCATCATCGCTGTTATTGATAACAACATCGTATTTATTTGAAAGCCCCGGTCTGTAAGCCCAATTATAAGTAGCACCCATGATTAATTTATTTAAAAATTTATTATCCTTTTAAATTACTAACCCGGATGATATACCTCACCTGGATAAACTTAGCGCTGATCGAAAATTCCTTGATACCCAGTATGCCACGTTCATACGCAGGGTCCCCGTTTCCCCGGATAATGACACCCGTGCGCTGATCACCGGTATTGTTCGAGGTCGGCTTACTGCCCAGCTCATAGTGCTGATAGTTTTCCGTGGATATCGCGGTGATCACGTTACCGGAGCCTGAAAAAGCATGCGTATCGATCGCTTTGAACGCCTGTCCCGCAGTATAAGCAACACCGTTATAAGTAACCGAACCACTCTGGACAAAATACCAGTAACCACTAACCAGGGCACTATCCGCGGCAACAGCCGCTCCACCATCACTGAAACGGGCTAGAATCGTATGCCGCTGCGGCGCTTCCAGGATCTCCCGAACCACACCCGATGCTGTCGTCGTAAACGTGGTCTGACTGGCTACTGTGGTAAACCTTTCCCCAGCCTGGTATACTACACCGTTATAGGTGATCGCCCCGGTTTCCACCGAATAAGGAACCGGGGCAAGCAGCGTTGCTCCTGCTGCCTGGGTGGTTGTGGCCAGGTCCGCTATACTGTCAATATACTGACCGTTCCGGTCCGCATTAAAGCCATAAGATGGAAAATCCGCCAGTTCGCGGCCCAGCAAATTGACAATAACCCGCGTATCGATCTGCCCGTCCAAAGCCGGGTTACTCAGCGTAATGCTGTCATTGGTTACCGTCAGATTGACCGCGCTGCTTAGTTCAAAACCACCTGTTCCCTCCGTACCGCTTACCTTGATCGACTGAGCGATAGACTTAGCTCCCACATAAGTCCCAAAATAACTCAGGTTCTTTGCTGGGCTGTTAAACTGTAGCGTATAATCCCCTATCGATACATTGTTAAATAAAGGGTCGGCAAGATCACAATGCACCAAGGGATTTCCGCCAAAAGCATTAATCGCAGCTGTTCTTAAATCGACGGCATTATCATAATAGGTATACCCCTCGGGAACAGATGGGTAGGTCAGCCTGGTGAAATCAGGAATTGCCGTTTGTTCTTCAAATTTAAAGTTGCATTGAAAGAATAGGCTATAATCAATATAATCCGGTACAGACCCAAAATGGATATTACATTGGTAAAATATGCAATTGTTTACCGCATTCAACTCATTAAAAGTACTGGTTCTAAAAATAGCATTGGTACGATAAAAAGTACAATTTTCAATATTTCTTAGCCTTAAATTATCGCCTAAACTGCCACCATCAAACCAAAGTAAACTATTTTTCAGTATACAGTTGGTCAAAATGTGAGTCCCCCTAAAGCCATTATAAGACATCCCCCCGGGGCTTAAACCATCAAATACCGAATTTCCATGGGTGTTGGCATAATCATCACCTTCTTTGAATCCGGTAAATCCACGAAAAGATATATTATACGATCTCGCATCGTAACCACCTATACCACTAAATACGTAATGATTGATCAGTGTTCCATCTATGATAACGTCACCATCTCCCAATAAACAAGCAGCTGTTTGCAGGGCCGCCTCCCTGTAAACCCCGCTTGCCATAATGATGACAGCAAAGCCTAAAGATATACTTTTTGCTATTGTCCGAAATGGATATAACCTACTCCCGTTTCCGGTAGCGTCATTACCAAATAAAGCAACATAACAAAAACCATTTGGTTTAATATTATCAGCGGTTACCGGTATACTACCATTTATGCCTAATCTATTTAAAATAGGATCGTTCAATAATGTTCCTGATTGATATTTCCAGTTATAGCTTGCGCTCATGATCAATTATCTTTACATTTTAGTTTGATATTACAACTGGCATTGTTCAGGTCATCATAGTTATAGGTCATAAAAACCCGGTCACCTGCGACATAAGCAAAAGGATAGACCTGGTTACCCGATGGATAGATCCCAGACAAGCCCGCTTTTAGTTTCAGGTTACTGGCTCCCGCTATCAGCGCACTGTTCACCTGCCCGGCGTTCTCCATCAGTATAGATACCTCGTTCAGCGATACCGGCGCAATCTGGTAGCTCACCAGTTTTTTCTCATCCAGGATCAAACTGATCGTTTTTAAAGCTGTCATCGCCCGCTCATCATCCGTACGCGCCAAGGCCTGCGCAATCGTGGCTAGCGCAATAATACCCGGATTTTGTTCTGTTGCTTCCGCGATGCTGCCTCCAGCCGAACTCAAAACCCATTTATTATCATTGCTATCCCAGATATACAGCTGCGCATCGGCGGCCGCCCCCTGGTCTACAAACGCATAGTCACCCACTGTACCTGTTGATACAGCGGCCGTTAAAGCTGCCACCGTCACATAATAACCACGGAAATGCTCGCGTAAGCCACCCAGTTTACTTTTCTCCTCCGGTGAATAGTTTTCCTGGCTCAGCTGGTAACCGGTTTGTTTATCCACTTTGCCATCCGAAAGCCCTGCAGCCTCCTGTTCTAGCCTGTCCCTTAATAATTTAACCAGTTCCCGCAGCTTTATACCCTGCGTCTTGTTCAAATTGGGATTATAGACACCCTGGGTTTTGATAATGTCATCAATATAGGTATCTTCAATAGGTGGTATCTGTGCCATATTATTTATTTAATTATGCCGTTCGTTGATGGATTCTCTCTTTATTTTGATCTGTTCACTGCCCGTTACAACCGGGTTTCCGTGATCGCAAAGGAAAAGAATGGGTAATCTATCAGTTCCAAAGAAAAACCCGTTATCCGGGTAACCTCATGCACGATCTTTTCTTCCTCGTTCATCACAAATTCGATTGCCATTCCTTTTAATAAGGTATTTTCCGCAAACACCGCAGGCAAATCAGTACCGTTCTCCACCTGCTCCAGTGCGCCGCCCCACAACTCCTGTATTTCATTTACCTCCCCACTACCAGTAAACGTAGCGACACCGATTATTCCCCGGAACGTCTGTCCGCTGATATAGCTAATCCCATTATAGGTTACCGCTTGTGTACTTGCAATCACATATAAAACTCCGGGCAATATTTCGCCGCTTACAACTGAATAGGCCATTATGGTTTCAAATTATTGACTTTAATAATATAACTTACCTGGATAAATTTTGCCGTGATGGGAAACTCCTGGACACCCAAGCCTCCACGTACATAGGCGGGATCCCCGTTCCCCCGGATAATTGCGCCTGTGCGTGAATCACCGATATTGTTCGAGGTCGGTTTACTGCCCAACTCATAATGCTGGTAGCTTTCTGTGGACATCGCGGTGATGACACTCCCTGATCCAGAAAAGGCATGCGTATCGATCGCTTTGAACACCTGCTCTGCAGTATAAGCCGTACCGTTATAAGTAACCGAACCGCTTTGGACAAAATACCAGTAGCCACTGGTCAGGGCACTGCCTGCGGCAACAGCCGCCCCGCCATCACTGAAACGGGCCAGCACGGTATGCCGCTGCGGTGCCTCCAGGATTTCCCGCACCACACCCGATGCCGTCGTCGTAAACGTGGTTTGACCCGTTACCGTCGTAAACCTTTCCCCAGCCTGGTACACCACACCGTTATAGGTGATCACCCCCGTTTCCACCAGATAGGGAACCGGTATCAGCAGCGTTGCCCCAGCTCCCTGGGTGTTGGTGGCCAGGTCCGCTATGCTGTCAATATACTGACCGTTCCGGTCCGCATTGAAGCCATAAGATGGTAAACTCGCCAGTTCGCGCCCCAGTAAGTTAACAATAACCCGCGTATCGATTTTCCCGTCCAATGCCGGGTTGCTCAGTGTGATACTGTCATCTGCGATCGTTAGATTGACCACGCTGGAGAAATCGAAGCCTCCTGTACTCTCTGTACCGCTTACCTTGATCGCCTGCGCTATAGACTTAGCTCCCACATAAGTTCCAAAATAACTCAGGTTCTTCGCCGGGCTGTTAAACTGTAACGTATAATCACCAATCGATGGATTGTTAAATAAAGGATCGGCTATGATACAACCCGGCAATGGCGTAGGAATACTATACATTATGGACAGTGCCGATCGTAATGTATTTATATCACTATAAAATGTATACCCTACCGGGGTATTTGGATATACTAAACCACCTTTTCCCGGATCACTAAAAGCTATATTGCATTCATAAAACAGGCAGTTTTTTATAAAGGTGCATAAATACGCACTACCGATAACAATGTTACACTTGTAAAAAATGCAATTTTGGTAAATGTAGTCAGGGGCCGATGTCAATGTCCCCATCAGCAACAGATATTGCAGATTAAAAAAATTAGTATTTTTATATACAAAAGGCGAGATACCACTGCCAACTGCACGAAGTTGAAGAGAATTTATAAATCCATTAAATATGCATTTTTGAATTAAAGCAGGTACGGGGTTGTAGGGCCCCGAGTCACTGAAGGGAACTGTATTAATAAATTGACAATCTATAAAGTTATTGTTATCTGTAACATAAGGACGGGATGAAATGCTATTTAATCCATTACCTATAAATTTTAGGTTGTACCAGCTGGTGATATAATTAAAATTTGTAATAAACGAAGTATTTATATCAGATAAATCCCATGTAACATCTCCATCCCCAACAAGTATTATAGCTGTACACACCGTACTAAAAGCCGTTTCTCTATATACTCCTGGGCCAAAAATCATTGTTCCTGTGCCCCCTAATACTGCAACACATTTATCTATTGTTCGCAAAGGGTATAACCTACTACCATTTCCAGAAATATCATTACCAAATAAAGCAACATAACAATACCCATCGGGCCTGATATTATCAGCTGTATTAGGTATTAACAATGCATATTTATTATATATACCCGGCCTGTAGGCCCAATTATAGGTAGCGCTCATAATTAATTTGATATGCTTTTCACATAAATCATTCAGACTTTTAATTCCCTATCCACTAGGTTCAATAAATCCGCTGAATTCTGCATCTTAACCTTAAACCGGTAATAAAAGCGGTTACCCTCCGCATCCTGCAGGTCCAGGGAACAGGCAAGGTATATGTCATCTCCCCGGTGTCCGAAGGTATAGCCGTATAGATCCGCTCCTGCTCATTCTGACGGAATAAGTAATAGGAACCCTTATTGGCCGTCGGGGGCCAGCTGCGTAAATTCATATCTTCATGATAGGTCAGATCCAGAGCCCCAGGATTAAACGTATCGGTCAGGAAAACCGATGCCTTCTGCTTCGCACAGGCCCGAAACAGCTTGACCAGTTCACGCAGCTTCACACCCAGTGCTTTATTCAAACCAAGATCATACACATCGGATGACTTGATAACCTCATCGATGTAACCATCTGTAATTAGCCCTATCTCTGCCATATGTTATATAAAAACCAATGCTATTCGTGAATTGAACCTGAAGAAAAACACAGCAAACACGACCACTGCGTGATGGTTATGCCAAAAGGCGGGTATACCACTGCTGCTGAAGTATGTAATACAGATTCAGGTAGTCTCCGCAAAACAAAACCTTTATATCCAGAATCTAAAAACCATTCCAGAAGTAACCAAGCTAAGCCGCTGTCAACCGCAATAAATGTAAAGAGAATACTATTCAGATTAAAATAAAATATACATAATATTTATTAACATATATGAGCAAAGAATTCGCTTCAAAAAGCTATTATTATCCTTTTATTGCTATAAGTAGATTAAAAATACGATTCAATCAATATTTATGATGATATACTTTATTCAATTATGGGGTATGACAAAATCTAATAAATGCTTTCGGGAATTATAATTAATGGGTGTCACGTCTGGCTGAGTCCCCACCAAAGAAGTGATTGATCTATAATTTCACCATCAGCCTATTTAAAAACCAATACGAACCCACTTGTTTAAGAGAGCGGCGCATCCGTCGGAACGGACTTTAAATAAATTCTTTATCGTAATTTATAGTGCTTCCTTTCTGTTATCGAAAATTACCCTTAAGTCCTCCCCATCTATCCGGACCAACGACAGATCAGGATCCGGACTTATCCCATACAACATTCCACTAAAGTCCTGCTACGCCATTTTAATCGAATTTCAATAACAAACTGACCGAAATATTCAGGGCCGAGGACAAAGCATTCATCGTGCTTAAGGTAGCATTGATCTCTCCCCGCTCGATTCTGCCAACCTGGGACAATGGGATCTTCGTTAAACTGGCCAATTCTTTCTGTGATAAACCTTTAGAGATACGTAGCTGTCTCAGCTTTTTTCCAAAAGCCTTTATAACTTCCTCATTTTTGATCTTGATCATGATGTTAAAATTCTGAATTTGAATCAAGCCGGGATATGATTTTGCTGAAACAGCAATAGGCAGGAGACTAAAGTCCAACGCAACAGGGCAACAAGCTATTTAAGTTCACCTCTCTTTAACGTTTCCGCTAAAAAAACCATCATTATTCCACGTCAAACCGCCTGAAAAACTCTTCCAATGAAATCTCCAATTCCTGACAAATCCTGATGAGTGTTGACATTTTCAAATCCTCTCCTTTTTCATACCGCCCGATTTGAGACCTGGAAATATTTAGTTCATTAGCGAACTTTTCATAATTAGAGATTCCCCGTTCCCTGCGCAAAGCCTTTAGTCTGTTACCTACCTTTTCCAGAATATGGGTAACATAAGGATCTTCATTCTTTTTGGAACGCCGGCTGGTCATGCCGTAAAATAAATCAAAAAACATAGCAAATATTACCCCCAAAAGGAACCATCCAATTGGATACAAAAATGAATTTTATTATATTTATTCAAGAATTCGATTAAAACCCATGGAAGCAAAAGAAATCCTCCGAAACCCCATCCAAATCCTTGATTTTAGCGAACAATTTAAAATGCAAAGTCGGCTGATGGGCTATCAAACGCTGCAGGATATCGTAGACACCGTGCCGGAAGATTTATTTAATAAGGATAATTTCACCTATACCTGGCTGGGTGAATTGAGCAAATTCCTGATCAAACACCAAATATTATACTTGCTACAACCAGCAGGGGGAAGAAAATACGTTTGAGTATGACGATTAGTCGTTGAAAAAAGACGATCACTTTGCCGGCGGTTACCTGGGTGGTACTGTAATACTCCTTGCTAAGCCCCCCTATGGAGATTGCCGCCTGTTTCTTGGAGCTGAAGTTTTGAGTAACAAATTTAATAACCTCCGTTAAAGGAGTACCACCGAAGCAGTCCGCTTCATATAAAACCCGGAGCAGGCAAGCAATTTGAGCTACAGACAGGTTGAGAAACAATTTAGTTTGAGCGGGGCTTGATTCATTTTCGAATTCCAGGCGATTTTGTTCCTCTATATGAATAATCTGCTCACATAACCATTTATCCAACAGGGCAGTTATGGAAGGAAAGCGGGTGTGGCACAGGTGATTTCCATAGACGGATATTGATTTCAGCCGATTCCTTTCTTCAAGCAATAACAAGACCTTTTCCTGTGGTATTGCCATGGAATGCAGCTGACTTTCAATTTGATTGTAGCGATAATCAACATAAGCCAAATTATTAAAATTCAGTGCTGTTAATTGCCGGTTTAACTCAGCTTCGTTCAAGTCAACATCTTCCACAGCCAACGTCAGTGCGCTGATAAACCCCTCGTAATAATTTAAAGAATGAAAAGTATAAAATCCGCCACTGTCCGCGTTCATCATCTCTCTCAGGTAGCAAATGATCGTAGCAGTCTGCTCAACCGGCAGATCGGATTCCTCTAATTTATTGATCAGCCATGTGCTGATATCTTCATTTTCGTGAAGTATCTTTTTCCGCCATAAAATGGGTGAATTAGCTTCATCATTAAAAAAGCGTTTATGATGCTTTTTTAAATGAAGGATCAGGGTTAATAACTGATCATCAATCTCGATTAGTAGTTCCTGATCATAACTAATAAGATCATTACTTTGCATAGCGTGAAAAAGGGTATCAGCAATTTTGCTAATACCCTCTAAATGATAATAAAAATAACGTCGCAGGCTGTGATCAGGAGCTTCCGAAAAAAACGCTTTCAACCAGCCATCTTTCACCCATCCACAGGCCATTTTAATAGCTTGCAAAGTATTTATCGTCCTTATGGCGGTAAATGTATCGCTTTCCGGTTCGATTAGTGGCAGATCATTTACCAGCTTTTTTAGCGCGTTCAATTCATCTCGCAACATCATGTTTACGTATTCATAAATATCAAAAAGACCAAATAGTTACTTATTTAAAACATGAGTGGTTGATACTGTTGTTAAAGTTGTTGGCTCTGTTTCAGTAGGCATCGGTTTACCTTTTCCAAGTATGTATGCATAAACAGAATTGGTCTCTTTTTTCCTTGGATGTTTGTTTAATGTGTTCATATGACTTTTTTTATTTAAATTAATAGTTTGAATAATGCAAAGCGCAACTTTTATATATCAACGACCGGATTAGATATACCAACGACAATGGAGTCCTTATTTCATAAAAATGCTAACGTAAACTTTCATTTTAATAGAATACTTTTTATTCATGCTTCCTGCTGGACATTATTTATTTGTTATGAACTGTTCCTAACTTATTATTCGTCGGGACGGCTTGAACCGTTGTACATATACCTGTTTTATTATACCATTAACATTGTTTTTTTCTACCTACATGTGAGCGTGCTCAATTTTACCTTTAGAGAGAAAGAAACAAATTATATCAAAGGCATCTTATTCTTCTTACTACTGTTTGGAGGAAACCTAACTATAAAATTCTTTTCCAAATATATTTTTGAGAGTGCCCAGCCGACTTTGCTTGACCAGGTAAAACATTTTAAGGCATTTCTAATAACAAACTTGTTCAGAACAGGTTACTTTGCTACGCTCGCAACGTTTTATTGGGCAGCAGACCATATCGCTTTTTATCGTAAACAATCCCTGGAGGCGGAGAAAAATCAACTACAAATCCTACATGAAAAATCTGAAATTGAAATAAGATTATCAGAAACACGCAATGCCTATCTGCAACAACAGATCAATCCGCATATGCTGTTTAACTCCCTAAATTTCATCTATAATAGTGTCCATAAGTATTCACCTGAAGCCTCACATAGCGTCCTGTTATTGTCCGATATTATGCGTTTTAGTTTGGAGGCTACAGGAACAGACGGTAAAACCACGTTGAAAAGTGAAATAGAACAAATCCATAACCTGATTGAAATTAACCGTCAACGATATGATGAACCACTTTACTTAGACGTTCAAATACAAGGTGATATGGGAAAACATGATATCATCCCTCTTATTTTGTTTACACTTACTGAAAACCTGTTCAAACATGGAAATTTAAAGGTTAAACTGCACCCTGCCATACTACGAATTACAGTTACTGAACAAGGTGAGTTGAACTACTTTACGCGAAATCTTAAAAGGGCGAAGAGTGACTATAAACGAAACAGCAGTATTGGAATTCAAAACATCCGTACCCGGATGAATTTTGCTTATCCGGAAAAATACCTACTGAATTTGTTTGATACTGACGACTTCTTTGAAACGACTTTAAATGTTAGTTTATGAATCAGACCTGTTATATCGTAGATGATGAATTTCATGCTATCGAAATATTAAATGGATTTATTTCCAAAACAACCGGACTTGAGTTGGTTGGGTCATCAACCAATCCGTTGAAAGCACTGGAGGAAGTATCTTCTGGTATTCCCCCAAATATTACTTTCCTTGATGTGGACATGCCCGAACTATCGGGTCTTGAATTCGCGGGATTAGTCAATAATTATACAAATGTTATTTTCACCACTTCTCACAGGGAGTATGCGCTGGAGGCTTTCGAAAAAGAAGCTGTTGATTATTTATTAAAGCCCATCAGTTATGAACGGTTTTTAAAATCCATTCAAAAGATCAGAAAAAGTCCTGCATTGGTTAACGCGACTGATATTGCACAGGAGCCATTCTTGTTTGTCAGAATCGGCACACAGAACAAATTTACGCGTATTCAAATCCACGAGATCCATTATATCGTTGCTGCTTTGAATTTTGTCGAGATATACGTCAAAGAACAGAAAATCACCTCTTACATGAGTCTCAGTGAAATACTCAGTAGATTACCAGTCACTGTTTTTTCCAGAATTCATAAGTCCTATATTGTCAATCACCAATATATTGCCACATTGGAATATAGCCTGGTAATCATGACCGATCATGCCATATTGCCTATTGGAAGAACTCATCGTAAAGATTTTCATCAAAAAATAAAGGCCTCCTTTTCAAGCGGTAAAAAAAATCACGCTGAATAGATATTCCGCTCTAACCTGACTGTTTTAGAACTCATGTACTTATGCAGACAATAATAGACCAGCAATTCCAGGGATCTTTGATTGCTCCTGAACGTGCGGTTAAGGTGCATATGGATCAGATCAGCAAATAATTTACTTTTCTGTTCCAGGGTTTTATTGATCGTCGCTGCCGCGATAATCTTAGTTTGATCAATCAAAGTTTTAAATTCAACATGAAGTTCTCTGGACAAAATAGTTGTCAGCGGGTTTTCCAGTAAACCAGTTAAATCGGCTTTCATTGCCCTGTATTTTGCATCCATGTCCTTTCGCAATTCTTTATTCGCTTTAAATTCCGATAGAAATTGCTCCGCCATATTACCAGTGAGGACTTTGATCAATATGGGCCCATCAAGGAAACAGTTGATCACATGAAAAGCGCTAAAAAAACCAGCATCATATTCCGTTAAGAAAGTTTGTCCTTTTCTTCTTTCCTTCAGCAATTTCAATACAAAATTACTACTGGCTTCAAAATACTGCTCAACCAAATGGATCATATCTGCCCCATATCTTTCCAGTTCCCTCCGATAGGTATCGCCTTGTAGTTCTTTGATCAGCTGTTTATGTCCGCGGGCATGTAACTGATTTTTGAAGGCAGCGAGCAAATGTCCTATATTTTCCTCTTCTACATTTAACCGGACCCGCAAATGATACCCGTTTTCATTAAACCGGATAAAGAACCACTTTTTGATATGCTTTCGGTTTTTTATCAGAAATGGCCACAAAGCATGTAACAAGATCAAATCGGCGGATTCAGGCGTGCAATAAATCTTGAGGTAAATCCAATCGGAACCTAATTGAAAGCTACGAGGCGCTTTCTTCGAATCGTTAAAACTCATCTTTTGGGGAGTAGTATAAATACGCTGCCCATGTTTCATAAACGCTACATATTGGCCTGCCATGGGTCGGTTTCCCGTTTTTACTGAGCGATCGGGTAATAAGTATTCCTGGATGATCACTTTTTTTAGCCCACTAATACACTTTAAAAAAAATATGGCTTCCTCCCGGTTACTCAGGTCAAATACCAATTGCTGATCGCCCTGACCCATACTTACCCTTTGGGGTAACTGGTAACGTGTCCGGAATTCACGGACCCGTCTAAAATAGTCAGGCTCCTGTTCATCAAACAAAAATTGTAATTCAGGCACCGTAAATCTCCAACGGGCACAACTCAATATGACATGCCCGATACAAACTCTGGGGTAAAAGTCCATATCCGGGAAAAACTGTTCCAGATCCAAAGAAAGATTGGTATTTAATCCCTGGTATTGCAAATCGCAAAGTAAACGAAACACCGCCAGTTCATTATGATGATAATTGTACGCTGTCGACAGTCTTGGTATAACCCTTTTTTTTAACCGTTTTGATTCCAAAATCAATTCACCATTCAGAACAGAAAGATACAGATCCTCCGGTCTGATCTGGGTCTTGTAATCAAAAGAAGAATAGACATTCAGTGGAATTTCATAAGCATAGATCTTTTTTCTCCGGTTGATATTATCCACATGCTGATCTGTTAATTGGGAAATATCCGCAAATACAAGACCCTCATGACCGGCCTGTTCTGCCGCTGCTATTTGCTTGGCAAGCTCGAGCGTCTGTTCACTAAACATAGAAAAGCGCCCAATCAGGGATACAGCGGTGGCACCACCGGCATGTTCGATCAACAGCTCATTTTCAGTCTTCCGGTACAGAATAGCAAGCGTGGGGGGTGATGGCATCCGGCCGGTTTTTCCCAGGTCCAACAGGTCACTTTCTTTGAGCTGCAAAGGTGCATAATGGTCTCTGTCTGTATTCCGCCAGATTTTGAACAACAGTTTGTGTATAGCAGTCCATTCATAAGACTGTTGGATCTTCGTCTCTACAGGGAACCTAAGGTCCTTAAGCACATCATGCGCTGTGATACCCTCCAGGAGATTACTGTAATTAATGCCTGCATCCGGATCCAAAGCCTTCAACAAGGGCACCTTTTCCAAATCATACTTAGCCTTAAATGCTGTTATGAATTGACGGAGCGCGATGGAGGTCCCTGGTGTGGATAAGCATTGTAATACATTAATGCCCAATTTTAGGTCCTGTCGGTCATCAAAACCCGGCCCGCCGGATTTGAGCGGCCTTTCCAGCGCTGCATAGAATAACTGATCCGGCCGTTTTTCACTTCTCGGCAATAATTCCCTTATCTTTTCTGACAAGCTGACCAGCGCCCCGGATTCCCGGATGGGGGTTTGCCTTGTTTCCTGCCAAAGTTCATCTAAACCGGGTACTTTAGCACATGAATTACCATCGTGTTGCTGATAAATAATTTGCCCTACAGATGGCCCGAAAAGAATTTGTTCTTTCAATAAAAAAGCCAAGTACCCGTCTGCTTCTTCCTGCGTGCACTCCAGGTAATTCAGGATCCATGCTTTGAGTTGGCCGGCAGGATAATAGCCATCCTTGAAGAGGGCGATGATCTTTTGATAAAATGGCTCCGCTTTAAAAGCATCTACCGTAAAATGGTATCGTCCTTTGCTGTCCAGGCTTGATTTAATGAACCGGAACTCACCGCCAAAACGATACAGGGTTGGGTTTTTCGTAAGGAGCGTTTCGCTGGTCTGATCATCAACGGATTCATTTAGTCCTGAAATCAGTCCTTGGTCGGGAAGCAAATGCAGGCGTACCTGTTCCTCATTCTCCAGATACACCGTTCCGCCATTCTCCCAATCCAGATTGGTGAAGGACGCAAAGCCCCCAAACGGAGTTGGTCGAAAACACATCCGGTTATAATATTTGTACAGGGTGTTTTTTTCTTTTTCCAGCAAACTATGAAAATCAAAATCATTTGATTGTAACTGCCGGTAAAAAGCCGGACTTGCCAACCATAGCGCGTTTCTAAACACCTGATCAGCAAGAACTTCCGACAACCTTTCCAGGTCATATCTGGCAAAGCTATAATATGGCGCTCTTAGAAAAAGTTCTGGTAAAAATTCGTATTCCGCATCCATCATTTCATTCATCAAAAAGGGTATAGTACCTAATTCCTACTGTTTTCACATGGACCAGGACGTTTATTTTGTTCTGCCAATCGTCTTATTATGAAAACTATCATTCAATCTTTAGTATCCGCATTGCTCATCATCTTATTCCTCTACGCGGCGGTCAGCAAACTCCTCATCTTTGAAGCCTTCCGTGGCCAGCTTTACCGCCAGGCCTTTCCTTCACAGGTGGCGGCCCTGTTACTTTACGGTCTTCCAACCAGCGAAATAATCGTCGCCCTGCTGCTTTCATTTCAGCGTACGCAACGGATAGGGTTATTTCTTTCTATCGGTCTGCTGACCATTTTTACAGCGTATATATCATTGGTCCTGCTTCATTTTTGGGACAAAATCCCCTGCTCTTGCGGAGGTATCATCAGCCATATGTCCTGGGCCACCCACCTTGTATTTAACGGGGTCTTTATACTCCTGAACCTGATCGCCTTGGTCGTCCCATCATCCTCAAACGCCTCAAAACCAGGATAGCCCCTCCTCATGATCCAACAGGGTAAGCCGAAAACCTGCGAAAAGAGTAGGCACATTTTATCCATTAAAGTTTTTCGTTCGTTTTTTAGCAAAAAAGCGTTCCATATCATGAAAAGTTCCAAATCAGTATTCATTGCCTTAGCCTTTGTTTTAGGTATTGGCGGTGCATTGGCCAGCAAAGCAGCCCAAACGGTCACTCCACTTGCGGCATCCTGGTACGTTTTTAACGGGACCCCATCACAGCTCAGCGATCCCAGTAAATACAGCCTGAGCCCTACCGACCCGGATTGTACGACAGGCTCCGATCGTTGTGCTGTTTTAGCTCAGCCAAGCACATCCAATCCAAACCAGCCAAACCTGGCCACCATCACCCAGGAAGAATTCAAAAACTAAGTTCTTCCCCAAGGAAAGGCTACCTGCAGCCTTTCCTTTTTCATCAGTTTTGCGGTATGCCTGTACCAGTAATCACCTCCTGCGGGATTGGCCATACATACCGGGAGTCACCCGGAGGTAATGCATACTGCTGTCCGTTAATCTGTTTCACCAGCGTCTTTGCATAAGCCGGCTCCTTGTTTAGCCGCCGCAGGTCAGCCCACCGACCTCCCCTCAAAATCAATTCTTTCCTCCTTTCCGTTAATATCCAGCCCAGCACCTCCGTAGCATCCCCGGAACTTAAGGGCAGGAACGATGATGCTTTAAAACGATTCTTTCGGAGCAAATTCAGGTCCGCCAGCGCAAGGGCTATACGGCCAGAACGCGCCAAAGCTTCCGCCCTGACCAAGTACATTTCATCGGTGGCCGGCCCGTTAAACAGGTTAGTGGTACCGTCATAACTTCCATTAAAATTCACATAGGCCGTTTCGGGCACCGCCTTAAAAAACAAGGTCCGCCGGAGATCATTCGCTTCGTAGGAAGCATAAAGCGTCGTATCCACCAGGTATTTTATGGGTAATAACAGCGGGGTGGACACTACGATCGTATGTACCAATACTTCATCATTAAAACGTTTGAATGGTAATCCTGCACCAGGCACAATTTTATTATAATCCATCAACACCGCATTCAACTGTAAACTGGAATCCGCATACAAACCCGCCTTTTCATATTGCCGCATGCTCAGGTAAGTCCTGGCAAGTGCGGCGTAAGCCGCAGCCTTTCCGGGACGTGTTTTGGTGAGCACCGATACCGGTAATAAACGTACAGCAGTCGTCAGATCGCTGATGATCTGCTGATAAGTTCTCGCGACCGATGCCCGGGAGGATTTCGTGTTAGGATCAGGTGAATCCCGCAATACGATCCCTAAGTCGCTTGCTGAACTCTGCTCTTCATAGGGTTTGCAGAATTGCTGCGCCAATTGGTAATAAGCATAGCCTCTGAAAAAGGAAGCCTGTCCCCTGATATTTTGCCATTCCGGATTGGGCTTCCCATATTTGCCCATACCCTCCAGTACCACGTTGGCATAGAAAATAGCCGTATAAGCATAGGACCAGTCATTCCTGGGGAAGTCATTAAACACATTCCGGTCCCAGATATAGGCATTTCTTGCCGTTATTGCTGCTGCCGACCAGGTGGCATCGCTGACAAAGCCATCGTCCGCCCCTATTGTCCCGGCAGATGGCCAGGCCACACAAAATACCGTCGTGTAATCCATGATCGCCTGGAAATCCGCAGCGGAAACTGGCACCTGCAGATCAGAGGCTGGTTTTACATCCAATTGCTTTTTACAGGAAACAAACAAGACCGCCGCAACGATCAATAAATTCAGGTATAATTTCATATTCATCATCATTCATTTGTCTAAAAATTACCACTAAAACCCAATGCCAGAATCTTCGGTGGACGGGGGGAATAGGGATAATCCGGATCCAGCGATGTTTTGGTTGCCTTCCAGATCAATCCCAAATTAGCCGCATACAGATATACCTGAACATGCTTCAAGGGCATCCGCTTAAACTGCGTCCGATCCGCGTCAAAAGACAGGCGCAGATCCTGCAAACGGATATGATCCCCTTTTTCCACATTCACCGAGGACTGGTTATAAAACTGATCCCGCTGACTATCCGCCGGATAAACCATGGAGGGTACATTCGTCCTTTTTTCATCCCCCGGCTTTTGCCAGCGTAAACCATAATCACTATTCTGGGTATCGTTATTATTGAACAGGGAATTGTAGGATATCCCCCTCCGCATAAAAAAGTAGCCGAATTTATAGCTCAGACTGGCCGACAGGGAGATCCCCTTATAACTGATGGTGTTCCTCAGGTTCCCGAAATAGGGCGGCACCGCCGGCCCGCTATATCGCAGCTCGGTGATTTTGGTCGTTTTTAATATCGCCGCATAGTCTTTGCTTACCTGACCGTTCACATATCCTCTCGGGTCGCCCGTTTCCGGATCAAGCCCGGCCCAGGGATAGGTCAGTATGGCATACAAAGGTTTCCCCACCAAGGGTGATATCCCTAATCCGTCACTTACAAAATTGGAGGCCAGGTCGTTGTAACGATAATATTGGGTAACCTTGTTAGCGGCATAATTGAACAGTAGGTCGGTCTGCCATTTCAGGGCACCGCGCAGGTTACTGGCATGCAAGTTCACCTCCAGCCCCTGTCCTTGCATTTCCGCGACATTTCCCTTATATTGGAACAAACCCGTTGCCGGGTTCAATACCCCGGTCGTCTGATCTAAAGGCTGATAGCCGATCAGGTCCGTACCTTTCTTCCGGTAATAATCTACCGAACCGGACAGTAGATTCCCAATGAGCTGAAAATCCATTCCAATATTCCATATCCTGGTCTTTTCCCAGCCCAGGTCCGGATTAGGCGGATTATTGATGATGGCATAGGTTTGCTTACCCAGGGGGCTCTGGCCCAGGTAGCGGATGGTCGCCTGTGCCGCCAGGGTATTGTCGACGTTCCCGCTGTAACCATAGCTCAGCCGCAGCTTCAGATACGGAAGCCATTTGGCATGATAAAACGCCTCGTTATTGATCGTCCAGGCAGTTCCCACTGAATACAGGGGTACACCTTTCTGATTCGCATTAACCCCGAACAAGTTGGATTCATCCTTTCTTGCGCTGGCTGAAAAACTGTAACGATTATCATAAGCATAAGCGACATTGGAAAAATAAGAAAGGTTATAGTTTTGAATCGTTTGATAGCTATTCGGATAAGGAATGGGACTGTTAAAGAAATAAGAATAATTGGACAGCGGAAAACTCGTCACATAATCCACCGGCAAACCGGATTGAATATCCGCGTTATAACCATAATCACCACCAGCCCGGTAGCGGGTATTGTCATTCCGGTATTCATATCCCGCCAGGGCTGTCAACTGATTCTTCCCAAAATCATACGTATAATTCAACTGTGCCCGGAAACTATTGGACAGTAGTTTGGTATCCGAAGTTTTCAGGATACCACCGGCAGGAATTGGTCTTGTCAGGCTACCGTCCGTATTCACCTGCGTGTACTGATTCACCATGTTCCGGCTGTAATAGCTGTCCTGACTATACAGCAGCGTTCCCTGGGTCTGGGCGGATTCTAACTGATAACGGAGTTCCGCATTCAGCCCGGGTAATACCTTGTATTTGATGGCCGTGTTCAACAGCAGGTCCAGCTGGTTCGTCCGGTTATCCATATTTTTATAGTCATCCAGGGGATATTCATGCCAATCCAAAAAACCTTTGGCCATCGAACTTTCCACAAAAGCCCCCCGGTAATCCAGGTTCACCGGTAAGGCGTTCCCCTGTCCGTCCGCAAGCCTGGCATAAGGGTAGAGCTGGCGGCCATCACTGCTGACCAGGCTCGTATAATCATCCCTCCCGGCAACCGTCCGGCTATTGGTCAGGTAAGTACCCACATCCAGCTGCAAGTTTTTCAGCAGGTAAAAACTATTATCCGATCGCAGGTTCAACCGCTGAAATGTACCTGAAAGTGCCGACAGGTTATGGTCATAGCCCGCCGAAAAAAAATAGGTCGTCTTATCCGAGCCCCCGTTCAGACTTAGCGCATATTGCTGATTGACCGCCTTGCGGTACCAGTATTTTTCCAGGTCGTTACGCACATCATATTGTTTTAGCGCATTGATCTGCGTGTTCGCCTGGTCTGCTGTTAGCTTTCCATCACGCTGCGCGATCAGCAGCTCCACCGCTGGTGACAAACCCACATGTGCATAGGAATTCTCCAGGTCATTATAAAACCCCTTGCTGAACAGCAGTTGTTCCACATCGATAAAATCAGCAGAGGACATCCGCGGCAGGTTAAACATATCAGGTTTATCCGCGATAGTCACATTTGCATTGAAACTGACCGAAAGCGGCCGGTTCTTGCTCCCTTTCTTCGTCGTGACCACGATCACCCCGTTCGCCGCCCGGACACCCCAGATCGATGCCGCCGCCGCATCTTTTAAAATGGTGATACTTTCGATGTCGTTAGGATTCAGGTTCTCCAGATCCCCGTTATAAGGGAAATTATCCACCACAACCAGCGGCGATGCATTGGCAAACAACGTACTCCTACCCCGGATCATCAGGGCGTTGTCCTTGCCCACTCGCCGGTCAAACTGCACACTGCTCACCCCGTCCAAACGCGACAGCACATCTGTCCCTACCGAACGGTTCAACAAAGCCCCATCCACCTTTTCAAAGGCACCTGTCGCCTTTTCCAAAGCCAAAGTCTGGTAGCCCGTAGACACCACGCTTACCTCCCGAAGCTCCTCCACCTCCGGCCGCAGCACCACCAAAAAGAAACTATTCCCCAATACCAGCACCTCCTTGGACAGATAACCTGCCTTCGCAAACACCAGCGTATCCTTGAATACCCCGGGCAATGCGAAGTGACCATCCGGACCCGTCAGCACCGTCTGACTTTTGCCCTTCACCCCCACCGTTACTCCCGCCAATGGATTATTCTTCATATCCTGTACGACGCCGGATAGTTCCCCGGAACAGCTGGAATAAGCTGACAGTGTCGTCGCGGACCGGGATGTTCCCCAGGCCAGACAAAGCAGGACAGCCACCAGGATTTTGATATAATTGATTTTATTTGCGTAAACATGTTTCATGCTCTAATTTTAAATTGTTCATATTATCCTTTCCCCTACAGGGTGAAGGCTTCCTCTTTATCATCCTCCAAAGGCGACACCCGGAATTGCCGGATACTTTCGACCCACTCCGTCCTCACCCCAAAAAAACGGTCCAGATCCTCCTTGATACTGCGCCTCGCCAACGACACCGAGCACCCCGGCAGGATCAGCTCATAACCATACAGGTGAGCCGTATCCAAACCCATTCCAGGCTTAACCTCAAAGACCAGGCGATCTCTGGCACCACCCGTGACCTGCCTATCCGGCAAATACCGAAGCCGCTTATCAGCCAGTCCATATAAAACCATCGGCCTGACATTCGTCGCCCGGACACGGATCTGCTTACGAAGCGTATCCACCTCCACCCGCACACCCGCTGGCAAACCCCGGAGAAAACCTGTCATCAAAGACCGATACCGAAAATCACCATCCCTTCCCCCATTTCCATTTACCAGCAAAGGTTTATCCCAGGCATAATCCAGCACATCCCGCTTCATCCCCAGATCTAATCCTTTTCCAGACAACACCGCATTAATCCGCGAAACGGTAATCTCCCTCGCCTCCGTAAAACCCAGCACTACCCCATTTCCATCGATCCACACATCATGCGGTAACAACCTGTGCGGGAATAAAACCGATAGCTCCTTATCCTCCACCACCGATGGCAAAGACAAAGCCTGTAGTAAAGCATTCTTCTTCCAGAAAGCCAATACGCGCTCCCGGGCCTCAAAAGCCACCGGCAAAACCACCAACTTATCCCCAAAGACCCGCTGCAAAGAATCCAGGCCCGGCATCGCCTGAATACAAGCCCCGCAGTAGGTAGACCAGAAATCCAAAATGACCAGCTTCCCTTTGAAATCAGCCAGCCTGACCTTCCCCCCTAGTTCAGCCCTACCATTCATCCAGCCGGCCAGCACGACATCAGGGACCCTGTCGCCAACCCTCAATCCACTACCAACACCCTTAACCATACTTCTATTCTCCTGGACCACCGCGCTAAAAAAAGCACAAAGCAATCCCAGGAAGCCAAAAAAACGCTTCATAAACCATTATCATTAACCCATGAAAAAAATCGGTTGACTTAGTTAATACCGCATACCCCAAGCCTAAACATTTCCATCATCCCTGCCACACGCCACACATCTTTCCACACCCCTGCCAGCACGCAAAATTTCAATTGCACCAACCAGGTCTATCAGGTGATCAAAAAGCAAAGCAACCTTAGTTTCCTCCCTATCCAACGCGGAAATCCCCCTCTCGTCATTAAGCGCATAAAGCCTGAAAACTTCCCATAGCTGCGTCCTTACCAATGTCTGATCATACAACTCATAAAAGATACGGACCACCTGCTCCGGCGTCCTCACCCCAAAATCCTTCAAATCAATAACAATAGCACCCATAAAAAACAAGCAGAAGTGATTCTACAGTACTTTAGACAATTAACACCCACAAGAGAAAAAACGGCAACCAAAGTCTTAACTATTAACTGTACAGGTTGCCGCACCCAAACAATTAGGTTGGTGACTTAATGATGTTTTTAAATCGATTTTTTAAAAGAATAGGAAAATGTTTTTGAGGAAATTTAGCGAAATCTATATTTCCAGTACGCAAAAGCAACAGCTTATATAATTTCCCTGAAACTATAACTTTTGTTAATATAGATTTGGCAATAATGTTATTAAATACAGCTTCCATAATTCGAAAAAAGAATATTTTGGTACTGTAAGTTGAGAATCGGTAAAAAAACATGGTGTGGAACTCAACTTACTGCAACTGGGTACCTAGGAGAACCCTGACCACAACAAGTGAGCCCACACCAATGGCGTGAGCATTGCACTTATCGTCTCGTGGTCATAGAAATTCCTAGGTTTCAGTTACGAGATTCAAAGCGAATGCTTCAAAATTTTCATGAAGTATCGCAAATTATAATATAAAAAGAACTCTTTGTCTTTAAATAATCTTCTATTTATCAAATATAGAAATAATATTTTAAATTAGGACATATATGTCCTAATTTTTATTTTTTTCAAGTGCCATATTGCTTTTCTTGAAAAAGCACTATAAAAATCCGATATTAATAAAAAAAGTTTGTGAAAAACTGAACGAAATTCGCGAGCTAAATGGGGTTACCCAAGAAACTTTAGTAGAGCTTACAGATTTTGATCTTAGACAAATTGGTCGAATTTTAAGGGGAGAAACAAATCCAACGATAAGTTCAATAGAAGCAATCGCAACAGTACTCAATATACAACTTAAAGATGTTTTTGATTTTGTTTTAAAACCTACTGAAAAATTCAACTTAACAAAATTTAAATTACAGAAAGAAGTATCTACTACTACTAAAACCTCTATTTCAGAGAAAAAAAACACACCTAAACGGTTTGATACTGAATAGCGACCTTTAGACCCACTCCTTTTATAAAATCAATCTATATATTTCAAAGTACAATTGTAACAACAATTCGTTCAACTCAACAAAAAAATCGTGTAAACACTGACAATGGAAGACAGCCAAGTCAGCGGCGCAGATAACAAAGATCTGCTCTTTGAAAGAGAAAAAGTCGTTTTCTTGCGAAGAAACGACTATTTTTGAAGTGCGCCGACCTGGGTTACACACACTTATCTATTTATAACTGAATATCAATGACTTACAATGAACATGGAGCCATGGTGCCCATTTTGGTGTATCACCTTTCTAGCATCACAAAGGCACGAAAATCGCCTCAAAACAGCCAAAAAATGTGAAAAAAAATAGATGGTTCCGGGTTCGAGCTTGATCAAGGTTACTCATCATTTGTTGTTAACCAATAGCCGCAATCTTTGCTGTTTTTCATATTGAATCCTGATTTTGTAATCAAGTTTGTTACGAAAAGCAGTTCCTATTGGAACATCCGAATCCTTTTCAGAACAATATCAGTAAGGAGCTTGCGGTCTTCAATAGCTCATTCTCTTGATGATGATTTTTCTACAGAAATTACAAATCCGCCTTTATTAGCAGGGATCTAAGTGTCCAAATCAGTCCTTGAATTTGAATATTCATCTACTAAGTAGAGAAAAAGGAGATGTAAAAAAACAGAAAAGCTTCGTTATTCTCTCTTATCCAAAATTACAATAAATCGCCTAAGTCAATAGCGGGATAGTGCGTTTTAGCATGATCTAAAAATAAATCTAATGAGCCATTGTATTCCAAAACAAAATCTATAAGATCATCTTTAGGTTTACCATAGGTTTCCACAATACGTTTAATTATTGCTTTACGAGTACCGTCTTTCAACGTTCTAACACACGAACCGTCGGCGGCAACAGCTATTTTGCCGTCTAGAATATCCTTTGCTATGTAATTACCGGCAACAAAATGGTTGTAATGATTCACGTAGCTTCTCGCAGATGAAACCATTTTATTAGGCAGTAAAATGATACATTTTCCCTTATATACTGGTAGGTTAAAATCAGTCATTTCCCACAATCCTGTTGTTGAGTTGAAAAAATGCCTGTGAAAGGTCTCAGTAATTATACCGTACTTTATGCACTGTTCAGCAGTAAATCTAGCAAATATATCACGAGAGACATTGGAAATGGCATCTGACATAATATCCTGGCCGATGCCAGTTACTAACAGCAGTATATTGTGTGCTTCATTAGTAATTGTCACACCTTCCGCTCTTGAAAAGCGATTATTTCGCAATGCATCGAAGATAGTCACAGCTCTTGTACCTGAAACAGCTTTGCCTTTATTTGAATCCGAATAACCAAGATGATATTCATTAGGCTCATGCAGGTTATCCAGGAACATTAAGCCATTGCGCCTGTCGTTAGGAATAATGAACTCACGATTCAGTTTGGTAAAAAAGTCAATGAGTCTCCTGTATACATCATTAAAAACAGGTTCTTGTCGGCTGTTAGCTATCAAGAATGGATCAATAAATGCTTTTAAATCTCCATCAAGTGGAATATTTAAAAACTCAACAGCTTCCTTCTCCGGTATATTAAAGTTTGATTTAAAAGTGACCATTCAAGTAATTTTTACGCCTCTCCTTTAAGGCTTTTGAGAATTTAATTTAATTAATTGCACTGAGGTGCCAAACGCAAGCCGCAGACGTAAAAAAAAGAAAATTTGAACTTTGTAAGTTTGAGCAGCAACTACATCCAAAAATAAAGTTCTGCCGAAACGCTTTTTTACGGGTTCCCATAAAGGGTGAATTATTATCTTGAAACAGGTTCTGTATCCGGATGAGCTTCCGAAAGACAAGAGCATTACCATAAGTAGTAATGTCCCAGGTTGAACGGGTGTTTATTTCTCTATTGCACCCATATCTACTTTATTAAAATATAGCAGAACGTTATTATAAGATACAGTCACAAAAAATATTTTCCATGACCGCTGCTCAAAATTTCACCGATCATATTTGATAATCAACAAATTAGTAAAACATGCAGCCAAAAATGAATAATAGCGCCCGCAACTATGAAAAAATAACAAAAAAACAACATACAATATATACTATTTTTTTGTAGTATTACGATAACCTAAACAATAGGCCTAAACCATCTTATCAAGCTAAGTTTATGTCAAATTCTACATGCCTCGCCGGACCTGCTTTTTCCTTAACGGGTAGTTTGTACTATACCGGAGCGGATGTCACTTTTCAGGTAGTCTTTGATCAGGATACCGATGCCGCTAACATCCTGGTTTATCAATGGTATCTAGACAACCTGTTGATAATAGGACAAAGTGAATCAACGTTCACGGGTCAGCTGGCCTGCGGACAACATAGCGTAGGCATACGGTTATTAAGCGATGAGGGATGGTCAGGTGTCAAGAGTCTGATTTTTTACACCTGCTGGGCACCGGTATCCACCCTGATCAGCGGCCCGGATTCGGTAGATGAGGGCGCCAGCGCCAGCTACTTCATCATGGCCACTTATCCTGATGGAAGTCAGCAGGATGAAACGGCCGCTTATATTTTCAGCTGCCCTGAAGGTTCATTCAGCGCCAATGTATTTACAGCGTCGACCAATAATACAGAGGATGACACTCGTCAAACGACGATTACGGCGACAAAGACCGGCGCAGCGCCGCTGACCAAAGCCATTACAATCAGGGATACTTCCATACCGGTTGTCACGAGTATTTGGGTAGAAGACAGCACACAAAGCTATTGTGAAACCAAAATCGTCGAGCAAGGCTCTATCAGCAACTTCGCTTCTCCGACCAATGCCGCAATAGCCGCCGATCATACCTTACTCTATACTGATCCGACCTTAAACGGCGTGATCTATTTCAACCCGGCCGTAATCACCGATGGCAGCCAGGCCACACTGATCAGCTTAGGGTTGGGTACCAGGCCTACCGGAGCCTACTACCACGCCCCATCCGATAAATTATATGTGAACGCGTTTAACGGCGGGGGGTTAAAGGTTATCGACTGTGCGAGCAAAGCCCTCACTAAAACCATCCCTTACGGTACGGATGGCCCATATTCCCGGGGTAACGTATACTACATCGCCGCATTGAATGAAATATGGGCTATCGGCAACAGTGGGTTCCTACGGATCAGCGCGGCCGATGAAACGGTTGTACCGAGCACCGCGTTCAGCGCCCAGGGCAGCGTCTATATCACCTCGGTCAACAATAAGATCTATGTATTCTATGACGCTAATGACAATGAGGTCAAAGTATATGACAACAGCTTAAATTTAACCGCCACCATCAGCGGACTTTGCGTCAATACCTTTGTCAATGGAGCCCATGTGTCCAGGGGATATTATACCGATATCGTCAATCAAAAGATATATGTAGGCGAAAACTCATCAAGTGGCGGGATCACCGTTATTGACGCTGTAACCGATACAATCAGCAAAAGAGTAACTTTAGATAAAGAGGGTAAAGCCTATGCCAGCCCGGGCATCATTAGTTTTCACCCTTTACGGAATACCGTTTATATCGGCGGATCTCTATTGGATACCGAGGACAGCCCGCTTGCCCGTCTCTGGGCCTTTGACACCCTCACCGAAACCATTACACAAACCATCACCTTATCCGCCAACACCGTGGTAAACAGTCTGATCTATTACCCGCCCAACAACAGTGTCTATGCGGCCAGTGCTGGACAGATACCCGAGAGCGATCCGAATACCAGCCAGTTTACCGATGGTGTAATCTTTAAATTCAACTAACATGGCAACAGTCAATACCGGCAATATCATCGTCGTCAGGCTCAAAAGGGTACGGGCCGACATCACCAACACCGCCGACCCGCATTACCGGGAGCCCGTGGACAGCAACGGGGTCCCCTGCAGGTTATCGGGTCTACCCCAGGCCACCAAAGCGAATAGCCAGGGCGACCCCGATTATATCGCCCCCTATCAAAACCTGGCTGCTTGCCCGATTAACGGGTAAACGGCCCTGATCATATTCACCCAAGGCAAAAAGAAGAAAAAGAGCTCAATCAAACTCAAATAAAACCATATGGCCGGCAGTTCATCCAACTACATTCCCCAATTTGCGCCGCAATCGCATTTTTTTACAAATCCTGTAGCCATCACACAGTCTCCAGAACAAGCTTTCGGCCCTGTTTCTACAGATGACTCCCCGGCAGAGGTGTTCCATGTAACCAGTAGCTTTACACTAACAGCCGACGCCAAGGCATTTGCCATTTGCACGGGTGTCGTACTGGTACAACCCCAAACCGGAAATGACAGCCTGGTGAATCTGATCTTAAGGCCTTTTAAGCAGCCCATATCGGGGCTCAATATCAAATACTTTATCTACCGGGGATTAAAAAAAGCTGATTTTTTTACCGGAGGCCTGGTACTGCCCGGAACAACCGGCAACTCCGATTTTATCAATAAAATCAATGCCGCCTTTGGTGCCTTTTATGCCAACGGCATCAAACCCGACTTTCTGGCTGCCTACATCGGTTTCGACCCGGCTAATCAACCCGATAGTATGCCGATAGCCAGTTTATTTTTCAAACAATCAGTCTATACTACCAATAACGGGCAGCCCACCGAAACGCCTCAAACCGCCTTTGAGCTCCCCCTAATCGCCATGGGTGCTAGCCTAGGAAATTTTGCCACCGGAGAATGCGGGATAGACATCGTGTTGAACTACGGCGACTACCAGCTTCCTGTACCCAATGATGAATTTGTATTTGACCTGGCCTATGCCCGTGATAACGACTACGCAATCGACCTGTCGACCGTTACCGATGATTTTAAAAGAAAACTGATCAAAGAGCAAATATTTCAGTTTTTGGATGCAGCGGCCTATTTCGGCTTTCACAGTACGGAACAAGGCATCGTGACGATCGATAACAACGGCACCAAAGTCAAAAAGACCGGAAATGCCGTTTATACCGACGTGATCCAACACTTTCAAACCAAAAACAACCTCTATCTCTATATTCAAAGCGACCGGACACGCTCCTATAATTTCTATGAAAATTATGGCAGGAGCGATAGTGATGATCATTCCCTGTTAGCTGGTTATACCCCAACCACCCTGGTACCCCAGACATATGATACCAAGGGCTGGCCCCTGATCATCGATAAGGGAATCCAGGCGCATAACAACGCCAGTAACCTCCTTTATCTACAGTTCGTCACCGACAACAACAGCAATACCATGCTTTACGGGCAGGTGGCCCAGATAGATAACGCACAGAGTAATAATTTTTGCGACGCGGATAACCTGAAGCTGCCCGACAATACCGACGATACACCCAGTACGTTAACCAAAGCGATTGTGTTAAGTAACCCGGCCACAGGCCCAAATGGCACCAAACAGAATATTGCCACCTTTAATATTTTATTATACCAGGGTGTGGTATATGATTATATTTCGGCGCAAGTACCAGACGGACAAGGCGGTGCACTCAATGTATTGGCACAGCCTAATTTCTTTGATGATGTATTTGACCTGCTAAATGCCACACCTTTGTTAAAAGCAAGCGACAATATTGAATACTCCATTTTATCCTCACAAAAGGTAAAACTCATCAATCATTTCTATAATAACACCCAATACGGAATCTCAGCAGTACAAACCACTACCATTACTGATGTGATTGATACCGGAGATACCGCTACCCCAACTTTAAGCCGGGTAACGTATATGACAGACTCCGTTGATATTTTGAATAATGTGGTCGCTATTACGGGAGCGGTTACCGCTGATACCCAGTCTTCCCCATCGGTCTCCGGGGCGGTTACGGTTAATAAAACCTATGCTTTACCCACCCCCTTTTATTACGACATACAAGTATTTACAGACAGCACACAACTCATCAATGGGCTATTATTGAAAACGACAGATAATTCGGTTCCCAATAAAATCATTTTAGGGTTAACCAAAGCAGAGGACGATTTATTAAGTGGGTTGATCAACACTAATAACCTCGGAAACCCGAGACTGTATTTGATCAGCTTGTTCCCGGATAACAACCATCTGATATCAACAGAAAATATCGTGTATAGAAAATATAAGGTAGCGTTAGTTGGAGAAACAATTAACGGAGAATTAAAATCAGCATTTAATAGTGATGATATTGTTGCCTATTCTATTGACAGTAAAAGTTATTTCTCCAAAGGCTATACTGATTACGTTAATTATCAACCTATTACATCGTTGTTTTTAGATCTTGAAATCTCTTTATAATTATGGCAGAAGCAGCAATATTTTTTGACGGCAAGGTAAGGCAGACCACGAATTTATCGAATATTACTTTTAATAATAAAAGTGGTTTTGTGGCAACTTTTACTTTTAACCAGATAAAATACACCCACCTATATAAAGATAAATTCAATCGTATCGATATAAACTCACCCGACGTAACCGCAGGATATTATGACGAATCAAAATTTCTGAAATATTTGGTAAAAGACGGAATCTCCATAAACGACATACCTGCTGCCAAACTTAGCCTAGACCAAATAACAGGTGCCGCTTTAAAAGATACGGTGCGGGTTCAGTATTTAAAAGTCACGGCGCCTTATAATGATTTTTGCACCATCAATAAATACACCTGGAGCTTTGATCCTAGTGCCAAAGTTTTGGATGACCGTGATTTCACTATTATACTTCAGCCTGGCTATCAGTTAGTACCGGAAAAAGTACCGGTGTCATCGGTAGCCGAAAATTTTCATACTAAAAATATAGGATTAATTACCAGCTCGGATTTTACGGATGATAAAAATCAGGGAGCGTATTATTTAAGCCTTGTCGCTTTGCAGATCCACCGGATAAACAGGGACATTTTTCCTTTATTTTACCAATCTACTGACTTAACCAATTACATAACGACCCAGAACATAGAATGGCAAACAGGCAGTATATTTATCCAGCCTTCCTTACAGGATGTCATAGATTATTTTACTAATCTTACGAATTTCTACAATGCGGCCTATGCTAACCAACTGGTCATAAAAGCCGCATCTGAAAAAACAAAATTATTTTGGCTCGCCTATTGTTTAAGCCCAAGCGGGCTATCTGTATTTTCAGTTTATGATAAGATATACATTATTACACAAGCAATATCGACAAGTAAAAGCTTTGCCTTGTATAATTTGGGAGTTAGTATAGTCGTACCATCCATTGGCCCTAATCTGAAAGTATCAGATGCCGGTTGGGTTTCCAGGATCAGCCCGAAGCTTATTTTAAAAATAGTTGAATCGGTCACATTGGTTGAAACTCAGAGTGACGATTTTTCAGCCCAGTTAAACAGCATAGGCAATTTTGGCATTAATAAGGACGAAACGCTTTTTGAAGTAATTTATAATTTTTTAGGAGACAACCAAATAGGTAATCTCATAGGAGATAATAAAACCGGTAGAATTGTTGGCGGGATTTTCGGAAATCCCGATGACCGAAAAAATTTTATAACGCTTCTTAAAAAAATATGGGACACCTCCATTTATAACCCTCGTTACAATTCTCCAAAATATAGTCTGCCTGCCAATAACAACGGAGTATACCCCGAATCCTATTATATGACCGATGCGGGCATTCAACACTATAACCCGGATAGTGCGACTGTTCTATTTGTGTTTGAAAGTACAGATACGTCAGATCCGATTTCTTACACAAACTCTTTTGATTTTAGCCTTGAACGTAATAAGATCATCGCTTATAAAATCTTAACCATACAGATTCATGACGAACGCCCAACCAGTGAAACCAGCAAAACATTATATGGCAGCTATGACTTATACCAGCCAGTATCCATTATAGGCTATCAACCAGACCTGGATATTGCAATGCCCCAAGTAAATTGTTTTCCGCTGTTTTTCCTGTATTACGCTAATGATTATAAAGAAGTCAAAGACGCCGATGCGACAATCGAACTGCTTTTTAACCTGGCCTTAAACTTTACTGGTATAGGTGCGGTTGGAGATTTAGAATATTTAGGTTATTTAAAGCAAATATCCGAGTTTGGAAAACTGGCAGAACTACCGGCCTCAAAAGCGGTGCTATCCTGGGCTGCTGTAGAGGGTGCTAGCAGTGCAGTTCAACTTACTGCCGGTAATGCGTTGGCCATCTCGATCTATGTAGGTGGCACCACCACAGATCCACAATTGAAAGCTTTTACTTCTAAGCTAGACCTATTTTTAGGGGTAGTATGCCTTGGTGCTATTTGCTACCATCCTTATGTCAAACAGCGGGTAGCGCTTGCAGCTTTTGATGTAAATGCGGAATACGAGGCTTTAAAAGCCGCTCAAATCGAAACAAACCTATCTAACGATGCTATCAACGCTGTTAAAGCTTTTACGGATCTAATCGATGAACTAATTGCCACCATGCGGGATAAGTTAGTTAATTTACAACTCACCAATCCGAATACTATTTTATCGAGGTTTGATGCACTTGCTCAAACCAAAGAGATTCAACTTAATTTCTATTATGATTTTTTCAATTTAAATGATAACACACTCTGGAATAAGTTAAACGAGATTTACGACATTAGTTTAGGACGCACACTTGTCGATGACTGGCAAGAAATAAAATATTTAACAAAATACAGATCTAATATTGAATTTCTAGAATGCTATAGGTATATCAAAAATGACACAAAATTGCTGAAACATATTTTTGAAGGTGAAATAAATAATGCAGGAAAAGGGGTCGGAGTCCATTCAATAGAGGCTGTGGATAATGGCTATGCTCAAATAAACTCAACTCTCCAGCCACCAAACTTAGATGGATATTATCAAGTTACTGTTTCAGTACTAGATAATGGCGTACCAATAGTCAAAAACGGCTTTTCAACCTTTTTTAAAGATGTGTGGGATAAACAAAGAGTGGTAGAAGAAATTTCATTTGCATTTACTAATAATAAAGTATTAGATAAAGGTAATCGATGGATAGGACTAATGAGTGACGGGAATAAATGCGCAATAGTCATTCTGGGAGGTAACACAACTATAATTGACGCAACGACAAATATTAAAACAGCTTTCCCTTGGATTACATTTTAAACTAAAATAATTTTTTATGAGCACAGTAATAGACATCTATAAAATTCAATTTGTAAAGAAATTCTTAATCAACGAGTATATAAAAACTATAAGTTCACCAAACAGTGTACTTGATCAATTTATTACTGATTATAGGACCCCCAACAACGTAAATAACTTTTTACTTTCGGAAATAAATAATGTTCTAAATGGAATAAGTTCTGCGGAAACACTGATATCTGAAAGCATGATTTCAGTAATAGTTTCAAGTAATATTTCTAAATTTTACCAGGACCCTGATTATTCTGTAACTGATAATCCTGATTATTCAATGCCTACTCAAGATCTTAAAGAAATAGCCGAGGCCTGGATGAGTTATCTCGCCTCTAATTAACAATCATTTAATTACATTTTATTTATGTCTGCTGTCACCTCAATAACCAAGCGATATTATCCTCAGCTATCCGAGCTGATAACCGTGGACGATCTACCCGATTTTTTACATTTCGCCGAGGTTGGGCTGAATAGTTTATTGGATAGCATCCATTATAAAAACCTGCAATACAGCAAAAGCTACAGGGGTGATGGGGCATTTTACAGCCTGGATATTGTGACCAATAATATCGGAATCGATCTGCCGTTCGGACTGCGTTTGGTACTCAACCCTGACACGGCCGGCGATAGTACCATTTCCGCTTTCCCCATATCCCTGCAATACCAATGGGAGGTCTTGGCCTTTTTAAGATCATTTAATTTGCAGAATTTCTCCTTTAGTCCGGAGGAATTTTACGAATTGGGCTTGCAGATATTTAAAATTACGGATGAGCAGGTTATTAGCAACGTACTTAATTATTTTGTTACCCCTGCGAATGATACTACGAGCGTATACCAGCAGCTCATCAATGATATCAATGCGCTTTACCCAGCCGCCAATCTAAGTTTACCTGCCGGGCAAACGCCTACCGTAACTTTGGTCGCCTCGCTCATCACCCAAAACCCGAATATCCCCAAAAGCATATCGGAACTGTTATTTGCGGCCTATGTACTGGACACCGACCTCGCGGTTACCAAAAACAAATTACAGCAATTTTTCAGCATCGTTGTCCCCAACGGCATCGAAGATTACATCACCAACTTAATCAAACCCAGGATAAAAGCCACGCTGACACTTTCCGCCGGCCTGGAATTCCCGACCAATATTTTACAACCGGTCAATGCTGACGGATCTGTCATCCCGGATACCAAAACCATTTTCCAGTTTGCAGAAGCCACTTTTTTTGCCGATACCGAAGCGGGCATCGGTTCGCAGCTCGAGCTGGCCGGTTCGCTTTTTCCGCAGTTATCCCGTATCGGGAAAACCCCGCTGACGATCGGTTTCACCAATGCCAAGCTTGATCTCAGCCGGACCACCAATATCCCGGAAGCGGATGCCGCGGGTTTCCCCGTCGACTTCATGGGGCTTTATGTACAGCATGCCACCATCGGTTTTAGCAGTTTCGGCAGCGATAACCCCAATAAGCCCAGTACAACCATCACCGCTGATAATTTACTGATGGGCACCGGTGGGATCAACGGCACCATCACCCTGCAGGACAACGGTCACCTGAATCGCAATTTCGGCAGCTTTGAAGCTGCGCTGACTACTTTTTCCATCACTTTCCGGCACAATGCCGTGACCAATTGCGATATCAAAGGTAAGCTGACCCTGCCCCGTTTCACCACCAACGGACAAGCCTCGGTGGTGGATATCCAGGCCCACATCAGCGAGAACGGTGATTTTTCAATCACTGCCCTGCCCAGCGATAATTTTCCGCCTATAACCTTCCCGAATGTCTTCACTTTCCACGTACGGAGCCTGACTTTCGGCGAGAAAGATGGCCTGTTCTTTATCGCCGTAGCCGGTAAACTGGATTTTATCGCCGATATCCCGGGGCTGGGACAGATCCTGCCCAAAAACATAGAAATCAGGAAACTGGTCATCTGGGAGAACGGCGATATCGAATTTGACAGCGGCAGCATTAACCTGCCCATCGCCTTCAAACTGCAGGTCGGACCGGTCAATATGGAAGTGATCAGCATATCCTTGGGGCCCTACAGCAAGAAAGTCAACGGTATCGACCGCCGTTACCTGTTTTTTGGCTTTGACGGGATGGTCAACCTGGGTATTGGTGGTGTAGGCCTGAGCGGGAACGGTATCAAATACTATTTTACCATCGATGATAACGGGCAGGATAAGCTCTTTGATTCCTTCCTGAGCGTAGATGGTATCGGCATCGACATCAGTATTCCCCAGGACAATCCTTCCATTATCCTCAAAGGTTACCTGCGTGCCCAGAACCCCAATACGACCATACCCGGTTCCAATGCCGGCACAGAATATAGCGGTACCGTTTCCGTGAAACTCCCCCAACTATCCCTCACGGGCAGCGCGGGCATGCGGTTAACACCCAGCATCCCTTCCTTTGTCGTCGACATCGGCCTGGAACTGGGTACATCGATACCATTGGGTGCCACCGGTCTCGGTATTTATGGTTTCCGGGGGCTCATCGGCGAACATTACCTGCCGTCCAAATCAGCTACGACCCCGCCTCTGCCTGACTCGGCCAGCTGGTGGGATTATTATAAAGCCAAAAGCACCATTACCCACCAGGAGGGCATCGAGATTGATAAATTCGCCGATAAATCGGGCGTTTCCCTGGGCGCCGGCATTTCGATCGCCACCGCTTTTGATTCCGGTACGGTTTTTTCCAGCAAATTGTTTGTCTTGTTGGGACTACCTGATGTGTTCCTGCTGCAGGGACAGGCGGCTATCCTGGCGGCACGTATCGGTCTCAATGATCATATCGACCCACCGTTCAGCGCCCTGATCGCGATCGACAGCAACTCCTTCCGCGGCAACCTATCGGTCAATTACCAGCTGCCTTCCGGCGGATCGTTTTCGGGTGACGTATTTAACCTGCAGGGGACGCTGGATATGGCCTTCTTCTTTAACAACGCCTCGGGCTGGTACCTCAACATCGGTAAAGACCAGCCGGAAAGCGCGCGTGTACGGGCGAAGGTACTGACCCTGTTCCAGGGTTATGCCTACCTGATGATCTCTTCCCAGGGTTTCAAAGCGGGTGCAGGTGTTAGTTATAGTTTCAACAAGCATATCGGACCGGTCGGCGTTAATCTGAGCGCGTCCCTGGACCTGGGGGCTTTTGTCAGCTTCAGACCGGTACAGGTCGGCGGTTTTATCAGTGTCAATGGGGAAGCTTACCTGAAATTCTTCTGGTTAAAACTCGGTGTCGGTATCGGCATCTCTCTAGCCGTGGAAGCTCCGCACCCGTTCAACATCAATGGCAAGCTCCAGATCAGGCTGCACGTGATCTTCCATACCTTTACGCTCTCCCTGCCCTTCAGCTGGCATTTCAACGACAACCGCGGGCCCTTACTGGAGCCGCAGCCGGTTTTGCAATTACCTGATCCGGCGAAAGCCTATTCACCGGCCGTGGCCGTTAATATCCTGTCGAACGAAACGTTCCCGCTTAACTATGTCAAGCAGATCCTGACCGGCGGACAGGCGATACCCGCACCAGACTCCGGCCTGTGGGCCTATAATTTCATCGATGCCACCGCGGCCACACTGGTGACCGTCCCGCTGGATAGCTTTATTGACATCGAACTGCTCAAACCCGTTAAACCGGGTGCGGCATTGCTGGGTGGTGCCAGCAATCAGTTACCCGCAGGCTATACCGAACTACTGCCCCCGGTGAAAGGGATCAGCAACCAGGTCAAGCATGAATATACACTGACCGGGCTGGATATCTATGCCTGGAACGGTACCGGCAGCAACGGCTCCTGGGTCCCCTATCATATCTATGAGGCGGTGAGCGCCATTGTCCATGATAATACCGGAGACGGAAGCATTGACCTGAGCACGCTGCCGCAGGGCTACTGGCAATTTACCGAACCCAACAAGTACAACAAAATACGGCTGCTGTCTCAGCACATGTTCAGCTATGCGAACTGGTCGGATACCCTGGTAGGCGGCCTGGACGCGCAAAACTTTGCCCGGAAGGACATCTTTTGCTATGAAAATATACTCAAAGAGGTAGATATCAACTGGAGGGCCGAGCCTTTGGATACCTCCTACCACCAGGCCACCAGCGTGACGCTGAACGGGGTCTCCTTTACTTTTATCGACCTGGACGGCCTGGTCAAATTCAATGCCGCCTATAGCGGCAACAGCTTGTATCTTGAAAGTACAGGAGGCAGCATCCTCATTACGCTGCCGGTACCGGTGACCACTTTCAACCTTGATTTTGGGCCCAACCAGCACAATATCCGAATCTTTCCGGTCACCACGGTCTATACACCCGGAGCTTATGGCTGGGCTACCGGGCAGGACGACTACCTGCCCCCGCTGCAGCTTTCCAAGGATCAGCAAAATACCAGTGTCGGCTATAATGACAGCACCCGGCCTGTTGACCGGATTTTACTCAGCATCGTGCCTACTGTTTTACCGGATTTCACCGGAGACCTGCTTATCGGCGGTTATTTCCGGTTGCCTGATCTTTATCTTCCGGTCGTCGATCCGCCAATCTCACATGAAACAGAAGCGGACAAAGCCCTGCTTTTTGTTTCCCTCTATAACCAAAGTTTTGATCTTGGAGCCGTACAAAGCCGGCCCTATGGTGATCAGCAGGGCGCTGTGGGCCAGTGGCGCATGGAATCAACCGCAGACAGCGCCGGCAACCATACCGGGATCGTGGGTGGTGATCCGGACCGGATCCAGGGTTTTTACCAAAAAGATACCGGTGCACAAATACAACGGCATGACATTTACGCTTTCACGGCTAACGCGGATGCCTTGATCATTCCCTTTAACCAGGCCTTGCTAGTGGAAAACGAAAGTTTTGCCATAGAGGCTACCGTCATTTTTGACCCACTGGTTTCAGGCATCAGCACGCTCTTGTCCAAAATAAGCGTAGACCCAGTTAGCGGTTATCAGAAAGGATTTGCCCTGCATATATACCGGCCTGTACTGGACTATGGCGCGACCTACACGGATCAGGCGGCTGTTCCGGAGTTCAACATTTGGCTGACCTACTACGCCGGAACGCAAAGCTCCGGTATAAAAGCTACGGAAAAATACACCCTGGATTGTGCGACATCCACCTTGACAAGAACCCAATATAAACAGGTCCTGGTGTCCGTTAACCGAAGCACCGGAATGGTGGATATTTTCATCGATAAAGTTCTTAAAGCCAGTGCAGCGATACCTGCAGAACTGGCCCTCGTAGACCGACAGCCGAAGGTCACTTACCTGAACCAGTTAAGCTATCTGGCCGAAAGCCTGCAAAGACGTCATGAAGACAACCCGGTAACCAAAGACCAGGTGATCAGCAACCTCCAGGTCCTCGGCAATGGCCTGAACAAGACCATTCAACCTGTATGGCGCCCGGATACGATCTTTGCCATAGCGGTTAAAACCAAGGACGTGGTGGACCAAAACACCAGCGGAGCGGTGGAGCAGACCCAGCTATTCGGATTCAGGACCGCCGGCCCCATCGGCCATTTCCAACAGCAAAGCGCAGCTTATCTCGCCCTGGCACAACAGGACCGCGCGGCGGAGTTTAAGCTGGCAGACCTGAAAAGCTATATCGACTATGAGCGCTCCTTCCCGGATGCACAGGGTCGTTATGACCTGAGTAAACCGGTGTTTTACCACAATCCGCAGATCAACCTGTTCTTCCTGCAGCCCTATATCAATGCCATGTATGCCAATTGGGACAGCTACCAGGGACTACCGGCAGTGCAGAGCAGCCTGGCGATATCCTTGCTGGATCTTTCCGGCGGAACGCTGACCCCCCAACTGGTCTGGTCGCAATTACCCGATATTCCTATAGACATCAACAATTACCGGTCTCTGCCCCCTGATCAGCAGATTCTTTTCCTGATGAACCTGGCTGCTTCCCAGGATACCTGTAACGAAAGTCCTTTATCCATCAAAAGAAGGATTAAACAGGGTACCTATCAGTTCCCGGACCTGCAGGCCAATAAACTTTATACTGCCGTCTTTAATGCAGTTTATCAACCCGGGACCCAAGCCGTACAACAGGCGGAAGTACACCGGTTCAGTCTGAAGTCCTCCCGCTTTGCCACCTTCCAGGACCAGGCCGGCAGTTTTATATTAACACCGGCTGCGGACTCCGGACAGTATGCCTTGTATACCATCCCGGTTTCCTTTACCGCCGATGCGATCAACAATACGCTGAAAGTCCTGCTGGATGATGACCCGGCCAATGATCCGGACATGGTCTCCCGTTATGCGGTTAAATTCGATCGCCTGGTATTCGGCGGACTGCAGCTTAAAAACCTGGGCTCCGACCCGAACAGCGTGATCAGCCTGGTGGTGAATACCGATCCGGCCAACGCAAATGCGCAAAGGATCCTGGGTATCCTGATCAGTAACCCGGAGCCTTTTAACGATCCTAAGCTTCCGGCAGATCAGCTGGCGGATACCGTCAAACTGACCCTGACGCTGCCGGATCATACCGTGATCGGCCCAGACCAGTTTGTGTATATCCATTCCAGGGATACGTCCGCCGTTTTTATCACGAACGCGGCAATGGACATCTCCTCGGGTTCGATACAACTGCGTTTCCGCTTTAAGCTGTTTAACGGGATCGATTATCAGACCGTTTATGAAGACTATAACAGCCCGGCAATAGCCATTACACCCCATTTATAGTGAGGAAAAGCTTATTTACCCATAGAATCAAGTATCAACGAACATGACTCAGATATCTTCAGGAACCCTTTCCTATCCATTTTGTGCCGATTATAGTGCGATGGCAGCTTGTCTGTTTGCTATACAAAACGCCGCTTCTGCCGGGGCCTTCAACGGTAATGCCCGGGTGCTGGAATTACTGGGCGTTTTTGAACAGGACGTACTCCGCAAACTATATATCCGTACCATACGGATCCTGGAAACCATCGACGGCAGCACCACGATCACACCTGGCGATTTTGATGGGGATGATTTCAGCGACCGGGATTTTTACGTTGGATACCTGGATACCACCAATCCTGGATTCAGCTCTCGTTTTCAAACGATCCTGAACATATTTAAAGAGTTCTGCGGGCGCGCCGGGGAGATCAGTGAAGCTGATAAAGCGGCTTTATATGCGGCACTGGTTCCGGTACTGGACACCTTTGATGAACTGCAGCAGTATCTCAGTGCCGCAGGGCTCAATCCATGTGACAGCTCCGTGGTCTACCTCAATAATTCACCATCTTTATACCTTCAAGCGGCCGGCTCGGCCGGCACAGACGGCATCCCTGCAGGGATACACCTGCGCTGGAGTTTAGCCGGAGACCTCGGGAGCAACCATATCCTCAAAGGTGATTATGATACAGCCGCGACTTCCGGATATAACCAGTCCAACGACTACCTGCAGGTTTCCAGGACACCGTATAATAACCCGGTACGCCTGGTAATCGATTTTCAAGCCGACAAACCGGTTATCGACAACGCGGCCCAAACCTGGACCTATTTCGTCACCCAAACCATCGGTAGCCAGATTATTTCCAACCGGGTCAGGCTGACTTTCAGTGATGCCGGGGGATATAACCAGCTGGCAGTAAACGCTGATGCCGCGGCGGACCCTTTTCATTTTTTAACGCAGTATACCGGCCTGATCGTATTCGAAGTACTGAACAAGACCCTGTTTATGGCCGGTTTTGACTTCGGTAAAGACGCGGCAACCGGTAATGCCGCTTTAAAAATAGAGAGCGAAAGTTTGATCGGAGGCCCGGAAGATACCGCAGCGCAGGTGGTCAACAGCAGAAAAACCGTGTTACTGGATACCGGGTTGACATCCACGGCGCTGATCTATGGAGAAAATATCCGGAAGGTTAGAGTAAAAAAATCCGCCAACGGCTATCTACAACGGTTCTCCTTTGAAACCTATCATGATTTTTTAAATACCCGCAGCCAGGCCGACTGGTCGCCGGTAAACAGCGCGGGGTTCAGCCTGTCTCTGATCGATCAGCTGGTATTTGACCGGCTCGAAAGCCCGGACTATCCGGTGGATAACCTTTGGCCGCAGTTTAACGAAGGAACGACCGTCCGGGTGGCCAACTATAAAGACAAATGGCTGACCACCCGGCCTAATGAACCTTCTATCAAGGACATCGTCACCCGGTACCTGACCCTAAGTGAAACCGATCCCCGTGCTGAAGACATCCTCAGGGATGAGGATGCCGGGGCAGATGCCCCCGGTTTACTGGTCAGCTATGTCGATGTGCTGAACATCCTGGCCATCGATTATCATATCGCGCGTATGCTGGGCCTGGGCTATATTGATACCCCTGCCGGTACAGCCTTAACAGATAAATTCGTTTACCGGGCCAGCTACACCAATCGCAAAAGCCTGGATTCAGCACAGCAGGTGAACTACAGTTATAGCAGTCTACCCACATCCAAATTAGATAGATTGCTGCCTGAAAAACCGGTCGCACGCCCCCTAAGTTATACCTCCCCTGCCGGTGAGCCGTCAGGAAGCAGCGGTTTCGATAACCAGGGCTATCTGAAAACAGATCATGTCCGGCTCATCAATATCGGCCGCGAACCATTGAGCGATGAAATACCCGGGTACAATTTCTTCGCCGACCTGTATGCGGTGGAAAATTATAATAGTTTTGAAAGCCCTAAACCGGTGCTTTATGGCATAGAATACCGGCCGGCCAACCAAAGCGCTTATGTCAAACCGGAGATCACCTCGGCTGGCCAAACAGGACTGGGTACGGCCTATAACGCTTATGATCCGGCCTTCCCACAAACCGGCGTACCCGAAACTGTTCCGATACCGGATAATGCCGATAGTTTATATTTTCATTTTGAGCGACAGGAGGGTGTCCATTTCTACGCTATTTATGGCATCAGCTGGCTGGCCAGGGCCTCCGCTATCAGCAATGAAGTGGCGACCAACGCCACCGTATTCGTGCCGCAGAACCGTTTGCAGCCGCCAACCGATGTCGCGGTACAATATATACAACAGGAAGACACCTTGTTGTTCACCACGGTGACAGAGCAAGCCTGGTATCAGGGCCGTTCAGTCACCTTTCCCGGACTGGACATCAGCTTGACCCGGATCGTCTTTAACTGGCTGGATATCCTGGATATTTCGTTCATACAGGGCACAACTCCTGCCGAACTGGCTACAGTGCCCCGGGCGGACAAAATAAAAGCGTATTTTGATCCACAACTGCCCCTGGAGATCACTGGGCTGATCCGGGATATCCAGCCTGTCAGCGGATCGGATACCCAATTGCGCTTATGGACCGCCGCTTATACCCAGATCGACGGCAGGTCCGTCAGTCCGGTGATCAACCCGCTTGATTTTTACCGCTTTACCGATAGCCTGCTGAGCACGCCGGAAGGGCAATTCCGGGTGCTGGGTCTTGATCAGGGTACCAACGGACCGATCATCACCATCGAAAAGAATGCGCAGCAGCAAAATGTGGCCAGCAGCGAACAACCTGATTATTATGGCATCCAAACCTCCTACAGCGGACCAGGGGTCAGCAGCCGGTTTTCGATGGTCGAAAATTTGAGTAATCCGGCCAACTGGCAAGCCATTACCCAGGATATTTCCCTGACCAGTTTCGCGGATATTCATAATCCCGTGATCGAATCCACTACGGATACGGAAGGTAATATCAGTAAAAATTGGATAGGCGGCATCAATGCCCCGGCGGTCATCAGCCCGCTTTTTGGCGACAGTAATGACCAGGCTGATCTGCCCGGCTATTATAAAATAGAATTTGCCGCAGGGTTTGTCCTGGCTCCCAACCCGCAATATAATCTCCCTTTTGATCCGGCGCATCCCAACCAAAATCCGCCCGGACAAACAAACGGGGCGCACGTGGAATGGTATAAAGGTTGGTTAAGGGTACCCTTTGCCGCCGGGGATACGGATAAAAAAACACTGGAAGTAACCCGTATCGATCAAACCAGTCCCCTGGTCTTGTATGTTTATGACCCAAGCTATCTGGATAACCCGATTACGGTCTCCGCCACAGCCCAAACAACCATACCGGTTAATTTCCATCCCGGTTACCGGGCTTATTTCTTTGCCGAACCCTCACCCGCTTATACCTTTAACCGGGATCATATTTTACCGGCTGGTAATGAAAACAGCCGGAAAACGCTGATCGGTCTCCAGTCCGCCGATACCAGGACAGCGGGTAGCGGATTTAGTTCGGCGGTATCCATACCTGCCGTATTACTGGCACGCAAAATAGAAATTCCGGTACAAATGGATGCACCGGTCGCATCGACTTTAAAAGTAAGACCGGATGCCACAGCCAAGGCGGCCTTAACCTTTGATACCAAAGTACCCCTGGAAGCAGACGGCACCGCGGGAAACCCTTTTGGTTTTCTATTCTGCCGCACTACACAGGAGGATGTGCTCAACGCTTTATATGAAAACACGACCGTGCTGCAAATCGGGAACGCCCTGGCGGCCCTGACCGTGGACAATAGTTATAGCCAACGCTTTTTCGAACTGGTGAACCTGCGGTTTGACCCGGCCCACCCCGGACAGTTCCGCGTATTTGACGCGAGCCCGCAGCCCTACGGGTTCCCCGTTCCGGATAAAAGCGGCCTGGTTGCCGGCGGTGACAGCGATGAGGTCAAAACGACAAAATACCGGGGCGCCATCGAGGGAACCATCCTGCCGCTTACCGGGCAAACACCCATCGCACAGTTTATCAAAAACGGCCTGCAAACTGATAACAAAGCCCCTGTGATCCGGGATATCGACGGCAACCTGCTCGATCCCGCTGCCCCCGCATTTGATCCCTTCCCGATGATCCGGAAATATACCCCAAACACAGCCCCGGGTACCACGTATATCCGGTTTACGGATTATACCCTGAACGCAGCTTCGCGCAACCTGTATTTTTATGCGGCAACGGAAGTGACCAGCCAACTGGTTCGCGGACCGCTGAGCCCCTTTATGGGACCGGTGACCATTTTACAGACTTTGCCGCCGGAAACACCGTTGATCCGGACCTTTGCCATCGCGGCATCCGTATTACCGGCCACGACACCACTCTCCGTCAGCTTTCAGCTGTCACCCGTATCGCCGGAGGACCTGGTTTCGCTTATCCGTATTTACCGGACGACCGACCTGGTCAAAGCAGGTTCCCTCCAAACCATGGATACCCACATGGACATCCCCCTGGAGGAGGGTCTGACCGGCGGTTATACCTTAACCGACACTTTAGCGGATCTGACACCTTTCCCTGCCGGGGAGACCCTGTATTACCGGCTGGCGGCGGTACGGATCATCATCAATGAGTTTGACCTACCGGAGGAAGTCGTCTCCTTAGGTTCGGAGACCATCCCGGTCCGGCTGATCGACACCATAAACCCGGATGCTCCGGCGCTGACGTATACACAGAACGTGAACCAGCTGACCTGGCAACCGACCGCCAATAAAGGGACATACTACCTCTACCAGCAGAATGCCCGTGGTAACTGGGGCAGGATATATTCCGTGGCTCCCCCCGATTCGGCATCAGGGATGTCCTATACCCTGCCTGCACCTTTGGTATTACAGGATGAGTCCGGAAACCGGCTCTATTACCGGTTCAAAGTACAGGTACAAAATTCTTCCGGGCTGTTTAACCTGGCGGATAAGGAAATAACCATTTAAAAACGGACATAAAAAGACACTACAGTACAATTTCGTCTTCCGGCTCAGTTAATAACGCAGGATAGTAATGGCAATATTGTTGATAAAGGATTTAAGGCAGGCATACAAAACACATCGGATGGTTAAATTCAGTAGATAACGAACTATACTAGCTCAGCATTTTCCAATATCTACAGGCATAAGCATAGCGCCATTTGGTCAGATTGGTAGGTGACCTATCCGGTGAGGGTCATATTTCTGGAGATTTCACAATATACCGTACGCATTTCGTACGGTGTAAAACCATTCCCCTGCACGAAGTTTTGATTGGTAGTCAACATCATCGGTGAGCGTATCTGCTGCCCAATTAAGATCGACAATAATCGCTGTCGAACTCACTAGTGCCAGCCTTGCGATAGCTGATGATGAAGATAAAAAAACATAGGTAATGTGTCTTTTTACCGTACATCCTAATTATCATGTATCCCAAAGCACCCGGCAAAGCATCGGTACCTCATCTTAACGGTTTAATCTTTCCCGGGCCTCGATCTGTTGATCATACCAATATTTTTGTGTGGTGTAATCATAAGGCCAATCCCGCTCTGCCTGTCTTTTTATCGGACCATCAGCTATGGTTAGCATATATCTATAATCTTCCAGTTCGTTACTGATCCAATATTCCTGGGTCGTGTAATCGTTTGGCCAGTCTCTTTCGGCCCTTGCTTTTAACTTTCTCAGGATACGCTCTCCTTCTATTTTAGCGGGGTCCTCGACAACCCGGGTAGGAACGGTAGTATTGGTATCCATTTTTGCTTCTACGGTGTCCGCCGCAATAGTTTGCGAATGAAGGGCTGTTTCGATGGCATTCTCTTTGTTGGCTGGTACCATGTAAATAAACAGCACCAATAATATCCCGTAAATGAACGATGACAAACCGGTGGTTCTTTCTTTACTATACCAGAAAAGACTTGCCCGGGGATTAAAAAAACCCAGTACCAATAAAATTGCTGTTGTTAAAATTAGTAAAACCATAGTTGATAAGATGATGGGTTATTTAAATTCTTTAAAGGACCAGTAACCAGCCAATCAGCAGACTGCCCATCCCGCAACGCTGTTCGTAAGTCAAAGCATTGCCGTGGTCATAAACGGCGTATGGACGGTCCCCTGCCCCTCCAGGGGCTTTAGCGCCACCTTACAGCTACTATCCTGATCTTTCGCAATTAATTCGTTTAAACATGGTTTAGCGGTTAAGAAATGGGGAAAGCAGGCTGACGCTTTACTGTTTTTCCTGATCAGTATCAAAAGTAATTACCTCCTGGATAGGATGGATACGGTTTCCCGTAATGGTAAGTCTTTTTTATGGAAGTGCTCTTTTTCTTAAACCGGCGTTCAGACACCGGAGCTGGCATCGAAGTGTGGACAAAATCTATTCATTTTAATGAACATCTTTCTACATCTTACGTAAAAGATTTACAGGTTGGAAAAGTAGCATAGAAACAAAAAAGCCAGCCTCCTGTTAAAAAGCTACTTATCAATTAGTTAACATTTAATTATGGGACTAACCAGGCGAAGCTATGCCCGCTCAATGATATACTTTACGAGGAAAAGACACCGGGAATTAACGTTAGTGATAGACCTGAGCAACCTGAATCCCTTGATAATCCCTGCCTGATATGCCGCCCGCCATTAAAATAGAAAGTCTTTCCAAGGCCTACCAGTTAGGCGACTTCGGCACAGGCACCCTCTCGCGCGACATGGAACGTTATTGGGCCAGGTTCCGCGGCAGGGATGACCCATTTTTAAAAATAGGCGAAATCAATGATCGTACTGGTAATAGCGATATGGTATGGAGCCTAAAAGACCTCAGCCTGGAGATAGAACAGGGAGATGCCGTAGGCATTATCGGCCGCAACGGTGCGGGGAAAAGCACCCTGCTGAAGATATTGAGCAGGGTTACGGCACCCACCAGGGGTGCTGTAAAGATTAAGGGGCGTATTGCCAGCCTGCTGGAAGTGGGCACCGGTTTCCATCCGGAATTGACGGGTCGCGAAAATATTTTTTTGAATGGCGCCATACTGGGTATGCGCAAGGCCGAGATCAAAAAGAAATTTGATGAAATCGTCAATTTCGCCGGCATTGAACGGTATATTGACACCCCTGTTAAAAGGTATTCTTCTGGGATGTATGTACGTTTAGCATTTGCCGTGGCAGCGCATCTCGAATCGGAAATATTGATCATCGACGAAGTGCTCGCCGTTGGCGATGCCGAGTTTCAAAAAAAATGCCTCGGCAAAATGAATGCGATCAGTAAAGGTGAAGGCCGTACGGTATTATTCGTCAGCCATAACATGGCCGCTACCGAAACATTGTGTAAAAAGGGAATTGTGCTGAATGATGGACGGTTGCATGATGAAGGGCCCATGTCGCAGTGTATTTCGTCCTATCTTAGTCTGGAATCAAAAGATATTAAAGACACCTATATCGGTTCCAACTTCATCAGGTCGGTGCGTATTTCGGCGGTGCATGATCCCGGGAAATACGCATCAAATCTGACATTGGATGTTGATTTTGAAAGCCCAAGCTCACTTAAAAATCCCGTTTTAGGATTAATGATCAAAGATAAATTTGACAACGGTTTATTAACCATCAATAACAGGCATTACAAGGGGTATGAATCCATCGGGAGGAATAAAGCCCAGGGAACGATAAGTTTAACACTTCCTGATCTCCCCCTGCTTCCCGGCAACTACAAAATAGATGTTTTTTTGGGCGATCAGCTCGTTGATCTGGAAGTGGTGAGGGAAGCCGTCATATGGAAAGTACCCGAACGGGAAGGCCTGCAAACCGCCTTCAGCCTTGACTATATGCTGAATAAATTTTATGTACCTGGTGCTAAATGGAAATTTGAGAAATGAAAATACTGAACAAGCTAAAAGGCTTGGTGACGGCCGGTGCTGAAAATGAAACCCAGCCCCCCCGCCAGCAAACGGAAGAGGAATACTATACCGAGCTGTTTACCAAGCACCCCGTATGGAATAGCCAAGCCCCCAATACCGAGGAGGCTTTACGCTGGCAGATCATACAGAATTTCCTGTTTTATATCACCGGTTTTCATACGAGCGCTGCTGCGAATTCCGGACCATTAAAAATATTAGACCTGGGATGCGGCCGCGGCTGGCTCAGTAAACTTTTAACTCCCTATGGTACGGTGACGGGCATAGAGCCTATCAAGCCCGTGGTGGAATATGCCCAACAGCTTTTCCCGGATACCAATATCAGACATGGTAATGCGCAAACTTTATTAAAATCAAAGGAAATGTTCGATATTATCGTTTGTTCGGAAGTGATCGAGCATGTCGTAGATGACGAGAAACCTGATTTTTTAAAGAACCTGAACCTTTTACTCCATAACAATGGTTTCCTCATCTTAACCACGCCGAGGAAAGAAGCACAGGAGGAATGGCTGAAATATGCTATTCCGGGACAGCCTGTTGAAGCCTGGCTGGATGAGCGAACTTTAGAAGGTATGCTCCGGCAAAGTTCGTTTACGCAACACTATTTATCCCGGTTTAGTATACCGCCCAATCCGTCGGCACCGGAAATTGAAATCTATCAATTGTGGCTTGTTCAAAAAAAATAACCCTATGCCCGCCGTTATCACTATTGTAGTTCCCGCCTATAACCAGGCGGAATACCTCGCGGAAACGCTGGATAGTGTCCTGGCACAAATACATACCGATTGGGAATGTATCATCGTTAACGACGGATCATCAGACGATACCGAACTGATCGCCAAACAGTACATCGCAAAAGACCCCAGATTTAAATACGTATTTCAGCAAAACAGCGGTTTATCAGCTGCCAGGAATATGGGCATTAGCCAGGCATCAGGTAAGTACATCCTCCCCTTGGATGCTGACGACCTGATCGACCCGGCATACGTGGAATCGGGATTGAAGGCATTTTCCTTAAACCCAAACCTGGCATTGGTTTATGCTAAAGCAAGAAAATTTGGTGCGGAAAATAAAGATTGGGAACTTCCACCCTATAATTTCCTTAACCTCCTGCTCAGCAATTGCATATTTTGCTCGGCAATTTTTAAAAAGTCGGCCTGGGAAGTTCATGGCGGTTATGACACTGCGTTGAAAAACGGCTGGGAGGACTGGGCTTTCTGGGTAAAGATACTTTCCGCGGATGATGAAGTGTTTCAAATACCGCAGGTTTTGTTCTTTTACCGTACCAGGGGAAAATCCATGATCAGGTCCATGTCCACCGCGGATCAGGAACGGGTGAAATGGCATATTTATGAGAAAAACAAGGAAACCTACCAGTCGCTTTACCCCTCTCCCATTTCTATCATTTTAGAGAATGCATACCTGAAAGACCATATCCGTCATATTTTATCCTCCAGGCCATACAGCTTAGGCAAGCTTTTGCTTAAGCCCTTTGCAGCGCTGAAGAACATCTTTAAAAAACAATCCTGATTTGGCCCATAGTTCTGTACTCCCGTTCATATCCGTCATCATACCCAGCTATAATCATGAGGCTTATCTACCTCAACGCATCGAGTCGGTGCTGAACCAGACCTGGCAGGATTTTGAGCTTATCCTGCTCGACGATTGCTCAACGGACGATAGCCGATCCATTATAGAACAGTACCGGAATCATCCTAAGGTATCCCATATTATTTACAACGAACAGAACAGCGGTTCCGCATTTAAACAATGGCAAAGGGGCACCGGTTTGGCCGGGGGACAATACATCTGGATTGCCGAAAGTGATGACTACTGTGACTATAGCTTTTTAGAAAAGATGGTGGAGGTTTTTGCCCAGGCTCCCGATAATACGGGACTGGCGTATTGCAAATCAATGCCAGTGGATCATCATAGCCAGGTTTATGATCAAAGCGATTGGTGGATGAAGCGAATCGACCCTCTGCGATGGGAAAGCGATTTTGTGAATAATGGGAAAAATGAGGTGGCCCATTACCTTGCCGTTCAATGTACTATTCCGAATGCCAGTGCAGTACTTTTCAGCGCCCGTTGTTTTAAGGAGGTAGCCTGGGAAGACCTGGATTTTAAGGTCTGCGGGGACTGGTGTATTTATGTATGTATGTTGCAACGATATGATATTGCCTACACCGCATTACCCATGAATTATCACCGGAGTCACCAGGCTAACGCCAGGTCTGTTTATGCTCAGGGATCGGTACCGGAGCAGTACAGGGTGCTGCACTTTATCAGTAAGCATTTCAACATCCATAAAAGCCGCGCTTTTAGCAAAGCGCTTGATGAAAGGCTTTCCTTATTGATTTCCCTTGTAAAAAATGGCGGCATTGCTAAAAAAGAGTTTTTCCATCATCTGTTCATGATGCGTAGTTTCGACCCAGGTTATGGGTATCGTTTGCTAAGGGTGCTTTATGCCAAGGTCTTCCATATCAATCTCCACTTCAAATAATGCAGAAAATACTTATTGTTGGTGCCGGTTTCTCCGGTGCCGTTATGGCACGGGAACTTGCAGCAAGTAACCGGTATACCATACTGGTAGCGGAGGAGCGTGATCATGTGGCGGGTAACTGCCACACGCGCCGTGATCCGGAGACTGGCATTATGGAACATGTTTACGGGCCACATATATTTAATACCAGCAACAAGGTGGTATGGGACTATATCAATCGCTTTGGTGAATTTTCGCCCTACATCAACAGGGTAAAGGCAGAGACCAACAGCGGTACGTATTCCTTCCCGATTAACCTGCATACCATTAACCAGTTGTTCCATAAAAACTTTAACCCGAGGGAAGCCAGAAAATTTGTGGAGGAGTTGGGTGAAAAAAAAATGGGGGTCCCCGCTAATTTCGAAGAACAGGCGCTGACGTTATTAGGCAGGGAGATTTACGAAAACTTCCTGAAATCATATACGGAAAAGCAATGGGGCTGCGACCCCAGACAGCTGCCGGCTTCCGTGCTTAAACGGCTGCCGGTAAGATTCAATTACAATGATAATTACTACAACAGCCAGTACCAGGGTATCCCGACAGAAGGTTACACCCACATCATTCAAAACCTGCTTAACCACCCTAACATCACGGTTAAATTGAACAGCAAATTTACCAAAGGGCATGAGGCCGATTTTGACTATGTTTTTTACACAGGCCCCATTGATGCGTATTATGGTTTCGCCCATGGCAGGTTGGGCTACAGGACGGTGTATTTTGAACGCCATGTTTTTGACGGAGAAGATTACCAGGGTAACGCGGTCATTAATTATTGTCATGATAAAGTGCCTTACACACGGATCCATGAACATAAACACTTCATGCCTCATGAAAAACATCCCAAAAGCCTTTATTTCAAGGAATTCAGCAAGGAGACACAGGAAAATGATATACCATTCTATCCAAAATCGCTACCTCATGACCGGGATCTGTACGGCATATACCGGTCGCTCGCATTAAAAGAGGAGAAAACATCCTTTTTGGGCCGGCTGGCCACCTACAGGTATCTGGATATGCACCACGTCATCGATGAGGCGCTGCAATTAGCTCACAAATTCATCAACCGGAAAGGCGACCTGAGAACTTTTCAAAAATTAAGCGATAGCCTTTGAAGATCATCTGGTACAGGCACGGCCACGAAAACCGGAATGACTGGGTGCGCTATGGCCTGATGCTGCTGCACATTGACGGCCAGGTGGAGTATCTAGAAAAAGACCTGGCGCAGGCAACGGAAAGCGGGTACAGTCAGGAAGTGTCATCGGGCAAGCATCGCCATTTATCCTTTCTGGTGCTGTTTGTTGACAGGAGTGCCCGTAAGGTTATCATAGACGGCGAAGACTCATTTATACACTTATCCGATTTGATACAGGAGTCGGATTTGTATTTTACCGCCAGTTATAATAGCGCACTGTACAGGGGTAGGAAGTTCCCGGGGATCGATGCCTGGTACAGCGAAACGGATATCCACTGGTATAAAAATAAGGTTGATCAGCTAATTACTCAGCTGGGAGATCAATTCCATAAAATAAAACCATTTATACCCATAGGGCCGGATATGAATTGGAAGGAGCAACCAGGGTTTCTGTCAACGAAAATCAACTCGCTGCGATACCGGTTACAAAAAGCGATCTATAAAACCAATCACTGGCAACCGGTTAAGCGAAACTTTGATAAGCGCTTTACGCAACTGCTGGGATTAAGAAATGAGCAACTGATGTATGACGTAGTGTTGAAGGATACCCTTTGGGGCTGGCCGTCGCATCGTATACAACTGCACAAACAGCTCAGGCAAATTTCCTGCACAAGAAGAATTTGCGCTGTCTTAAACTGGCATGAACCAGGTCATCATGATGGCAGTATCCTTTCGCCGGCGGACCGATCCAACTTCCCGATGATAACCGGTGAAGAAATAGAGGATTATGAACTCCTGCTGAGCCGAAGCAGGCTGGGCACATTTGCCACAGGTTTTCATTGGGGATGGAGAAATATCCTGACACTGGCTCTTTTTGTAGGCATTCCTGTTATCATGGACACCCCGGTGTTGGAAGCTTATTTTGATATGGGAGAATTCTCCCTGCTATACAATACAAGTGCAGACTGGAATGACCTGGAGGAACACCTCGATAACATCGATAACACCCAATGGCTGCGGATAAAGCAGCAAAATCAACAGGTTTTTGATACCAGAATGTCACCACGCGTAACAGCCGCTTACCTCATCAATACGGTTAAACAAGCATGCGCTTAGCTTATATATCCTTTGAGCATCCCTTAGGTGAAACCGGGGGTGGAATAGGCACCTATGTGGATCAGATCGCGGCCATCATGGCTGCAAGGGGCCACGATGTGGAAGTTTTCACCAGCGCTGTGGCTTCGCAGTATACGACCTGCCGGTCTAAAGATTATCTTATACACCAGGTGCCCTCCAAAAACAGGGGCGATTTCAGCCATGCTGTTGTTCCCGTCTTTGCTGCCGCGAACGCGCAGCGGCGTTTTGATGCCATGGAAAGCGCGGAATATGGTGCAGACGCACTCGTGGTTAAAACAAACCACCGGGATATACCTTTGGTCGTCAAGTTACATACCCCGCATTTTCTGGTCCGCCGGCTTAACTTCAGTATACCTTCGCTTTTTTCCAGGCTAAGATTTATGGCGGGTGGCCTGTTCAGGGGACATATACCAAAGCCTTACTGGACCGAAACAGTGAAGGCTGATGAGGAAAAAACCATTTATAATTTAGCCGACAAGGTCGCCAGTCCATCACTGAGCCTGGCACAAATTGTTGGGAACGAATGGGGAAAGCGTGACATCGCCATACTGCCGAACCCTTACGTTCCGTCTGCAGCGATGCTGAACATGGCCCATCAACCAGCTGATGGAAAATGCAGGGTGCTTTTTATAGGCCGGTTGGAGCGGCGCAAGGGAATCTATGATTTGCTATCGGCCATTCCGGAGATATTGAAGAAAGATGCCGCTATCCTGTTCAGCTTTGCCGGTGCCGACCAACCGTCCGATAAAAAAAATATATCCGTAAAAACCCTGATGTCCGCACAGCTGCGCTCCTTTGCACAACATATTCAATTTTTGGGTTATGTGAAGCAGGCCGCGCTTCATGAGATTCTCGCGCATACCGATATCTGCATCTTCCCGAGCACCTGGGAGAATTTTCCCAATGTGTGCCTGGAAAGCATGGCCGCAGGGCTGCCGGTGATCGCATCACGCAGCGGAGGGATGGCGGAGATGATCACGCATGAAAAAGACGGTCTGCTCATTTCCCCGGGGGTACCTGAAGAGATCACAGCCGCCATTTTGAAGCTGGCACAAAACAGACAACGGAGAAATCAACTTGGTGAGGCGGCAAGGAAAACGATATTGGAGCGATACAATGCGACAGAAATCGGTGCCGCAGCCGAAAAGCTTTTTCAACAGGCCATGAACGGATGAAACTATCAGTCATTATTTGTACCTATAATCCCAAGTCAGCTGCGCTACAACGGGTGCTGCAATCCTTGAGCGCGCAAACACTCCCCCTAAGTGAATGGGAACTGATGATTGTTGACAATGGCAGCGATAATGATGTACTTGCCTTGTGCGATCTTAGCTGGCATCCCGATCACCGGCTGGTAAAGGAAGAAAAAGCAGGTCTGGTACACGCTCGTATCTGCGGCGCATTGCTCGCTAAGCATGATATTCAGGTCAGTGTGGATGACGACACGCCCCTGTTTCCGGACTGCCTTGAAAATATACAGCTCATATACCGACAAAACCCGGGCCTGGGAATCATAGGCGGGCGTACGGTTCCCGAGTTTGCTGTACCTGCCCCCGCCTGGATCAAAAGCTTTTATTCCCTGCTGGCCATACGCGACCTGGGCGATGATCCGGTCATTGAAATACTAAAGGACGACCAAACCATCAAAAGTTATCCGCAGTCGGCGGCCGTGGCCGTCATGGCAACCCGCAAAAAGTGTATGCTGGAGTATGTCGAACATTTTAAAAATGACAGCGTGAGCCATAGCCTCGGCAGAAAAGGCAATGACCTTTCCTCCGGGGAGGACAATGATATTAACCTGTTCATTTATAAAAACGGCTATGGACTTGGCTATTTCCCGCAACTTCAATTTATACACCTTATTCCTGAGAGCCGCTTACAGCCCGCTTATCTGGCCAGGCTGCAGTACGCCAGCAGCAAAACCTGGATAAAGGTATTATCCAAATACGGCATTAACCCCTGGCCAAAAATACCCAGGGTAACGGTGAGACTTAGAAAGATCAAGGCCTGGATAAATTACCGGGCATGGTCATCTCCAGAAAACTACATCAGGTGGCGCGGCGCATGCGGCACCTTTGAAGCATTGGCAGAATGATCAACAAACGTAACCATATGGTTGAACTGCTGCGCTTCGTTGCAGCATCTTATGTCGCCATTTTCCACTTCAATGAAACAGTCCCCTATATTGCCAACTGGTACCGCGCATCATTAAAATTGGGTTACCTTGGCGTACCCGCGTTTTTTGTGATCAGCGGTTACTGTATCCAAATAGCCGCGGCACACGCCCATAATCCGAAGGATTTTATCATCAGGCGATTCTTCAGGGTATTTCCAGCCTATTGGTTGAGCATGGCCATCGTATTATCCGTTGTTGCATTTGAGATCATCGTCTTTGGTGTCAATTCGGTTACCCCGCTGCCCAAGAGTGTCACCGGCATACTGGCGACCCTTACGCTGTTGACCACCCCGTTTTCTAATGTGCGCGTCATCAACTGGGTTTACTGGACCTTAACTTACGAGCTGTTCTTTTACCTGATTACATTTATCAGCTTAACCATTCCTGAACGTTACCGATTTTATCTCTTTGTAGTGATCTCGGCGCTGGTATTGGTGTTACCCATGCACGAACACTGGCCGCTGTTCTTTCTGCAGCACTGGCCGGCGTTTGGCCTGGGTACCGTTTTATACCGCATGCTTCACCAGGCGGATAAATTCACCTTCCAAAACCTGGCATTGCTGACATTAAGTACAGTCGGGCTGTTCACCTTAATTTACCTGCCTTACTACGCGGCAGCCTGCCTGGTAACCACAGGCTTGATAACGCTGAACAATTTTAAACCAATGAAGGGCGGTTTTTTAACCAGCCTGGGAGATTACTCCTATTCCCTCTACCTGATTCATGTACCCCTAGGTGTTTACGCTTTAGGTGCCGTAAAACAAATAGACTACGTAAAGCAACATATCTGGGTCAATTGCCTGTGGGATCTTACGCTGCTGGCCATTTTATATGTGCTATCCTATATCATTTTTAAAAAGATAGAACTTCCATCCATACGGTTCGGAAAAAAACTAACAGATGTCACCCGGAAAGCTGCTGTATAACATTTATTATGCCCCTAAGGCACGCTTGGTTGATTTCTGTAAAAGGTTTACCTCCCGATATAAAAAAACAGCGGCAGGCAAACAGGAAATGGAAAATGCGGCCACAGGCATCACGGAAATCTATTCGGTCAATAACCCGGTGGTGACCGTCAACTTCCTTACCGGCCAAAAATTCTGGTATCAGAGTATTTTTTGTCTGCATTCCCTGCAAAAAGTTTGTCCTGAAATACAGATTAATGCTGTTTTTTATGATGATGGAAGCCTGGATGAAAAGGTAAGGAATCGTATGACCACGCAGTTTCCCCACAGCCGCGTTATTTCCGCAGCGGTCATTGAGGAGCAAATCAATGCGCTTTTACCAGCAGCAAAGTATCCCTGTATCAGAAGGTTAAGAACTTCCTATCCGCATTTAAAAAAGCTGACGGATATACATGCCGGGCAAAAAGGCTGGCAAATTACACTGGACTCAGATATGCTTTTTTTTAACTACCCGGCTGAAATAATCAACTGGCATCATAGCCCGTCAAAGGCGCTGGTTTTACAGGAAAATAAACAATCTTACGGCTATTCGCAAAGCTTTATGGAAGCGATCACCAATAGATCCGTACCCCAATGTATCAATGTCGGCATGACCGGTATACAAAGCGAAAGCATTGACTGGGATAAAGTGGAATACTGGGTAGAACGGCTTACCGCAAAAAAAAACAGCTATTACCTGGAACAGGCCATTACCGCCATGCTGCTTTCGGAATGGCCCGTAGAAAAATTGCCTGCTGACACTTATATCGTCCTGCCCAATGGGGAGGCGGTACAAAAACGTACCGGCATTCTCCATCACTATGTTGCTGACAGCAAATTCATTTACTTTTCTCAGGCATGGAAGCAAATCCTTTAGTTTCGGTATGCATACCGGTATATAATGCCGACGCCTATCTCCAGGATTGTGTAGCATCCGTCATGGACCAGTCTTACAAAAACATAGAAATTATCATTGTGGACAACGGTTCCGCTGACGGATCATTAGACTTGGCCAGATCCTTTAATTATCCAAATGTAACTATTGAAGTGGAACCGTCCAGGGGAGCATCAAAGGCAAGAAACAAGGCATTAACCATGGCAAGGGGCAAATATATCCAGTTCCTGGATGCAGACGATAGGCTGTCACCGGATAAAATTGAAGAGCAGGTGAAGATCCTCGAGGCTGCTCCGGGAAAATTGGCGCTATGCAGTACGGTGCATTTTTTTGATGGTGAACCTTTAAATAAGTTTAAACCATCACCTTATGAGGAACAGTTCCTATACGATACAAACGATCCGGTAGCGTTTATCATCAACCTGTGGGGTGGAAATAATTTTAAAGGTTCCATGATACAACCCAACGCCTGGCTGATACCCCGCACCATCATCACCGCTGCTGGTGGCTGGAATGAAAGTTTAACGCTTGACGATGACGGCGAATTTTTTTCCAGGATCATACTGCATTCCGGCGGAATAAGAAGGACTGGCGGGCTTAATTATTATAGAAAATTCAAATCATCCGCAAACAACCTCGCATCGGTTAATAATGAGGATTCGGCCAACAGCGCCTTCCATGCGGTATTATTAAAAAGGAGGCATCTGTTTTCACAGGACAGATCTGAAAGTGCAAAAAAAGCCATATACCTACAGTTAAGATACTTATCTATAAGATATTACAGAAAATACCCCGCTTTATACAAGCGGGCTGAAGCGGAACTGGGCAACTTTGATCATTATCATTTTGTGCCCATATTTGGTGGACGGGTAATCAACTTTATCGCTCAGCATATCAGCTGGAAGCTGGCCAGAATTTTACAAACCATCGTTAGATAACATGCTGCGACTAAATATATTCTATGAGGAACCGGATCCCGACCGCTGGTTTAAATATGACCGGTATCCACGTAAATTGATCAGAAGATTCATCCGTGGCAGGCAACGGCCCGGCGGTGTCATGATGGTGGCTATTAATCTATTAAAAGGACTTGACAGGCTTGATATTCCATACCGGTTTAACGACTTTAAATATGCCTCAAAACATCCCAAAGAAATCGTGTGTATCATTGGTAAGCCCCAGGTACTTTTCGACAGACAATGGAAAAATCCAATCATATTGGGCGCGGGGATATTTTCACATCCATTTGATTATCAGGATATTTTTGAACAGTATCCTAATTTGAAAAAGATCTTAGTACCTGGTGAATGGATGAGACAAATGTTTGAGCCTTATTATGCCGATAAGGTGATGACCTGTCCCTCCGGCATAGACACCGCTTATTGGAAACCGACCACGGTTGCACCAGAAAAAAACATATTAATTTATGATAAACTGAGGCCTGATCATGACGAGTATATCGATACCATCCTCCACCCCGTCCTTGAATTTATCAAGGCAAATAAATTATCCTATGAGTATATTCAATATGGCTATTATAAACCACAGGAGTTGCTGAATAAAGTAAATAATTGCCAATATGCTATATTTCTGTCGGAGAACGAAACCCAGGGGCTTGCTTATCAGCAGATATTAGCAACGGGGACACCCGTTTTAGCCTGGGATCGCGGTGGTTTATGGAAGGATCCGGCATTCTATCCGCATAAAGTTCAATTTAGCGGCGTATCTTCGGTGCCCTACTGGAGCAGGGAATGCGGTATGAAATTCAAGAACATCCATGAATTCTATACCATCATACCTCAATTTACAACGGCACTCGAAAATAATGAATTCGCCCCAAGGCAGTATATTCTGGATAATCTAACGTTGGAAAAATGTGCAACAGCGTATATAAACATCATAAAAAACGAATATTCTCAAATTGGACAAATCCAGCAAAACAGCCTGTAGAACAGAACATTCATATGCTCTGAGAAACTTTTGGAGGAATATCATTATAAAATGGACTGACTGCATTTGATCATCAGGAATACCGTGATGTACACCAGATAAAACAAAATATTATAAGTTGAAAATTGCCATTACCGCCGATCCTTTTATACCCGTTCCCCCGGTCCTTTATGGTGGAATAGAACGTATCATAGAGCTACTGATCAATGAATTAACACAGCAGGGGCACGAGGTTACGCTATTCGCGCATAGGGATTCGACCGTCAGCTGCCGGCTGGTGCCCTACCCCGGGGAAAACAAAGACTTTAAGAATGCCCTGGTGATCAATAAACGACTGATAGCTGAAAAATTCGATCTCATCCACAGCTTCGGCAGGCTGGTATACCTACTTCCGCAACTGTTCAGGCGCACGCCGGTTTTAATGAGTTACCAGCGCGAACCCACCATCAGGCAAATTAAAAGGGCTATGATGATCTCGCTGAAAGGTACCTTATCCTTCACCGGCTGCAGCAATTATATAACCGACCAGATACGCCCGTTTGCACCGGTATATACGGTTTATAATGGGGTGGATATCAGGAAATATACTCCTCAGTATCGTGTAGCGCAAAATGCCCCTCTTGTTTTTTTAGGCAGAATAGAACCTATCAAGGGGCCACACACCGCAATTGAGATTGCCCTGACAACAGGCAGACCGCTGCTCATTGCAGGTAACATACCTGCAGACCATACCGATTATTTTGACAGGCAGATCAAGCCATTGCTGAACGATCAGATTACCTACCTGGGACCGGTTAACGATGAGCAAAAAAACGAATTGCTGGGTAAGGCCCTGGCGCTGCTGATGCCCATTCACTGGGAGGAGCCCTTCGGCATCGTCATGATAGAGGCGATGGCTTGTGGCACCCCGGTGCTGGCGCTCAGACGTGGCGCCGTGCCGGAAGTCGTTACCGAAGGTTTGAATGGTTTTTCGGCCGAAACTCCCGAAGGATTGATGGGCAAGGTTGACCTGCTGGCAGGTATGGACAGAAAAAAGGTCAGGATGAGCGTGGAAAAACTATTTTCCCCGGGAGTCATTACTGCGGAGTATGTTAAAATTTATAACCAATTAATTGGTGCGTAAGCGCTCCACCTCATTATTAGGTCATGTTTCATCATAAGCGTGTCTTGGTTAGCTGTGGCACTAAATTTCATTCCGATCACGTAAGCTGGCAACTTTATAAAAACGGGTTATTGGAAAAAACCGTTACCGCTCACCCTCCCGGTAAATACCTGAACAGGGTTAACCTGCCGCGAAAAAGGGGCACCTTTCTACCACCCATATTTGTGATACCCTATGTATTGTACAAAATTCCCTATATAGGTAACACGCTGGCCCGGCTGATCGAATACCGCCTGCCGGCCATCTTCGACTTCATGGCTTCGTTTTTCACTTCTGAGGCCAACATTAGCCTATCATGGTCCTGGGCAAGCTGGTATACCATCAAAAGGATCAAGGCAAGAAACGGGATCGCTATACTGGAGGAAAGCGGGTCCTGCAATTTATACCAGAATGAACTGCTAGCGGATGAGTATAGCCGCCTCAACTTAAGGTTCCGGAACAAAACCCCGGCATATATCATCAGGAGAGAATTACGGGAGGCTGATCTGGCGGATTTTATATTATGCCCGTCACAGCACGTGGCAAACACTTTTATAGAGCAAGGTATACCAAAGGAAAAATTTGTGATTATCCCCTATGGTGTAAATCTGGAGCGCTTTTCCCCCTCGCCAAACAGTGCCCATAAATTTCGCATTATATTCGTGGGCACGATCGGGGTGCGAAAGGGTCTTATCTACCTATTTAAGGCGCTGGAGGCCCTGGGTCACCTGCCGGATCTGGAGTGTATACTCGTGGGAGGCATTGAAGTGGGCTTCGAGCCTATATTTAAACAATACCAGCATCTCGTTACCTACCTGGGACGGGTGTCGCAGGAAAAGTTGGCCACTATTTATCAAAGCGGTGCTGTTTTTGTATTCCCCTCACTTGACGAGGGCATGGCACTGGTGCAACTCGAGGCGATGGCTTGCGGGCTACCCGTAATTACCACAATCAACGCGGGTGCCGATGCCGTGATACAAAATGGTATACAAGGCTTTTTTATACCGGTGCGCGATACTGAGGCATTAAGGGAGAAAATACACTTCCTTTATCAAAACCCGCTGATCAGAAGGAAAATGGCAGAAAATGCACTTAAACGAGCCCAGGAATTTACGTGGGACCGATACGGTGATCAGTTGTCTGCATTTATCAATACCCTATGAAAAACAAAGAGAAAATATTTTATCTGCTTCGCTCCCTTACCCGCAATCTTTCACTGTTTTTGCGGCCTGGTGCATCCCAAGATGATCAATAACGATTTTTACCACCGTTTGAAAAAGATCTGCCTGATAACAACCGGTCATATCGCATCCGACCCTCGGTTGGTCAAGGAGGCTGCGAGCCTTATCAAAGCGGGTTTTGATGTGCATATTGTATTTACGCAATACGTTGCTCCACTGATAGCATATGATAGAGATTTACTTGCCGTCCACCCTAATTTAAGTTTCGATGTCCTGGATTGGACAAAGCGCACCATCCGCTCCAGGACGGTGAGGTTCATTTCAGGATTGAAACAAAAACTTGCTAAAACACAGCTTACAAAGATCAATAGAAACTATTACTGGCAAACTAAAAAGGCGATAGCAATTAAGGCCGATCTGTATATTGCGCATAACCTGGGTGCTTTGCCTGTTGCCATCAAGGCATCAAAAGTCAATGGGGCCAAATGCGGTTTCGATGCTGAGGATTTTCATCGTCATGAGTATAGTAACGATCCACTTGATGAAGCTGTGCGACTCAAAACATCCATAGAAGACACCTACATACCGCAGTTGGACTACATGACCGCGGCAAGCCCCATGATAGCGGATCGGTACACTGCCCTTTACCATATACCCGTACAGCCCATTCTTAATGTTTTTCCGAAAACTACGCTGCAGGTTTCCGTCAACGAGACCGGCCCATTGAAGCTTTTCTGGTTTTCACAAACCATTGGCGGTCACCGCGGACTGGAATCAGTATTAGAAGCGGCGGCACTGGTCAATATCCGGATGGAGTTGCATCTGTTGGGAAACCCGGATCATCACTTTAAAAATACACTGGAACAGCTTCTTCCCAAAAACGCGGAATTTCGGCTAATTTACCATGGTACCATCAGGCCTGATGATATATTTAACTTAGCAGGTGAATTTGATATCGGCCTGGCTACTGAACTCTCCGTTCCATTAAATCGGGATATCTGCTTAACCAACAAGATTTTCACGTACATCCAATGCGGCCTCGTCGTGGTAGCAAGCGCCACTTCTGCCCAGCGGGAATTGCTGCAAAATTTTCCTGGTGCCGGCCATGTATATAAAGACCCTATAGCCCTGGCCAACATATTGACTGATTATCACCTTAACAGAAAGATTTTACAGGAAACAAAGGAAAAAAATTATCTTGTGGGTCAACAAACTTTAAAATGGGAAAATGAGGAAATACGCTTTTTAAAAGTTATCGATGCGTGTATAAACCCTATGAATGTGTCGTGAATAAAAGAATATTGATCATCTCTCCTTACTTCCCCCCGGTTAATGCCTCCGATATGCAACGTGTGCGCATGAGCCTGCCCTACTTTACTGAATTGGGTTGGGAGGCAGAGGTGGTCATGGTAAACGAACAATATGCCGATATGACTGAAGATCCCTTGCTTTTACAAAGTGTTCCTGCACATATCAAGATCCACAAGATAAAGGCGCTTCATAAAAATATCACCTCAAAGTTTGGCCTGGGCAGTATAGCTTTACGCTCCTTGCTATTTTACAAAATGGCTGTTAATAAATTGCTGACTTCGAAAAAATATGACCTGATCTATTTTTCCACCACCCAGTTCCCGGTTTGTATATTGGGCGCATACTGGAGGAAAAAATTCGGGATTCCATATGTGATCGATATGCAGGACCCATGGCATTCTGACTATTACCAGGATAAGCCAAGGAAATTAAGGCCGCCAAAATACCGGTTCGCCTACCACTTAAACCGGATACTTGAACCAGTGGCGCTAAAAAGGGCAAACGGACTCATTGCTGTATCAGATCATTATATCGCGGATCTGAAGGATCGCTACCCCGAAATAAAGGACATACCCACTGCTACCATCACCTTCGGTGCCTTTCAGCCCGATATGCAGATAGCCGCAAATCATGCGCATTTGTTTCATAACCTGCTCAGTGCTGATCATACCAATATCGTCTATATCGGGCGCGGGGGTGCCGATATGCATCAGGCAATTATCCCCCTGTTTAAGGCCATACAACATGGCCTTAAAAATCACGTCGATGGTTATCATAAACTGCGCTGTTATTTTATCGGGACCAGTTACGCAACAACGGGTCAGGGGCTGGCCACTATTCTGCCGCTTGCCCGTCAATATGGATTAACAGAGCAGGTAGTCGAACTGACCGACAGGATAAGCTACTACCATACATTGATCACGCTGCAACAAGCCCATGGGTTATTTATACCTGGCTCGGACGACCCTGCCTATACGGCATCCAAAATCTATCCCTACCTGTTAACCCGGAGGCCCATACTGGCCATATTTAACCCTGCAAGTTCGACGATTCCTATATTAAGGGAGTACGGTGTAAAGCATGTATATGATTGTCAAACGATAGATACCGGTCATGTCGATCTTTTTTTAACAGCAATGATCAGCGGTACATCGATGGAGAACTACCATACCCAGGCCATTGAAAAATACTCGGCACGCCAAATGGCGATCAACGAGTGCCTTCTTTTTGAACAGACCTTAGCTGCCAATCATAAATGAGTAACCTACCATTACCAAGGCTTGCCATTATAACCACCCATCCCATACAGTACTACGCGCCCGTATTTAAACTGCTGCATCAGCGCGGTCATCTGGCCATAAACGTATTCTACACCTGGGGCCGGACTTCCCTGACCAAGTATGACCCAGATTTTGGTCAACAGGTTGATTGGGACATCCCCTTGCTGGAGGGTTATCCTTACCAATGGGTGGAGAACACCGCTTCAAACCCGGGTTCACATCATTTTAAGGGTATTGTCAATCCCGGACTTATTGCGCAAATAAACCAATGGCAACCTACAGCGATACTAATATTTGGCTGGGCTTACGCCAGCCATTTAAGAGCACTCGTTTATTATAAGGGTAAACTGCCTGTATGCTTCAGAGGTGATTCCACGCTTCTTGACCAGACCAACGGCCTTAGAACAGTACTCAGAACAATTTTTTTGAAATGGGTATACAGCCATGTGGAACATAGCTTTTATACAGGCATAAACAACAAGGCTTATTTTAAAAAACACGGGTTAAAGGAAGAGCAGCTGAGCTTTGCGCCTCATGCTATAGACAACGACCGCTTTGCTGAAGACCACTTTACAGAGGCTACCGGATTGCGGAACAGTTTGGGCATCAGTGCCAGTGACATGCTCATTCTGTTTTCAGGTAAGCTAGAGGATAAAAAGGACCCAGTGTTATTACTGCAGGCTTTTTTACAGTTAAACCTGCCACATGTACATTTATTATTCGCGGGTAGTGGGGCGTTAAAAAGCACCCTCCAGCAACGGATCCAGGGGAACAAGCACATCCATTTTATTGATTTTCAAAACCAGGGGTATATGCCGGTAGTCTACCAGGCCTGCGATCTGTACTGCCTCCCATCAAAGGGCCCTGGCGAAACCTGGGGATTGGCTGTTAACGAAGCGATGGCCTGTGGCAAGGCAATTGTAGTATCCGACAAAGTAGGCTGCGCTGCCGACCTGGTGAAAAAGGATAATGGTATCATCGTTAAAAGCCAAAGTCTGAACGAATTGCTTACCACCCTCCAGTACTTTACCGGCAACCCTGCCCGGCTGCGAAAATTTGGAAGGCAATCTGCTCAAATCATAAGCGATTACAGTTTTTTGGCTGTAGCCCGTGCCATAGAACAAGCAATTCTTGCAGATAAAAATTATATTGCCGGCAATCAATAACAATGGACAGACAACTATCTTTTGAGCGTTTAGCCCTATTATATATGCCTTGGGTACTGGCATGGCTTTTTAAATCAGATCCCACAGTTTCGTATCTTATTGCGTGGAGTGGCTCATTTTTTATCTTTTTCATCACGCTAACCGGTTGGATCAGACCAATACCTGCGGACCTCCCTTTATCTGCGCAATTAATGCGACCTATTTTTTTGGTGCATATTATGTTTGCCGGTTACACCTGCTGTACTTCCATTTTCTATTTCCTCGATGTGCTGGGGTACGTAAACTTCAGTAAAATAAGTAATTCGTTCCTCATAGACATGAAAAGACTCGAATTAACTGCGCAGTGCCAGCGTTATTATTGCCTTGGGCATGCCGCTCTTATTAGCGGTATGCTAACTTTTATGAAACACCCGGGTCATTATAAAAACCGGGTGGTGTCAACTAACGTCAGCGGCTTGCTCTTTTACATTGCCATTATCACCTTACCTTTTTCAATCATCGTTGTAGCGATTCCAGGCCTTTCCCAGTTTGCCAGACAGTTTGGTTCCTTAAGCTTTATAGCAGGCACCCTTGCCCTGGCATTTGCAATTCCGCAAAAAAAATCATGGAACACCATGATATGCCTGGGCCTGTATTTCTCCAATTTTTATAGTGCCTCAACATCAGGATTCAAGGAGCCGATCATTATCAGCGTTTTGGTATTAGGCATCTTTTTATATCCGGTCTATAAAAAGATGGTGTTGATTATTTTTATACCCATTTTATTGGGCTTGTTTTTCTTGCTCCCTACCTACGTACGCGTATTTAGGGAAAATGCATGGGCAGGCAACGCTTCAACCCACGATGCGACTCAACTGGCACTCAATGCGATCATTAACCAGGACGATGATATCCAAGAAACTAACTGGGATTTTCTCGCTTATCGCCTTAGTGAAATAGACATGTTTACAAAATTTGTTCATACGACTCCGTCGCAGATCGATTACTACAAAGAAGATCTATGGAAACAATCGCTGTGGGCCATTATACCCAGAGCCTTCTGGCCAGGGAAACCAAATGCCGAGGAATTGGTTATGAAGCGGGTTTATGCCGCAGGCGTGATCAACCCTAATTCAAACGTTTCCGCTAAACCTGCATTTATCGTTGATGCTTACTTGTCTTATGGTGGGTTTGGGATCTGGCTGTTTATGTTCGCCTACGGCGCTGCGGCGCAGTTAATATCCCTAAAGGCGGAGCAACTGTTCGGTGGTTACTTACTGGGGACTGCCCTTATTTTCTCGGGGCTTTTTCAGGTATTTTGGCGTGGCTCAAGCCTGGAGTTTATTGTCAATACCGTCTTCTGGAGCTATATCAGTATGCTACTCATCGCCTGGGTATTTAAATCTAAAAATATATTAAAGCCAGTATAGCCCTATATCCCCCTACACTTATTCCTCTAATAACTGGGCAGGTCCTACTTCCAGGATCGTCGCCAGATCAAATAGCAGTGAAATACTGAAATTGACCTTCCCCCTTTCCATTCGCCCGACTTGCGAATAATCCACATCCAATAAATAGGCCAATTCCTGGATCGTCAGTTTTTTTGCTTTTCTGTATTTTCGGATGTTTGTGGCTAAGATCGCGATGCCCGCTTCATTCCGTCTCTGTTTCCCCTTAACCATGATGTAATAAAAAAAACTTTTCCTTTTATAATAGGGATTATACTCCCTATTTTTACAGCCAACCTATTGGCATGCTTACTGAACAACAGATAAAAAAGCTCAAATATTTCGTCGGTATCGATGTTTCTAAAAACGAACTGGATTTCGCAGTGATCCGGGACAGGGAGCCAATCTTTCACCGGGAGATCAGGAATACGCCGGAAGCCATCGACGACTTATTCAAGGAAATGAAGAACCGGTTCAGATTCAGTCGGTCGAATGCGCTATTCTGCCTGGAGGACACCGGAATTTATGGCAACCTTTTGCTGCATGCCTTAAGCGGTAAAAAGGCACTTGTGGTGATGGAAAATCCCTTAAGGATAAAAAAATCCTTAGGGCTTATCAGGGAAAAGAGTGACAGAAGGGATGCCTTCAGCATTGCATCTTTCGCGCAAAAGAATCTTTACGAATTAAAATTGTGGTCGCCCAGGCGCCCACTGCTGGAGTCTCTCCGTCACCTGGCGACTTTACGTGATCGCCTGGTGCGTGTTTCCAAGATCCTGAATATGCCGATCAGGGAGAATAAAGCTTTTATAAAAGGCTCCTTAAGCAAACTGGCAGAGCAACACTGCAAAACTTCGAATCATGCCGTAAAGAATGATATTAAAAAAATAGCAAAAATGATCCGGGATGATGAACGTTTGAAAAGACTAAATGAGGTTATCACTTCGGTGACCGGTGTGGGAAGATTTACAGCGTTGCAAATTATAATTAGCTCTAACGAGCATAAAGACATCGTCAATGCAAAAAAATTCGCCCGTTATGCCGGCGTGGCACCCTTTAAATTCGAATCAGGCTTGGTAGTAACCAAATCACGGGTATCACATATCGCCAACAAGAAAATGAAACTGTTACCGCATTTATGCGCGACCCGGGCAATTGTTTTCGATCATGAGCTCCGTCAGTATTATTTAAGAAAAACCGTTGAAGAAAAGAAGGCGAAAATGCTGGTCTTAAATGCTATCAGGAATAAATTGATCTTAAGGATATTTTCTTGCCTGAATGAAGACCGGTTATATATTATAAAGAGTCCCAAACCCGAAAATATGACTTCCACTTAAAAATAAACAGCAGAATGCTTTATTTGTGGCTATTGGCTAAAGACCAAATTTGTGGGATAAATACTGCTGTTGACCCGGCACATTGGTAAGGCTTGGAACACGTTCTTAGTTAACGACTAATATCATGGAATAAGCTTACCAAATGTGCTATTGGGCCACCATCAGTATATGAAGCTCGACTTTCATTTGTCGTGTTTTTTTAAAATCATCTAAGTAGCCTTCCTGCGAAGCCTTAAAAAATCCGGGGGAACGTAATCTTATACCTCCAGTTATTGGCGTTCCAAACTGCACAACGTCTTGCCACTCTTCTTCGCATTATCCAGGCTTACTTTGATGATGTGGTGCGTGCAATTATGTAAACCAGCACAATCGTCCCGCAGATGATACCGTTTTGTATGCCGGCTGTCACATATGTAGACTACTGAAGGGCTTTGACCATTTTGTCCTATTAACAGCAAAAAAAGTAATACTATCGTTTTCATTTTTATCAACCAGGCATGTTTAATTAATTATTGCTTCCAATCAGTCACGATTCCAGAAATCCTTAAAATGTGAAAACCGCTATTCTTAAAATTGCCATCGTATACTATGAACCTTAAGATGTATAGCCCGACATCCCGTTATCAACTAATCAGAACAAAAATAAGACAGGAGCACCGCTCATTTTTACGGGAAACCATAATCGGCGTACTTTGCTGTTCCGGATGATTTCATCGCGCGCTTTGTTCAGCGTATCCGGTTGATCTATTACGGATAAACCGCTCAACACCTATCTGCAGTTACCGTCACTTCTCATTTCCTATGGCTATTTACCGGATGAAAAAAGGAGCTGCTTCCTTTTTTCCCGAACAACAGTATTCAAAAGATAGTCATTCAAAGGTTTCAGTTTTAAATCCGGATTCCTTGGATGAACACCATCCGAAGTATAGAATTCGTACTCCTCTTTTCTTTTGACATACCATACTTTTCCGAGCGAGTAAGTATTGTTCGAATAATGGGCGTACAGCAGAAAGCCCTGTACGCATGTTCAAATATCTGTTATTGAAAACAATCTATACGGTTTCGGATGTTGATGTCGTAGAGCGTTCGCGATATGATATGTCCTTCAAATATTTCCTTGAGATGTCACCCGAGCAGGAAGTTATCGACGCCAGTTCATTGACAAAGTTCCGAAAGTTGCGGTTGAAGGATGCTGATCTGCTGAATCTATTGATCGGTAAGACAGTCTCTATAGCTATCGAAAAAGGCATTATCCGCTCCAGATCCATCATTGTTGATGCTACCCATTCTTTTTCGAGATCCAATCCATATTCCGCATTGGAGGTATTGAGAGAGCGATCAAAACTGCTTCGAAAAGCGGTTTACGCTATAGATGAGGATATGAAAGACCACATGCCGAAAAAGAATGATTCGGATGCCCTGGAAAAGGAAGTGGCTTATTGTAAAGAACTTGAAAAGCATATTGAATCGGACCAGTTTGATCCCTGCGGTCAAAGAAAAACTGAACCTGTTGAAAAAAACGATAGAAGATACGCAAGAAAACTATACCCTCTCCAAAGACAGGGGTGCCAAAACCGGCCATAAATCAGCTGAGAGTTCATTCTTTGGTTACAAAACCCACCTGGCCATGACAGAGGAACGTATCATTACTGCTGCTGTAGTTACCTCCGGAGAAAAAGGAGACGGCCCGGAACTTCCTAAGCTTTTAGAGAGGAGTCAGGGCAAGGTGAACAGGATATCAAAGTCGTAGCCAGGCTGAACCCCTCAATAACGCGGGGCTTCAGAAAGGATCAGGACAGGTCTGATTACAATAAGGATGCTGGCATGTTTGTGTGTCCGGCGGGTCATTTGGCCATTCGAAAGGCACGTGGGGGAAAAAAGAATATTGGAGAAAACCAGGTAGATACGTATTTTTTTGATGTTGAAAAATGTAAAACCTGTCCACTGAGGGTGAATTGTTATAAGCCCGGTGCAAAGACCAAGACCTATTCGGTAGGCATAAAATCAGATGCGCATCTACAGCAGGTAGCTTTCAGGAAACGGACGATTATAAGGAAAAAGCAAAACAACGGTATAAGATCGAAGCAAAAAATAACGAGTTGAAAAACGTCCACGGATATCGGCGGGCGATATCTTATGGGATTGAAAACATGCAGATGCAGGGAGCATTGGCAATATTTACGGTTAACCTAAAGAGAATCATCAAACTAACAATCTAAGGCTCTGAAATCGAGAAAAGCAGACTCAAATACCTGTCACTCCCCGGTTTAGTACGCAAGTCCTTCAGAAACGACTTTCACAAAATATATGGTTAATAAAAAGCGATCAAGTAAAAAATTGTCTTTTACTTGATCGCCTTGAATTGCACCTAATTAAAGGGATACTTTTTCAGTGCCCTCACTTAAATATCTCCCTTTTTAATTTAAGCAATTATCTAGGATGTAACTATGGAATAGCCTTTAAATTTAGCAAAATCCGGAACCAGTAGCGTTATCGGTGTAAGTGTTGTACTGGTTTCCTGTTCAACGTTACGTTTTCTTCTCATAGATTCTCCCTTTAATTCGATGCGGTGTGCATCATGAACGATCCTGTCAAGGATAGCATCGGCAATCGTTTTTTCACCAATCACTTCAAACCATTTGCTCACCGGTAACTGCGAGATGGTTTCAGGGAACATATAATCGGCTTATCGTTATCTTGGGTTAGGGTTAACAGTTCTCATCAATGAAATCTCCACCAGGCCATTCGAGACCTTGTGCAAGGCAATATTGTTTTTCTGTTCTATCTTGCTCAAAGAAATCACCAAAACTGGAGTGTACAAACAGGCCATTTTCATAAGTGATCTTTGCAAGCACCCAGGGTTTAATCACGTTTTTATCTGTACTTTCTGACAATACATAAATGGCGGCTTTCTTCCAACAACTTCACGACCTCACCCCATGCATCGATATATTCCGGAATGAGGTGCTTGAGTGCCAGGATTATGATCTACATTGAAAGCGTTGTCGCTACTTTGGGCCAAAAGTTGAGATTGCAATAAATAGCCATAAAATATATTTTAGTGTATGAATACCTCCCCAAAATAAAAGCTTGGATTAACAAATTAATCGAGGCAAACAAAAAATTCAAAGTATATGACGAGCAAAAGCTATCCATTTATTTAAACGATCTGTATATCCGAAATAAAACATCTTTAGAACGGGCTTTAAAGAACAGGTCACAAAAGGCTATTGCTATGTTTTATATTAAAACCTTACTCCGATGGAAATCTATAATTACACAGTGCTTAATAATAAATAATAAATATCCCCATTTATTTTAATTGGCACCTTGTGGGTAGAAGGCGTATCGGTGGAGGCGGTTGGTGTATCCATACCCTTAACGGTCAGTGAACCATCTAATTGAATAAACCTACCCATACCACCCGAAGCAAGCAAAATACTATCATTGTTGACAGAATTTGGCAAAACAGCATTTGCTCCAATAATTGTGTTATTCCCCCCTGTGCCGTTATTACCGGCTAGCCAACCTACGTATGTATTGTTGTTGCCGACCGCGTTTTGATGCCCAGCTTGTCTTCCAATAAACACATTTTGAATACCGGTTGTATTCTCCCGACCTGCAAAACCACCTACCGCAACATTGTCATATCCGATGGTATTGTTTGATAAAGCATTTAAACCCAAAGCCGCTCCCAACCCATTCGTACCAAATGTCGTTTGCGAACCTTGACCAACTGTAAGGCCGGATATTACCTGATCTTTATGTGGATCGACGTAATATGTAGATGACCCCATCACAGCTTCAAAAAAAGATCTTGAAACTTGTAAATGCCCTAGGTCATTAGGGTGTAAACCATCGGTATTATTTACCGTCACATCCCAGTATTTATTGGGATCGACCAATGAAACTGGAAAACCTGAAAATCCAAAAACAGCCATTTTTATAGCGTTGTTTGCATTATCAATTACAGATTGTGTCGCCAGTAAGGCAACATCGGGGTGTCCCACAAAATCGATACTGGGGATTAGGCTACAAATAACAGGGGAACAACCTTGCGGAGCGGATAATTTACCTATATAATCAATTACAGTAGGTGTTGTTGACTTAGTGACTATCTTAACAGTAGCTTGCTCACAACCTTTAATAACAATTACATCCGGAGCCCATTTTTGACGAGTTACAGGCGTATCTAAAATACTAACGACACCGTGGTTTCTACCGTTAGGGTCATAGGTCATATAAAATACATCATTTATAAAAATATCAAATGCGCCTAATTCATTTCCGGATCTTCCGTCACTTGAAAGCGTACCAATTACTACTGTATCCTCAAACCAATCTAAAGTAATTGATTTAGTTGAGCCTATTGTTGTTGATATCGCCGCTTTTAGTGTGCCAAATGGTAGAAATGGCGATTTACCACCCCAATTAGTGGTATCAAAGGTATTATCCCAAGCACCAGTTTCCGTACAGTTTGCTCCGCTGGTTGCAGTTGACAAGAAACAAGTTGCCAGAAATGTAGTAACTGCATTTTGTATTGTTGAATATAATACAGCTACATCCCCAAAATTCCTACAATCATTTAATCCTACCATCCAAGTTACTAAAGTATCTCTACCTCCTATAGGTAGGTTTTTGTTAGCCAGACCCGTTGAGTAAATAACTGTGGTACCTGAGAATGCATAATTATTGTATACCTGTGAAAATCCAATTTGAGCAGCAAACCGACGAGTCCATGAACGAAAAGCGTTACTTGCTCCATATCCTGCAGATATACTATCTCCAAATACGAAATATTTTGCAGTATTTAATAACAATAACGACCCTGTTTGTTTGTTGGCATCAGCATCTGTTTGTATAGCACTAATAAAGCCATTTCCATTAATATGAATATTTGCCCCCTGTTTAACCCCCCCCAACACAGAAGTAGTAGCAACCGGCAAAGTGTAGCTTTCAGTTGGTAAATCATTTATTTGAGCCTGCAACTTACCTACGGCTTGTACTATATTATCAGCTGCTATTACCGCACTGGTATCTCCCAAACCTAAACCTGTTAGGGCTGATGCAATTGCCCTGGCAGCTGTAAAATATTTATTGGTATCACCTTCACCTATATCATCCGATAACAACAAAACTTCGCCAGTTTGCCCATTCACAGATGCTACATCACCGGCACCACCAGCAACCCATATATTATCCGTAGAATCCCAAATGTATTGTACAGCATCGCTTCCTGATCCGGCATCAACAGTTGCATATTGTCCGTCACTTCCGGTCGGATGGGCGGTTTGTAAATCGGCTGAACTTGTATAACGGCCAACGTAGTAATTACCGCCTCCAGCAATAGTTACTACTTTTTGTAATATGGTACCAATGTCGCTACCTGTCATGGCCGGCCTGATAGGTGTAAGGCAATTTTGATGCAACCAAGTAGTTAAGGCTGGGATTGTTGTAATTGAAGATAATCCGCTTAAATCCATTTTATATATTAATTATGGTAATAATATCGAAGTTGGGACAAACCCAGTTTAATATAATTTCATTCAAATATAACTTAGAATAAAAATCTCACAAGTGTATTGGAAATAAAAAATGCCTGACGTATTTAAACTGAAGGACAGCTCTTTTCTGAAGGAGACAGTAAATACAAGGATACCAAATTGTAAACAGACGAGGATGAACAAAAGCTCCAGACCCGTTTATTAAATACTTATTACTTTGCCCGTACGAGTATCGAGGAACAGGGTGTTAACTTATTATACCTGGCTTTGCTCAATTTTCCCTTGTCTTCAAGTTCGTGGCAAAATAACGGCAGTGAAATTTATAATCAATTTACTTACAGATAATTACGAACAAATATCCTGAACGCTCCGGTTCAATCGATTTTTACCGCATCCATTACCATAATTTTCTTACCTTTATACTAGAAAACGATTTACAGTTATAGGGGCTTTGGTTTATTAGACCAGGTAGTTGATAGCTGATGATATATACGGGAAAGGCTGATAATTTGCCCGTTTTTGCTCTTTTTAAAAATCGTGGCAATGGAATTTTAACAATATATAACTATTTTATTAATAGATAATTATAAGATAAAATTCCAAACCCTAGCTGTCACATAGATAGACCACCGTAGGGCTTTGAACCTGTTGTCCAATTAACAGCAAAAAAAGCAGTGCAATCGTTTTCATTTTATTAGCCAGTCATATTTAATTAATCATTATCCTCCATCAGCCTCACTTTCAGGGAACCTTTGTGATAAACCAATGCACTTAAATTGACATCGTATCTCATTATTCCTAAGGTTTATAGCCAAGTTTTCAACTGATTAGAACAAAAATAAGGCAAGGCCATCCTCCATTTTTACGGGAAACCATAATCGGTGTACTTTATTTCTCAGGTTATTGCATCGGTCTCCTTGTTCCCTGTATCTGACCATTCTATTGTACGCAACCGCTCAACGCGGGAGTGCAGCACCGGGACTTTCATTGTCTATGGATGCATCTCAGACGGTAAAAGAAGTTGATTCCTCTTTTTCCGGACTACGGTATTCAAAATATAATCAGTCAAGGGCTTCAGTTGTAAATCCCGGTACACCGGATGGACACCGCCCGCTGTAAAGAACTCATACTCATCTTTTCTTTTACTATACCAGACCTTTTTAATCGAATAGGTCGTCAAAGTATCATATCGAAGGACCATTTTGAAATCTTTCAATTTAACCGGGTCGTACGGAATGACCGAAGGATCTCCCGGAAAAGCGTCACAAGCAACAACCTCGTATTGTCTTCCATCCCAGCGTATACATTTTTCCTTGATTACATATTGGTAAATCACGAAGAGGCCGACAACCAAGAACAAGGAAACCGATAACCATATAGTGTATCCGGAATAAATCAATTTATCTCGCTTTATTTCTTCTTTTTTCATGGTGTCCTCCCCTCTATGACCACTGTCACCTGGTGACTGCGTGGTCGTTGGTTTGGTGCCTGCCATTTCAATTGGAACGGGGTAGGTTTTAATATACTCCTGGTAGGGCCTGGGCTTAAAATCTGTCAGCCAGGCTAACAATTCCACTTGCTTTTCTGCGGGATCAGCGGTCTCTCCATTTAAAAAGTTACGAAGTGCTCTAAAGCAATTTACGTCCTCTTTTTTACCTATCACCCGTGCATATTCAGCGCCATCTCCGTGGCGTTTAAAAAACGATTCTAGCACATTTTCATCAGATCTTTTAAATCGCGTTTGACAAGCCTTAACTGCTTCGTCCCTTAGGTTGTTCGCCGTTGGATAATTCAATTCGTGTGAAAGCCCGTTTGCCGCCTTTCGTTCTTCGTAATCTCGGAGTACTGCTACCCGATATTCATTAAACCGATACATTATGATGTTTTATTTATACAATGAGTTGTGTATTGAGATTAAATGGTCAGGCATACTACTTGCAAAAATTTACCAAGACCTTTACCTGTGGCACGGTCATCGGTTAAACGAGCCGGAGTAATGACCAATGACTTTGATACCTTTGATAGCGTCGATGCAGTATTGACCTGCAAACAACGGGTTAGTAGGAATGCTCATTTTCCATTCCGCTAGCCTTTCAATTCCATTAACCGGTTATGCTTGGCCAATTCAACCTTATCTGCCATATCAATTAAAGCGTCCGTATCCATCCCCTCCGTGCGGAACACGATCTTTCCACTCCCGTCTGAAGTAATCACGCAAATGTGTTTCATCGTTATGTAATATGCTACTATCAATAATATACCGGTAATCACCGCTATGGTGATAACCCAGCCGTTTTCGGTATCCCCCAGAGAAAGCGCTACCCCGAGCATGATCATCAACAGTCCACCAATCCCAAGTCCGGGATGAGATATATACAGAATCTGTATGGCACTGATCTTTTCCAGCATGATAGATATGATGTTGGACTGCCCCCAGATCTTATTATTATACCGTATCCAGTGGGTCGTTAAGGTGATCGGCCCGTTATCCGTATTTATTAAAAAGCTTTCTCCGGTTATCAGTTGGTCCTGATGCATAGTGATTGAATTAGGGTATTTGATAATTATTTCTTTAATTCCTCAATTTTCGCCTTAGCTCCATCTAACGCTGTTTCCAGTGTCATTTCATCTTTGATGGGCAAAGTGCTGTTAGAGCCATATTTTTCCAGCGTAATATACCAGCTGCTTTTCCCCTTGGCCAACCAGTAGCCAACCTGAAAACCATCAACTGTGGTAAACTTATTCTCTAAATAATCCGGATTAGCGGCCATATCCTTTTCTACATCCTGCTTTAGTACTTTTAAAGCTTTAATCACTTCTAACAAATCCGAATACTCAATAGAAGCAATACTCGTGCTATACTGGCCTTTTTTCTCGATCTGATAAAAATAGAATGATTCTGTACCATTAATCAATTTTCTGATCCTTGTCTCAGCGCTCCCATAGGATAATTTCAAATCGGGCAGTTGCGTATCAATAAACTTAGAGAAAGTCCCCGTTTTAGAAGAAAACTTATCCATTTTAGTCTCAAAGACCTTGGCATCTTTTTTAATTTCCTGGGAAAAGGCAACAGCAGAAATAAATAGGAACAGCACGATTGCCATACTTCTAGTTAACAGTGATTTCATGTAATTAAGATTAGATTATATAAAAATTAGTTATACTTCAAATTAAACGATCCTCGATGACCCGGCCGGGGGCTACAGTTTCCACTTGTGTCTGTAGCGTCCAGTTCATTCCTGCTTCTAAAAGGCAACGCAAAACACAGGTATGGTTCAACCCTCCTGACCGGCGCTCAGCGGTTTAGTCTTTCCCTGGCCTCGATCTGTTCATTATACCAATATCTCTGAGTACTGTAATCATAAGGCCAGTCTCTTTCGGCCCTGGCTTTTAACTCTCTCAAGATCCGCTCTCCCTCTATTGTTACTGGGTACTCGACGATCTTTGCAGGGACAGTGGCGCTCGTATCCATTTTGGTTTCCATGGTATCCATCGTAACCGTTGCTGAATCAACGGCGGTTTCTACGACCCTTTCCTGGCTAGTTGGTGCTATGAGGTATATAAAAAATACCAGGAATCCTCCATAGATAAAAGATGACAGCGTGGTGGTCGGCTCTTTATGATACCAGAAAAGGCTTGCCCGGGGATTAAAAAAGCCCAGTATCAATGGAATTGCTGTTGCTAAAATTAGTAAGATCATATTTGATAAGATTAACGGTTACTTAAATTTATTAGCAGAATTTCAATGAGGCTTTGCTAAGGCACCGTGATGGACTTGTCTGTAAAAGTTCACTCACACTACCTTATTTTCCTCCATCACCAATGCCGATACTGACTGATGTGCATTCCGGCAGCCGATTACGCTTTCGTCTTTTCCAATTTGGCGATGACGGCCAGTAACGCATCGGTATGGGTATAGATCTCATCTAAGGACTGGATCTCATACTTCACTTCCTTTTTCGCCTCGTCCAGCACGACCAGGTAATTTTTGGCCCCGCCTAAATACAAACGACAGATCGTTTTACGGTTATTATCATCCAGTAGGATCGCGAAATAAGACTGCGCGTCACGGTAAGTGATCCGCCTAGCTTCCACATGCTGACGTAGCAGGGATTTTACAATATAGAATCCCTCCAGTTCCTCTTCCGTCGTCACGATATTCGAGACCGGCTCTGCATTAACAGCTTCCTCTAGCTTGCCCGCTTCCGCTACTTCAAGCTGTTTCTCCTGGTTAAGGGCTGATTTCAGCCGCTCGTTAATGGCATCGCTGATCAATAAATTAAAAGAGCGCTTAATGATCGGCCCAAACTGTTCTTTCACTTTTGCTGTGAGTACACCGGCATAAATCTGCTTGGTAAAAAAGGAAACAAAATTATCAGACGGAGAGAGCATTTCCTTATTTAATAAGGTCTTCAGCTCGTTGAGGTATTTTAATTCACTGGCCGTATTGGTAATACTTTCCACATCAAAGTAAGACTTATGGAATTTCTTCAGTTCCGCGATCTCCGTCTCTTTGATCTCGGTAATATTAAACTCGAAGAAAGGCGTACTGTCCATCTTGTTCTTCTCGTCCAGATCTGTATAAAACCGGTAAGCCAGCCCATTGGTCAACAGACTGAACTTCGCCCGGGTCGTATGAAAATAACGGAACAGCTGGGAATTGTGAGGGTCAAGTTTCTCCAGATGGTGCTTACACTCGATCAGTATTGTAGGCTCCCCGTCTTTCATGATCGCGTAGTCTACTTTCTCTCCCTTTTTGATGCCGATGTCCGCAATAAACTCCGGGTTGACTTCAAAGGGATTAAACACCTCATACCCCAATACCTGTATAAAAGGCATAATCAGTGCGTTTTTCGTGGCCTCTTCCGTTTTGAGCTGCGGTAGCAGTTTTTCTACACGTCCCGCCAGTTGTAAAATTTGATCTTTAAAATCCATATTGATATTGATGATAGTATAGGTGTGAGTTAAACTCAGCTAATAAGATCCGGAGAAAAGTCAAAGCCCTGTAGGCTACCCCTGGAGTGTTGATGATATCGGTTCCGGCATCATGGATCATGCTGCTTATTGTCCCTCGCCAACAAAGACCGGCAAAACTTTCACCGGACTTGGGATTGATGCGAGCTTTCTTAACACATTTCGAATAGCTGAGGCCACTTTCTAAAATTTGGAACCGGAGGGCACCGGTTCCAAATAGTCTGCAATCAGAGCATTTCATCGTATAAAAGGTTTAGGTTAATTTCTTGTCAATTATTAATCCTCTGTCAATTGAGGCCATAAGCAACCTTAATTGCTTTATCTTCTCAAAATTATAAAGTCCGGACGCGCAATTCTTACGGGAAACCGTAAACAGATGAACTATTATAAAGGCAATAAGCCGTACAAGGAGGGGCATTTCCCTTGTTATTTCCTATTCAAATTCAATGATCATTTGCCTGTAATCTATGGATACCTTACCGAACTTTTGTAAAGCAGACTGCCCAAAGAGCAGCGGGGCCCCCAGGTTGTGAACGACAGTAGCCTGGATATTATCCAGCACCTTGTTGCCTATCTTAACCTCCCTTAAATTGATCAGGGTTCCTTCCGAAATATTACCGCTGGCATCGAAAAACCTTGCAGATCCCTTAATGTCCTCCCGGCTTAACTTACCTTGCTTGTACAGAAAGACCGCTTCGGTCTCCGAAATAGATATCATACTGGCACCCGTATCAAAAACGAAGTGCATGGGGATCCCATTTATTTCAACCGGAATCTGATATACGCCATCAATCTGTTCAATTTTAACAGTATTGTTTTCTGCCGAAGTTGATCCGTTGATTAGCTCATTGCTCTTCCTGTGGCCGGAACGAGAACATGCCGTAAGATTGATCATTAAATAGCAGGCCAGCCATATTTTTCTACTCATTTGATTTCTCCTATTTTGGGTACGATCTGGATCAGGATACGCTGGTTCTGCTTATCCCTGTCCGCAGGGAAACGACCTATTCCTCCTGTACCCGAACCGGAGACCTGAACCTCGCACACCGACTGATCAAGTCTGATATTGTTTTGGATCCACAGGACCCTGATCGCCTGCGCCCTTTTATAGCTCAGCGGATAATTCTCAATGTATTGATCCCGCGAGGACATGCCCTCGATAATGACGACATATTTGATATCCTGATTGGCGTACTTAACTTTCAGAGTATCTATCAGTGTCTTGATAGCCGTCCCGACCTTAACCAAATAATCCGTATATTGGGGCTTGATAACATCTTTCTGTGTCTCAAATTCAATGTTCCTTACCAGCGAGAAGCGTTTATAAAGTGAATCGTAGGCGAAATACTGTTTGGGCAACTCCTTTACCGCAGCCTGAATCTGTTTAATCTTTTGCAGCTGGTTGTCGGTCGCCTTTCGCTGGTATTCCAACTTTACGTAGGTCAATACATATAAGACCAGCATGATAAAGAAAAGGCTGGTCATCAGATCTGTAAAACTGGGCCAGAAGAAACCCGAACTATTCCCTTTCATACCTCAATGCTTTTCCTTAATGAACAGACTCCTCAGCCGCTGGGTTAAACTGCCTTGCTGGATCTTTTCCAGCAACTGAACCGAATTTTTGAGATTGGTATTCAGCTCCCCGACCAGCAACCCAATCCGATCGCCCTGCGTCGCGGAGCTGCTTTTAAACTGCGCAACATCCTTATTCAAATCCGCCAGAAAGGAAAGATTGCTGAGGTTTGTCCTGCTTTCCGACAGGGCGGTCTTTAACGCGTCTATCTCATCTACCGTAAATTGCCTTACCATATCTGTAGAGGTCTGAATATGTTCCCGCAGATCACCGAAAGTACCCGAAATCGCATGCCCTACATCGGCAACCGCGCCATTGACCAGGTTCTTGTGACTTTCCAGTTGCTGGAAATGGCGGCTCAGAAAGTCCAGCAAGGCCTGACTCTGGTCTAATCTCCCCTGTAGATTCAACGCGATATCCTCAAAATTACCTGTTCGAGCTAACAAGGCATCGGCCCTGGATGCCAGTTGCTGCGAGGAATCCACGAATGCATTCATGTTTTTCAGATAGCTGTTGAATTGCTCAAACTCCTTGATGCTATGTTGAAGTTCCCGAAGAACGGTAATATTAAAATTGGCGATCTGGGAAATATCGATCTTTTCTAACTTGGTCAATACACGATCCTGGGCCGAGATGGCTTCATAATTGGTCTGAAAGATGCCGGACAGCCGATCAAGGTTACCGGTGAAGTCCTGATTGAACAGCTGCAGGTTTCTTTGCAGCGATACCAGCGTGAAACCCAGGCTTTGGTTGAGAACCGGCAATAATTCTGTTTGCACAAACGTATAGAAATTATTTTTATTCGCCTCAACCTTAGTCCTGGAGCCCTTGAATACATAACCGGAATTGACGATCGTGAGCAACAACCCGGTAAAACTGGAGATCATCGCCACTTTTACGCCACCGATCAGCAGTGCTATACCCATATTCAGCTGGGCATCCTTTGCGCCGTTATCCAGCACAAGGCCCAAATCAGGAATATTGAACAAACCTATAACAATACCCATCATGGTTCCCATCAGTCCAAGGTATAGCGGGATAGATATACTTAGGTTGATTTCTTCTTCCAGGGCGCCTATATTTCGCTCGACAATATCCTTGACCAAATGAAAGTCCGCTGCCGCACCGTGGTTACGGATAAGGTAGGTATTTATCGACTGTTTGACCGTTTTGAAGACTCCAGTCGCAATAGACCTGCTTTCGATAATACTAAGCGTAACCTGATCGCGCCGGATTTCCGGTGCTCGCACTATATCGGTATCCGGTAAAAGTTCAAGCTGCTCTGCGTTGTAATCTGGCTCGATCAGGCTTCCGCTCTGACTGGTCAGCTGATCCAATATGGTGGCCGGATCAAGGGCCTCCAGCTTTTCCGGATCGATCTTAAACCTGCTCATTCTAAGCTCCGGTCCCGGAGGCAATGCTTGCTGATAAAGATTGATCTTTTGATAGGTACGGTAAAAACTCCGGAACTGAAAGAAAACAATGATACAGACCAATAGGCCCTCGACATACTCAATTTTCATATCTAATTTCCATTTTTGACAGAATGACCCATCGGTTCTCTTTCAGTTCCAGCTCTCCCGGCTTGACCAGTTCTATTCTCTGGCTTTGGGAGTTATAAGCATTCAACGGAATGCAGCAGGGCTCGATGCGTAGTTCGACATATTGCAGGGCAAGCTTAACGGCGGTCACATGTTCATCGATCTGAAAGATCGCCCTGTTGTCACCTTTCTTGGTCACTTTGTATATGGAGATGCCCTCCCGGTAAACGGGCGAGGCAAAACTATTGTCAAAACTACTATCTTCACTGGGGGTTGGCAGGTAAACGATTTCACTCGGTGCCTCCTTTGGCATAATCACCGGAGTAATATCCGAAAGCCAATTCCGGGCCTCGGACATTACCGGCGGAGTACTGTCCCTAATCGAGAGCTCCCGCAACTGCCGGCGGTGTTCCTCCACAAGATTACTTAGCTCCCGCAATTCCTTTTCCAGCCTTTCGGTCGGGTTACGCCCTGCATTTTCAAAGGCATGCCTGCTCAGTTTTTCCTGTACGTAGTTTCGGAATTTCTCGGGTATTTCAGCAGATCCCCTTTTGCGCCTTACAGCAAGCACCGCAATCCCGATAAACAGGGTAAAAAGGATCGAAAAAACGTCAAGCTCAAATTTCACCCCCTCAAACCAGCCCTTTTCCGCCTCGTTATCCCGAGGGGATGTGCCGGCCAATACCGGTCTGCTGCCTGCATATCGGGGTGTATCCGCAGCCGCCGCTGTGTTTACCGTTCGCGGCCGCTGGCTGCTATCTCCCTGCTGCGGAGGTACAAGGCCGGATATCTTTTGCCGGATATCCTGGATGAGACCGTTAAAACCCGGGTCTGTACTGTGCTTGACATAAAAGGCATGTATTTTTTGATACCTCTGATCATTGAAGATACCATTGGTCAAAAAAGAGCTGATAAATTCATTACTCCTGAGCGGCTTGAATTCTCTATTTAATTGCTGAATTTCATCAAGTAATTGTGCATTGACGCTCATACCTCTTTTTTTCAAATAATCCTGCATCCCGGTGACATCCTGGGTGCCGTCGCAGGGGTACGACGTCAAAAAAGAACGTTGCTGTGTATCCGGTAAGGTATAGGCCGTGATCTTACATCCAAGGTAGTTCAGGTCCTCCAGGTACTGTGCCTTAGCATCCTGGGCAAAAGCCTTAACACAGGTTAAGGTCAATAGGGCAAATAAAAGCTTCTTCATATATTATTGTATAATGGCCGATAATTCACTCAGGAGACTGTTGATGGTTCCGATCAGCGGGTAAAAGAAAAGGCTCTCTTCGATTTCCCCTGTAGCAATACCATTCATTTTCCTATTGTACTCCAAGCCCTCTTCCAGGAAATCATAAATATGCTTACCAAACTCACTGGTAAATGTCTCCATCCCAGCGGGAGATACATTGAAGTTGGTTTTGAAAGAAAACAATGTATCGAGTTTTAGAAAAAATTCGTTGAATACTTTTACCTCATGGACAATCCTGTTTTTCGTGGCATCATCCAGCAATTCGTAAGTCAGTACGGGTTCTGCCTGGTCTTCCAGACAGGTATAAATAACCTTTATACTTTCCGGGTTAACCGCATCAGCCGCCCGGTTGATCATCAATCCTCCTTTACAGGTCACTTCTTTAGGATGATCCTTTTCCATGATAACCCGGAATCCATCTTCGTCGAACCGTTCTTCAAATACCTGTTCAAAAATCAGTTCGGAAAGCCTCTCCAGCGCCTTCGTATTGGGCGTGATGATACTCAGTATCTTGGATCCTGTTCCACTAAAAATGAGATTCTTTGGCAGGCCGATAGCTTTATACCTCATTAACTTGGCGATATGATAAATGATCGCAGAGTAGAAGTAGATGAATACAACCTTAATATCTTCATCGTGGGAAAGAAGGTTATTGTAGGAATAAAGTCGGGAATTTGACTTAGCGCGGTTATCCGCTATTGAAAAAAGAAAAGCATTAATATCTTCTGACCTGTTCTTTTCCTTAATCGAATGGAGCACCTTGGCCAGATCAAACTTACTGTTATTCTCCAGCAGCTTTTTATAATGCGCAAAATACTTATTGATCAGCTGATTGGAACTTGCTGCACCATATTCGCTGTAAGCATCCCCGAACAGGGTGTTGGCCGCAAATTTAAAACTGGTCAGCAACAAGGGTTTGTTATTCCTAAATACCACGATGTCCGTTGTTCCGCCACCTATGTCTATCGAAACAACCGGTTTTGAAGCTCCTTTTAACTGGTTATTTTCTTTGAAGTAATAGTAGGGTGCTAACGATTCAGTCATACTGACGAGCGTGGCTTCATGACTAAAATATTTATAAAAAAGCTCTCGCCATTCATTTTCCAATTGTCCTCTCCGCCCCTCTGTCATACTGGACGGATAGAACCAGGTGAGCCTGGTCTGGGAAAGCTTTCCCTTGCCAAACAATACCTTGTTTCGCATTAACATGATCAGGTTTTCTAAGTATGCATGCACGCGCTGGACATTCCCACTTTCCTTTTTCGCCCATTTCAGGTTTGATTGAATCCTGTCCATATCTACCTTTTTTTCATATACAAAGGGGATATTCAAGTCAGCCAGGGTGAAGGTGTCCATCGCATCGATATTGAGCGAACGGTTCTCCGCTAATACGGTCCTTTGCGGAAAGGCGTATTCCGAGTCATTACCGATCAACTTCGGTACGAACTCATAATCGATGAGCTGGTAAAGGTCGTCCGCTGAATAGCGGTTGATGGCATCAAGTCTGCCAGGATGAAACAGCGTAGCGATCTGGCTCTCCGACGCCTTGATATCAAATGGCTTTGGCCCCTCTTCACTGTTTTTAAACTCGATATGCGTATTGGTGGTACCGAAATCAACGGCAAACTCGAAGACCTCATTCCCGGGTTCGTAAATGGTCCACTTAGGAATGATAAAGCCGCTCGCCCCATCCCCAGCCAAATTCCTGACACGGATGTAATCAAATTCTTCATCGAGTACATAATAAACGGAACTGGCCGTATCGACTCCCTTCGTCCTTCGTTTTCGTAGTGCCGTTTCTTGCACAGCAGCCTGGATTTTATCCGTAAAGAACTTGAGCTCGAACTGTGCATTTTTTTGCAGACCGAAAACGTCCCGGTCAATCATCTGTATTCTGTAACTAGCGTCAATGGCTGGGTCCCCAATTTTTATAAATGGAAAGATTGTTAATCCTATCTGGTGCTCCACAATAGCTCCCTTGTTCGTTTCCGGCCGGGCATCCATGGTCGTACCCTCCGAAGGAGAATAGTAGGTACGTTCAAAGGTGATGTATTCACCCGCCTTTTGAACCGGGATCTTTAAAACCACCTTAACCGAGGCACTCGCCCCCTGTATCATTTCAATTTTTGGTTTACCTGGATACTGGTCAACCAAATCACCTGCATCAAAATAATCGAAAAAAGCAGGTTTTAACGGCAACAGATAGCTTTTGGAATCGTCTCCCGCCTCGACCCTGGTATTCCCGTCAAAAAACTTATCCTTGTTGATGGGATAGATGAGCCTGATCAGCTGTGGCTCCAGCAAATCACTATAGGTCAGATAAGGGTATTGAATACTGAGACTTGGAAGCCATCGCTGTTCCAGCGGCAAAGGGTCCAGGAACGGTATCACTTTTTTAGTGTCCCATGGGTCCTGAACATAGCGAAAACCTGATTTGGTTAAGTTATTCTGCAGAACCAAGGGCGGCTTTTGTCCCCTGAATTTGGCTGAACTGATCCGGAAATCACTCCGGCTGACCGCATCCAGAATGCTTTCCGTTTTTCTTTTTCGTAAGGCGACACCCAGAACTTCCACTGTTGCTCCGTTAACACCTGTATCGAGTTCCTGATATTCGTCGGTAAGTGTAGCCAGGGTCTGTCGCATGATCCGGTTGTATAGGGATGGATTTCTCTGGCCCAGGATCTCCAGATTTTGAACGAGATAGTCATGAAGATACCGCATCCTGGAAACGAGTACCGGATTAGCCCTGAATAAGGCGTACAGATAAAACTGAAAGTCTTCATCCCTGGTGTAAAGCGGGGCGAACGTTCCCGAAAAAGATACCGCATTGCCGGCCAGATTTATGGCGGCATGACTAAGATCATTGCCGGTAGCAAAGAACATAGTTACGGGGGAAGTACATCCAATAATCCTATGGTTGCAGATCACGAGATAGAGACTTGGCATCAGATCAAAGTTGAAAGCATCGCTATCTTCTGACAGGTAGAGATCCAGTGTTTCCGCAAAGCGGCGATGCTCATCAAGCCCGTTCCGTAGCTTGGAGAGTTCCAGATCCCTGTCCCATCTCAGCAAACTTACCCGGCCAGCAAGGTTATCGATATTAAACAGGATCTCCGCCAGGTCAAGTGCGTCCGAAACCTGTTTTTCATTCTCCCGACTGGCAATGATATCCTTATGGGCTGTATAACTCCTTAATTCCGGTGTCCGGCTGATATTTTTAAACGCCGTTTTGGTCAAATCCATCCTTGCGAATGGCGTCGGGATCGCCGTCGGTAATGATGTACCACTTCCACCCTCCGGGTCACTGATCTGCTCGATCTCCTTGTCCCCGTATGGATCCGTGTCGAACCAGTCCTGCCCGCCGCGCTTTGAATAACCGAATATCTTTGTCATATGGACTATTTTTTAAAACTGAATTTAGAAGTGAGTAATTCTTCGGTAGCATGAAAAAACAGATTGATAAATTTCTGCTCTGCCGACCTATAGGTTTTTCCTCTAGCCGTTTTAGACAAAGCGCTATCAAAGGCATGCATATCCACTTTGCCCGAAAAGAGGGAAGAATCAGCCTTACGGCCTATGATGAGTGCGTCAAGGGATGAATCCAGACTGAACGGCGAAAATGAACGACTGTTCGCCTGTAATTCCCGCAGCCATTCGTCATAAGTTTTTAAAAAGTCAGCTACTCTGGATCGGTAGAAAGTCTCCTGCGGAAACTTCGAGGTGATCGCGGGAGCATCAATGCTCCATGATTGTTTTCCAAGTGATCCGTTCAGTTGTTCCCTAAGGTACTTGCCAAAAAGTGTAAACTGGGACAATCTTTTGGCGATAAGCTGTTCGGTATCATCATGCAGGTCATGGAAAGCGAGTGACTGTTTATCCGCCCTGACGGCGAATTCCCTGCAGATCGGGTTAACCACCTGTCCGTTATTTGTCACCAGATCATCGTCCGGTATCCCCATAAAGTTGATCACGGCCAATGCTCCTACCATTTCGATGAAATGAGCATCATTCTGCTGCCCCTCATCACCCGGATCATTCTTATAAAGCTTGCCTGTAAAGTCATCCATCAGGTAATACAAAGCGTTCACCGCGTTATTCACGTTGTCCTTGTAATAAGCCAGCGCCGCCTTGGTCTTGGCAATAAAATCCGACTTCTGAATCGGACTTGAATCGCTGCTCTCCAAATTGAAATAGGGCATCACCGTTAATGCGCCGACCCGCGCATCAGCTACATTTCCACGTCCGTTGATTTTGTCGTTGTTAATAGCGTTTCGAACGTTTTTTAATATCGTTGGAAAACCGGCAGCGCCTGTTCCTCCAAAAATGGAACTGATGATAAAAATCCGATCCTCTTTACCGTACTGACCGGCAAATTCACGAAATTCTTCGGAATCCTTAAATTGGTTAAGTACCACACTACCGACATTGGGATTTCCTACAAAACCGATATCCATCTCTACGTCAAGCAAACTGGTAGTTTCCCCACGTTTGTTAATGGATTCTCCCGAAAATAATATATCCGCCAATGCTGCAGTGCTGTTACTCATCTGGCCGAATTCTATATAATCCCGGAAGCGTGTTTGAGCAACCTGCTGTAAGCCCAACGTAAAGCTGCTGGACAAACGATGTTCAGAGTTACTGAGTTTTTCCAGCGTGGTTAACCGCGTACCAAAAAAACCATTATCAGTACCTGTAATAGCTGTGATAGCCTGATATTTTTCCATCAGGGCAACAGTCCTTTTCAGGTCATCGTTGGATTTATGCGGATCAATGATGATCGGAACGATCTCAAAATCCATGTCCGTATCGGGCTTAACGCCGGCTGCGAGCAGCATGGTCAGGGATTTCAGTACCCTTGAGCCGGTTCCCCCAACCGCAAATAAGAATAAACGAGCCATATGTATAAGTTTAAGGTTTCCAGAAAGTAGTGTACTTACAATTGGTGCTCGCTCTCCTGATCCATGGAAAGGATGTTAACAGCACATACCATAAAAAGGCCCATAAGGCACTTGCCAGTCCGAAGCCCGCCAGATCACCACCGGTGATATGCAGTTGCTTGCAAACATCCCCGGAATGGACCGAGTTAAGGGCGATCGTAAATGCGAGAACAAAATTTAACGCGCAAAGCACAGCAATCGTCATCCACCAGCTTCCCTTACCGTTATACCGCGGGCTGTCGATCAAATGATACTGAATCAAATAGGCAAATGCGGTCAATGCGAGCATCATACAGCCGACATAAGTATACCAGGGTGTGCCGACATAACCGCTGCAGGTCACATCAAAGCCCCGGAGGTGATCACCGAGATCGGTGCCGTAAAACGGGAGTAGCCCGCCAAACTCATACATACTAGAAAAAAAATCGTTCATGGTTTTATTTTATAATGATATCAAAGCTGCTGATGGCGTTATTCCCATATACCTGATCAAATGCATCATACATCCCATCAACTACATATTGCAATCCAAATGTCTTCTGTTGCTCCTGCAAGTCGGAATTGATCCGCTGGTCATTTTCAGAGGTAGTATATTTTACCCAAACCGGTACTCCGGCTTTGACCGAAATGGTTAACTTTTCTGGCCTGAGCGCCGTCGTCATCAGATGAAGCTGATGCGTAAAGCCCTTAAGACTCGGGTCAGCTGTGTTGCTGCTGATCTGCTCGGCTCTTAAGCTGTAATTATCATTGTGCCGATAATTAGTTGTATCCAAAAAGAATGCGGCATCCTGCAGACTCTCAGAAAAATCTACTGCCACGTGAAAACCGAATTTATTCCTGGTGCGGGGTTGTGTAGAGGCCCTCGCATCTGTGATCGGTCCCAGTGCACTGTTTGGCAAACGGAACGCGCCGATCTTATCTGCATAAAGAATTTTGTAGTTAGGAGCAAAGGGAATTCGCGTACCCTGAATAAGCAGTTTATGGAGATAACCGGCCCGGATTCTTTCGATCGTACCGCTTTTAATAATGGTCCTTAACTGTGTCCTACTCCCCATAATCCAGATATAATACGGCCGTCTACAATGCATCATCGTCGGTTTATCCATCTGATCATAGTAATAACCAGCAAAATCCGATATCAATTGAATTGCCAATACGGAAAGGTCAAAGTGTTTTAATTTATTGGCAAAGTCTACCTTGATGCCAATACTTTGCCCGGCTAGATAATCATGTGCATTTACCCGCCTCCCCGGAGAAAAAACAAAATCCGACACCAGGATTGACGCGTTGTTCTCGTTAGTTCTGCCCAACACCGTGCTCATGACCTCTTTTAGATCAGATGATCCTCTGTTTCCTCCACGTCTGCGGAAGCTATCGGGTGTCAACGTTTGGATAAAATCATGAATAGCGGCTGCTCCCGCCATTTGCCGGGTAAAAGTAACTGTCTTATTGATATAATTCAGGTTAAGGCTATCACAGTAGTTGTTGATACTGATATCTCCTAATAAGGAGTATATCGCATCTTTGAATGTCGTACTCCCATTCACATATCCATCAATACTGGCGGAGTTCTCTAAATAAACATTGACATTAAACCGGCTGCTCCTACCAAATCGCTCGGAAGCCCTGGATGACCATATCCCGTCAGGAGCTATTTTAATATTTTTGTTCGCGTAAAGCTTGCTCAGGTAGTTTGCAACTTTAGATGTATCCAGGCGACCGTTATCGTAGAAGAGCCGATTAAAGCTGCTGCCTTTCGCTTTCCTGATATCATTAAGCAATTGGTCAAATTCGGCCGGTTTTATTTCACCATCCTCCGCCAGCTTAAGGGCATGATCTTGAAAAGCATCAAAATCTGATCGGCATGCGCTTAAACACAGTATAGAAAGCAGAAAAAACAAGTATAAATTCCTCATATATTATGCATTGAATAACTATTTATATATAGAGACTTAATCTAAAGCCGAAACCTATCTTCTCCATGACGCCCCCTCTTACCCATCTCTACTGTTATTTTGACGATCGTGTCAAAGAATGGCTCTATGGTAGTGGACGGGGTCATCTTGCAAAGCGCAAATAGTATCCGGTCATCGTGCATTTACCAGTTCACACGGACAGTTTGCCTATCATTGGCATCCTATCTTGTTATCTAGTATGACAATCCGGCGAACAGTATTTACAGCCATCGGCCTTGTAATAGCGCTTTTTAGCCTCTTCAACAGCACCTTTACAGGAAGAAAATTCACCTAGATAAGTTCTATTTTCCAGTTTGGGCAGATATGCACAGGATTCCTCATGAACTTCATGATCCCCATTGCTTTGTGCATTTTGATTAACGTAGTATTTATTTTTCATCGTCATAAGATTTGGTTTGTGATATCTCAAAATTACACCGGTACAGTCCCCCGTCTTTACGGGAAACCGTAAACGATGAACTATTTTCGAAAGACAAACTAGTCGTTGTTTGCGTTTTGTCTTAGGTGCACCTTTGTCTGAACAAAATGGGACCGGAAACGGGGCTGACGAGCAAGGAAATTCATTGCATGTGGCTGTTAGCGGAGTGAAAGAGGTGCTTTATGTCGTTGGTAACCGGGAATTATGGAAGTTGGCAGGAGCGTTTGGGACTTTGGCTCAGGCAATGCCTATTTAACAGGTATTGGCTCTTTTTTTATTTAACCTAAAATTCTACTTTTACCCCCTTTAAAATATAACAATGGAAAATTTTCAGAAATTAAAGGAATTGATTGTAGCAGCAGAGGCTGATGTTGCAAATTTTTATGACAAGGGTAATAAAGCCGCTGGAACGCGTGTGCGTAATGCGATGCAGACGTTAAAAGTATTGGCTACAGATATTCGTAAAGAAGTAACGGAGAAAAAGAACGCACAATAATTAAGAATTGTTTTGGGATGGGCCCGGCGGGTAGCCGGGCCCTTGGTATTTATCCTAAGTGTCGTATTTGTTTGGCGTTTCTATAATGCCTCGGACCAAATCGATAGATCAGATAATACCCATGTCCTTGCAGAAAGCGACGAGTTGCTCGTTCTTGGAAAACTCCAGCGTTTCCTTCATCAGGTTAAGCCGTTTTTCAACGCTACTCAAACCCGACGGCCGGATCTTGTTTTGCTGTAAATAGGTCGGGATGTCCTTTTGCAGCATGCCCTGAGCGAGCAGGTAAATGATCGTAATATCAAAATCGCTGAAATCGTAAGTATTTTTTTCTTTGATCGCCTGCCGGAGATGGGCAGGAAAATGTTGCTTATTATGATAAATAGATGCGATGGCGGATTTCAGCTCCTGCGCATCATAACGCGCTTTCCGCACAAAGCCATTGATATGTAATTCGTCAAAGAGCGGTTCGATCACCGCGGCTTTGTGCTCCGCGGAGAACACGAGTATCTTTAATTCAGGCTGTAAAGACCGTGCAGCCGTAATTAGCGCCGCCCCGCCGGTAACCTGTTGCAGGTTACTATCTTCCTCGAAAGAAAGGTCTGTGATCAACAGGTCATAAGGCTCCTTATTCCGAAGTCCTATTTGCAACTTCATCAAGGCGTCGTCACAATAATAGGCATATTGAGTATAGGCGATCCCCAGGTCCTCCAGGGTCTTGCGCACCGAAATACTGGCGCTTTCGTGATCTTCGGCAATTAATACGCTTTTAAACATGATCTGGCTGTTAAGAAACCGGGAACGAGATCAGTATCCTGAGTCCCTTTTTCCGGTTTGTTTCAAAAGTAATCGCCCCCTGAATATGATTTATACGGTTTCCCGTACTGGTAAGCCCATTTTTATACTTAACTTCTTTGGGGAGGCCTATACCGTCATCGGTATAGTAAATATGGATCTGGTTACCTTTCCGCTCAAACCTGATCGCGACATTACTGGCCCCGCTATGTTTCCTCATATTGACCATCAGTTCCTGGAGCACATGCTCAATCTCATATTGCACCGGCATACTGACCCTATTCCACAATTCATTCCTGTTCCCGGCAAGCACCACCTTCGTGCGCTCCGTGGCAAAAGCCTTGAGCAAGCTCCCCAGTTTTTCGCCGAAATCAAGGGCTGGAAGTTCCGGTTGCTCATAGGAGATATCACGGGATTTTTCATACATATCCTCTATCCTGTCCAATAAACGCGTTTTATCGATACCCTCCTGGTTATCAATCTCCGTCATCATGCGGTACAAGCCGTTAGCCACGACATCATGAACCTTTTTCGAGGTTTTGAGCTGACTTTCCCGAATCTTGTTTTGGGCCTCCAAATCCAGACGCTGTTTTCTTTTCCTGTACCAGATAACCGAAATGACTGTTCCCGTCACCAGCAGGAAAAGTGTGCCGAAAAGGAAGACACGCTGCCGGGCGATCTGGTATCTTTTTTCGGTATTATCTCGTTGAAGCTTCAGATTATCTGCTTTGCCTTTTTCCACATCATAGCGAATAAAGGCGAATTGATTCTTTGCGGCATTACGCGACGTCTGTACACTGTCATTGAGCTGCTGATAGCGATCAAAATATGATTTTGTAAACTGAGGCGGACCAAGCCGGATTAGTTTCTGCAGGGCTTCGAGCTGATCGTCAGGGCTGCTGAGGCGCCGGGCGACAGTATACATCTGGCTGGCATACGAAAAGGCAGAGTCCGGACGCTTTCGGGTGTAATAATCCGCCAGGTGGGCATAGCTGGCATTCTGTCCCCAGAAATCATTTTCCTTTTGACGGATACGAAGTGCTTTTAATAGCTCCGGGGCTGCGTTATAATCAGGATGATAAAGCCATTGGGTTCTTGCCATATTGGATAATGTTCTGGCATACTCCTTTTCATTCTTCGTCTGTGAGATGATCACCCGGTAGAGTTTTAAGGCACTGACATAACTTCCCTTTTTTTCCAAAGCCAATGCCTTATTATTTAAGAAGATGAGTTTAAATGCTTCATTCCTGGAAAATTTAATCGCCAATTCATAGAAGGGAATAGCCGCCTCATAATTTTTCAGGTTGATACTGGTCAGGCCAAGTTCATTATAATCCGAGGAAAGACATGCCTGATCCTTTTCTTTTTTCTCATCCAGGAACCTCAGCGACATCGACAGACTTTCCTGGCTCCCGAAATAGTCCCCGGCATCGGACTGGATAACAGCCATATTGTTATAGGCCATCGCGATTTGAAGACTGTCCCTGGAGCTGGCTACAACCTTGTTGAAGTAATAATAGGCAGAGTCATTCTGCCGGTATAAAAAGGATTCCGCTTTTCGATAATCAGCTACTTTAACCAGGTGGCCGGGAGATGTTTTCGTTTGGCAGGAAAATAAGCCCAGCATCAAGACCGGTAAAAGAAATAATAGCTTTTTCAATAGTTAAATTTTTATTTAAAAATAAAGAATTAAAGCTATTAAATGCTGATGGAGTGGATGGTCTTTTCCAAAAAAAGTAAGGCAAGATCACTCTTGCCTTACGGTGGTCCAGCTAACCTTATGGGGTAGGTGGCGTAATACCCGGAGGAACATGTCCGCCCTCTCCACCGGTATCATCCAGGACAGTTATCGTAGTACCATGATTGTTTGCGTTATCTGCATGTTTCGGGCATGAGAATGCCAGAAAGAATGCCAAAAATAAATTGAACATTTTCCAAAAATTTAAAAGGTGAGTAAATACTGCAGGTGCTCACGGAATCCGTCCGTGAGCCGTGCTGCAAACCAGGTAAGAAGCGCTTCTTACATTTTTGGGAAGTGTGAGCGTTGATTGCGGAAGCTGGTAACCGCTTCCCAAGCCAGATATCAGCTGCCGCTTTCTCCGCTCATTTGAAATCCGTTTTGTATATAGTTCCTGATAGCGAACCAGGATCTGAACTGATTTCGACAACAAACATACAAGGGCTAAATAGCTAATTAGCAATGAATTCCGAAGATTCCGCCAATTCCGGCAGCCTTTCCGAACAGGCCTTGTGAATTCCGAAAATTCCGCTTAATTTCACTTACAATCTTTTGCAAGATGACTGAAGAAGATAAAAAAAACCTAATCCTGAACTACCAAAACAAGAAGGCATCAGGTATGCTATCCTCTAATCTGATCAATCCAAGCCCCGGGAGACTGCGAGCCGAATGCCTGATCGTTTATGGGGAAAAAGGTACGCCTCGGGATGACGATACGCTCCGCTTGTTTTTTGAAACAAAAAGCGCGGAAGACGGCTACAACACGATCATAGCCAATGTGGACATTGATAAATTCAGGCCGCTGGTCTACCTTTTGAATGGCAGAAATAAAAACCCCCATGTCAAGCAATTTCAGCTGTTGGCTTGGCTGATCGGTTTTGAAACAGGGACTGATAACCTTTCCAGCGAAGAAAACCCGCCGAAGAAAAAGCAAATCGAAAAATTACGGCAAAAAATAACCGCCAAGCCGAAAATGGTCAGGAAAACTATTATTTCCTTAATCATCTTCAGCTTTGCGGGCATCGGGACTTTCCTGTTATTGAATAACGGAAATACGGAATGCATGTACTGGACCGGCGACCATTACCAAGCCATTTCCTGTAACCAAAAAATAAGTGGTACCACTATATATGCCTTGGATACCCTCCAACTGAACCATTTCAAAAGGATTACCACACCCGACACCATTAAATCTTTGAGAGGTATCTGGTATTCGAAAATAGATAATGTGGTAGAATTCTATACCGCAGATGGCTTTCATCCAGTGCACACGGCAAGAAAACTAAAACCCCTGACCGATGGCATACGGGAAAAATATATCCTTAATAAAAACCCCTTACCTGCTGGAAATAACTAGCCTTTAACTTTTGCGCCAGGGTAAATAATACCGACGCGCTGATTCTATTTTTGAAAAGTATATTGTCATAGGAGAATTGGTAATCTCCCAATAACCGGATCACAGAATCACTTACCCTAATCGTTGGCGGTTTATAGAACAATCGGAATAATATCGCTTCTGGCTATGCTCCTGCAACAGTAGCGACAGTATTCCAACGAAATCACTCTTGAAGAAATTAACGACCTTACCAAGTACTTACAGCCGTAACTGCTAAAAAAACAAAGCCCTCAACTTTCGCTGAAGGCTTTGTAATCCGTCTGGGATTTAGCACTAGATAAGCTGCCCTCTAGGGCATAAACGCCCAAAAGCTTCTTGAGCCCTGCCCGAAACTTGATGTAGAGTATTTATATCCCAAAAAACATAACCGATATTATTGACGCTGGTGGCTGTCGCACCATACCCAAAGGAATCTAAAATGCGCTTTTTCTTTATCCAACTATTGATCGCAGGATCATATTCATATACGTAGGCTGATATACCTTCTACCGCATCATAAACACCGCCACCAATATAGCCCTTACCGTTTAATATAAATCGTGATGCCCCCTTGTTACCTGAAGGGATCTATCTGAGCCTGATCTTCTTGATAAGCCCGTCATTGATTCCTATGGCACATCTGCTGGCATGATCTAATTGAATGCTATTGATCCCGCTCACGAGGACATCGGGTATTGGTCGTACATCAATTATCTTCTCTTTCCCATTTTTTAGTTATATGATATCTTTCTGATCACCGAATAGCCGGCAATATTCCGGAGATAACGGGAAATAGAACTGGGAGTGCCTGTAAACTTGAAATTATAGGAGCTTTTCTCATCCAGGCTATAACCGGGATTGTTGTTGGTCATTATTTCCTTTTTGAGTCCAGCTAATACTAGCTGTCCGCTCAATTTAACGTATAGCCATGATTCGTATTAATGGGGGATTCCGGCACTGGCTGTCCTGATATTTCCAAAAGGGTCGTTTCTATCATGAAGGTCATCGCATTCAACGCCAGGTCGTTTGATTCCAGGCCAAAGGGCTCTTCTATTTCATCTGCAATGGCTTCCAGCGCTACAAAAGTATAAGCGATGAAAGTAACGATGAGCGGCGTAAACCAGCCAAGGCTGTCTACAAAACCAAAAGGAAGTAAAAAGCAATAAACATAAACCGTACGGTGCAACAGCACTCGGTAAGTATACGGGATCGGTGTGGAAGCGACCCTTTCGCATCCGCCGATAATATCCGATAATTTGCCCAGGTTGTCATCGAAAGCCACCTGAATAATGGAATCCATTCTGTTTTCATCCCTTGATTCCTTGATCCAAAGTCCCATTTCCTTCATTAACATCACGGGTTTGAAAATTGCTCCACTGATCTTGGTAACCAATGCCTCAGGCAGCCTTTTTCGTAGGTCTTCCAGCGCGTCAGTTTGTCTCAGTTGATGTTTAAGCGCATAAACGAAGCTGATCAGGTAGTTGATAAATAATGTGGTTTCTTTACTATCAGGAGGATAGCCACTTAATACAATCGCCTGCCGCGCTAATGAACGGGTATCATTCAATAAAGCCCCCCAAAGTTTTCTTGCTTCCCAGAACCTGTCGTAACTGGCATTGTTTCTGAAGCCGAGAAAAAGCGCCAGCGCAATACCAAATAAGGTAAAAGGTGCCGGATTAAGTGGAATCTTAAAATGGAATACGGTTCCCTTTAAAAACACGATGCTAACCGAAAGTATGAAAAGAAGGATCAGTCGCGGTAAAATCTTGGGCAATACTGATCCATCCCATATAAACAACATTCTAAACCAATTTTCATTCTTTCTGACAATCATATAAAATCATTTACCAATTTACATATATATCAAATTTGCTAGAGTTTTTCTATGGGTTAATATATTTAATCTGTTATTATGTGTTGTGAGCTTTTTTGAAAATTGGGCTTATTATTCTATTGTATTGAAAATCAGTTTATTGTTTGATTTTATAACTTTAAAGAATTATATATTAGAACCATATTACACCTAAACAATTTTCACGTGAAAGCACTCAAAATCTTACTTCTGGTCTTCGCCATTCTCATTGCACATAAATCATACTCCCAATCTGTTGACGAGATTTTACGAAATGCAAAAGTCCTGCGGCAGGACGACAAAATCTTTATTGAACCTGAAAAGTGGCTTTTTAAGCCTTAAAACACTGGATAAAAGGCGGTATTGGGATGAGGACGATGGTGGCGGGCACATTCATGGGGGATTTCACGATATACCGTACGCAAAATGCGTACGGTATATCTTTCTCCAATTTTTATACTGCCTTGACATCAGGATTCAAGGAGCCGATCATTATCGGCGTTTTGGTATTAGGCATCTTTTATATCCGGTCTATAAAAGATGGTGTTGATTATTTTTACACCAATTTTATTGGGCTTGTTTTTCCTGCTCCCTACCTATGCACGCGTATTCAGGGAAAATGCCTGGACAGGCAACACTTCCCCGCAAGATGCAACTCAACTGGCACTCCACGCAATCATTGCCCGGGACGATCGCCAAATATCAGTTATTCAAAGAATGAAAGCAAATCACAACCAGGTGATGATCGATTGTTCATCGTTGGATATTCAATTGAAGAAGGAAGTTGAGGTGAAGTAAGTTTTTTTTACGAGCTTTTAACGGTGAGTTTATTAAACAGTTTAATCAGGTTATTTATAGCTTTAAAAATTATTGGCTATAACCATTAAAAAGGCTTATTTATATCATTTGGGTCATAAGCTGAATTATAGGTAACGTTAAAACCGCTGCTGCCTCCAGAATTGGTAAATACGTTCCCGGTTAAAGTAGTTATGGTATTGCGCTGCAACATTATATTAGGAATAGTTTTCATATAAAGAGTTGTACTGTTGATATCCTTAACTTTTATAACTATCGTTACCGGAGAAGCAGTATTTAATAACGGGGATAGTGGCCCAAGAACATGGTTGGTAGTTCCGATTAAATTAGCAGTTACAGGAAGATAAACGCTGGGGTTGTAGGTAGAATTAAGAACCACGGATGAGGTATTATCCAAATAAGAATAATATGAATGTAAATTAGATATGTCTAAAGTTATATTATTTACTCCTGCAGGAATAGCGTCCTTAATAATTACTTGTAATTTTGAAGTTAATCGTTGCAGTGTAACATCCTGTTGTAAAGGTTGGGTTCCAACCACAAGGCTTATCTTTTGATAATATGTATCTTGAAACCCTTGGCTGTCAGTAGAACCCGGAGGTGTGTAATGAAAAGTTGCACCATCGTCTACAAACTGATCTGTGTCGGTTATCCCTAAAAAAACCACGGTGTAATTGCCCGATGTCAGGCTGTCTTTAACAGTTCCAAAATTAGGTTGTCCTTTGAGTATCTTTACAGTTTTTTTTAGCGCGTTATTAGAATCGTATATTTTGTAAAGCAACGCTAAAACATTACTCTGATCAGGAGTTACAACGGCGTTTACTTTAGTTTTTGCACGCTGATCTATAGCTACATTTTGTTGCGTAAAGTTGCTTATGTTAAAAGTAACCGGATATAATTTACCGGCAGGGTTTGTTTTTGTATGGTTGTCTTTTTTGCATGATAATATTACAATGCTCAATAAGGCGAAGCAGACTAAAGCTTTTTTCATTTGGATAGGTTTAAAATTAAAATTGAATTGTATTGGTATTCCAATCCTGATTAACCATAATTGTAAATTCAGCGTTTCCGGGTGTAAACAGAAAGCCAGAGAGTATGGTTTTTGTATTTGTTTTGCACACTACATTTTTAACTGTTTTTGTACCAAGAGGGCCGTTTGGGTTGCTGCCGTAATAGCTTATATTTACGTTAAACGGTTTTACATTGTTTAGCGTGTACATGGTTATGGTGTAATTTGTTTTACCTATATCGGCAGCGCTGACAACCTGAGTATTAACACTTGTACCCTGTTTAACGGTTGAGCCGCCTGAACCCAGATCAAAAGTGTCTACAAAAGTTACAAGTATTTTTGTGGTGCCGGCAGGTATGGCATCTTTAATAACCAAATCTAACCGCGATGTAGCCCGGTCTAAACTCACATTGGTACTAACACCAGCTGAAGTAACTGTAATAGGTATACTTTTCAGGAAAGTATCGTCCCACTTATACTCTGGATGCGGGTCGTTTATGAATCCGGTAAAATAGGAAAAAAAGTATTCGGTATAAAAGTTTCTAAGTATCAACGCTGAAGATCCGCCACCAAATGTAACCATATAGTTACCCGCTGGTACATTATCAGTAACTGAACCAAAGTTCGCGTCACCTTTTTTTGAAGTTTTTGAATTAAGCAACCGATGGCTTGCGTCGGCAGTATAAAGCAGATAATACAACTTTTCCACAGGAATGGTATCAGTTGCCTGCGTAGTAAGTGCTGTCGTTTTTGCTTTACTTACACCACTAATAGGTATATCAGTTTGTGAAAATCCGGATACATTAAAATTTATTGGATATAATTTAGCATCGTGTGTATCATCTGCTTTATTGTCTTTTTTGCAGGAAAATATCAGGAGCATGCAAATACAGCAAAGTAAACTTGTATTTTTCATAGGTTTAAATTATATACTAAAAATAGAAATTTTTATCAATACTTTAATAATAGTTGATAAAATTACGTCCTCTCCGGGGCTCTCGCAGATTTAAGTTAACCCATTCCTTGTGATCAGACCTGTTGGTATCGTTACATGGGTATGGGTAACAATTGACTTTTCGGTTATATAGGTCTGTTGTTTTCCCCGTAATTTCACAATAATAGGTTTCGTTTAGTCAGTATATGTCCTCGATACCCTCCAGCTGAACCATTTCAAAAGGATTACCACAACCGACACCATCAAATCCATTAGAGGCATATGGTATTCGAAAATAGACAATGTGGTAGAATTTTATACCGCGGATGGCTTTCATCCGGTACACCAGGAAAGGAAGCTAAAACCGCTGACCCATCGTATACTGGAAACGTACATCCTTAATAAAAAACAGGTATCTGCCGGAAATAACTAAGCCTTAGCTTTTATACCACAGCAAACCGTACCTGCGCGCCTATTTCATTTTTGAAGAGTGTAATGCCATAGGAGAGCTGGTTATCTCTCCCTTCGTCTCGCGATAACCGGATCACAGCATCGCTCATCCTAATTCTTAAGCGGTTTATAAAACAATCGGAATAATAACAAAATGTAGAAGCTCCAGGTTATGCTCCGACAACTGTAGCTATTAGTATTCAAGTAAAATCAATCCTGAAGAATTAACGATATCACCAAATACTTACATAGCTTCAAAAAACAAAGCCCTCAACTTTCGCTGAAGGTTTTGTAGTCCGTCTGGGATTTAGCACGAAGCAAGCTCCTGTTTAGGGTATAAAATGGCACAAAGTTTTTAGAACCCTGCCCGACAATACCCTCCAACATCTGATAAAAGAAAAAACAAGACTTCTCCAACTAAAATTAATAGGAATAGAAGTAGACGAAATGTCGTTCTTACTTATCCAAATTATAGGTAAAATTCAGCAAGCCAAAAACATTTCCGTCCTTCGGATCGTATTTCAGATCGAGCTTTACCCATGGAGTTGATGGAAGCCGAGCACGGAAATAGGCATCAAAATATATCCTTTTGCGGTCAGTATCTTTAATATAACCATTGGTTGCCCAGTCGCCTTCCGCGGCGACGTTTAGTTCCATAATAGATAGTTTTTTCTGAACTGCAAGCACCTGGTTATAGCCGGCCTGAAAAGCAATGATATTACGTTGAAAATTCCGGACTTTGCCCGTAGGGTCATTACCTGAAAGCGTATCGGTTAGTGAAGTTTTAAACTGCCCGATTTTATCGGACCTCAATTTACCAAATCCTTGCAGAAAGGTAAGGCCACCAACATGGCTGCTGAGAACTGTACCAATGCCATGCGTATAGAGGTAACCAAATGTCAGCAAGGGTTGACGACCGACATATTTGAGCAACTGACTATAGTCCGCAATTACCTTGTTATTAGCCTCAACCAGGTTATTAGCTTTCAACTGTCCGTTAAGGACAGCATTACTCTTGACTTGCGCGTCGAGGAAATCAACAATGGATTTTTTGAGGGCTGGCGTGATAAAACTGGCAAAGGCCAGTTCTTTTTTACCAGATGTTCTGATATTATCGTTAATAGGATTATTGATTGACTTCCTCGCTTCCAGATCCGCGACCTGATTGATTAAGCCCAGCATTTCAGAACTCAATTCGCCTGCCCTTAAATGTTTCGCCATATCCATATTCAGCTGATCCTGCAATAATTTGACTGCGTCTTCATCTATTTTAATTTCCTGCAGCATGCCGGGAATAGCTGAATTCAATTTCTCCTTCAAATCAGTGACGGATACGCCACCATGTTGCAAAGGGGTACACACCGCTACAAATTTGGGAACAAGGATCAATGAAACCTGCGGATAATAGGTTTCCGTGGTATTGTTCAGTATAATCCCTTCTTCTGTGAATGCATCAGGAAACCGCCTTTCCGAATAGTGTTTTCCCCATAGGCGCAGTGCATGAAATGGTATGTGACAATACGGAACAGGCGGCGGTTTTGTAACCGGCTTACTATCCGTACTGATGCAGAATGGCGGCGTCTGTCTATGGATCGGGCTTTCCGAAAATTTGTTCCCGATGGCCTTGAAGGCATTTGATGTCGAGCCGGACCGGGTGATCCTCATCAATCTGATCAAGGATAAGGATGTACTATGGGTCATGGAGGAAGCGCTAAAATGCGCGGGACTGGCAGCCGTCGTTGGCGAACTGCGGGAACTTAATTTCAAGCAATCCCGTCGTTTGCAGCTAGCCGTGAAGCAAAGCCATGTAACCGGCTTTGTGCTGCGTAATCATTCGGATAAAATGGGTTCAACAGCCTGTGCCGCCCGGTGGAGAACAAAGTATAATGTGCTTAGCTGGAAAAATATTTCAGAATGATGGTCATTTTAATTAAGCTTTAAATAACACCATGCACGTTGCAATATCTGGACAAATCATGTTTTATTGACTCCTCTTTTGATATACTGGTGACCGTGCTAACCCAACAATATGGTACATCCGAATATTCCAACATTGTTTTTGGCACCATACGTGATGCGGCTATCAGCTGACGACTCGGCGGCGCCTCATCGTTATACTATAATACTTCGGATAGCCATACTCAGTCACAACTCGGTTTTGAAATACACTTGTGGCTGAGTATGTTTTTTTACCCTCACTTTAAGAATTGAAGGATATCACCCTCACTTTCGCTGAAGGCATTGCTTTGTGTTAATATGCACTGCATATCATCCATACTATCACCCTTTATTGTGGCACTGAATAGTTGAGCCCGTTGCAGCATCTTGATATATACCTCCGGCTCCTGTTGCCTGCTGAGCTTCCGCAGCGCTCCAGGATAATCAATACGAAAGACATTGGGGATGATGATTTTACATTGGGCCTCCTTAACCAGTTCGGCATTCATCATCACCCTTGCGATCCTGCCATTGCCGTCGTTAAAAGGATGTACCTCACTGACCAGGAACATTATATAAGCGGCTTTGGCAAAAGGATCTCTTAAAACGCGATAGTAGTCAAAGCCTCTGATCAGTGTTCCCCTTACCAATTGAAAATCAACAAAAGAGGTGTCGCCTGCACGATTATTCTGATCTTTAAACTCTCCGGGTTTTTTAGATTCCCGGGCGCTCAGCAGGATCTTATGCCGGTATTGCAGGATATCCAGCATTTCCTCCGGCGTTGCTGGTGTACTTTGCATCTCCGTTCTACTGCTAACAATCCTGTAGGTCCCAAGGATATCATGTGAGTCTTCATCCCTTGCTTTCATTGGCTTACCCGTCTCGATAATCTGTTTTGCTTCCTCAACTTCAAATTTAGTACCCTCGATATAATTAGAAAAATAAGCTTCATAGAACGCGAAATCACGGAATGCCTGCAAGGTTGTGTTGGGTTCGGGCATAATGGCAAATTCCTGTTGCTGCAGGGCTATAAATAACTTTTCCAGCAAATCAATCCTGGCCTTATCATAAGGTTGCCCGTGTGCCCTTGCTATAGCAACCGGTGAAACTAATGCTTTGGAAGGTTTTGTGGTCAGCAAAGCGCTAACCAGCCTGTTTAATTTTTCAAACTCCTTTTCCATGCCTGTTTTTAAGGCAATCTCTCTGGCTTTATCCCGGAATGCATTTAAGCTTTCTTCTCCTTTAACCCGTATAATCTGCTCCAGCTTTTCTTCAATCTCCGGCAGGGTAAGTGTTTTGGACTGAGGGCCCGGCTTTCTGGATTCCTGAAAATTTTCCAGCACGGCTCTTTCCTGTTGTGAAACAAAAAGGTCTCTGGCGAATTGGTTATCTCCCTCAACAGGCCCGGGACCGATCAGTATATTCAAGGTAATTCCTGGAAGATTTACTTTGCGGGCGTAGGTATAGGTAAGGAACATATCGCCGCTGGCAGTAGGCTTATATTCGAGTGCGGAGCGGTGGCTTAACAGAATTCCGGGGTATAAGTGTCCGAGTATCTGGAAAATATTTCTTCTGATGATGGTTTCCACCGGTTCGTTTGAAACCGGGCTGTAAATTTTGGGAGCGATTTTCCTTAATCTCCCCTGCTTTTCCAGTTTACCGATATTACGACTAATTGTGGTGTCACTGGATGCGAAGATAATTTCCTGCAGATGTAAGGGTACGCTCTTTTCCATTGCAAAATTATTGGTTATACAAATTTTTCAATCTAATATATGCTTTTATAAGATGAATGACAAATTTTTTAATTTAATTCGCTAAAAAGGCAAAAATTTAAGTTTAAAATAAGAAGATGAATAGCTTGTAGATTGGGGCTACAATTTTAACCTAGCAAAAATTTACGTCTAATGCTGTGTAAATGAATTAAAAAGCAAATTTTTGAATATATTTTTGGCATTTAAGCAAATTTTTGAACATAAATATCAAATCTTGCAGAAGTCATTATCATCAATTATGAAAAATACCAGGAGAAAGAACCAGATGATAAAGATGCCGCCGCGCGTTTATAGCAATTGTTTAAAAAATAGCAATTACTGATTCGGAGCTCCTTTCTCCAAAAGCACACTTATATTTCGCGTGGACACAAGTGGAGTACCCAACCTGCTGGCTGAAGCAATTAAAAGCCAGTTCACCAGGATACAGGTAATTGCACCGCTATTTACGCTGTCGTCTGAGGTTCTTCTTTTGATTGACCTATGATTGGCATAATTTTATTAATTAACCGCTCTTCAAACTCCTGCAAGTCTTCCTTAGTTATAATTTCTGCTGCCATAATCATTGTCTATATTGGGTAATTGGATAGAACAAATTTCACGATTTACAAAGGGTAATAGTTGGCGCGAAGGACAGCAACTCAAAGTAAGAGAGCCAAGTATCGGTTGATGTCATTAAAAGCGCCTACCCTAAAGTAAGCTCTTCTTTTACTGAATTTAGTACCTTTTAATAAATTGGCCACAAGCTATACGACGAACTAATCTCTTTCAAACTTTGTTCCCTATATCTTTATTTTTTCAATTACAAATACTAATTTTTTTAGCAAAAATATTGAATTTTTGTTAACTTTGTACATCAGGTAACAAAGGATGGCAGATAATCATACGCTTATAACAGTTAGTGCATTCTCTGGATTAGCGGGGGCATTACTGACACAAATGATGACCGGTTTATTCGCTTATCTTAGTGATAAACGCAAGTATAATCAGGAAGTCAGTAACCAGTACCGGGCTAAGAAAGTGGAAATCGGCGAGAATTTTTATTATATGACCGGCGAGATCATGGTGGTCATTAAAAAGAACATTGGTTACTGGAAGAACTGGAACAGTTCCAGAAGTGAGGCCAGCCTGGAATTCCTGAACAAGGAAATGATCAAGTTAAACGCCCATATGGATAAGCTGAAGTCGGAAAACTGGAAGTTTAACCTGGTTAACCTGTATTTTAAGGTATCCATGTCCAACAACGAAGTCATCAGGTACAATACCAGGTCGCAACAACTTTATTTAAAGGTCAGGGATATTATGGACCAGATCAGGAAGACTGGAGCAGCAGACCAGGAAACATTATATCAGCGATATGCGCTGGCCGTTTTTGATATGTGTTCGCAATATGAAGAGCTCTATGCCAGAATGGAACAGGACGCGAATAGGATTCGGGAGGAAATACTCCGGGATTTTTCCAGGAAACATCACTAAAGGAAATCCCTTTAATAACATCATTTTTATATAGTCACCTTTAAAAATACCCTCCTGAGGATTAACTTTACCAGATGAATAAACAGCTAAAAAATCTTTCCATAATCTTTCTTTCGATCTTTTCTATCGCCCTGATTTCCTGGGGCGCCAAAGGCCACCGCGCTGTCGCGGCTATTGCGGAGAAACACTTAACGCTAAACACCGCAAACGCGGTCTTTGTATACTTAAAGGGCGAGACCATGCCGGACGCCAGTAACTGGGCCGATGAAATCAGAAATCAACCGGAATACAAAACGACCGGGCCATGGCATTTTGTTAACTTGCCTTTAGGTTTGAACCACGAACAATTCGTAGAGGCGGTCGGTAAACAGGATAACGATAACATTTATACAGCCATCCTAAAGACAGAAGCCAATTTAAAAGACAAAACATTAAACCAGGAACAAAAGAACGAGGCGCTCAAATTTCTTATTCACCTGGTTGGCGACGCCCATCAGCCTATGCATGTCAGCAGGAAGGAGGATAAAGGCGGGAATACGATACAGGTGAGATACGAAGACCGGGGAACTAACCTCCACAGCCTGTGGGATACTAGGCTTATTGATCGGGAGGGACTAAGCAATGCCGAAATGGCTAAGGAATATGACCGGGCTACTCCCGCCCAGATTAAACAATGGCAAAGCGACAGCCCCATGCAATGGCTTTGGGAAAGTTACCAGATCAGCACTGAACTTTACGCAGAAGCGGATAAAAGCAAAAACATTGATGAGGTATATTATAAAAAGTATATCCCGGTCATTCATCAACGGATTGAACAGGCTGGTATCCGCCTGGCGGGTGAACTCAATAAGTTGTTTAAGGATGCGCCCGTAAAAATCAGCAACGTAACACTGGCATCACCTCCAGTAGTTGACAAGTCTTCCGATAAACCTGTTGAAATTAAATTGGAAGATGTAAAGAACCAAATTGGTAAGTATATAAAGGTTACCGGTAAGGTATACAGCAGTAAGGACATCGGCAGTATGGTACTGGTCAACCTTGGGGCAGCCTATCCTAATCAATTGCTTACTGTGGCCCTCAAAGGAAACGCCAAATCTTTGGCCAATCAGCTCGATGGTAAAACAGTAACTGTAGAAGGGACTATTATTACTTACAAGGACAAGCCTGAAGTAGTGATCAGCAGTGCCGATAAACTAAGCATACAACCATAACACCTGAAAGGCTATTATTCATTTGCAGGGGAAGTGTTGTTATAACCACGCTTCTTATGGCTTATCCATATGACCAGATTCACCTATCCCCGCTGTAATATAGCGGGGATAGGTGAATCTGGATGTTAAGCGGTATTTTCGTTTGGAAATTTAAGGAATAGTGAATCAGATAAGTGCGGAGATGGATTTCAGACAACAAACATATACTTTGAAACAGATCAGGGAGATGGACATGGTAGATTTCCTGGCGGCATTGGGATACCAGCCAGAATATATCAAAAAGGGTATCGATCATTGGTATCTTTCGCCCCTGCGGAACGAACAGGAAGCCAGTTTTAAGATCAACCGGCAACTGAACCGCTGGTATGATCATGGCATCGGCAAAGGCGGCAATCTCATTGATTTTGGGCTGCTTTATTTCACCTGTTCGGTCAAGGAATTATTGGAGAAATTTAACAGTGATTTTTTACTTCATCAGCTTCCGGAACATGATCGCGTAGTATGGCAAGATAAGCGCACTAAGGAAGCCAGCATCACGGTCATTTCCGAACGTGAACTGTATGCTTATCCGCTCATTCATTACCTGCAGGAACGGCAAATCCCCCTAGCAATCGCGACGCAGTTTTGTAAAGAGATTACCTATGGTCTGGATAGTCGTTCCTATTATGGAATTGGATTCAAAAATAATGCCGGTGGCTTTGAGATCCGTAATCCTTATTACAAATGCAGCAGCTCTCCCAAAGATATCACCACCATTGGAACCGGGTCTGAGGAGGTACATATTTTTGAAGGGTTTATGGATTTTCTTTCGTTTAAAGCCCTGCAGCAACATGATGCTTCGGCATCAGGAGATTTCGTCATTTTAAACGGTGCAGCCATGTTTGAAAGAGCCCGTGCAGTATTGGCAGCCTATCCGGTTAAAAAGCTGTGGCTTGACCGGGATGCCACGGGAATAGCCTATACCCGATATGCCTTGTCTTTAAAGGAGAACTACCAGGATGAAAGTAAGCTGTATGCCTCCTATAAAGATCTGAATGAATGGCTGAAGGCTAAAGGAGGCTTACCTCAAAAAAAATTAAAACCTAAAATCAGATAAATTGGAAGATATCCTAATAATGTCTTTAGGTCAATAGGCTGCCGGTGAAAGATGGCCTTTTATACAATCGGACATCTGCCCCCTCCGAAGTCGGGGCGGAAAGAAAAAGAGTTAAAGATTACTGGATAGGTTTTGTGAAAAGGAGACGTGATGAAAGAGAAAAAATCGGGAAGGACACGTATTGTCGCCTTCAGGCTGATGCCCGGCGAGTATACCAGATTAGAGACAACCTGTAAAAAAACGACGATTAGACACCTAAGTGAATGCCTGCGCAGGTTAATTTTCAATAAGCCGGTGACGAGATACGTACGCAACCAATCGCTGGATGAATTCATGGCGGAAATGGTGCTCCTGCGGAAAGAATTGAACGCAATCGGCTTGAACTTTAACCAGGCGGTGCGCAGGCTGCATACCCTCGATCATGTATCCCAAATGCAGTTTTGGTTAAAGGGATTTGAGCAGGATAAAGACGTGCTGTTCTGCAAGGTCGAAGAGATCAAAAACCGGATCAATTTAATCAGTGACCAATGGTTGCAGTGATCCATTACAGCAGCAGCCTGCGCCATATTTTAAACTATAATGAACAGAAGGTAAAAGCGGGTCTCGCAGTCTGTCTGGAGGCAGCAGAGTACCCGAAAGATGTAGGCTATTTGAACTTTCATCAAAAGCTTTCCAGGTTGGAAAAACTGACAGCGTTAAACCAGTTAACCAGGGTGAACAGTATCCACATCTCGCTGAATTTCGATCCTGCCGAGAAACTTTCTGAAGAACGCTTAAAAGAGATTGCGGCAGTCTATATAGAGAGGATCGGCTTCGCCGGTCAGCCTTATTTACTGTACCAGCACCATGACGCGGGACACCCGCATATTCATTTGGTGACCACGAATATTAAACCGGATGGCAAACGGATTGAACTGCATAATCTGGCCAGGGATCAGTCCGAAAAAGCACGCAAGGCAATCGAGGTAGATTATGAGCTGGTCAAAGCAGAAGAAAGTAAACAGCGGGAAACTGATCGCTTAAAGCCAGCTAATTCCCAGAAGGTGATCTATGGCCAGGTAGAAAGTAAAAGGGCGATGGCTAACGTCCTTACCACCGTACTAAGAAATTACAAATACTGTTCCCTGACCGAACTCAACGCCGTTTTGCAGTTGTATAATATTACTGCTGACGGGGGTACTGAACATTCCAGAATATTTAGAAATCAGGGGCTGCTTTACCGCATTCTTGATGAACAGGGAAACAAGGTGGGTATCCCGATCAAAGCATCCGATTTTGATTTCAAGCCAACGCTTAAATTCTTGGCTGAAAAGTTTTCAGACAACCTGACTGGAAGGGATCAACACCAAGCACGATTAAGGAATACGATTGACCTGGCTTTACTACGGGATGATCTATCTTTAACCGGTTTGATACAGGCTTTGCAAAAGGACGGGATTGATACTGTAATGTGGCAAAATCAGGATAAGATGATTTGTGGGATAACTTATGTGGATCATCATAGCCATTGTGTATTTAACGGCAGCGTATTGGGCAAGACTTATAGTGCCAAAGCTATTTTGGAAAGGTGTACAAGTACAGGAGCCGATGAAAGAAAGACAAGAATCGGCGTGGGTGAAAAAATGCCATTTGGCGGAACAGCTTCGGGTGGGCAAACCAAGAAGCATGAGTCTAAAAAGCCGGCAGCAAATACCTTTCATTCCGATGAAAAACCCTGGGATATCAGGGAGCTGTCCGACGCTTTGCTGGAGCCGGGGGATCAACCGGAACGGATAGATTGGGAGCTAAAAAGGAAACGGAAGAAAAAGAAGCGTCAACGACTTGAACCGTAGTGTTGGCAGGTGATGATGACTTTAATGTGAGGAAGGATGAAGGAGGAGTTATGCAGACAGGGGAAAATGATCAGGCCATGCGCAAGATCCTGGATATGACCAGGCTGATCAGTATAGCGGTCTTGGCTATACATTTTTATAAAGAATGTTATGGGGCATTTGCCGGATGGCATTGGGTAACACCTTTATCGGACAGGATACTGGAAAATATCGTAAGCACCGGCTTGTTCAATAATTTTTATAAATCCAAGCTGATCGCTTTAGGATTTTTAGTCATCGCCCTGATCGGTGTAAAGGGCAAAAAGAGCAAAGAGCAAAATTTTAAGACGGCGGGTATTTATCTGCTGGCCGGATTCGTTTTTTATTTCATCAGCGGCCTGGTATTGATGGCAAAGGGGGAAATGAACTGGGTGACCATCGGCTATATGGGCCTGACCACCCTCGGTTACCTGCTATTCCTGAGCGGCGGTACTATGCTGTCCCGCATCATCCGGGATAAGTTGAAAGATGATATTTTCAATACCGAAAATGAAACCTTTCCCCAGGAGGAACGGTTGATCGAAAACGAATATTCTGTCAATCTGCCGGCCAGGTACAGGCTCAGGGAGAAAACACGCAATTCCTACATCAACTTTATCAATATGTTCCGGGCGTTACTCGTATTGGGTTCGCCCGGATCGACGTGCCGGGCAAAAGTTATTTCATTATCCGGCATGTCATCACGCAGCACATCCGGAAGGGCTTTGCCATGTTTGTCTACGACTTCAAAATGCCGGATCTCTCGGTCATTGCCTACAATACCTGGCTCCATCATAAGAACAAGTATAAAATCGTTCCCCAATTTTATTCGATTAATTTTGATGACCTCTCCCATAGCCACCGCTGTAATCCACTCGACCCTTCAGCCATGCTGGACATTACGGATGCCGTGGAATCAGCGCGTACCATATTATTGGGGCTGAACCGCGAGTGGATTAAGCGTCAGGGTGATTTCTTCGTGGAAAGCCCCATCAATTTCCTGACCGCTATTATCTGGTATTTACGAAAGTATAAAGACGGCGAATTTTGTACGCTGCCGCATGTCATTGAGCTCATGCAGGTAGAATATGACGAACTGTTTACCATCCTGCGGACTCAAAAGGAAATCGACGCCTTGATCAATCCTTTTGTCAGTGCCTACCTGAGGGATGCGGTGGAACAATTAGAGGGACAGATCGCCTCAGCCAAGATCACCATGGCCAGGATCTCTTCCCCTGCTTTGTATTATGTTTTATCAGGGAATGATTTCACGCTGGATATCAATAACCCGGAGGCACCAAAGATCGTTTGTATGGGTAACAATCCGCAGAAGATACAAATCTATGGTGCGGTGCTTTCTTTGTTTACGAACCGGTTATTAAAGATCATCAACCAAAAGAATAAATTAAAATGCAGCCTGGTCTTTGATGAATTTCCAACACTGACAACGGATATCATCCCCACGATCAGTACCGGGAGATCCAATTTAATTGCTACCTGTCTGGGAATCCAGGACGCGAGTCAGTTACGCAAGGATTATGGGCGGGAACAGGCTGACGTGATCATGAATATTGTGGGCAATATTGCAGCAGGACAAGTCTCCGGGGATACCGCTAAACAAATTTCCGAGCGGATCGGCAAGATCATGCAGGATCGGGAGAGCCTGTCCATCAATCGTTCCGATACATCGATCAGTCAGTCCAAACAACTGGAGGCAGCCGTACCCCCATCGCGCATTTCATCACTGAGTTCAGGCGAATTTGTCGGGATGGTGGCGGATAATCCGGATTGCAAGATCGATTTGAAGGCCTTTCATTGCGAGATCATCAACGACCATGATGCGCTTAAAAAAGAGATAGATGGCTATGAGGACATACCAATGGTCCGTCAGTTGGACCATACCATTGTCCAGCGGAATTATATGGAGATTAAACAGGATGTACAGTGGATTATTCAGTCGGAAATGGAGCTACTGCTAAGCGATCCAGCCTTGACGCATTTGATTATAAAGAAATAGATGATGGCAGGAAACCCATCAGAGCGGTTTCTTCCAAATTGCCCTTATTGTCCAGGATAGCCCATCATTTCTGCGATCTCAACCGTATCTACAAGAGTGGTTACAGGAGACATCCTTTGTCCCATTATCTTTAGGTTTTCCCAATTAATTTTTTCGGGGCCCGTCGAAAAACTGATGCAACAATAGGTTAAAGCATTGTACTAACAACGTTTACAATCTTACAAGGCTACTTGTGTTCTTAATGGTTTCTTCATTTTTTAAAGTCACCTTAGCAATAATTATTTAGCATATCAGTGTATAATGTTCTAATAATTAATGCCCCTAACTAAAATGAAATTAATTGCTATTATCCCGATCCTTCTGCTGGCTGTTATAGGCTGCAAGAAAAGCAACCCAGCGTCAGATACTCCAAATAATAGTAATACAAACAGCAATGATCCTAATCAGTATGATATTGTGATCTATGGAGCAACTTCATCCGGTGTCATAGCAGCTGTACAGGCGGTTAAATTAGGAAAATCCGTCGTGCTGATCTCTAATTACGCCAGAATAGGCGGAATGACCACCAACGGACTTAGCAATACTGATATTGGAAATGATAAAATTGTGGGGGGATTAACTAAACAGTTTTATGAGAAAATTGGTCATTATTATGGAAATAATAACCCTATATACCGGTTTGAACCCAAAGCCGCATTACAGGTCTTTAACAGTTATATCAGTGATAACAAAATAGTTGTGCTTTATAATGAAAGGTTACTGTTAAAAAATGGTGTAGAGAAAGCCGATGGTAAAATAAAAGATATAATTTTAGAATCCGGAAAAAAAATCATGGGTGAGGAATTTTTGGATACTTCCTATGAAGGTGACTTGATGGCCCAGGCCGGAGTTTCATTTACAATAGGCCGGGAAAGCAATTATGACTATAACGAAACTTATGATGGGCTGGCGAATCCATTTAAAATAGACGTGGATCCTTATATCAATGCCGGCGATCCTAAAAGCGGCCTTTTGCCCCGCATCAGTACATTAAACAGTCCGCAAAGAGGGGCAAAAAGCGATCTAATAATGTCCTATAATTTCAGGCTTTGCCTTACTAATGAGGCTGGTAACAAAGCTACGATAACTAAACCTGCAGATTATAATGAACAGCAATATGAATTGTTATTCAGAGCATTAAAAAAAGATTCCAGCATTTCTCTGTCGGCTATGATTAATCTGCCTGGAAATAAATTTGACGCAAATTCATCCGGTTCACCATTCTCCTTTGATTATTTAGGCGGGAACAGGGCATATGTCAATGCCGATTATACAACAAGGGAACAAATAAAAAAAGACCATCAAACTTACGACCAGGGTTTACTATGGACTTTACAAAATGACTCGCGAGTACCAGAGTCGGTTAGGAAATCTTATTCACAATATGGTTTAGCTAAAGATGAGTTTTTGGATAATAACAACTGGCCGGATGAAATGTATGTGCGGGAAACCCGCCGGATGATCGGGCTAGCCGTTCTTACGCAAAGTAACATTTTAAATAAAGTTACAGTTAATGACCCCATAGGTATGGGGTCCTATAAAATTGATTCCCATAATGTCGAGTTTTATGTAACCAATGGTATATTATATGCAGAAGGTGAGGTGGAACAAAATATAAATGGCCCGTATGGAATAAGCTACAAAGCAATTGTACCCCAAAGTAAGGACTGTACCAATCTGCTGGTTCCGGTCTGCCTTTCCGCCACCCACGTTGGATTCTGCTCGATCAGGCTTGAACCTCAATATATGATACTTGGACAATCAGCCGCCATTGCAGCTTCATTAGCAATAGACAATAACACCACCGTACAAGATGTTGACTACGCCAAACTTAAACCGTTGTTGCTGGCTAATAAGCAAATCCTAAGCTATTAAACCATATCATTTATAACAAGCCAAACGGGACTACGCAGGTAAACAAGTTCTGATTGTGCACCTTGCTATATTTTTTAAAGGATAAACATTGATCAGGGTTTATTGAGATCGGCATCGCTATTAGCTTGATTAAAACGCTTCAAAAACAAAGGTTTATCTTACCTTCAAAAGGTCAACAATGCATTAGTGACCATTTAGATTGGGCACAGATCATTTTCCTGCTTTGTTCTATCATCTGACTATTCTGGTATGTCACCTGATAACTTTGCTGTATTTTAAACAATTCATCCCCCTACAAATTTAAGCCTTCTTTCGGTATCAATATACTTGTCTATAGTGTTATTTCCGATTGTATCGACAGTATATAGGACCTTGTACTTTGGTGGCAGAATAGTGAAAGTACCCCATTTATTAACCAATCTATTCATTCTGGCAGTTAACCTTAGAACTACTGGTTTACTTTCTGTACCAATGTTTTACGTTTTGACCGGTCTAATCCTTTTCCTATGATATATCTGAAGAAGCCAAACCTAAGCTGAGCAACAATGACTAATGCGGAAATCATGACCCTATATACTAAAAGTATCCAACGTTACATCAATTTACTTTAAAGTGGAAAATACCTGAATCGGAAATATTGCCTTGTGAATCGCGGGTGGTTACCTTCCAGTAACAGGGGGCAAGAAGATTGATACTTCTATAATGGTCCCATATTTTCCTATTTTTGTTTCTTTTCCTGATTTTCAAAACCATTTTCACGGAGTTTACGTGTACTAGTTGGCCGTCCTATTATGCCCAGCTATAATATTTACCTTTTCCCCCATTTTAGCTTTATTCCTCCTTTTAGGGGATAAGGGGGCTAAATATATTTAGTTCCGAATTTATTCTTCACATCGGCTACCACCTGTTTCACGTTTTGTTCCTGATCGCGGGGGCAAATGAGCAGGGTGTTGTTTGATTCTACCACGATAAAGTCATGCAGTCCCTGCAGGATCACCAGCTTTTCGCCAGGTACATTCACCATACAGTTTGAGGAATCATACATGATCACTTTTTCTGAGGGGATCACCGCATTGCCTACATAATCTTTCTCGGCCAGCTCATAAATGGAGGCCCAGGTACCCAGATCGCTCCAGCCAAATGCCGAGGGCAG
>JAUCSE010000099.1 GCA_030445275.1 Mucilaginibacter sp.
ATCAAGGCAGGTCCGTTGTCATTGATTCCGGAAGTAAGATTGGATAATAACTCAACCAATGCCTTTACCAATCATTCAGGCGATCCAACTAAAAAAGCTTCACAGTTTGTTATAGCAGCGGTTTATGGATTTTGATATGAAAGATAAGTACGGATTGTTTTTGTAATTAATTTTGGTTGTTAATTATAAGTTTGGTTGACTGACATCTGTACCATGAAAGGGGATTTTTCGAAATCTCCTTTTATTAGTTTTATTTAAGCACGGATAGTGCGGTTCCTCTCTCAAGAGAGGAACTTAATAACAGAAACTTAAATGAGCGAAGAAAATAAAGAGCAATCCGTTGAGCACTTCCTTGAACTGATAAAGCGGTCGCGGAGAGGTAAGTTTAAAGTTTACATAGGCATGAGCGCTGGTGTAGGCAAAACCTACCGTATGCTGCTGGAGGCCCAGGCTTTGATGCGTAACGGTATTGATGTAAAAATAGGATATATTGAAACTCACGGTCGTAAAGAAACCGTGGCACAATTAGAAGGCCTGCCTGTAATACCCCGCCGTAAACTGTTTTATAAAGGCAAGGAACTGGAAGAGATGGACCTGAAAGCCATCATCAGCCTACGGCCCGAGGTGGTGGTGGTTGATGAGTTGGCCCACACCAATATTGAAGGCAGCAGTAACGAAAAACGCTGGCAGGATGTAATGGAAATTCTGAACGCGGGCATCAACGTAATCAGCGCGGTGAACATCCAGCATATGGAAAGCCTGAACGAGGAGGTGCAGCGTATAACCGGAGCAACCATTACAGAACGCATACCAGACAAAGTTTTGCAAATGGCCGATGAAGTGGTAAACATTGACCTTACCGCCGATGAGCTCATCGATCGCCTGAAGGAAGGAAAGATATACGACGAGAAAAAAATCCCGGTAGCATTAAGCAACTTTTTCCAGTCGGAAAGAATATTGCAGCTGCGTGAGTTGGCTTTGCGCGAAGTGGCCCACCAGGTTGAACGAAAGATTGACATTGAAATACCCAAAAATATTAAATTGCGCCCCGAACTTTTTTTGGCCTGCATTAGTACAAATGATGCATCGGCAAAAATAATTATCCGTAAAACGGCACGGCTGTCATCTTACTATCGTTCCAAATGGTTTGTACTGTATGTGCAAACCTCCAGGGAAAGCAGTGATAAGATAAACCTGGCATCACAACGCCACCTGATTAATAATATGAAACTGGCTACACAATTAGGCGGCGAGGTATTAAAAGTAAAAAGTGATTATATAGCTAAAGCCATCTGGGAAACGGCCGAAAAATATGATATCACCACCATATGCATAGGTAAACCGCGGTTTAAGTTTTACCAGGTTATTATGAAAACAGCGGTATTTACCCAATTATTAAATAAAATGTCAAAAACTGATATTGACCTTGTAATACTATCATAACATGACTATCAAAAATAAACTCCGCACCGGCATAGGCTTTTTGTTTATACTGGCGCTAATATGCTGCGGATTGTCAGTGTATTTCTTAAACCGCCTTTCGGCCGATGCCGGGATGATCTTAAAGGACAACTATAAAACATTGCAGTATGGCCAAAAAATACTGTCGGCAATGGATGCCAATAGTGGTCCGCTAAATAAGGCGCAGTTACAGACTATTGATGTAAACCTTAACCTGCAGCAGCATAACGTTACTGAACCAGGCGAAGGCAAATTGACCGACTCGTTAACTACCCTTTACAACAAAATAAAGCTATCAAACAATGATGCAGTTCAGTTAGCTCCGCTGCGGATACAGGCACGGCAGGTGGTTTATGGTATTATGCAGTTAAATATGAGTGCGATTGCGCATAAGAATGACATTGCTAAAGGTACCGCTAACCGGGCCACCGTACTGGTTGCTTTTTGCGCGGCATTTTTATTTCTGGTGGCCTTTAGCTTTGCAGTAAATTTTCCGGGCTATATAGCTAATCCGCTCAAAGAGCTAACGGGCAGGATAAAGGAAGTATCAAACCGTAATTATCACCAGCAAATTGATTTTAAATCTGATGATGAATTTGGCGAGCTGGGGCAGGCATTTAATACCATGACCAGGAAGCTGGATGAATTTGAGAACAGTAACCTGGCCAGCATCCTGTTTGAGAAAAAGCGGATAGAAACCATAATCAATACCATGCACGATGCCATCATTGGGTTGGACGAAAAGCTCATCATCATATTTGCCAATGAAGTAGCCTGCTCGTTGATTGGTTTGAGCGCCGAGCAACTGAATGGCCGGTATGCCCCCGATGTGGCCCTGGAGAATGACCTGCTGCGTAACCTGCTGGTGAACGACCAGGCCCGGTTAAAGATTTTTGCCGATAATCGCGAAAGCTTTTACTCGCGCGAGTCATTATCTGTAAACACAAAGGGAAAAGTTATAGGAAAAGTGATCATCCTAAAAAATATAACTGAGTATCAGCAGTTGGATGAGGCTAAAACCAATTTTATAGCTACCATATCGCATGAGCTCAAAACGCCTATCTCTTCTATAAAAATGAGTTTAAAGTTGCTGGAAGATGCCCGTATTGGCGAGGTGAACACCGAGCAAAGGCAATTGCTGGAGAATATTGATGATGATGCCCGCCGCCTGCTGCAAATAACCGGCGAACTGCTGGATATGGCACAGGTAGAAACCGGTAAGCTGCAGCTTAACTTTGGCAGCACCCATCCAAAAAATATTGTGGATTACGCGGTGCGGGCCATCAAATTTATTGCCGATCAAAAGCAGGTTACCATTGATGTAAAATGTGATGAAAACCTGCCCGATGTACATGCCGATCTGGATAAAACCACCTGGGTGCTCATCAACCTGTTATCGAACGCTATCAAATACAGTCACGAAAAATCGGTGGTGGAACTGGTGGTTAAAAAGCATCATAGCGATGAGATCGAATTTTCGGTGAAAGATCATGGTAAGGGTATTGAAGAACAATACCTGTCGCGCTTGTTCGATCGGTATTTCAAGGTGCCCAATGCCACAGGCGAGCAAGCCGGAACAGGGCTGGGCCTGGCCATTGCCAAGGATTTTATCGAAGCTCAATCAGGGAAAATAATGGTCGATAGCGAAATAGGAGCCGGCAGCAGGTTTGCCTTTACACTGAAACGGATGGCTATGGCTTAAGCAATCTAGAATGAGCTATACTCCCCCTCCCTCTCCGCGCAATGACGCGTTGTAAGCCTGTCATCCTGAGCTTGTCGAAGGATCGTGCATAGAGGCTTGCCCACCATGCTTCGACAAGCTCAGCATGACAGTTTTTTTAAATCTGCCTTTATAGGGATTGCTGCGCTCGTATGACTCGTTTTTTTATTTTGTCATCCTGAGGATAGCGAAGGATCTATTTACGAATAGGTATAGCGGCGATTAGATTCTTCGCTATCCTCAGAATGACAAGTAGCCTTAGTCATTTTGTTTCAATGATGCGTTTTGATAATTTTTATTAAAATAATTTGCATTTCAATTATTAATCGTAATATTGCAATGTAGCAATTAATAATTAAAATATGAAAAATCAAGAAGCTATAAATTGGGCAACCTTTAAGGAGCAATTACTCCTGCGCCCCGAATTGGATCTGCAATTTCAGTATGCCGAAAACAAATGGGTTGATACATCGTACCACATCACCGAAATTAAACAGGCCCCCATTGTATCTGTTGATTGCGGAGGCAAAATGAACAGCTGGACAGAGATCATTGTACAATTATGGGAACCTGCAGATCAGCAGCAGGATCGTGCCATGAAGGCTGGTAAAGCCTTATCCATCATTGAACTGGTTGAAAAAACATTACCATTAAACCCATTGGCCACCGTTAAAATTGAGTTTGGTAATTCGGGGTTTGACACCCGGCAAATGTTCCCCAATAAAGTATTGATTGAGGGTGATAACCTGGTTGTTGATCTTCGGCCTGATGCTGTACAGTGTAAAGCTATTGAACGTGGCGGCAGTTGCGGCACTACCTCAACCGGCGAAGAATGTTGTACACCTGCCAGCACAAAACCTCAAGTTGAGTTGAAAAACTTAGCGATATCATCTGCTGAATGCTGTACATCAGGTTCCGGTTGTTGTTAATTAAAATCAGAATATGAAAAATATATTAGTACTATGTACAGGCAATAGCTGCCGCAGCCAGATAGCCCAGGGTTATTTACAACACTTTGCCGCTGATCAAGCACAGGTTTACAGTGCGGGTGTAGAGATACATGGGGTAAACCCGAAGGCTGTAAAGATCATGGCCGATGATGGAATCGATATCAGTCATCACACATCCAATCATGTAGATGAGTATATGGATGTTCCTTTTGATTATATCATTACCGTTTGCGATAATGCCAAAGAGAACTGTCCGTATTTCCCGTCAACAGCACAGCGTTTTCACCAGAATTTTCCTGATCCAGCCAAAGCAACCGGAACAGAACAGGAGGTAATGGAAGAGTTTAAACGAGTGCGGGATATGATCAAAACCTATGCTGTCGATTTTGTAAAGCAGTACGTTTAAAACCAGTTTTTGATTATTAACCGCTTTAATCGTAATATTGCTTGCCATGGGTTTAACTAAAACAGAAAACTTCACCGAAGCTCAAAACGAGCTGGCCAAAATGCTGAAGGCACTAGCGCATCCCGCCCGCATAGCCATCATTGAGCATTTGATAAAAGCCAATGCCTGCATCGGTACCGATCTGGTTGAAGTACTTGGATTGGCTCAGCCCACCACCTCGCAACACTTACGTGAATTGAAAGAAGCAGGCTTGATAAAAGGCACTATTGAGGGTACATCCATGAACTATTGCATTGATCAGGTTAAATGGAAACAATATGCTGATATGTTGAATACCTTCTTTACACCGGTAAATTTCTCCGAAAACTGCTGTTGATTTTTTTGATTTTAATCATCGTATTATAGCAATATACAAATATTATGAGTGCAAATAATTGCAATCCCACGCAACGGAAAAAGCTTTCGTTTTTAGATAGGTACCTTACCTTATGGATATTTATAGCCATGGGAGCGGGAGTGGCCTTGGGTTATTTTATACCATCAACCAAAAACCTCATCAATCAGTTTCAGTCGGGCACTACTAACATACCCATAGCTATAGGATTAATGCTGATGATGTATCCGCCTTTTGCCAAAGTGCGGTTTGAGGAGTTGGGCCGGGTATTCAGTAATGTTAAAATACTTTCCCTGTCGCTGGTCATGAACTGGTTGATAGGGCCGGTGTTGATGTTTTTATTGTCGATTATTTTTTTGCGGCATCATCCGGCCTATATGGTGGGCTTGATCATGATTGGCCTGGCACGCTGCATAGCCATGGTGATGGTATGGAACGAACTGGCAGATGGTAACCGCGAATATGCCGCTGGATTGGTTGCGTTCAATAGCATATTCCAGGTGCTTTTTTATAGTTTGTTTGCCTGGTTGTTCATTACTGTATTGCCACCCTATTTCGGACTTATGGGCTTGCAGGTAAACGTTAGCATAGGGCAAATTGCGCAAAGTGTGCTAATCTATTTGGGTATCCCGTTTTTCGCAGGTTTTTTAACACGGTACCTTTTACGCCGGATAAAAGGCGATACCTGGTACACTACTTACTTTATCCCTAAAATAAGTCCGCTAACGCTCATCGCACTGTTATTTACCATACTGGTCATGTTCAGCCTGAAAGGCGATCTGATTGTGCAGATACCTTTTGATGTGATCCGGATTGCCATTCCGCTGGTTATTTACTTTGCCATTATGTTCCTGGTTACCTTTATAGCCGGTAAATGGATGGGTGCCGATTATGCTCAAAACGCGGCGCTTTCCTTTACCGCGGCAGGCAATAATTTTGAGCTGGCTATAGCCGTATCTATCGGTGTGTTTGGCATTAACAGCGGCGAGGCATTTGCCGGTGTTATCGGTCCGCTGGTTGAGGTGCCGGCTTTAATAGCGCTGGTTAATGTGGCCTTTTGGCTCAGGAAGAGATATTATACAACCAAATCTTAGATCAAAGGGGGCATGCCGAATTTTTTTCTTTCCCCGCGGCCTATTTAGCTTCGCCGTTTAGGTGAAGCAATATTTTTATGTATCTATTTTTAAGCCCTTCTCCTTTGGAGAAGGGTTGGGATGAGGCATTAATTCACTTCAATGATTTTCACATCCCAGGGAGCCATTTGCAGGGTAGAGCTACCGCTGATGTTATTGCCCGATAACAGTTCCTTTCCACTACCATAAGGATAAACTATGCTGGCAGCATTTGCCGAATAATTAAAGTAATAATGTACGGCTTTACCTTTTTGATTGATCCCTGATTTAGTAATCAACGGAAAACTTATTTGCTGATCATTACCCCATATTCCAATCTTTTTAACCGCGTCGGCCAGTATTTTATCAGTTACCGCACTGCCGGTAAGGCACCCGATATAGGTGGCCAGGCCCTTGCCATAGGTATTCTCGGTAATGGCAGCATATTTACCCCAAACCGGATGATCATAATAAGCCAGCACTTTGGCAGTTGTTGGGGTAATGAGTTCCATCCAGGTATTAACCTTTTTGTCTTCAGGCTTCAAGCCGAAATCGTCGCCCTTTAATGATACGTTTTCGGGAACGGTAAACTGGCTATAGTAAATTCCGCAGGCCTCGTTAATAATTCCGGGCTGGTGTGTGGTGCGTACCTTCACGTTCTCGTCAGAGAAACCGCTTTTAAACGTGTAGATAATATGACCACCATTTTTTACAAAACGGTTTAAACGCTGCAGCAAACTATCGGGTGCGGCATACAGCACAGGTACTATCAGCAACTTATAATTTTCAATGTTCAAGCTGCTGGGGTCAACAAAATCGCAGCTTACATTCATGTGGTAAAGGCCATCATAAAGCTGGCGCAATACATCATTATATCCCGTGTGTACACCGTATCCAAAACCAAATGATTTAAAACCACTGATCGCTTCATTGCTGAAAAGAATAGCCACATCACTTTTCTTTTTCAGGTTGATAAGCTGCGGACTTAATCTTGCAAAATCCTTGCCTATGGTTTTTGCTTCGTTATATACCGGGTTGGGTTCAAAGTCATGGCTCAATAGGCCTTTCCAATAGGTTTCGGCTGAGTTATGGATGGAGTGCCAGGGCCAATACTCCACCATGTTGGCTCCCGAAGCAAGATGACTAAAAGCCTGCAACCTGAGCTGCCCGGGGTAAGGTGTCCATTGCGGAAAACCCTGTGCCTCGGTTTCCATTAACAGGTAGTTTTTATTGCCCTTCATGGAGCGTGCCACATCGCCTCCAAAAGAAATCTCGTTGCCGGTTAACTTATCCTGACTGGGGTGATAAATATCCACACCTGCAATATCAACAGCTTTTGCAGCAGCAAAATGATCAATCTCAGTTTGTATACCAAATGTGTAACCCCGCCAGTCGAAATCAAAATTGTGGGTAATAAATTGGTCGGGCCGTTTATATTCCCTGATAATAGCGGCCTGCCAGGCCATATAATCAGTAACCAGTTGCCGCTGAAATTTAGCAAACTCCGCAGCCTGACTGCCGTTGATAGTGCCCGTCATCGATGGAAAATCGTCCCAGTTGTTGATGCGGTTGCTCCAGTAATCAAGCCCGAAAACCTTATTGATGTTATCGAGTGTTTTGTATTTGGCCTGCATATATTTTACAAACAAGGCCTGCACATTTGGGCCCTGTGTACCATATGATTTGGTTTCATTATCAACCTGGTAACCAATAATTGCAGGGCTATCCTTTACATGCTCCATGATCTTCCTGATTACCCGGTTGGCATAAAACCTAAAATCGGTATTGGTAATATCCATGTTTTGCCGGGCGCCATACTGGTTTTGCCCCGATGATGTTATAGCCAGTATTTCGGGATGTTTTTTTACCATCCAGGTAGGCACAGCATAGGTTGGTGTGCCAATTATTACGCTGATACCGGCTTTGTGCATGGCGTTCAACACGCGGTCAATATGCGTAAAATCAAATATGCCATCCTGTGGTTCAACGGTGCTCCAGGTCGATTCTGCAATGCGCACCACGTTAATACCGCAATCCTTCATCATTTGTACATCCTTATCCAATCTTTCATAAGGCATATACTCATCATAATATGCCACGCCGTAAAGTAGCTTATTCATTTTAGGGTATTGGGCAAATGCATATCCGCCAAAAAACAATTGCACCAGTAAAAGCAACAGGTATTTTTTCTTCATAAAAGAGTTTTAAAGAATGAATTGGTTACGGCGATGAATTTACAAATTAATTGTGCTTTTAACACATAATAATTATTGATTTTAAACCAAACTAACAGGCCCTAATTGTTGTAAAATCATTTTTTAGGCTAAATGAGTGGTGTTTGTGCAATAAATGTAGTAGTACGCCTCACTTTTATTAATATATAAAAACAGATATTAGCCGCCGATTTTACAACTATAACCTGCTTATAAACCATGAAAATATTTACACGTACTTTATTGATGCTATTGTTTTGCTTTTGCCTGTTGCAAGCTAATGCGCAAACCAAAAGACTCACCTATTGTAATCCGCTAAACCTGGATTATGGTTATACTCCCTTTGAAAGCTTTGCCGGTTGGGGTAAACACCGTGCCACTGCCGACCCAACCATGACCTTGTTTAAAGGTAAATATTACCTGTTTAGTACCAACCAGTTTGGCTACTGGTGGAGCGATGATATGCTGAACTGGACTTTTGTATCCCGTAAATTTCTGCGGCCCTATAATCAGGTACAAGGCGACGAACTTTGTGCCCCCGCCACATTAGTCTTGGGTGACACTCTGCTGGTGATCGGCTCTACATACAATAAAGACTTCACGCTGTGGATGAGCACCAACCCAACCCATGACGAGTGGAAAGCGGCCAAAGATTATTTTAAAGTAGGTGCCTGGGATCCGGGTATGTTTGCTGATGATGACGGCCGGGTTTATATATATCATGGCTCCAGTAATACGCTGCCCCTTTATGGTCAGGAAATAGATCGCAAAACTTTTGAACCGATCAGTCCAAAAAAAGAGCTGGTAAAGTTAGATCCTGAAATACATGGCTGGGAACGTTTTGGTGAGCATAATGACAATGTATTCCTGCTGCCATTCATTGAAGGCTCCTGGATGAACAAGCATAATGGCAAGTATTATCTGCAATTTGGTGCGCCCGGTACCGAGCAAAGCGGTTATGGCGATGGTGTTTTTATAGGTGATAGACCGCTCGGTCCATTTACTTATCAAAAGCATAACCCATTCTCGTACAAACCGGGTGGCTTTGCAAAAGGGGCAGGGCATGGGGCAACCTGGCAGGATAAGTTTGGTAACTACTGGCACATCTCTACCATGGGTATCTCCGTAAAAAACAATTTTGAACGTCGTATAGGTTTCTGGCCCGCTGGATTTGATAGTGATGGTGTGCTGTACTGTAATACTGCCTATGGCGATTATCCGCAATACCTGGCTACTGGCCCGGAAGATCACCTGAAAAGTAATTTTACCGGATGGATGATTCTGAACTATAATAAACCGGTGGAAGTTTCATCAACGCTGGGAGCCTATGGGGCTAACCAGGCGGTTGATGAGGATATTAAAACCTACTGGAGCGCCAAAACTGCCAACAAAGGCGAATGGTTCAAAACTGATCTGGGCGCTATCAGTACCGTGAACGCTGTACAGATAAACTATGCTGATCAGGATGCTACTTTTATGGGTAAATCATTGGGCGTTTTTCACCAGTACATCGTTTATTCGTCGTTAGATGGAAAAACGTGGAAGCCATTGATTGATAAAAGCAACAATAAAACCGATGTTCCGCATGATTACGTGGAGCTAAAAGCCCCGATAAAAGCCCGTTACCTTAAAATGGTGAACCTGCATATGCCTACAGGAAAATTCGCGCTGTCGGGTTTCCGCGTGTTTGGCAGAGGAAATGGGACTAAGCCCGATACCGTTCAAAACCTGATTGTGCTGCGTGGCGACAGTGAACGGCGCAATGCCTGGCTAAAATGGAAACCGATGGATAATGCCACCGGCTACACCGTTTATATGGGCATAGCGCCCGATAAGCTGTACAATAACATGATGGTGTATGGCAAAAATGAATATTACTTTAACGGGATGGATAAAAATTTGACCTATTATTTCCAGATAGAGGCATTCAATGAAAATGGTATTTCGGCAAGAACAAAGGTTATAAAGGTACAGTGAGATTAACTTTTAGTTGTTTAGATTAGAGATCAGGACTTTAAGAAAAAAAAATGTCATTTCGAACGAAGAGAGAAATCTTATACTACCCGCAATATTTACCTTGTATACCTTATAAGATTTCTCCTCGTTCCTCATTCGAAATGACATTCAGGATTGTTTTTTTTCGTTAAACACGTTAACGTTTAGTTATTTTTTTGCGCCGGATGGCCTGATAGTTGCGGGCTTTTCGTAAAATGCACTTATGCTAAGAACCATACCCGTATTCATCATATCCTTGTTTTTTTATTGCACTGCCAACGCGCAGCAGGCAGATAGCACACTAAAAAAATCGCCGGTAAAAACTTTGAGCGATAAACAGTACAACGCATTACTGAAAGGGGAGGACCTTTATAATATGGCATCACCTGCCGAACTGAACCATTTCCCGATGCCCGATAAGGTAATCAAGTTTAAAAAAGAACTTGGCCTTAGCCCCAGTCAGGTAACAAAAATTACCGCGATAGCTACTGAGTTGCATCGTAAAAGGGTTGAAATGGGTGCGCTTATTGTCACAAATGAACAAACCTTAGACAATCTTTTTCGTAAACAGCGACTGAATAATGGTGATGTGATATTTTATGCAACCCGTTCCGGATTATACTACGGGGAGCTCAGGAACGCCATTTTGCAGGCCTGTTTAAGTACAGGCGATTTAATGGCTCCGCAGCAAATTAAACAGCTGGAAACTTTGCAAAATCATAATTGATAATATACCGTTTGATTTATTTAATTTAGCAGCCCCAAATAAATAGTATGAAGATTACTTTTGACTTTGAAAAGCCGTTGGCTGAGTTGATACAGCAGATTGAAAAAGTGAAGCAGGTTGAGGACAAAAACAAGCTGGATATGTCTGCAACAGTAGCCGAGCTGGAAGCAAAACTGGAGGCCGCCAAAAAAGAAATTTATGGCAACCTTACCGGCTGGCAAAAAGTTCAGATATCCCGCCATCCCGAAAGACCATATACCTTGCAATATATTGAGTTAATGTGCGATGATTTTATTGAATTGCACGGCGACAGAACTGTTGGTGATGATAAAGCGATCATCGGTGGTTTCGGAACTTTGAATGGTCAAACAGTAATGTTTATCGGTCATCAGAAAGGACGTAATACCAAAGAGCGCCAGTACCGCAATTTTGGTATGGCTAATCCCGAAGGTTATCGCAAGGCGTTAAGGCTGATGAAAATGGCCGAAAAATTCAATAAACCTGTTGTAACCCTGATAGATACTCCCGGGGCATTCCCCGGATTAGAAGCTGAGGAACGCGGACAAGGGGAAGCCATAGCCCGTAATTTGCTGGAAATGTCGGTACTTAAAGTTCCGATTATCTGTGTGATTATTGGCGAAGGAGCGTCGGGTGGTGCATTGGGTATAGGTATTGGCGATAGGGTACTGATGCTGGATAATTCCTGGTATTCGGTAATATCACCAGAAAACTGCTCCACCATCCTTTGGAAAACCTGGGAAAATAAAGAACGTGCAGCGGAAGTGCTAAAATTGACCTCAACAGAAATGTATAAGAACAAACTGATTGACGGCGTTATTAAAGAGCCACTTGGTGGTGCCCATCAGGATCCGGTAGCTATGGCAACCATCCTGAAAAAACAACTGATAAAAGATTTGAAAGTACTTACCGAACGCGACATCAATGAAGTGGTTACCGAGCGTATCGATAAGTTCTGTAATATGGGAGTTGTTATTGAGGAATAATTTTACTTTGAATGATATAAAAAAGCGGCATATGCCGCTTTTTTTGTTTGCGGCTTCTTTCCCCGCGCGTCATTGCGAGGTACGAAACAATCTCTATGCTCTACAGAGCAAATAGTAAAGTGATAAACTTTTATAATCGAGCTGCCTCAGTAGAGATTGCTTCGTATCTCGCAATGACGCGTGGTGAGTGGAATGAATAAAAAGGGGAGCTGTTAAAACAGCTCCCCTTTTATGTTTTGTTGTCATCCTGAGGAACGAAGGATCTATTCGGTGATAAATGCTTTACTCCGTTCAGTACCACAAAGTAATTTTACTGTTTTGGTGGCGCTCCGAATTTTCCTTCAAAATCTTTTAGCTGTGCGCTGAATTTGGTATTCAAGGCGGTTTGCTTAAAGTTTTTGGTAAAATCAACCAGGCCACTCAGTATCGACATGGAATATTGGATATCGCGGTTGTCAACGCTGGTTTCATTATTTTTCAGAAGGGCATAATTATAGTTGAGCGAATTGTTTACATAATCATCAACCTGGTTTGATAGCTTATTGGCCAGTGTGAAATCGCCCAGGCGGTAGGCGCTTTCAATCATGTAGTACTTACGTACTGCAACCTCTGTTGATGATATAATGCCGGGCATTACATCGTCATATTTTTTAAGTACGTTTTTAGCCAGATCAAGGTGTCCTTCCCTCATCAGGTTATCAGAAAGATTTGAATAAAGCCTGGTGATCAAAGGGTAAAACATGGTCATAGACTCATGATCAAGGTAACGGGCATTTTTCATATTGCCCCATTTAAATTTGGTCATCATGTTATGATACATCTCAGGCGTGTGGCTGGTTTCCAGCGCGTTTGTGGCAGTATCTGGTTTAAAAGGCAACAGGCGATAAGCAAAACCTTCATTGTATAAATACCTGTCAAGGCCTATCATATTATCATTAGGCACAGTTACCGAAAAATAGATGGGGCGTTTCCAATTATTGTGCGCCAGGATATCCATCATAGCTAAAACATCCTTGGTTACATAACGGGCGTTAATTGACCAGTCCATTTCAGGTGTTATCTTGCTTTTTTCAGCAGCAGATACGGTACCTGTTTGTACCACCTCGTCGGGATTAACCGTTAGTTTAAAGTTTTTGGTAGGCAGGTAATTGGCCAAATCACCGTTGTTATACTCCACCATGGTTGCTTTATCATCAGAGGTCATAAAGTCAAAAACCTCTTTTAATTCAACTGGTCCGGGAATTTTTTGATCATTAAAATAAATAACATCGCGAACGCCGGGTTTAAACTTATCATTCGGCATACTGATAGGTAATGGCTCCGATTGGTTCATTTTGTTTTTCATACCACGGATGTACCAGTCAGTCCCCAGCAAACTTAAGTTTACAATACGCACATCAGGGCGTACATTTTCAACCTCCTGAATGTACCAAAGTGGATAGGTGTCATTATCGCCATAGGTAAACAAAATAGCATTCGGCGCGCAGGAGTTCAGGTAATTGTAAGCCATATCATGCGGTGTAAGCTTGGTTGAACGATCATGATCGTCCCACTCCTGGTTGGCCATTAGCACCGGCGCTGCCAGGAGGCACACCACAGTAGCTATAATAGCGCTTGTTTTGGCATTTATCTTTTTGCTTAAAAAATCGGCAATGGCCAATACGCCCAAGCCTATCCATATAGCAAAGGCATAAAACGAACCTGCATAAGCATAATCACGCTCGCGGGGCTGTAATGGATCCTGGTTTAAGTATAATACAATGGCAAGACCTGTAAAAAAGAACAGCACAAGTACAACGCCTGCATTTCTCTGATCGCGACGGAAATGGAAGAACAACCCTACCAAACCAATGATAAGCGGCAGATAAAATAACCGGTTATAGCTTTTGCTTTCGGTAACGGAGTAGGGCAGCGGTTTGCTAAAATTCCAGCCGCTTATCCAGTTACCATCAATACCACTGTTGTTGGTTTGGCCATCAAGGTCATTGGTACGGCCAACAAAGTTCCATAAAAAGTAACGGGTGTACATCTGGTTAATTTGCCAGGTGCCAAAAAAGCCCAGGTTGGTGGCAAAGGTTGGTTGTTCAGTTGCGCCCAGTTTAGTCCATGCCCTGTAAAATTCAGCGTGACCGGCCTTGTCGCTAAACATACGCGGGAAAGGGGTATTGCGGTCATAAATGGTGGTTAGTTTTTTGCCTGCGATTTCATATTTGGTTTCGCCACGGCGATAAATAGTTGATCCCTCAGTTTGGTCAATAGGTTTTGAATCAAAAAATTGGCCGTATAACAATGGCGTATCACCATACTGATCACGGTTAAGGTATCCGTTTAATGCGAAGGCGTTTTCAGGGTCGCTGTTATTTAAATTAGGATTTGCCTTGGCCCTCACCACAATCATTACAAACGAGCTGTATCCAAACAGGATGAACAGCAGGCAAATTAAAAAGGTATTGAGCGCGAAACGTCTTTCGCGTATTTTAACTATATATTCAAGCAGACCTAATACTACCAGGCCAACAACTACGCCAATAATACCGGCGCTAATGCCTAGCGCCAGTATAAAGCACACTGCCGATACTATGATTGCCGGCTTTGATAATTTAACGGTATAATATATTCCGGAAACTATGGTGGCTATCAATAAAACAAAAAACATAACTGCTCCGCTGCCAAAGCCCATACCCAGGGTGTTTACAAAAAGCAGATCAGAGAAAGCGGCTCCTTTTACGGTGTATTGTATAACTCCCCAAAGCACAAAAGCAACTGCTACAACACCTGCAAAAAATGCCCAGAAAGTGCCTTTAGTAGTGATGTTTTTTGCCCTGCGAAAGTAAATAACCAACGCTATAGCAGGTATTACAAGCAAGTTTAATAGGTGTATACCTATAGAAAGCCCCATTACGTAGGCAATAAATACAATCCATTTATCAGCATGACGCTCATCGGCGTGGGCATCCCATTTTAATATAGCCCAAAATACAATGGCGGTACATAAGGATGATTGTGCGTAAACTTCAGATTCAACTGCCGAAAACCAAAAAGTATCTGACCATGCATAAGCCAGAGCGCCTACCAAACCGGCACCTATAATAAGGATCAGGTTGGTTTGGTTAATATCTTCGGCCTTTTTAACTACTAATTTTTTGGCCAGGGCGGTAACTGTCCAAAACAGGAACATAATGGTTGCCCCGCTTGACAGTGCCGATGCAATATTGGCCCAGTAAGCCACTTTAGTATTATCGCCAAATGAAAATAAGGTAAAAATCTTGCCTATCATGGTAAATAGGGGCGCACCTGGCTGGTGGGCCACCTGCAAACGGAAAATACAGGCAACAAACTCGCCGCAATCCCAAAAGCTGGATGACGGCTCTAAGGTTAAAATATATGTTAGCGAAGCGATGATAAAGGCTATCCAGCCGAATATATTATTAGTCTTATTGTAATTCATGTCTGAGTTTTACGATAGAAAAAAGGTTTAATGCAGCCCGAAATTAATAAAAGTATTATGATGTGGAAACCAAAACCTGTGTATTAGCACTTTTTTACCGCTTTTTGGCCCATAAATGAAGTAAAAAATACTTTTTTCAAATTCTGTTTTGAGAGTTAAAAAATCGTCTTATATTTGCATTCCTTTTCGGGGAGTAAAAACAAACCAAAGGAGATTGCCTGATAGTATAATGGTAGTACGACGGTTTTTGGTACCGTTTGTCTAGGTTCGAATCCTGGTCGGGCAACAAATTTCAATTTCGGATTTTGGATTTTCAATTTCGGATTTATTCCGGTTTAAAGATCAAAATCCGAAATTGTTTTTTATACAGGCTTTATGTGTAAAGGGTTTGAGGCTCAGGATGATTAAAAATCCGAAATCGAAAATCCCAAATCCGAAATCAAGAAGATGCCCTTACAATTCAATCCGGTTAAGTTATTTGCAGGATCAGGTTCCAAGGAACTTGCGCAAAAAATTGCTGATGCTTATGGCCGCGAATTAGGTGATGTGGTGCTTTCGCGCTTTAGCGATGGCGAATTTCAACCACATTTTAATGAATCTGTAAGGGGATGCGATGTGTTCCTGGTACAGAGCACACACCAGCCCACTGATAACCTGATGGAATTACTGATGATGATTGATGCCGCCCGTCGTGCATCAGCACATTATGTAAATGCTGTTATTCCTTATTTTGGATTAGCGCGTCAGGACAGAAAGGATAAGCCACGTGTGGCCATAAGTGCAAAACTGGTAGCCAATTTATTGGTGGCAGCAGGCATTAACCGTATCATGACCATGGATCTGCACGCAGCGCAGATACAGGGTTTTTTTGATATCCCGGTTGATCACCTGGATGCTTCTATCATTTTTGTGCCTTATATAAAAAGCCTTGGTTTGGGTAATTTGACTATTGCCTCGCCAGATATGGGCGGCTCATACAGGGCACGCAGCTTCGCCAAGTTTTTTAATGCCGAAGTGGTAATTTGCGATAAACGCCGTAAACGTGCCAATGAAATTGAATCCATGACCCTTATTGGTGATGTAACCGATCAGGATATTGTATTGATAGATGATATTTGCGATACGGCCGGTACACTAGCTAAAGCGGCTGGTTTAATTATGGAGCGTGGTGCACGCAGCGTACGCGCGGTTTGTACACACCCGGTATTATCAGGAAAAGCATATGAAACTATTGAAAACTCTGCTTTGGCTGAGCTGATAGTTACAGATACCATTCCGTTAAAACACCAGAGCTCTAAAATAAAGGTATTATCAACTGCCGAGCTGTTTGCAAAGGCTATCAGTAATGTGAATGAACATGGCTCTATAAGCCAGTTGTTCAGGGTAGATTAATAAAGTCAATAGTCTGTGGTCGATAGTCCATGGCCTTATAAAAGAGAATTAAAATATCCATACCATGTTGGTATGGCTTTGAATAATAAATAAAATAATGAAATCAATTGCTATTAGCGGTTCTCCAAGAGAGAACGTAGGGAAAAGAGACGCTAAAGAACTGCGTTATCAAGGCCTGGTGCCTGCAGTACTTTACGGTGGGCCAACACAAACCCACTTTTCAGTGTCCGCAGCTGATTTGAGAGCCGTAGTTTACACTCCGGTTGTTCATTTCATCGATCTTAATGTTGCTGGTGTTAAATCACAAGCTATTATTAAAGATATTCAGTTTCACCCTTTAACTGAGCAAATTATCCACGTTGACTTTTTATTGCTTGACGAGAAAAAGCCAATCACTATCGAGATCCCTGTTAAATTAACCGGAACTTCTCCAGGTGTTAAAGTGGGTGGTAAATTAGTTCAAAAATTAAGGAAACTGCGCATCAAAGCATTACCTAAAGATCATTTAGACGCTATTGAAGTAAGCATCGAAAGCCTTGAAGTTGGTAAATCAGTAAAAGTATCTGAGCTTAAGTTAGAGAAACTGACCATTACCAATGCTGTCGAAGATACAATTGTATCAGTAACTACTTCACGTGCATTACGTCAGGCTGAGCAGGAAGCTGCTTCAGGTAAAAAGTAATTTAACCCTGATTTTAAAAAAAGCGCCAGGCTATTGCCCAGGGCACTGAAAAAGTCTTTTAGAAAAGGCTGTTATAAAAGGAGCAGGAGAATTAAACTTTTCTGCTCCTTTTTTGTATTTTAAGGGTGTATTAGAACGCCTTTTAGATGTTAGCACAAGAACACCAAATCCAGTTCAGCGCTTTTTCGGGTTTATATGACCTGATTGTTCCCAAAGACAATCTTCTTCGAAAGATCAAGGAACTTATAGACTTTACTTTTATCTACGCAGAATTGGTGTGCAAGTATTGTCCGAATAACGGGCGTACAGCAGAAAGTCCCGTACGGATGTTCAAATACCTGTTATTGAAAACGATCTATGCCGTCTCGGATGTTGATATCGTTGAGCGTTCCAGGTACGATATGTCCTTCAAGTATTTCCTGGAAATGTCGCCTGAGCAGGAAGTCATCGATCCTGGTTCATTAACAAAGTTCCGGAAGCTGCGGTTGAAAGATACCGACCTGTTAAACCTGCTGATCGGTAAAACCGTCTCTATCGCTATTGAAAAGGGCATTATCCGATCCAGGTCAATCATTGTTGATGCTACGCATTCTTTTTCGCGATCCAACCCATATTCAGCATTGGAGGTATTGAGAGAGCGTTCAAAACTACTTCGAAAAGCGGTTTATGCTATAGATGAGGGTATGAAAGACCAGATGCCGAAAAAAAATGATTCGGATGACCTGGAAAAGGAACTGGCTTATTGTAAAGAACTTGAAAAGTATATCGAATCGGACCAAACGTTAAGTTTGATCCCTGCGGTCAAAGAAAAACTAAACCTGTTGAAGGAGACGGTAGAAGATACACAGGAAAACTATCCGCTCTCCAAAGACAAGGATGCCAAAACCGGCCATAAATCAGCCGACAGCTCATTCTTTGGCTACAAAACCCATCTGGCCATGACAGAGGAACGTATCATCACAGCTGCAGTGGTTACTTCCGGAGAAAAGGGAGACGGCCCGGAGCTTCCTAAACTTTTGGAGATCAGCCAGAATAATGGGATCGAAGTAGATACGATTATTGGCGATTCGGCTTATTCAGGGAAGGAAAATCTTGAGCTAACGGGAGAACAGGATATAAAGGTCGTGGCCAAACTGAACCCTTCACTAACCCAGGGGTTCAGAAAGGATGAAGACAGATTTTTTTACAATAAAGATGCTGATATGTTCGTGTGCCCGGCAGGGCATTTGGCCATAAGAAAATCAAGACAGGGGAAAAAGAACGTTGGAACAAATCAGACAGACACGTATTACTTTGATGTCGAAAAATGCAAAATCTGTCCATTGAAGGAGAATTGCTATAAACCCGGTGCAAAAACAAAGACCTATTCTGTAAGCATAAAATCAGACATGCCCCGGCAGCAGATGGAGTTTCAGGAAACGGATCATTATAAGGATAAAGCAAAACACCGGTACAAGATCGAGGCAAAAAATAGTGAGTTAAAAAACGTTCATGGCTATGACCGGGCCATATCTTATGGGATTGAAAATATGCAGATGCAGGGAGCATTGGCCATTTTCACAGTTAATCTTAAGAGAATAATCAAACTAATCGCCTAAGTCTGTAAAACCAAGGAAAATAGACTCAAATACTTCCATTCAGCCCTTTTTGAACACAGGTTGCTCCATAGCTAACCATCACGACTACAGCAACAAAAAAAGCGATCATGTAAAACTATGGCCTTACTTGATCGCTTTTTTTGTTGCCCTTATTAAAAGAGGACTTTTTCAGTGCCCTCCTATTGCCCGGCGCTTTTTTTGGCAAAGGACGAAAGGATAAAGGACTTTTTGTTAAAACATAGGAGGATAAAAGATAAAGAATATCTTAGAGTGAAATAATTAAGATATGTTAAAACATAATTTCAGACAACTTCGGATCTGGATTGATTCTGTGGTATTGTCAAAAGGTGTTTATTTACTTACACAAAAGTTCTCTGCAGAACACAGGTTTGGAATATCAAGTCAACTTTATAGGGCAGCTGTTTCAATTCCCTCAAATATCGCTGAAGGTTCGGCGCGAAAGTCAGAAAAGGATTTTGGTCATTTTCTGTCGATGAGCCTTGGCTCAGCATTTGAACTAGAAACTCAATTGATTATTGCTGAACAATGTAACTTAGGTATAAATGCTGATTATCAGAATTTAGTTAACAGGGTTCAAGCTCTACAGAAGCAGATAACATCCTTTGCATATACTATTTCGCAATAGTCTTTTATCTCAAAGTCCTTCATCCTTTGTCAAAAGAATCTTTTGTCCAAAAGTCCTTTATCTTTTGTCCAAATCCTATATTTGCTCCTCAAATGAAATATCTGATAGTTGGTTTAGGAAATATAGGGCCTGAATATGCCGATACCCGGCATAATATAGGTTTTATGATATTGGACGAATTGGCCAAACAGGAGAGTGCAAAATTTCACCACATGCGTCTGGCCTATTATACCGAAGTATCATTTAAGGGGCGTATGCTGCACCTCATCAAACCTACCACCTACATGAATTTAAGTGGCAAAGCATTAAACCACTGGATGAAGGATCTGAAGATTCCCATTGAAAATGTTTTAGTAGTTGTTGATGAAATTGCTTTACCATTTGGTACTTTAAGGCTAAAGCCCAAAGGCAGCGCTGCGGGTCATAACGGATTGAAAAATATTGAGGCAACTCTGGGGCACAATAATTATGCCCGCCTGCGTTTTGGAGTTGGCGACGATTTTCCGAAAGGCCGCCAGATTGATTATGTGCTAAGCGGTTTTGATGATGATGAAAAACCCGAACTGCCTGCCCTGATCGATCGCTCGATCGAAATGATAAAAGGCTTCGCTACCATCGGTACTGAGCTAACCATGACCCGCTACAATAAATAAAATTTGTGACTCACAATATTTAACTAACCCATTAGTTAATACTGTGAAATATTTTAACCTGCTTGCAACGGTTGGGTATTTTATGCGTCTTATCACCAAATGCCCTTATGAAACAATTTTTACTATTCCTGCTGTTCTGTTTTATTTCAATGCTTGCTATTGCGCAAACGCAAAATTCACCAACCAATATCATTGTAAAGGGGCAAATTATTGATTCAGCTTTAAACAAGCCATTAGGATATGTTACCGTAGCTCTTCAGGATGCAGGTACTAAAGCGCCTGTAAAAAGTACACTTGCTAAAGACGATGGTAGTTTTGAATTAAAAGCTCCTGAAGGAAAAACCTACCAGCTGGTTGTTGCCTTTGTTGGTTATGCCACTAAAGTGTTACCCGTAAAATTGACTGGAACTGAATTTAATGCCGGCAAAATTTTGCTCTCCACATCAAATAAGGAATTAAAAGAAGTTACTATAACAGCTGTACGGCCTGTGATGAAACAAGAGGTTGACCGGTTAACCTATGATGTAACGGCTGATCCTGAAAGTAAAGCCGTATCTGCATTGGATATGATGCGTAAAGTGCCGCTTTTATCTGTTGATGGCGATGATAAAATAAGACTAAAAGGCAGTGGGAACTATAAAATATTGATCAACGGAAAAGAATCGGCACTGATGGCCAAAAGTCCGTCGGATGTATTGAAAGCAATGCCAGCCACGAATATCGAAAAGATTGAAGTGATCACTACACCGCCGGCGAAATACGACGCGGAAGGTTTAACCGGTATTATCAATATAATTACCAAGAAAAATGCCGACCAGGGTTATAACGGAAGCGTCAATATGCGTTATAATTCTGTTTGGGGGCCGGGATATAACCTGAACGCTACCGTAAAGCAAGGTAAATTTGGTTTATCTGGCTATGCAGGTTTTGGTTCTCAAAAGGAGGTAACCGGGGCAACACATAACATTCAGACACAATTTTTAAATAAGTCAGTATCGAGCATATTAAACCAGGATGGTACCAATACCTTTAGCGGTAAATACAAATACGCTAATGCTGAGTTAAGTTATGAGATAGATAGCCTTGACCTGATCACTGGTTCGTTTGAGATATTCCAGGGCCACTTTGACCAAAATGGCTCCCTGCAATCAAACCGGGTTAACAATGTTGGGACACTCGATGAGGCCTACCGTAATGCCACTACCAGTAATAGTAAAGATAAAGGGGCCGATATCGCCATTAATTACCAGCGGAATTTCAAAAACCACAAAGATGAACTGTTAACCTTGTCATACAAATACAGCTATTCGCCAAGCGACCAGACGAGCTCGAACGCATTTACCGACAGGTTTAATTATGACGATGTAAACAACCCTGATTTCAGACAGCGTAATAATGCAGGTAACCGGGAGCACACTATTCAGCTTGATTATGTGTATCCGCTTAAAAAACTAAATATCGAAGCGGGGGCCAAAGCTATCCTGCGTACTAACTTCAGTGATTTTGGACGCGAGGATCTTGATCCTACTACAAACCAATATGTGGTTAACACCGGCCAAACCAGTACGTTTGACTATCACCAGGATGTGACCAGTTTTTATAACTCGTACCAATTAAAACTAAGTAAATGGACAGCAAAAGCCGGTTTGCGTATTGAACATACTCAAGTCAGGGCCGATTTTGTAGGCACACCGCTTGATAAGGGATATAATAACCTGATACCATCCATATCCATACAACGCAGCCTGAACAGTAGTAGCATTAATTTCGGTTTCACACAGCGTATACAGCGCCCGGGTATATACCAGCTTAATCCTTTCGTTGATAATTCAAATCCTAAATTCATCAGCACAGGTAACCCTGATCTGCGCCCCGAGCTAAACAATACCTTTGAGCTTACTTACAGCAATTTTAAAAAAGCATCAGTTACGGTGGGTTTAAGTTATGCATTCTCCAATAACTCCATTCAAACTATAAGCAGTTTGCGCGATACGGTAACGTATACTACCTATCAAAACCTGGGCAGCAATCGTACACTGGGTTTTAATATCAACACCAATTTTTCTATCATCAAGCCCCTTACTGTTAGCTTAAACGGGCAGATATCGCATGTGTGGTTAAAAGGTATTTACAATGATGTGTTCTTTAAAAACGGGGGTTACATTGGTAATGCATTTGCCAGCTTTACCTATAAATTGGGTGATACTTACAGGCTGGGTTATAATGCCGGTTTCTTTAGCGGGGATGTAACCCTGCAAGGTAAATCAAGTAATTTTATTTACAATTCTTATAGTGTTGCCAAAGACTTGTTCAAGAAAAAATTTACTGTAACCCTTGTAGCTAATAACCCTTACAGCAAATACAGGGCGTTTACCAATAGCACCAATACGCCCGATTTTTCCCAAACCATCAGCAGGGAAAATCCTTACCGCCATTTTGCTATCAGGCTTAACTATAAGTTTGGTAAACTTAACGGCGATATTAAAAAGAACCAACGCAGTATAAATAACGACGATACTAAAAACAGTGGAAAAAGTAGTGGATCAAATCAATAAATTTGCACCATGAAAGTATACGGAATTACCAATTGCAACACGGTTAAAAAAGCGCTTGACTGGCTTAAAGAAAATAAGGTTGATTATAATTTTCAGGATTTTAAAAAGCTGGGTGTAAGCACCGAAAAACTGCAGGAGTGGGACAGCAAAGCCGGCTATGAAAAGTTTATGAACAAACAGGGCCTAACCTGGAAACAACTTGACCCGCAGGTAAAAGAAAGTGTAAAAACCAATACCGATGCGCTGGCATTGTTACAACAAAAAACCAGCATGATCAAAAGACCAGTTATTGAGGATGGCGACTTCCTGTTTTTTGGTTTTGATGAAAATGTTTACAAAGAGCATTTTTTGAATAAATAAAAAATACAGCATTATAGAACCTGTTAAGGCTTGTGGTTGGTGTTATCAATAATTCACCAAATCACTAATTCAATAATTAATATTCTGGTAACAATCATTTTACCGGGAGTGTTCGGGAAGATTTTTTGTAGTATACTTGCTGTATAAATACAAAAAATATCGAGATGAATTTAAAACTGATGGCCGGTTTCAGCATGGCCTTTATGTTGGCGGTTAGTGTAGGTGATGCGCAGCAAGCGGCTCCCGCTAACACGCCTGCTTCTGATTACAATTACCACGAAACTTTCGGGCCTTTGTTTTACACCAAGAATGGGACAGAGTACCGCGCAGCAAGCGGCGAACCCGGACCTAAGTACTGGCAAAACCGTGCCGATTATCAGCTGGCAGCTAAGTTAAATGATCAAACCAATGAAATTACAGGTTCTGAGGTTTTAACTTATACTAATAATAGTCCGCAAAGCCTGGGCTTTTTATGGATGCAGCTTGATCAGAATCTTTTTAAGCTCGATTCGCGCGGTACAGCGATAGTACCACCTGCAGGCAGCCGTAACTGGGGGCGTGGTGAAGCATTTGATGCAGGTTACAAGATAAAATCAGTAAAATATGCAAGTGGTGTTAAGGGCGAATTTGCAGAAGCCAAATTTATCATCAGCGATACCCGGATGCAGGTTTTTTTACCTAAAGAGGTAACAGCTAATGGCGGTCAGGTTAAGCTTAAAATTGAATATTCATTTGTGCCGCCAAACTACGGATCAGACCGTATGGGTTACCTGGAAACTAAAAACGGTAAAGTTTACACCATAGCACAATGGTACCCGCGTATGTGCGTGTATGATGACATCATGGGATGGAACACCCTGCCATACACCGGCCCGGGTGAATTTTACCTGGAATATGGCGATTTTGACCTGAGCATCACAGCCCCGGCCAATCACATTGTAGTGGCATCGGGCGAGTTGCAGAACCCGCAGGAGGTATACACGGCTGAACAGCAAAAACGCTGGGCCGAAGCCGCGCAAAGTGAAAAAACGGTAATGATCCGTACTGCCGATGAGGTTAAGAACCCGGCATCGCGCCCGGCGGGTAAAACCGAACTTACCTGGCACTTTAAAATAAAAAATGCACGTGATGCTTCATGGGCTTCATCAGCGGCATTTATTGTTGATGCTGCCAAAATGGATTTGCCAAGCGGTAAAAAATCAATCGCTATATCGGCCTATCCGGAAGAAAGTGATGGCAACGGCGCCTGGGGCAGATCAACCGAATATGTAAAAAAATCAATTGAGTATAACTCGGCAAAATGGTTTGAGTTTCCTTATCCTGCTGCTACCGCTGTTGCCGGTATAGTAGGTGGGATGGAGTACCCTGGTATTGTTTTTTGTGGTTATAAAGCAAAAAACGCAAGCCTATGGGGGGTAAATGACCATGAGTTTGGCCATACCTGGTTCCCGATGATCGTGGGTTCAAATGAGCGTTTATACGGCTGGATGGATGAGGGTTTTAATACTTTTATCAATACGCTTTCAACCGCCGATTTTAACAATGGGGAGTATAAAAGCAAACGGACTATGGATATGCATCGTGTTGGCGACTTTTTTACCAAACCCGAATTGGAGCCTATGATGAGTCAGCCGGCCAATCTTAAAGAAAGAAATACCGGAACCTTACTATATGCAAAACCAAGCGCCGGCCTTGTTTTACTGCGCGAGCAGATATTAGGCCCTGAGCGTTTTGACTTTGCCTTTAAAACCTATATTAACAGATGGGCATTTAAACACCCAACACCTGATGACTTTTTCCGCACGATAGAAAATGCCTCGGGCGAAAGCTTGCAATGGTTTTGGAGAGGCTGGTTTTTGAACGACTGGCGTTTGGACGTTGCTGTTAGCGATGTTAAATATGTGGACAATGATGCTTCAAAAGGCGCATTGATTACCCTGGACAACCTGGGCAAAATGGTAATGCCTGTTATACTGGAGATAAAAACTGTAAGTGGCAAAACCGAGCGTATTAAACTACCAGTTGAAATTTGGGAGCGTTATGCTACATGGACATTTAAATATCCATCAACCGAAGAAATTGAATCGGTTACCTATGATCCGGATAAAGTGCTGCCTGATTATAATCCTGACAATAACGTTTGGAAAAAATAACAAAAAAGCCCGGTTAACCGGGCTTTTTTGCTGAGTCAAATTTTATTGTCATTGCTGGCGCAGCGCGGCAATCGCGAACAATGCAAATCTTGATCTCTACCAATAAAATACACGTCATTGCGAGGTACGAAGCAATCTCTACACAGGCAGATCGGCCATAAGAGTTCTAAATCTTTCAGTTCGCTCTGTACAGCATAGAGATTGCTTCGTGCCTCGCAATGACGAGTTTTATTTTAGACTTACGAAGTTTTAAAACTTAGTCTAAAAGTCTACAGCAAATCCTTCAAATGCTTGTAATTCGCCTTAACCGTATCCAATACCTCATCCATTTGACCATTGAGTATCAGTTTGGTCATGGATATAGCCATGCCCTTTACCTGTTCAAATTCAATTTTTGGTGGCATAGCCAGGGCATTTGGATCAGTGAATATGTTTATTAATGCAGGGCCTTCAAAAGCCAAGGCTTCGGTAATAGCCTGTTTAACATCCTCCGGATACTTCACATTGATACCCTTTATACCCATAGCCTGGGCAACTAAAGCAAAATCAGGATTGTACATGTCTGTTTGCCAATCGGGCAAACCTGCAACCTCCATCTCCAACTTTACCATTCCTAATGAGCGGTTGTTGAAAACGATGATCTTAACCGGCAACTTGTATTGAACAATAGTGGCCAAATCGCCTAATAGCATTGACAGCCCGCCGTCCCCACAAAGCGCGATCACCTGCTGCCCCGCCCGGGCCAAAGCAGCCCCGATAGCCTGGGGCATGGCATTGGCCATGGAGCCATGGTTAAATGAACCTATCATTTTACGCTTCCCAGTAGCGTGAATATAGCGCGAACCCCATACGCACGACATACCTGTATCAACTGTAAATATGGCATCATCGGCAGCAAGCTTATCCAGTATACTGGCTACATATTCCGGGTGTATTTTATCATGACTGCCACTGTCGTCAACATAGGTCTGCATTTTATCCTTTACATCGGCATAAACTTTTAGCTGCGCCTTCAAAAAACTGTCGTCCTGTTTTTGGGTAATTAATGGGAGCAGGGCTGCAAGCGTATCTTTTACAGTTCCGCATAAACCTACATCAACCTTGGCACGGCGACCAATACGCTCGGGTTTAATATCTATCTGTACAATTTTGCAATCAGTTGGCATAAATGGGGTGTAAGGAAAATCAGTCCCCAGCAGTATTAGCAGATCACTCTCGTGCATACTATGATAGGCCGATGGCAGCCCTAAAAGCCCGGTCATACCTACCTCATTGGGATTGTTATACTGGATATCCATTTTGGCCCTGAAAGAGTAAGCTACTGTGGCGTGCAGTTTCTGTGATAATTCCACCACCTCGTCATGCGCACCTGCTGAACCAATGCCGCAAAAAATGGTTATTTTATGGTATTGATTAATTAAACCGGCCAGTTGCTGTACATCAACATCTGACGGTCTGATAACCGGGACAGGGTTATAGGTTTGGGTTGATGTGTTTATTTCAACGGCATCCATACTGGTAACATCGCCGGGTAAACCAATTACAGCTACACCCTTTTGATGCAGTGCGCTTTGAATACCCGCCTGCAGCATCCGCGGCAATTGTTTGGGTGTAGTGGCCACCTGGTTATAATAGCTGCAATCATCAAATAATTTAATGGTATTGGTTTCCTGAAAATACTCGGAACCAAATTCAAAACTGGCTATGGTTGATGCAATGGCAATAACCGAAGCGCCTGAGCGGTGCGCGTCATACAAACCGTTTATCAAATGCACATGGCCCGGACCGCTGCTGCCTGCGCAACAGGCAAACCCATTCAGTTGTGCTTCGGCACCTGCGGCATAAGCGCCAACCTCTTCGTGCCTTACATGTATCCATTGTATACTGCCTTCGCGCCTTACGGCATCGTTTATTTCGTTAAGGCTATCGCCGGTTACGGCATATATTCTTTTGATACCGGCGTTTACCAGCATTTCAACCAATTGGTCTGCAACGTTTTTTGCCATCTTGTTTTTGATTATATAATCAAAACTCCATAAGGCCATAAGAAGTTTTTAAAATTGTATATAATTTGGTTAATGATTTTTGAATGACAACGACGGGAAGGAAATCCGTATAAACACAAAAGAGGCAAACTTAATCAAGTTTGCCTCTTTTGTGTTTCAATATATATAGTGAAGCCGGGAAACGGCTGTTTATTTCGTGTATTGATTAAAGACTAATATGCTTGAATCAATACAGTTGGATATTTATATATGATAGAATTCACAGTAATCAATGATTATCTGTAAATGATGGTTAATATTTGGAAAGTACTCCAGTATACCTGAAGTAATTTGCCTTTTAATGAGTTTAAGTTTGCTTTTTTCATGACCGTTATTGTTGATTGACATGTCAAAGGTACTGCGGATACAGCGGCGCATCAATCTCAATAAATCGGTTTTAACAACCAATTTTTCCGATAAGTAGAAAATACCGTCAGGCAACAGTCATAACGATGGTTTTGAAAGGAGTAAAATGGATATAAACTTATTGAAGCTTAAACTCCGAAGGATTGTAGCCCGCAAAACGTTTAAAAAAACGACTGAAATGCGAGCTGTTATCAAAGTTGAGCCGTTCGGCAATTTCCTTAACACTCAGGCCTGATGATGATAGCAGGTACTGGGCCTCCAGGTACAGGCGGTTATGGATAACATGCAGGGCATTCTGCCCGGTTTCGCCCTTTACTATTTCGGTTAAATACTTGGCTGATATAAATAATTCATCGGCATATTGTTGTACAGTTTTAAGGGTTAAAAACTGTTCCTCAACCATTTTTTTAAATTTATATACCAACTGATATTGTTTACTCAGGTGACGGGTTGAATGGAGTAAACAGCTTTCGCAGGCCCGGTTCATTTCATACAACAAATCAACTACCAGGAGCCTTAAAATTTGCAAATGGAAAGCCCCTTGCTCCCTACTTTCATCGCTCATTTTTTCGTACAGCGCTTTTAAGGATGCCACACTTTTTTTTGACAGTCCATAAATTGGCGGATAATCTGGATTTACTTCCAGCAGGTTATCTACGATGTTTTCTTTCAGGAAATTATGGGTCAAAAAGCTCTTCTTAAACATCACCTGGTACAGGAGCAGATCGTCAGACGCATCTTCAAAAGAAGTAATAAAGGCCGGGGATACCAGGTGGACGGAGTTTGGATAAACATCAAAAACAAAATGACCTATTGTTTTTTTACAGGATCCGTTAAGGCATAAAATAACCGAGTAATAATCTGTTTTAACAGGTACCCCGTGTTTTAAACCTGGCTCATTACTTAATACAGCAAAATCATCCTGGTTCCAGCCATCGTTAATAACGCCGAAGTCAGCGTTGGTAATGGTGTGCCGTTGAAGCGTAGACGGAATATCTAAAACAGCTATTTTATTGCTCATGAACTTCAAAGATAATGTAAAATTATTTTACGCTTATCAGTCAAATTGCAACCGCTCGGCTTTGAGTTTTTTCTGAACATCCTGCTTATAATTACGGCCTATGGGTAGTTCATGACCAGCTATTTCAATGCTGTAGGAGTAAAAAGAATCAATTTTAGGCAGCGCTACGATGAACGAGCGGTGTATCCTTACAAATTTGTTTTCGGGCAGCATTTCTTCCAGCATGCTGATCTTTTGCCGGGTGATATATTCCTGATCTTTTACCACCACTTTTACATAATCGCGCAGGCTCTCTATCCATAAAATATCGTTTACATTTACTTTAATGGTTTTACGATCAACTTTAAGATATATAAAAGCTTCATGATCACTTACCGGGCTTTCGTGAGTAATAATGGCTTTGGAATTATGTTCGTTCAGCTGGTAAATTTTATCTACAGCACGCAAAAAACGCTCGAAGGAAATTGGCTTCATCAAATAATCAACCGCGTTTAGTTCAAACCCCTCCAATGCATATTCACTGTAAGCAGTTGTGAAAATTACTTTTGGAGGGTTTTTAAGGCTCCTTAAAAGGTCGGTTCCCTTAATGCCAGGCATTTTGATATCAAGGAACATGAGGTCTACCGGTTTTTGCTGTAATATCTGGAAGGCCTGTATGGCATCCACGCATTTGCCAACCAATTCTATCTGATTCAATTGCGACAGATATTTTTCGAGCACCGCAATAGCGTGTGGTTCGTCATCAACTATCAATGCCCGGATCTTCATACGTTTATTAATTGTTTTGCGGGTTGTTTAATGATGTTCAGATCCATGTCTAATATGATCAGGAAAGTTTCGTCTTCATTCATGATCTTGAGTTTGGAAGTTGCCGGGTAAAGCAGATCAAGCCGTTTCATTACGTTTTTTAAGCCGATGTGCCCTCTGCCACTTGTTTCATCATCATCGGGCTGTCGTTCGGGATTATTATTAGCCACTTTTAGTTTAAAATGATTTCCCGTAACGTTGATGCCAATATTGATCCAAACCTGTCCTGTTTTTTCGCTCGTACCGTGTTTAAAGGCATTTTCAATAAATGGCAGGATGATCAATGGCGCTATCAGCTTGTTTTTAAGATTGCCGGTTATGGTAAAGTTAATATCTATGCGGTCCTCATAACGCAATTTTTCCAACTTAACATATTGCTGCATCATAAAAATTTCTTTTTCAAGCAGCACCTCATCGGCATTGCATTCATACAGCATATACCGTAAAATATCTGAAAGGCCAAGTATCAGCTGCGGCGACTTTGGCGACCGGTCAAGGCTTAAAGCATACAGGTTATTTAAGGTATTGAATAAAAAATGTGGATGTACCTGCGCTTTCAAAGCGCTTAACTCGGCCTCTAACGCGGCCTGTTTACGTTCGTACCACATTTTAAACAACTTAATGGCCAGTACAAAACCAATAATAAGATTTACGCCTTTAAAGGCATTCACCAGGCTTTCAATATCAAACAGTTTTGCAGAAAATGGTAGCTGGTTATACTTGATATAGTTATGATCAATAATGGGTATTACCCTGATCAGGTACGGATTTACAAAGGTTAAACCAACTGACCGGGTGGCCAGTGTAGAAATTACAACCAGTAACAATAATAGTAAAGTGAAAACAAAGTACCGCTTAACAAATAGATAACGAGGAATTACCCAATAAGCAATTGCATAATAGTAAGCAATTTGAACTGGCATAAAGATCAGGTTGTTTCTTAAGGATATTACAAAACTGGTTTGTACCGAATACATACTGGCTACCAGGAAGTAAACCGCCACCCAAAATAACAGGTGCTGATACACTCGCGGAATACTGATGTTTTGCAGCCTGATATCAATCCTGTTATTCATATAGCTAATTTACCTGATATGGGCTAAAGGATGCGAAAAATTTTATGCAAATGCGATAAACCGCATGGTTTTGTCGACATACAGCAATAAAACATTCCGGGAGGGTACTTATTTTTGATAAGTGCTTATTGCAGCTGATTAAATGCTGTTTATATGCAATTGATTGCTGAGTAGCAGTATCGCTTTTTAATGGTATGCAGGCTTGTTAATTTAACCCTACATTAAAATACAGGGTTATGAAAACAATAATAACAACCGTATTGATACTGTTATGCACTGTTTGCAGTCAGGCTCAGATCAATGCGCCAGTCAGTCATGGTTTTTGGGTGGTGGAGAGTAATAAAAATCAGCCTAGGGTACAGATCATCAGATTTTACAGTGATGATTCAAAATTGCTTTATGAAGAAACGATCAATACAAAGTTGAACCTAAAGCATGAAAAGGTACGTTTGGCTTTAAACCAGCTTACTAATAAGCTTTGTGGAAACAGGGATGATAGCAATAACAAAAAGTTGATTGCCCTTGCGTTCAACCTGAAACGATAACAGTCTTTTTTAATTATACTTTGAACAAGGGTTGGCGCGAGGCCGGCCCTGTTCTGTTTTAAAGAGAATAGATAATGATGCTTAGCCAATCAATAATTCACTAATTAATTTCCTGCTCTACCCAGTTACCGTCATCTTTAATAATACCTATCAGCTCATCAAGCGCGTTGGCGGCGCTAATATTTTTCTTTACGGCCTCTTTACCACGGTAAAGGGTGATTTTATCAGTACCCGAGCCCACATAACCATAATCAGCATCGGCCATTTCGCCGGGACCGTTTACAATGCAACCCATAATGCCAATTTTTAAACCCTTTAAATGGCTGGTACGGCTGCGGATCATTTGAGTGGTAATCATCAGGTCAAACAAAGTACGGCCGCAGCTTGGGCACGATATGTATTCTGTTTTAGAAATTCTTGAGCGGGTAGCCTGTAAAATACCAAATGCGGTTGAGGTGATCACATTATCAGGCAATTCCGGCGCATCAATCCATATACCATCGCCAAAACCATCAACCAATAAAGCGCCCAGATCGGTAGCTGAATATAGTTGTAAGTTCTGAGTCTTAAGTTCTAAGTCTTGTCCATGGTCGATGGTCGATGGTCCGTGGTCTTTTTCAAATTCATAACTTCTCCGCACTATCACCGGTACTTCCAGCCCAAGTTCTTCCAGTTTAAAGAAAAAGCCGCGCTGATCGGCCATGCCATGCAGGGCGGTGGTTTCCAGTACTAATACCAGTGAATTGTCAAAGGGCAGTAAACCAAACTCGTCCGAATCAATATCCGCAGGTTGTACCCTCACGAGGTTTAATGCAGAAGACCGGTCGGTCGCTTTTATATATTCAGCCAATGTAAATACCGGGTGACAGTTGGTTTTATCGGCCAGTTTTTGCCATGTATTATAATTATAAAGCTGTTTTAAATTGCTCGGGAATACAAACGATGGCAAATTATCGGCCAGGTAAACAAAATCAACCGATTGCTCGGCCATATTATATTTATCAAGCAGTGGCGAATACAGATACCCCGCATCGTTTAAAATAGCGGCATCTTTTAAATTCTTCGTAGAAAGATCAACAACCACGCGCGGCACCATGTGCCCGCCAATAAAGGCATTGGCCTCGTAAGTATGGCGTTTTTTATATTCGTAGGGACTGTGGGAAGCCGAAGGCTGAAGGCTAAAAGCGGAAAGCTCGTTTTTCACAGCTTTGAGCTTTTCGCTTTCTGTTTTCCGCTCATTATATCGTTTCACCAGTTCAATAGCTACCGGGGCTTCGGCTTCGGGTTCTTCGGTAAGGGAAACGCGAACGGTATCGCCCAGACCATCTTCCAGGAGGGTACCTATGCCTACGGCCGATTTGATACGGCCATCCTCGCCGTCGCCCGCTTCGGTTACGCCAAGGTGCAGCGGATAATTCATACCCTCGGCAACCATGGTTTCTACCAGTAAGCGATAAGCCTGTACCATTACCTGCGGATTGCTCGATTTCATGGAAATCACCAGGTTATAGTAGTTCAGCGTTTCGCACATCCGCATAAATTCCATGGCCGACTCAACCATGCCTTGCGGAGTATCACCATAACGGCTCATGATACGATCGCTTAATGAACCATGATTGGTGCCAATGCGCATGGCAGTGCCATACTCCTTGCAAATATTAACCAGCGGAGCGAATTTTTTATAAATACGTTCCAACTCGCCCTGGTATTCCAGATCGGTATAGTCAATCTGGTCAAATTTCTTTTTATCGGCGTAGTTGCCTGGGTTTACACGTACTTTTTCAACTATACGTGCGGCAACTTCGGCGGCATTTGGGGTAAAATGTATATCAGCAACAAGTGGTGCAGTGTAGCCACGCTGGCGAAGCTGTTTCTTGATCTCGGCCAGGTTTTGCGCTTCTTTGATGCTTGGTGCAGTAATACGTACATATTCGCAACCGGCATCCATCATACGGATGGATTGTTCTACTGTACCAATGGTGTTCATAGTATCAGTAGTGGTCATGCTTTGTATGCGTATAGGGTTATTGCCGCCCATAGGCACATCGCCAATATTAACCTCGCGGGTAACAAAGCGCGAATATTCGGTTAGCGAATTGCAATAACGGCCTTGCAGCAACTTAACAGCATCAGTATTCATGCAACAGATAATTAATAAGATGCAAAGATAAGGAATAGGATTAAAGGTTAAACGTTTGCAAAGTGGAAAGCTTGTAAACTTTATATAACTTTATGAGCATGAAAAGAATAATTGGCATAATTGGTACACTGATGCTGGTAAGCTTATTTGTTTATTTTAATTCAGACAACTGGGCGTACAAGAGCAGGATTTACAAAAATGAAATACACTCCATAGTTACTAAAATTGTGCCGGTTAAGGCCCGGTTTAAGGTATTTTATGCTGATAGGTCTGATACCGGATTCCGGTTTAATATAAATGAGGATATATCATTTGGCTACAACGATTTTTTTTATACATCTACTTTTAACATCACCGATGAGATATACATAGGCGATTCATTATCAAAACCTGCAGGTAGTTTGCTATTATCTGTTTACAGGAAAAGCAATGATGGGAAATATGCTTTTTATAAAGCTTTTAAGGGAGTGAGATGAGTAATACCCGGGAATGGTTTCAAAATAACCTTTCTTTAATTACCAGTGTACCGGCCATCATATCATGCAGGCATTGTTGTTGCTTACTAAAAAACGCCAGCAAATAACCGATAAAAAATATAGCCATCGAGAATATTTTGCACAGGTTGCGGTTTATAGCTTTGCCAATGCTGATGCGATTACCTTGCAAATCCACCACCCTGATCTTTAATATTTGCTTGCCAAGGGTGCCCTGCTTAATAGAGCTTTCCATGGTAACCTGATAAATAAATTTAACGAATGGAACACAAGCTAAAATAGCCAGGGCAACAGTAATACCGGTTTCTTTATCTTTAATAAACGATACGATGATAAAAGCAAGAATGATAAACACTCCCGAAATCATAAACCAATCAAGCGCCGTGGCCAGCAACCGCTGATCAAAGCTGGCAAAGTACTGCATTAACAGATCAGGCTTTGCAAAGCCAAATATTTCCCTTAATTCGGCAATTTCATGCGCTTCCTTGTAATCGTCCATTTCGGGGGTTTTTACAAAATCGCCGGGTTTTACTTTCAGGCTCTTTAACTCCTCTAAGTTAAAGGGGCCTTCGGGTTTACCCGCAATAACTAAGATATAGGTTTGGGCCATTGGAGAGTTTAAAAATTCGATTACAATATCAATTAAGTGTTGTCATTCTGAGCATAGCGAAGAATCTATTTACAGATCAGATTCTTCGTTCCTCAGAATGACAAAATCTAAATTAATGTTTTTTACGACAAATACGGTTTCCACCAGTTAGAATTGTAGGCTTCGGTCACTTCAGTAGGTTGTCCGGGTTGCGGTAAAAACAGATCGATCTTTTTGTCCTGGGCTAAAGTTGTTAAACGTTCAACAGGCTCATACCAGGCATGTGGTGCCAGGCTAAATGTGCCGTAATGAATAGGCATCATCAATTTTCCTTTCAGTGCCAGATGGGCGTTTGAGGCATGATCGGGGCCCATATGTATATCGGGCCAGTATTTGCCATAGGCGCCAACTTCCAGCATAGTTAGGTCAAATGGGCCGAATGCATCGCCAATGGCTTCAAAACTTGGCGACCAGCCGGAATCGGCACCGAAATAAATATTATGCTTTGGGCCTTTGATTACAAATGACGACCATAATGTTTCGTTCCGGTTAACTACGCCCCGGCCCGAGAAATGTCTTGATGGAGTGGCCGTCATAACAATATCATTGCCTATAGTTACCTGATCGCCCCAATCCATTTCGGTGATACGGGTTTCGGTAATGCCCCATTTTTGCAGGTATTGTCCCACACCAATGGAGCAGTAAAAGGGGATGTTTGAAGTAGCAAAATATTTAATGGTATCCTTATCCAAATGGTCATAATGATCGTGTGATATAAGCACAGCATCCAATGGTGGCAGCTCGCTTAGTAAAAGTGGTGGTTTAAAAAAACGTTTGGGGCCAATAAATTTAGAGAACGAAACACGATCGCCCCAAACCGGGTCGGTCAGTATGCGTTTACCATCAATTTCAATCAGTATGCTGGAGTGTCCTATCCAGGTTATGCGCAAACCGCTTGCCGGTGGCGTTTGATAAACCGCAATGTCGGTTTTAAACGGACCTATTGTTTTTTTAGGGATATTTTCGGCTTTGCTGTTGATGTATTCCTGTAAAATGGGTATCATTTTGCCAAAGCCGGCTTCGTCAGTAGGTATAACGTTGATATATTTTTTTCCTTCTTTGCGTGATCCTTTTAAACTCATAAAACAATTATAGTAGTATATATTAGATATTAAGAGATAACCGGCACCAAAAAGTTACGTTGGCTATAATGAACCCGCTTTTATTTACGCAGAAATGATATTGCCAGATCACAAAACTCCAATAATAAAACTGGCAAAGTATCACTTGCGTAAGGGTGCGAACTACCAAAAGTATGATCGCCGCCCGGCAAAACAACAAATTGGGCATTGGGTTGGGCATTGTGCAGCTCCTGCGCATGAGCCAGGGGAACTGTTTGATCAGCATCGCCATGTACCAACAACCAGGGTTGTGTTACTTCGGCTGCTTGGGTAGGGATATTCAGCCGTAAGGGATATGTGTCCAGATCGTCTAACAATGTTGATTTGATTGGCATTTGCTGGCCGGTACGCGAGTTATGCATGTAAATGATGCGCTGCAGCCGCCATTGCACCTCGCTTTGTTCGGGCCAAAGGTTGCGGAAACCGGATATGGAAGCCATAGTAACCAACTTTTTGATCCGGCTGTCTTCGGCGGTTTTAATAATGCTGATACCGCCACCCATGCTGTGGCCAATTAAAAATACACCATCAGCCACCGCTATGCCCGATCCGCTACAGGCAAAATCAATAATAGTATCCAGGTCTTCGAGCTCTATAGAAAAAGTATTATCGCTAAAAGCGTTAAGGTTGGCAAAATCAAGGGGACTATCAGGTGTGGTGCCGTTATGCGAAAAATTGAATTTTAGATATCTGAAACCATTTTGGGCAAAGTAATCGGCCACCAGGTTATGGGTCCCCCAGTCTTTAAATCCTTTAAACCCATGCGCAAAAATTACTAATGGAGCGTTTTTAAGTGCATCATCATAAGTTACATCTATCAGCATAGGGCGGCCTTTGGCACCGGGGAGGGTGAAATTTTCTTTGCGGGTCATGGGTGAAAATTACACTTTTTTGATGTTAATTAGTGGGTAACCCGAAGATGTACACGCGATACGCGTGCACCAGCCGAGGGCTTAGTTGTGATAAAAGATCTCAAAATTTGTTATTCTAGGAATTTGCTGTTTTAAATAGGAGTCTTTTTCTACTACTTTAATAATATTATCAATTTCATCATACTGATAGTTTGTTTCTTTTTCTAATACACCATCTTTATTAGTTTCTTTCTGAACTAAGATGCAATTTAAATTACCCGCCAGTTCAAGCGTCTTTCGCTTGAACTATAATGATTGTAAGCGTCTACGCTTACGATTACCGGGTCAAAAAAAGTAAACGTGGACGCTTGCTTACGGCATCATTCAAGCGTGGACGCTTGAATGGGCAAAGATTTATTATTTCAAAGCCTCATTGATCGTCTTTTTCATCCAGTACGGCGAGCTTGCTGCAAAGCTTACCGTGTGGAAAGCTACTTTGCCTTCCTTATCCAGTATCACAGTGGTGGGGTAAAGGTGTATTTTATAAATATTGGCAATAAAACGACCGTCGTCTATAATATCAAAATTATAAGGCGTTGTTTTCAGAAAGTCCCTGATATCCCATCGGGCATCTAAAGCAACGGCCAAAAAAACAACGTTGGGGTTGTCTTTGTATTGCTCAACAAGTTTGTTTAATTCGGGTATTTCTGCCCGGCAGGGTGGACAGCCAATAAACCAAAAGTTCAGCATCACTACTTTGCCACGCAGATCTTTGAGTTTTATTTTTTTGCCATTCATATCATGGGTACTGAATGGTTCTATTTCCTGGCCTATGGTAAAATTTTCCGATTCCATGGGCTTTGGATACGATGCCATGCGTTGCTCTTCAGCCTCCTCTGGCGAAAGGTTCTTTTGACTGGCGGGTATCGTATTTGCTGTATTTGCAGCTGTGCGATATTTAAGTGGTAGATTGCCTTTTTTTAAAAGTGTAAATGTTGTATTGGCATTGTTCATATCATCAGGCCGTAAAACATACTCCCTCGTACTGGTTAATGCGGTCCATTCACTAAATGTATAAAGCTTTCCGGTGGAGTCTTTTACCACCGAATGTTCATCTACATTAAACCGGCGGGTAATTGCCTTTTTTACCGTATCCTGAGCGCGGACTGTAAAGCTTGCGGTTAACAATAAAAGTATCAGGTAAATATTTTTCATGGGTATGATAATAGATTTAGGTTTCATTATTTCAACAAGGGTTAAACTGGTGTTGAATGTAAATATTATTTATGTAAGTAATATTTGATTTGTTAAATATTTAGACAAACTAGACTTTTTTGCCGTTAAACGTAATATTATAAAGATCTGTACGTCGGTCTTTTAAGTTTTGTACGCTGCCATATTCATGCAATTCCTCCAGTGTAGATAAGTCAACATCGGCAATTACAATCATTTCGGTATTGGGAGTAGCCTCTGATTGTATGCCATTGGTAGGGAAACCAAAGTCAGACGGGGTAAACACGGCCGATTGCGCATAGGAGATTCCCATATTGTTAACATTGGGTAAATTTCCTACACAGCCTGCAATAGCAACAAAACATTCATTCTCAACAGCACGTGCCTGAGCACAAAACTTAACCCGGTTATACCCATTTTGGGTATCCGTTAAAAAAGGGACAAACAATATCTGCATATCCTGACTGGCCAGTATGCGGGATAATTCCGGAAATTCTACATCGTAACAGATCAGGATGCCTATTTTACCGGCATCGGTTTCAAATACTTTTACCTCATCGCCACCGCGCATACCCCACGAGCTGATTTCGGCCGGGGTAGGGTGTATCTTATAAACCTCCTCCATACTACCATTGCGCCTGAACAGGTAGGACACGTTATACAGCGATTCCTCGTAAATGGTAGGCATACTGCCCGCAATAATGTTTACGTTGTAGGATACTGCCAGTTTCGAAAACTCTTCAATAATAGGCTGTGTGTATTTGGCCAGTTCGCGCATGGCCTTTGCCGAATCCATGTGGTTATAATCGGCCATGAGCGGCGTGTTGAACAGCTCGGGGAATAAAATAAAATCGGCCTGGTAATCACTCACGGCATCAATAAAATATTCAGCATGTTTCATCAGTTCGCTGATATTACTGTATGAGCGCATTTGCCATTGCACCAAACCAATGCGTACTACTGTTTTTTGGTTAATGGCAGTACTGATCTCTTCGTAATACACATTGTTCCACTCTATCAGTGTGGCAAAACCTTTTGACCGGCTATCCTCGGGCAGGTAATTACGCAGTATTTTACGCACATGGAAATCATTAGCCAACTGAAACGATAGCGTAGGATCGTATATCTCCTTATATTTTACCTTGTCGATATACTGGCGCGGCGTAAGGTCGTTCTGAAATTTCTGATAATTGGGGATACGACCGCCAGCTATAATGCTTTTCAGGTTCAGCTTTTCGCAAAGGGCTTTGCGGGCCTCGTACAAGCGTCGGGCCAAACGCAGTCCACGGTAATTGGGATGGATAAAAACATCAATACCATATAACACATCACCCTTGTCGGTATGGGTTTTGAAGGAGCTATCGCCGGTTATTTGTTTGTAAGTATGATTGTCGCCAAACTTCTGGTAATCAACGATGATAGACAGGGCGCAGCCCACCACTATATCATTAACGGTGATACAGATCTGACCCTCGGGAAACAGCCGGATGAGCCTTTTAATGGAATTGGCATCCCAATAATCCTCGTCCATATCCATATAGGCCGATTTCATTGATTTTTTTAGCTCCTGATAATCCTGTACTTCCAGGTTACGCATTTCAACACTTTGCAGATCCATATTTTATGTTGTGTCAGTTCTGTTTATATTAAGGCTTGCTGTGCCACCAGGCCCAGATAATGAGTGCCGGTTGTAAAGCTAAGCGTATCCAGGCCAATAGCGGTGTTACCTTTAGTTTACCTAATCGTAAAGGTGCATCAGCTATCATAGTTATGTGTGCCGGTAAAAAGGCGATGAGCATTAATACAATGCCGTAGGCAGCCCAGGGCCTTGTTGTTGCCGGGATAAGCAGTAAGGCTAATAAAATTTCAGATATCCCGGCAAGTATGTTTAAGATAACAGGATAGGGCAAATAATTAGGAATGATGCGCTGGTACGAAACCGGATTAATAAAATGATTAAGGCCGGCAAGTGTATACCCAGCTATTAATACAATAAGACTTATATTCTTCATCAAACTCATTTGTCAATATACATTATTTTGCTAAATAATGTTTTAAGCAATTTTAATATGGTTTTATGGTTAAAACATCTAATTTATAACCATTATAAATAAGCCTGTTTGACAAAGTCTTGACATTGGATCCCATTTATAGTGATATTTTTGTTCGGTCAAATTTAAAACTGCTTTGAAGTATTTAAAGGTTATTGCTTTTACACACAAACAGATTGAACTGAAGGAATTAGGTAGATTGGTGATTTGCCAGGAAGGTCTGATAGAAAAACTTCAACAAGTTAAAACTCAATTTGGGATACCAGAGATATTTTATCTGGCTACGTGCAATCGTGTTGAATTTATTATGACAACCCCACAGGTTGTTGATAAGGATTTTGCAAAAAGATTCATAGAGGCTTTTAATACAGAGCTGTGCCATGATTCCCTCTCCACTTTTATGAATAGCGCTTCTATTTATGAAGATCAGGAAGCTATGGTTCACCTGCTACGTACTTCATGTTCATTAGAAAGTTTAATAGTTGGCGAAAAAGAGATACTGGCCCAGTTGCGTAAAGCTTACGAGCAATGCCGGGAAGCTGGTTTGACCGGTGATGCTTTACGTATGATTATGAGCTGCGTTGTTAAAACAGCTAAAGAAGTTTATACTCATACCAATATTTCAAAAAATCCAATATCGGTAGTATCATTGGCTTATCGTAAACTAAGAGATCTGAACCTGTGTGCCAACGATGCTCGCGTGCTGATCATTGGCGCAGGCGAAACCAACCGCAATATTTCCAAATATCTTCAAAAGCATAAATTTTCAAACTTTACGGTATTTAACCGCACAGTTTCAAAAGCCCAGCAGTTAGCTGCCGACTTAAAAGGTGAAGCTTTTGATCTGGAGGCTTTAAAAACGTATAAAAAAGGTTTTGATGTGATCATTACCTGCACATCGGCAGTTGAGCCTATTATCACTACCGAAATATATCAATCGCTGCTTAACGGCGATACCACCCGCAAAACCATTGTGGATCTGGCCATACCTAATGATACCGCTCCCGAAGTGTTGGAGCAATTCCCTGTTAATTTTATCGAGGTGCATTCATTAAACGAGGTTGCCAAACGTAACCTGCAGGAACGTTACCAGGAACTGGTACATGCCGAAGCCATTATTGAGCAAAATATCAGCGAGTTTTTAACTCAGTTAAAACAGCGCCGTATTGAAGTAGCCATGCGCCAGGTACCCGAAAAAATTAAGGAGATCCGCAATACTGCCATCAATTCTGTTTTTGCCGATGAGGTTCAGGGTCTGGACGAGCAATCGCGCGAGATACTGGAAAAGGTGATCAACTACATGGAAAAGAAATATATCAGCGTGCCGATGATCATGGCTAAAGATATATTGATCAACGAAAACTAATATTTTAAACTTCCGTACGTCATTGCGTAGCGTGGCAATCCCCTTTATACAGGGCAAATAAGCATGTCGTATAGCGCTCAATTGCCGCTAAGGGTGTTACGTTTTTCGTTGTTGTTTGTTTTTTTAAGGTACTCAAGATGGCTTCGCCGTATAGCTTGATCCAAAAGTAACCAAGACCGAGCGTAGCGAGATAATGAACACCTATAAAAAACAAATAATAGGTGAATAACTCAAGACAGAAAAAAACTTCCACCCACAAGGCAAAACACCCAGGCCCGCTCTGTCAAGCCTTTACCCGCTTTTTGATTTGCAAATTTGACCTTTCTTATTTCCCCTCATTCTGTTAATTCTAAAATTCAGATTCAGGCAGCCACCGCATAGGCCACCCTTGTTCTGCCTGCTTTCACCCGAAGCTTATCTGCTGACAGGAAGGAAAAAAGAAATTCTGTTAATTCTAAAATTCAGTAAATTCAGATTCAGACAACAATTGCACAGGCCACCATTGTTCTGCCTGCTTTCACCCGAAGCTTATCTGCTGACGGGAAAACAATAAAAGGAAATCATGTTAATCCTTTAACGGCGAAGCCTTCTTGAACACCAATAAAAAATCAATTCGTGAAAAATCCGAAAAATCCCGGTTCAGACAAATGCGTTAGGGATAGCAGCGGATACCGGCCTGTGGATAAGGCCTTGCGGCGTATGAGCAGATAGCCCGGTCCGCCAGCTGGCGGAAACGCCCTTGTACTTATTAAGCAATTAATTATGCCATCTCAATACATCATATTTATTCATTAAACATCGCCAAACCGCGACCTAATCTACTACCAACCACCCTTTAACCTTACCCAAAACCCTCTATAACGGTCATATTGTTGCAATTAGAAATAATTCGTGAAATTCTTGTACCTTATCATGGCTATAAAAAATTAAATTTGCACCTGTAAAATATTCATTCTTTTGGACAGAACACTGATAATAGGAACCCGCGGCAGTGAATTGGCGCTATGGCAGGCTAATTTTGTAAAAGACAGCCTTGCTGCAATTAACGTTGATGCCGAACTAAAGATCATAAAAACCCAGGGCGACCGTATATTAAACTTGAGCTTTGACAAGCTGGAAGGCAAGGGATTTTTTACCAAAGAATTAGAAGAAGAATTATTGGCTGGTACCATTGATATTGCGGTACACTCGCATAAGGACCTGCCAACTGAAAACCCTCCGGGACTCATCATCGCAGCAGTTTCAGAAAGGGAGGATCCTGCTGAACTGTTGTTGATCTTGAAAGATTGTGTGGATGTACATCAAAAGCTTTCGGTAAAATACGGGGCTATTGTGGGTACATCATCAAACAGGCGTAAGGCGCAATTACTGGCCCATCGCCCTGATCTGGAGATAGAAGATCTGCGTGGTAACGTGCCTACCCGTATTGGTAAGCTGCGCGATGAAAAATATGATGCCATCATGATTGCCAAGGCTGGAGTGGTCCGCTTAGGATTGGATTTGAGTGAATTTCATGTGGAAGAAATAACTCCTGCTGAACTGATCCCTGCACCGGCACAGGGCGCGCTGGCTATCCAGATACGGGAAGGTAACCAGGATGTTTTTGATATTCTGCAAACACTGCACCATCCTGATGTGGCCGAAGAACTGGCCGTTGAAAGAACCGTGTTGAAACTATTTGGCGGCGGCTGTCATCTGCCGCTGGGCTGTTACTGCCGACGTGATGAGGGTGTGTTCCAGGTATTTACCTCCAAAGCCGAAACCGGCGATGATTTTCCTGACAGGTTGTTTTTAGAATCACCAACTACCGAGGGCCTGGCCGAAAAGGTGGTTGCAAAATTTGCTAAGGATCGCAAATTCCCGTCAAAGGTATTTATATCACGCGAGCTGTCTGAGCAAAGTTATTTCCGTAAAGCGCTTGAACATCACGGTATTGAAGTAGAAGCACGATCGCTTATACGTACCGTACCTGTAATTACCAAGCTCGATCCGTATATATTAAAAAACATTGACTGGGTATTTTTCTCCAGTAAAAACGCGGTGGAATATTTTTTTCAGTTGAATCCGCTATTTCCTAAAAAGGTAAAATTTGGCGTAATGGGTAGCGGATCAGAAGAAATGCTGCGCCGCAAAGGCTATTTTACCAATTATGTAGGCGATGGCATTGATACTGCTGATGTGGCCGAAGAGTTTGCTAAGCTGGCTAATGGTACCATTGTATTGTTCCCCGGAGCCGAAAGCCCAATGCGGAGCATTCAGCAAGGTTTATCAGCAGATACCAGGATCATTGAGCTTCCGGTATATGAAACTGTACTGGAAGAAGATGTTGAACCCAGCGGTGCCGATGTACTGGTATTTACCAGCCCATCGAACGTAGAGGCTTACTTTGTTGATAACCTGCTTGACCCTTATCAAAAGGTAGTGGCGATAGGTAAATCAACCGGGAAAAAATTTGATGAAATGGGTGTAAAATACACCTTGCCTTACTCGCCCGACGAAGTTGGATTGTCTGAGGCGGTGTTTGGACTTTAGCAAGTCCATAGTCGATGGTCGATAGTCCATAGACTTTAAAATCAATACGAGATGACCATGGACTATCGACCATGGTCAATGGACCAGAAATATGTTACAAAGACCACGTAGAAACCGGAAAAGTGAAGTGATACGCCAAATGGTGCAGGAAACCCACGTTAGTGCAGCTAACCTGATATTCCCGCTGTTTATTGTTGATGGTACGTTTCAAAAAACAGAGGTTGCATCAATGCCCGGCATTTACCGGTATTCTGTTGATAATTTGCTGCGCGAGATAGAAAGCTGTTTAAAGCTTGATTTAAACTCGTTTGATCTGTTTCCCAATATTGAGGAATCATTGAAAGACCAGGTTGCTACCGAAAGTTACCGGGATAACAGTTTATACCTGCGGGCTATTCGCGAGGTAAAAAAGAATTTCCCTGAGGCTTGTATAGTTACCGACGTGGCGATGGACCCATACAGCAGCGATGGCCATGACGGCATTGTTAAGGATGGCGTAATATTGAATGATGAAACGCTGGAGGTATTAGGTAAAATGGCCCTGGCACATGCCCAGTGTGGTGCAGATATCATAGCCCCGTCAGACATGATGGATGGTCGTGTAGGATATATTCGCAATGTGTTGGACGAAAACGGCTTTACAAACGTTTCTATCATGTCATACTCGGCCAAGTATGCCAGCGCGTTTTATGGTCCGTTCAGGGATGCCTTAAATTCGGCTCCCAAATTTGGTGATAAAAAAACCTACCAGATGAACCCTGCCAATCAGCGCGAAGCATTGATTGAAGCCAATTTGGACGAACTGGAAGGTGCCGATTTTTTAATGGTAAAACCGGCATTACCTTACCTGGATGTTATAAAACTAATAAAAGATAATACCGAGCTACCTGTTGCCGCCTACAATGTAAGTGGCGAGTATGCCATGGTTAAGGCTGCTATACAACGCGGCTGGCTTAATGAACAACGTGCCATTACCGAAGTGCTAACGAGTATCAGGAGGGCAGGAGCAACGGCTATATTAACCTACCATGCCAAGGAAGTGCTGGAGAATAAATGGTTATAGAAAGCTAAAAGCATAAGGCTGAAAGCCCAAAGCTTTTATTAAATATACAATCAAGCTTTAAGCTTTATGCTTTAAGCTTTACGCTTAAAAAAGAATGTTAGATTCAATAAAAAAAATATTTTCGGGTGAGGCGAATGAGCCGGTGAACACGACAGGAAAGCCCGATATCAGCAGGGAAAAATCTGCTGAATTGTATGCCAAGGCAAAAACGTATTTTCCGGGTGGGGTTAACTCGCCGGTTAGGGCGTTTAAATCTGTTTATGGCACCCCTTTATTTATACAAAAAGGCGATGGCAGCCATATATGGGATGTTGATGGTAATGAGTTTATTGATTTTTGCTGTTCATGGGGGCCGCTTATTTTGGGTCACAACAATGCCAAAGTAAGAGAAAAAGTTATTGAGGTAATGCAAAATGGCATGTCGTTCGGAGCGCCTACCGCTTTGGAGAATGAACTGGCCGAGCTGATCCTGAAAAATAACAAATTTATTGAAAAACTGCGTTTTGTAAGCTCGGGTACCGAGGCTGTGATGTCGGCGCTTAGGCTGGCGAGGGGTTATACCAAACGCGATAAAATATTAAAGTTTGAGGGTTGCTACCACGGTCATACCGATGCTTTACTGGTTAAAGCAGGCTCGGGCTTGGTAACCTTTGGCGAAACTTCATCAGCAGGTGTACCTAAGGCATTTGCCGATGAAACCATTGTAGTGTCCCTAAATGATAAGGAAGCCGTAACCAAGGCCTTTGAAGAGTTTAAAGATCAGATAGCCGCCGTTATTATTGAACCGATCCCGGCGAATAATGGCTTGCTGTTACAGGAAAAGGAATACCTGCAGTTTTTGCGTGATATATGTACCCAAAATGGTACTCTGCTTATATTTGATGAGGTAATATCAGGTTTCAGGATAGGTTTTGAAGGAGCGTCAGGGTATTACGGTATTAAACCGGATATCATTACCTATGGTAAAATTATAGGTGGTGGCTTGCCGGTAGGCGCCTATGGAGCATCGGCAGCTATTATGAGCAATATATCACCCGAAGGTTCGGTATACCAGGCAGGTACTTTATCTGGTAACCCGGTAGCTATGGCCGCTGGTATTGCCCAGTTGAGTGAACTGTTAAGAATGGGCTTTTACCGAGATTTGAACAATAAGACAGAGGAGTTCAGGGAGGCAGTACAGCGCTTTGCCACAGCACGTAACTATAAATTTAAGGTGTTTGGCATAGGCTCTATATTCTGGTTTGCTTTTACAGATAAAGAGTATATTCGTACAGCCGAAGATATTGATGTTTCCAGTATGGAGAAATTCAAAAAGTTTCACCGCGAATTAATAAATCGTGGTATTTACCTGGGGCCATCAGGTTATGAAGTTGGCTTTATATCATCGGCACATACTAAAATAGACCTGGAGAAAGCAAAACGTGCTATATTTGATAGTCTTGACCTGGTATTTAACGGGAAATAGGCGTGTTGCCAGGTTCTGGGTTCGAGTTGCCTGAAGTGCTACCCGAACCCCGAACCTGGCAACACGAAACTTAATATTAAGTGAAATGAAAAAGCCATTTGTTATTTTTTACGCGCTGATCATATACGCTGTTTCCGAACTGGTTTGGTGGGGGTATATGCTCATGAAACTACAGCCGGAACGCATTGGTATGATTATTGGTGAGGGCAGTATGTTTGTTTTGATATTTGTAGTAGGCGCCTATAGCCTGCATGCATCCATCAACAAAGAACGTAAGCTGCAGGAGCAGAAAAAGAATTTTTTGCTTTCAGTAACGCATGAACTAAAATCGCCGCTGGCATCTATTAAAATATTATTGCAAACTATTCAAAAGCGTAATTTGACCAAAGAACAGATATTGGATTTTGTAAGCAAATCATTGTTAGATGTGGAACGTTTGGATGACATGGTGGAGAATATGCTGTTGGCATCAAAAATTGATAACCGGTCGTATACTTTCCCCAAAGCCAGTTTTAATCTTTCGGTATTGGTTGATAGTATTGTTAACCGCTTGCAGATCACCAAATGTGATTGTAACCAGCAGATCATAGATGCCGAAATTGAACCTAAGATCGAGATCACCGGTGATAAATTCGCTTTAACATCGGTAGTGACCAATTTGATTGAAAACGCGGTTAAATACTCGAGTCCGTGTTCGGCAGTACATGTCAAATTGTTTTCGAAGGAAGAAAGAGTTTACTTGGAAGTTGCTGATCATGGCATTGGCATAGCCGATAATGAAAAAACACGTATTTTCGATAAGTTTTACCGTGTAGGCAGTGAGGATACCCGTAATACTAAAGGTACCGGACTGGGTCTTTATATTGTAAAAGAAGTGCTTGATAAACACAAGGCCAGCATCAGGGTAAGGGATAATCGCCCCGAGGGTAGTGTTTTTGAAGTTGTATTTGGATTAACCTAAATTGTAACTAAAATGCCAAACAAAAAAAGAATTTTATTAGCCGAAGACGAAGAACATTTGTTAGAAGCCATCAAACTTAACCTTGAGCTGGAGGGTTATAAAGTTTCTACAGCTAAAAATGGTAAAAAGGCTTTACAGTTATTTAAGGAAGAGCGTTTTAACCTGGTAATATTAGATGTGATGATGCCTGAAATTGACGGTTTTGTTGTAGCCGAAACTATCAGGCTTGAAAATACAGAAGTTCCTATTATGTTTTTAACCGCTAAAAACACCAATGAGGATAAAATTGCTGGTCTTAAAAAGGGTGCCGACGATTACCTGACCAAACCATTTAACCTGGAAGAGCTGATACTAAGGGTGAACAACCTGGTAAAACGCAGTCTGAAAGGTGAGGACCTAAAAGAGTTTAACAGCTATAAAATTGGCGACAAAACCATCCATTTTAACTCATTTGAATTGGTAAATGCCGATAGTTCTATCACCCCGCTTACCAAGAAAGAAACGATGCTGCTTAAACTGCTTATTGAGCGCAGAAATGACGCGGTATCGCGTGAGCAGATATTGGAAACGGTTTGGAATTATGATGTATATCCTTCAACCCGTACTATTGATAACTTTATCCTAACTTTCCGTAAGTATTTTGAACCAGATCCCAAGAACCCGGTTTATTTTCACTCTATCCGCGGTGTAGGTTATAAATTTACCGATAATCAGCATTAATGTTCAGCAATAGGGTACGTATATTTATTGCATTTATTTTCCTGTTATCGCTGGGCTTGCTGCTGTATTTGCGTATTTATGAGCTTGCGGCAGTAGCCGTAATGATGATCATACTGCTCATTTGGGATTACTTTAAACAAGGTACCTTGGTTGTTGCTGCTAAGTATTTTCATGCCAAAGATTATGATAAAACCGAGGCATCATTAAAGGAAATTACCAGACCCGAGTGGCTTAGTAAAAAGCGCCGCGGGTTTTACGAATATATATACGGCGGTATTTGTATACAGAGGCAGGAGTTTGAAGCGGCTGAGAGGCATTATGAATTGGCGGCACAATATCCGCTGCACACCGTTCATGATCATGTAGCGGCACTGGTAAGCGTTGCTAATATCAATATCAGGTTTGGTAATTATGATAAAGCTAAAGCCTATTTACAACTGGCAGAAAACCATACAGATAAAATTACGGCCAAAATGAAGGAGGTAATAAACCGGCTTCATCAGGAATTAAAAAAACACTAATACATAGTATCAAGTAGCTAGTATCAAGTATCACGATTTAGTAAAGGTTGATAAAGCCATTTTTAGTCTTGATACTTGATACTAGCTACTTGATACTAAAAAACACTATGAAAGATTCGTTATTAATAAAAGCAGCTTTTTCCGAAAAAACAGAACGCCCGCCGGTATGGATGATGCGCCAGGCTGGTCGTTTCATGAAAGAATACTGGGATATCAAAAACAAATATTCTTTCCTGGAAATGTGCAAAACCCCGGGACTGGCCGCTGATGTTACCATGCTGCCGGTTAATTTGCTGGGTATTGACGCTGCCATCCTGTTCTCGGACATATTGGTTACCGGCGAAGCTATGGGCGGCGATCTGAGCTTTAATATGGGTGTTGGCCCTAAATTTGCCAATCCGGTACGTACACAGGGAGATATTGATAACCTACAAACTGATGTGATCCATAAGCTGCAATATGTAGCCGATGCCATAAAAGTAATACAGCAACGCCTTAATGGCAGCATCCCGCTTATTGGCTTTGCCGGCGCACCATTTACGGTGATGAGCTATCTGGTAGAAGGCGGATCGTCAAAAGATTTTAAACTAACCAAGTTGATGCTGCATAATGAGCCGGAAATGGCTCATCAGCTGCTATCAAAAATTGCTACTGTAACTGCTGATTACCTTAACCTGCAGATAGCTGCCGGTGTAAATGCCGTGCAAATATTTGACAGCTGGGCGCAGGCCCTGGCATGGGATGACTATAAAGAGTTTAGTCACCGGTATATAACCGAGATCATCAGTAAACTGCATCGCAAAGATATACCGGTGATATCTTTTTGTAAAGGGAGTTCGGTATTTGCGCCATTAATGGCCGAAGCCAAACCTGATGTTATTTCTATCGACTGGAATGTTGATTTGCTGGATATTAAAAAGCGTTTACCAGCGGGTATAGCTGTGCAAGGTAACCTCGACCCGCATATATTATACGCTGATAAAAAAGTAATCAAAGACCGCATACACCGCCTGTTCGATAGGATGAAGGACGAAAAAGGTTTCATCTTTAACCTGGGTCATGGCATTATGCCCGATATTCCGTTTGATAACGTGAAGTACGCGGTTGAAGTTATAAAAGAATATAAATACTAACACGAATTTCACGAATAAGGACGAATTGAATATTAATGCGAGTTTTTTTGTGGCATTCGTGAAATTCGAAAGAATTCGTGAAATTAGTATTTAAATAAACTTATGTACGATTACGTAAAAGCTATACACATCATTTTTGTAGTCTGCTGGATGGCAGGGCTGTTTTATAGTGTGCGTTTGTTTATTTACCATACCGAAGCACAGGACAAACCAGAGCCCGATCGCAGAATACTATCAGAGCAATTTGAGATCATTGAGCGCAAACTATGGTATATTATAGCTGTGCCTTCTATGATCATCACCATAGCGGCAGGTGTAACCATGCTGATATTACGGCCCGTGTGGCTTCATTTTGGCTGGATGCATATCAAGCTTACCTTCGTGGTTTTGCTGGGTATTTACCATCATATTTGCCAGAACAAGATAAAACAAATGAGTAAAGGCGTATTTAAATGGACCTCTATTCAACTACGTTTATGGAACGAACTGGCCACCTTGTTTCTGTTTGCCATCGTTTTTCTGGTAGTGCTTAAAAGCGCGCTCAACTGGATATTTGGTGTTGTTGGCCTGGTAGCTTTAGCGGTGATCCTGATGATCGCAGTAAAGATCTACAAGCGCTTTAGGATGAAGAATAAAGAGTAAGTTCCAAAAAAAACGCGTCATTGCGAGGTACGAAGCAATCTCTACACAGGCAGGTCAACTATGCAGGTTTGCTCTGTACAGCATAGAGATTGCTTCGTACCTCGCAATGACGAGTTTGATAAATATTTACCTAACCTATCCCATTTCTCCCCGCATCTACAGAAAATATTTTTCATAGCGTGCAACCATTTGCCAAAGCATCACATCTTACTGTTATAAATGATGTTTTTGGAACCAACCTATACTATCAACCAACTGATTGACCGCTGTAAGGCGGGCGAACGCAAAGCACAGGAATTGTTGTATAAACAATTTGCTGCCAAAATGCTGGCCGTATGCATGCGGTATGCCACAGATAGGATGGAAGCCGAGGACATGCTGCAGAACGGTTTTATCAGGGTGTTTCAAAAAGCTGGAGATTATCGTGGCGAGGGTTCGTTTGAAGGATGGGTACGGCGCATCATGGTTCACAGCGCCATTGAGTATTACCGCAAACATCATAAAATGCTGCAGGTGATTGATATTGATGAAGCAGGACAAGAGCCATCTGTTAACCCGGTCGCTGCGTCAAATCTTGATGCACAGGTATTAATGACTTTAATACAGCAGTTGGCACCGGGCTATCGTATGGTATTTAATCTTTATGCCCTGGAAGGTTATTCGCATAAAGAAATTGCAGAGATGATCGGTATCAGCGAGGGCGCTTCAAAATCACAGCTATCAAGGGCACGGAATATATTAAAAGAACAAATTGCAAAAATGGAGGGTAAAAGTTATGGATATGCGGGATAATGAACTGGATAACCTGTTTCAATCGGTACTTGATGATCATGAAATGGAACCATCGGCCGGTGTATGGCAAGGTATTACCACTCAATTGGACGCTGATAAACGTAAACGATCATTAGCATACTTTTTACGTATAGCGGCCAGCATTGTATTACTGGTTACTGCAGGCATTTTGTTTATCCCCCGGGCAGTTAAAGTGAATCACCAGCAACCATCAATTAATAAAATCGCTAAAAATGTATTACCGGTAAAGCCATCTCCGATTATTACAGTTAAACCCGTTTTACCGGCCGCAGATCAGCAAAACAAAAAGTCGGTAAAGGCAGTTATAGCACCAATTAGTAATTTGGCCGCTGTAAAGGTTATAAAGGCCAATAAGAAAGAAATTTCACATAAAGTGCTACCAGTGGAAGGCACTCTGAAAACGGAGGAGGAACCTGAATTAGCTTTGGCCGCTCGTGGTGACGATTTGATAAACCCGGCTGCTCCTGATACCGAAAACGGGATAAACCCAACTGTAGATAAGGTATTTGAAAACAATACCAAATTAGTTGCCGTACAATTGCCTGCGGTAAGCAAGCCAAAGTTGGCCCCGATAAAAAAGCGCCGGATCCGCAGTTTGGGTGATATACTGAATGTGGTGATAGCAGCAGTAGATAAGCGGGAAGACAAGTTTATTGAGTTTAGCAATACCGACGAGGATGATGCTACCATTACCGGTATTAACCTGGGCATTATCAAAGTGAAAAAAGAAAAATAAGATGTATATTAATCACTATATGAAACGTTTAATTTTTACCATCATCATATGCGTTGCGGCAGGCACCGCGTTTGCTCAAGCTATCCCAACCGATTCAACTCATACTACCAAGGATAGTGTTACAAAAAAAAGGGTGCGGGTGAAACTTGGTGTAGGCAACGATGCGCCGGCTATATCAAATACTCCGGATACCGCATACCATGCTCATAAAGCTCCGGGCTTTTCGTTTGGGGTTACTTTTTCCAGGATCGACCTGGGTTTTGCAACTTTGATTGATCATGGCAGCTTTACCTTATCGCCCAATAACCAGTTTTTGAGTTATCGTCAATGGAAAACCAGCAACTTTGGGTTCGATCTGGTACAATTTGGCTATCGGTTTAACAGCGCCTTTAAAATATATGTTTCGGGTGGGTTCGACTGGACAAACATTCGTCTGCGCAAAGACATCACCATACAAAGAAATGCACCTGTATTAACTTATACAGAGGATGATATTAATTACAGCAAGAACAAGTTTTCATCAAGTTACCTGCGCATTCCTTTATCCTTTTACTACCGGAGCCATGAAGATGCCAGCGGAAACTATTTTCGCCTGGTTGCAGGGCCCGAAATTGGTGTGTTACTAAACGGACGTGTAAAACAAATAAGCGAGGAGAACGGCAAACAAAAATTTAATGATGACTACCACTTTACCAAACTACGTAAAGGTGCATTTATACGCGTGGGTTACGGCATAATGGGTATATATGCCAAATATTACTTTAGCGACATGTTTGAGAACAGCCCCGCACAGGCAGGCTTGAAGAATTTCTCCTTTGGATTGACGCTGGGATTTTAAAAGACACTAATTTCACGAATAGAGCCGAATTTCACGAATATCAACAATATCGCGAATCCATAAATTCGTGAAATTTGAAAAAATTCGAGATGATTAGTGTTTGTACTATCTTTGCCACTCATGTCAGATACTCCTTTTTTGCAGGCTATTGCAGTAAGTAAGATATATCCGGGTAAACAGCAATCCGGCGTTAAAAAAACAGATATTGTTATACAGCCGGGCAAGATAACCGCTATTATTGGCGAAAGTGGTAGTGGTAAAAGCACTTTATTACGATTATTATATGGCTTGCTTTCGCCCGATGAAGGTATAGTGCAGTTTAAAGGCGAACGCATTTGGGGACCTGAGGAAAAATTGATACCCGGTCATGATGCCATGAAAATGGTTACTCAACATACCGACGATCTTAACCTGTTTGCTAAAGTATGGGATAATGTGGCCGCCATGCTGCCTGCAACAGATCTGAACGCCAAACAGCAAAAAACAGAGCAGGTACTAAAGCAGCTCAATATGGCCAATATGGCCGATAAGCGGGTGGCTGATTTAAGCGGCGGCGAAAAACAACGTGTAGCCATTGCCCGGGCCATTATAACCCGTCCGCAGGTTTTGTTGTTGGATGAACCTTTTAACCAGGTAGATACCTCGTTTCGGGAGGGTCTGCAGCACGATATCAGGCAGATCGTAAAAGAAACCGGTCTAACGGTGATCATGGTATCACATGACCCTGCCGAAGTACTCTCTATGGCTGATGAACTGATCGTGTTGCAGAACGGAGGAATAATAGAGCGGGGACATCCCAAGACATTGTATCAACACCCGCAGAATCTTTATACAGCGCAGCTATTGAGTAACTGTAATATACTCACCCCTCCCGAAGCCAGGCTTTGCGGTATCAATGCGACCAAAGAATATGTGGTGGTATATCCTGAATGGATAAAGCTAAAGCTGATTACCAAAACAAAAAGCTGGACGGTAAACCAGGTACTTTTCAAAGGTTTTTATGAGGATTTGATATTAGAACAGAACGGTACTCTACTGCGGATAGTAAATGAAGAATCTGGTAAATATAAAGAGGGCGATAAGGTTGCTGTGCGGGTAGGGAAGTGGCTGGAATATTAGGTGTAACGCGAATTCGGGATAGCATTCTAAATGACATGATTTTTGTTGATGTTGGATTAATCCCTAGCTTACGTTAAGCGCATCATCCTTTATAAACTCCAAATAGTTTTTCAATTGCTTTTTCGCGGTAGGCAAATATTTTTTTAACCTCATTGCTTACAAACGCACGGTTGGCTAACCGGCCAATAAAGCCATAAGGTACGGCATAGTTTAAAATATCATTCATCAGCACACCGCCATCAATCTCCTTAAAATGATGTTGATGATGCCATAATGCGTATGGGCCAAAACGCTGTTCATCAACAAAGTATTCTCCCTCTTTTACGTGGATTATCTCGGTCATCCAGTTCATTTTTATGCCAAACAATGGGGTTATTTTGTAGGTGATGATCATGCCCGCGTATATTTTGGTGTAGGGGTTTTGGCCAGATGTTACCACAATGTTCATATCAGGCGGAGTGATGCTGGTCAGGTTAAGTGGTGATGAGAAAAAATCCCAGGCCTTGTCCAAACTAATGGGTATGGCCTGGGATTTTTTTAATTGATATGTTTTCACAAAAATGGGATAGTAGTTTATTTTAACTTTTCGGCTAACAAATTCAACATTTCGCTAAAATCTTTTTCACTATAACCGATAGATTCATAAATGATCTTCCCATCCTCGTCTACTATCACGTTACGAGGAATATACTGAGAAGCATACAGTTTGTATATCTTACGATCTTCATCAGGCAGCATTAAAAAGGTATAGTTGTTTTTTTCTTTAAAGGGAAGAGTTTTAATCCAGCCCTCTTCTCGGTCAAAAGCAAACAACGCGAATTTAGGGTTGTCCTTATATTTTTCCCATATCTCTTTCTGTACTCTGGGCAATTCCAGGCGACATGGCGGACACCAGGTTGCAAAAAAATTGATCAATATTATTTTACCATGATAATTACTCAGATTTGCTTTCTTGTCTTTTGAAAGGTTAAATTCAAAGTCAGGGGCCTGATCGCCAATTTTTTTCAGCGTAGAAGCACTGTCAACCTGGGCCATACTGAAAAGAGGGATTAAAAACAGAATGGATATGATCAATAGTTTTTTCATATAAGTTGTAATTTAATGATATAAGTAAATAACACTATTTTGTTAGCTTTAAATTTAACGTTTAAAACAAATGGCCAGGCAGTTTACCGCTCTGTTGTGCCAATAGGCAAATCTCTTCTTGACCACTCGCCCCAGGAACCAACATATAACTTTGGCCCCTCAATACCTGCGTATTCCATGCCCAAAAGGGTATGACAAGCCGTAACACCTGATCCGCAATGAACAATGACGTTATCATATGGTACACCTGCAAGAGTTTCATCATAAGCTTTGCGCAGGGTATCGGCTGGCAAATATTTACCATCGGTACCCAGATTGTTAATATAAGGCAGGTTAAACGCGCCGGGAATGTGGCCGGCAATCAGATCGATAGGTTCAGTTTGGCCCAGGTAACGTGGTGTTTCGCGCACGTCAATCACTATACGATCGGTATCATGGGCAGCGGTTTTTACATCTTCAATACCAACCGTGCCATTAAAGCCATTGGCAATAGGGTATGAGCTTACCGGGTGCGGTATATATTCATCAGTACTTAGCTCAATGCCTGCGTTTACAGCAGCCTGTAAGCCACCGTTTAAAACCTGAACATTGGTATGACCAATAGCGCGAAGCATCCACCAGAAACGTGCACCGCCAAAAGCGCCTGCTTTATCATCATAAACCACTACATGGCTTTGCGGGGTTATGCCTAATTTTCCTAAGAAGGCAGCAAAATCATGGATATCAGGTAAGGGGTGCCTACCGCCTATGGCTGCATCGGTAACTTTGGCTGCCAGATCTTTATCCAGATCAACAAAAGCCGCGTTTGTTAAATGACCGTCAAGGTAACGCTGGTGGGTATTTTGCCCGGCACGGGCATCGATAAGAATAGTGTTCGCGCCGGACAAAGCCGGATCGTTGATTTCAATTAGTGGCGACATAGGTACATTCGATTTGTTTGAAAATCAAATATAAATACACCGCAGGGAGTTTTGCGCTTTTTACTGTACTATTTTATTGGCACAATATGAACTTGCAAAAGCCTCTGGTTTGGCCTTAAATACAAAGCCCATGCTCAAAATATAACCCATAGCCTCATGTAAGGCCTGGTTTGATTTAAACATTGGATTGGTATTAATATCGGCATGTACTTCCAGGTCCACATCATACAGGTCAAGCAAGTCGCAAAGCTTGTAGGCAATGTCAATTGACTTTTGCACTTCGCTCAGCATACGTTCTTTAATGCTCATTTTTTGCGAAGTACGTTCCTGATGAATGAACATAAAAGCGCCGCGCTGTTCACGTACAAAAACAATAACTGTTGCAAAATCAGTTACACTGCCTTTCACCTGTGAGTCGGTGCCAATACATACTTTGAGTTTGTTGCCGAGTGCAGCTTCGCGTTCAATTGCCTTTTCAACCTCTTCCATAATGGGCGATTGGATAACCTCGCCGCTGAATTTTCTCCAGGTCATAAAATTTGTTTTAGGTAAATTTTTGCTGACCTTTTTTATGGGTCTATAAAAATAAGCGATTAGCTTCCATATTAACGTAAACTAAGTGTAATTTATTTGTTAACATTTAACTGATTATTAACAAGTTGGAGAATGTTTCTGATGCTTTGTCTGAACCGGGATTCGTCGGATTTATGGATTATCAGGATTAAGGAAGAATAAAGAATGCGCCAAGTCATCCTGTCCGCCAAACGGCGGACAGGATGACAGTAAGTTTAAGAAAAGAAAAAAAATCAGAGGAATGCCTTAATCGTAAAAATCCCGGTTCAGACAAAATCAGGCATTAAGTGCCGCCTTAATCCGGTTCTCGGCTTCTAGTACCAAGTCTTCATATGGAGTTTCACCAGGTTCAATAGGGTTAAGCACCTCCCAGGTCATCGGGGTAAAAGTATTTAGAGGGTATAAACCGTAGCGTATCATTTTCCAGGAATCTTTGATAGCTATAGGTACCAGCAAAGCCTCCGGGCATTTTTTTAATATGGTGGCAATACCGCCAACCTGGAAACTTTTTACCTCGCCATTTTTTGATCTTGTACCCTCAGGGAATATCACTGCCGACCAGTTATTCTCTTTCATACGGGTAGCCAGTTTAATAATTTCGGCTATGGATTGGCGCGAATCTTTACGATCAATATTAGCGCCGCCGCCATATTTTAAATTATAGGATATGGATGGGATACCTTTGGTCAGTTCAACCTTTGAAATAAACTTAGCGTGATACTTACGCAGATACCAGATAAGCGGTGGTATATCAAACAGACTTTGATGATTAGCTAGAAAAATAATAGGACGATCGGTTGGTAAACGTTGTTTATTAATAAAAGTAACCGTGTTGAACAGCAGGTAAGCGGTACTTAACAAGCAAAGGTTTAAAAGATCAACAGACCTTTTATGTGCTGTGTAGCCAAATAAACGAAAGCACACCCACTGTATAGGGTGAAAAATAAGGAGAACCAAAAAAAATGCTGCAATAGCCAGCGGGGACAAAATGTAGCCTAAAAACTTTTTCATCGACCACCAAATTTAGTTTTTTTTAAATAAACCTGCTGTTTTTATAAACGGTTTTCTAACAAAAGTAACTGTACTTTAAGTACGGCAGCCACAGTCATGGAATCGGTAATCTCACCATCGCAAACCATACGGTATACCTCTGCAAAAGGGGCTTTGTTAATGATCAGCTGTTCGGTATCTTCAGGTTCGGCTTCAAACTGGGCCAGGTCGCGGGCCAGGTAAATAATGCTTAACTCATCACTTACTGAGTTGCTTAAGTGCATTCGTTGTATTTCGGTCCATTGACTGGCTTTAAGGCCGGTTTCTTCCAGTAACTCCCGCTTGGCAGATTCCAACGGATCAGTACCCTCAGGACCGCCACCTTCGGGCATTTCCCAGCTGTATTGATTTAGCGGAAAACGGTATTGTCCAACCAGGTAAGTATTCAATTCATCATCAAGGGGCAATATGCCAATGGCCACATTTTTATAATGTACCTTGCCATATATGCCAGGATTGCCAGATGGATTGATCACCTGATACTCGGTAACACTTATCCAGGGGTTGTTATAGTGTACTTTTTCTGAGGTAATTTTCCAGGGGTTTTCTTCAGGGTGATGCATGGCGTTAAAGTAATAATAAGTAATAAAAAAGCAAAGAGCCCGGACGAGTATTCGCTTGAATTATTTCAAAAACCTAACATTTGTTATGCTGAACGGAGTGAAGCATCTATTATACAACATATAAAGTTCATGGATAGATCCTTCGTACCTCAGGATGACAGAATAGTGCAAGACTTATTTAAAAAACGACAGATAAACCTGCTTCACAACGTGATATGCTGCAAAAGCAAAAAACAAGATGGCTATGCTGGTATTAATAAACCGGGTGCTTAGGGCAAACTTTTCTTGTATGTATTTTGCAAATCTTGCATAAAGGAACAGGCAAAGAAACGCGCCCGCAGCCGAGCCGATGCTGAATATCACCAAAGCTACCCTGCCATCTTCAATCCACTCATGGGTTATCAAATAAGTTCCGGTTACCATCCAAAAAGGTACCTGCATGGGGTTTAAAAAACCCAGCAGTATACCATATTTGATACTGGCATGTTCAGAATAGTGAGTTTCAGGTGGTTTTTTGCGGTTAATCCAGGTGATGGCTCCTAAAACACCAAACAATATCACCATGATCCAGTCAATAATAACGGTTAACTTTAAGCTATCCGAAAGCCATCTGGCCGCGTGCATAATAAAGTAGGTGAAAAAGAATTCGACGCATGAAAACGCTATAATAAAGCGTACAGCCTCTTTCAATCCCCGGTTTATGGTGATCTGTATTAAAGTAAGATTGATGTTTCCGGGTGGTATATAACCAATAAAGTTGGCAATAAGTCCGATAAAAAAGGTCAGGAATATCATTGTCGCAAAGATATGTTCTAAATGTGCAAATTTCAAATCTGTGGATTGTCTGAACCGGGATTTATAGGATTAAACAGATTACAGGATTTTTCTGATTTTGATGTCATATCCTGTTAATCCCTAAATCTGATAAATCCCGGTTCAGACAAAATCTGCATATTTGCACATCTGAAATCTGCACATCTGACAACATGCCAACTGATAAAATAGTTTCCTTACTGCCATCCGCTACCGAAATAGTTTGTGCCCTGGGCCTTGAAGATAACCTGGTGGGTAGATCACATGAGTGTGATTACCCTGAATCGGTGAAGCAATTACCGGTATGTACCGAAGCTAATTTTCCGGATAACCTGGGCAGTGCCGAAATTGACGTAAGGGTAAAAGAGATCCTGGCCGGTGCTTTATCAGTGTATACAGTAAAGCGCGAGCAAATAAAAGAATTAGCACCTGATGTGGTGATCACGCAGGATCAATGCGAGGTTTGCGCTGTTTCTCTGGCCGATGTGGAGCTGGCTTTGGATGACTATCTCGACAAAAAAGCGCGTATTATCTCGCTGCAACCCAACAGCCTTGAAGATATTTTTAGTGATATAACCACTATTGCAAAAAGCCTTCATGTACCCGAAGCAGGTGCTGATCTGCTGGAACGGCTGATTGAGCGGGTTGATATCATTAAACATAAATTAAAGTTCAGTGAAAGCAGGCCAACTGTTGCGTGTATTGAATGGCTCGATCCGATGATGGTATCCGGTAACTGGGTACCCGGATTGGTAAGTATTGCCGGCGGTACACCTATATTGGCCCAGGATGGCAAACATTCGCCTTATGTACAATGGAGCGATATACAAGCTCAGAACCCTGAATTTATTGTAGTAATGCCCTGTGGTTTCTCTATTGAACGCACCTTAAAAGAAATTGATATTTTAATGCAACTACCCGGCTTTGCCGATATGAAAGCAGTAAAAAGCAATCAACTGTACATTGTTGATGGTAACCAATATTTCAATCGTCCCGGTCCGCGTATTGTTGATTCGATCGAGATCCTGGCCGAGATCATCCGCCCCAAACAATTTGCCTTTGGTTATGAGGGCGAGGGCTGGATCAGGTTTGGAATGTAGTTTTTTGGATAAAGGATTAGTGGAGCAAGGATGTATGGACAAAGGATAAAGGACTAAGAGATAAAAGATTTTTTTCTTTGTCAGTTTATTTTCTTTCTTAATTTATCGCCTTTCCGTCTTTCATCCTTGCTCCATCAGTCCTTTATCCTTTGTCCATACATCCTTGCTCCAAAAAATATCTTATTAAATTTTTTTATAAAGTTCATCTTCATTTTAAAAAATTAAAATTTAATTTATATTTACCAGACAGTTCATTACCAACCCACAATTACCATTATGCGCAAAATTTTTACAGCGATGCTTATCGCGGCATTTTTTATGAGTACCGCTTTTAAAACAACTGATGATATAAAGTTTAAAGTAGCTGATCTGCACATCAGTTGGCAAGTGGTTGATAATAATTACCAAAATAAAAATATAGCGCTAACCGCTTTGGTGATTACCAATAACGGGCATGAAGTATTACCAGCTGGCGGATGGAAATTTTATTTCAATTCAGGACGTGGCTTTGCGGAGAAAGCAGTAAGCGGTAATGCTAAGATAAACCAGGTAAATGGCGATTTGTACAGCATCACTCCAACTGATGGTTTTAAGGAATTAAAGCCAGGCGCGTCAACACGTATTGAATATATCAATGATGATCCTGTGGTAAATGCTACAGATGCACCTGAGGGTATTTATTTGGTATGGGACGCGCAACCAGAAAAAGGATACAGCATTACCTCATTTAATATTGAGCCGTACAAACCCACCTACCAGGGACTAATAACTCCTGAAATTGTTTTTGACAGAAATAAAACCATTACTGATATACCGGCAGAACAACTGACCAAAGTTTTCCCTACACCGGTAAGCTACCAGGAAACCGCAGGTCAGTATTTTACTTTGAATAACCCAGCTCCTGTAGCGGGTTTTTCCGATAAAAAGTTTGATAAAGAATCGCGCCAGCTTAATGATTACATTACCTCGTTAGGCGGCGAAAAATCTAAAGAAACTCCTAAATCCGGCGGTCTTAAAACCATAGTTATAAAATATAAAGAAGCTATAAGTGCCGAAGGGTATGAGATGAGCATTACACCAGCCAGCATTCATATTTTTGCATCTACCAATACTGGAGCCTTTTATGCCATACAATCACTAAAAACTATGGTGCCGCCGGGAGCGCTTGTCGATCCCAAACAAACGATAGAGATACCTTGTGCCGAAATTAAGGATGAACCCCGTTTTGGCTACCGTGCCGTAATGCTTGATGTTGCCCGTAATTTTCAACCCAAAAAGCAGGTATTGAAACTGCTGGAGGCCATGAGCCTGTACAAACTGAATACCTTGCACCTACATTTAACGGATGATGAAGGCTGGCGTTTAGAATTACCATCATTGCCTGAGCTCACTTCTGTTGGTGCCAAACGTGGCCATACACTGGATAGCAAACACTTTTTGCCGGCATCACATGGTTCTGGTCCTGATGTGGAAAATACGGTTGGCAGTGGGTTTTATAACCGGGCTGATTATCTGGAGATATTAAGGTATGCCACTGATCGGCACATTACCGTGATACCTGAAATTGAAACACCGGGCCATGCCAGGGCACCAATTAAAGCAATGGATGCCCGTTATGATCGCTTAATGGCTGAGGGTAAAAAAGAGGAAGCTACTAAATATTTGCTCCGTGATCTGAATGATAAATCGGAGTACCGCTCGGTACAGTACTGGAACGATAATGTGATCGATGTATCGTTGCCATCAACCTATAATTTTGTGGAAACCGTGGTTACTGATATTGTTGGCCTTTATAAAGAAGCAGGCGCGCCATTAACCACTATTCATTTCGGCGGCGATGAGGTACCTGCGCATGTTTGGGAAAAATCACCTGCATATCTGGCATTAAAGGCCAGTCATCCAGAAATACAAAGCACCAATGACCTGTGGTATTATTTTTACGGCCGGGTGAACCAGATATTGAAAACCAAAGGTTTGCTTTTATCAGGCTGGGAGGAGATGGCCCTGCGCAAAACCACACTTGACGGTAAACCCACCTATGTACCCAATCCTGATTTTACACGCGAACACCTGCAAGTTGATGTATGGAACAATGTTTTAGGTGGCGGACAGGAAGATCTGGCTTATCGCCTGGCTAATGCTGGTTATAAAGCAGTGTTAACCTGCGTTACCAACTTGTACTTTGATATGGCCAATTATAAATCATTTGATGAGCCGGGTTATTATTGGGGAGCCTTTTTGGGTATCGATAAATTCTATTCGTTTATCCCATTTGATTACTTTAAAAATGCTGATGTGGATAGAAATGGTAACCCTATCAATCCATCACTGTTTATTGGCAAGCAACGGCTCACTGATTATGGTAAAAGTAACATAGTGGGTTTACAAGGTGCACTATGGGCCGAAACGGTAAAGAGTACCGATCGTATGGATTACATGATATTCCCCCGTTTGTTAGGTCTTGCCGAACGTGCATGGGCTCCTGATCCCCAATGGGCTACTGAAACCGATCCGGTTAAAGCCAAACAGGAGTACCAACAGGCATGGTCGGGTTTCCTGAACGTATTGGGTAAGCGGGAACTGCCCCGTTTAAGCTATTATGATGGAGGCTTTAATTATCGTGTGCCAAAACCGGGGATCAGTCTGCAGGATGGTAAATACCTGAGTAATGTAGAGTTTCCGGGATTAGCAATTCGTTATACCACTAATGGTAAAGACCCGGACGAAAAAAGCAAATTGTATACCAGTCCGGTAAGCTTTAATGGCGGCGTGATCAAATTCCGTGCTTTTGATACCAAGGGTCGCGGCGGTAATGTAGCTGAGGGCGGAAGCAATAGTTTGAACCCGTAATATTTAGGAGACGCATTACATGCGTCTTTTTATTAAAACCGCACCTGTGGGCTGGAGCCGAGCGACTGCCCCGGGAAAATCTTATACGATCTATTATGATCGCCTACTGACAGTGTTTTGTCAGTAAGGTTGAATATATAAATATTTGACTATCAAGTGTTCACGAATGTTCATGAGCGTTCACGGCGTGAACGTGAACACCATGGCGCAAGTTTGGTGTCCCGCACCGCACTTTGTTGGTGTTCGGAAGATTAGCTTTTTATAAAAAAGTTGTCATTTCGATGAGCGGAGATGGGTTGTGCGTTAAGGGCGAAGAGAAATCTTCTACATAATGCAAAGCCTTAATTGTAAATCGTATAAGATTTTTCGCTATCGCTCAAGAGATAGTTTCTCCTCGTTCCTCGTTCGATGACAGCCTTTTTATTTCTTCCGAACATCTGTAGTGACAACACCAACAACGGCTTAAGACTTGCGCTATGTATGCATAAAAAGAGCCTTACAAAAACCGAAAGGCTCTTTTTTTTACTCAAAACTCACTACTCAAAACTAAAAAACCACCCCCATCCCCACGGTATAATTCCGCAATGGCGATGGATTGTAATACCGATTGCCAACAGCGTTAAGATCATTGCCCAGGCTGTATTTTTCGTTCAGGATATTATCGGCACCGGCATAAAGTCCCAAATGTGTTTTATGGCCAATGGTTGGCTGCCAGCTTACTTTTGCCTGTAACAGATTGTAAGGTTTGGCATAAACCGTATTGCCATCATTCAGCGGGATCTTGGAGGTATAATTATGTTGCGCGAACAGGGAAATATCCTGTGGAAACTTTACCTGTAAACTGCTTACAAAAACCTGCTGTGGCACACCAGTAAGTTTGTTGCCGGAGTAACTGGCGTTGGTTACAGCATCTACATAACCTCTGAAAGTAAACTTACTCAACGTGTACGACTCATTAAACTGCAATCCGCGTACAAAATGAATGCTGTTTGGGCGGATCAGCCAGTCTGTAAATGATAGTTCAACTCCCGGTTGATTTGTTCCGCCGGCATTGATATAATGTTCGGTTTCATCAGCATTTACACGGCGTACAATGGCATTGCTGATACGATAGTAAAATGCAGATACATCCAGAAACATGGTTTCGTCCTGATTACGCAGGCGGAAACCAGTTTCATAGTTCCAGCCATATTGAGCCTGTAGGCCCGTATTAACAATATTGTCGGTAGGTCGTACCTCGGCAGTGGTTGGGGTAGAGTAACCACGGCTTACCGATGCCCGCCATATAAAATTATTGGTTATCTGGTAGGATAGGGCTAGCCTTGGCATCAATTGCGGCGTAAAATTGCGATTAGTAAAATTGGGTTGGTTAAGCGGATAAATATTTTTAAAATCATACTCGTACCAGTTTAGGCTCAACGCTGCCTCAAGATGCAACCGTTTAAACATATCGGCTGAGTAGCGGGCAAATATAAAATGTTGGTTGGTGTGTATATAGTCGCCGGTTTGAGTGGTGTCTTTTGCACCCCTGTTATTGCCATAATTGTTAATTACAGAATTGGTTTGCTGCCACTCAATCCCCAGATTCACTTTCCAGTTAATGTTTTCATGTGGTAATCCGGCCAGTTCAAAATAGGTACGGAAACCAAAGGTATTTTCGCTGCGCTGCTCGTAGTTGGTGATGAATGGATTAGTAAAATCAACATGGTTGCCAAATACGGCCAGCACGTTACGGATGCGATCAGTAAAGTGATATTCGTTAACCAGTCCGCCCAAATACATTTTGGTAGTGATGCCAATTTTTTGCTGAATTGCCCCGGGTATGGTAGGCGTAGGTTGCCGGGCCTGCCGCGGATCGGCCGTAACCTGTGCCAGGTTTAAACCGCCCGGAGTTTCATAAGCCAGATTGGAGTATAAGCCCAGAAAGCGCAGCTCATTTTTGCCGCTGTAATTCCATTTATCGGCCACCTGGATATAATTACGACTCATGTTGCTATTTTGTCGGTAACCCTGATAAGCCTGGTAGCTTTGGTTAATACTCAGCAGATTTTTACCAAATTGCTGCTGAATGTTCGCCTTTTCATGAAAAAGCCCATATGAGCCGGTGTTTATGCCAATTGAACGATAGCTACTATCAGTATACCGATTTGTTGGACTTAGCAACATTACACCACCCGAGTTGGCTCCAAACAAACTGCCATCCGGACCTTTTAATATCTCGATAGACGGTACGCTGGCAATATCAATGGCATTTAAATAAGTATTACCTCCGGCATCAGTAAGTGGGATCTCATCAAAATATATCTTTACATCGCGTACCCCAAAAGGCGAACGCAGCAAACTCCCCCTGATGGATAGCCTATAACTCCCCGGCGAGCGCTCCTCGGCCCGGATACCCGGAACGCTATTGAGCGCACTAACAAACGAATTATCGGGCTGTAGTTTTAATTGCGCGGCACCCAACACACTTACTGAAGCAGGTACACTTATAACAGGTTGCTCGCTCAAATATCCCTTAACGGTAACCGTTTGTAAATGGGTAACGGTATCTTTTTTTGTGATTGACTTTTTAGTTTGTGCGCCGGCACTTATCGCGATAGCAAAAATGGAAATTAGTGTAGTATAAGTTTTTAACATAAATGGGGTAGGTAGAACTCAAAAATATGTGTTTTAACTCGTAAAACAATAGGTGTAATGTTTAAATTACATCTGTCATTCTGAGCATCGCGAAGAATCTATTATTGGATATAAAGGTCGACGAATAAATCCTTCGTTCCTCAGGATGACAAGGTATATTTTATTAAATCTGCTCTCTGCCGGTTCAAGCGTCCTTCGCTTGAACCTAAATCTTAAAGTAAGCGTCCACGCTTACCATTCCCGGTAAATAGGAGCATAGACGCTCCTGTTGGCGCGGTATTAGTATAAAACAGGTCACGGGCGACCCGCAACCCGAACCCGCTCCTGCATTCCCTCCTAAATATTACACCAGTAAGTCCACTTAATAACCAGCTGGCGGTTTTTAACGGTAAAGGGTGATGGGGTGGAGTTATCGCCATAAACAATAAAAAAGTCTGAGGCCGGTTTGTAGCGCCATTGCATACGTACGTTGGTGTTGATGTTCTTGATTTGCCCGTTATATTGTATGTAGGTGGTAAAGTAAAGTGTATTGCTAATGGTAACGTCGGTACGGGGACCAATGAGCCAGAAACTGGTATTGCCATAAGGTTGGGGCAGCCGCAGATCATTATAAGAACTGTTAACGGCGATGTTTACATAAGGCTGAAAGCGATAACCCAACTGCCCGATGATGCTTGTTTTATTTCCGTTTTGATAGTATCCGCCATAAGCCACTTCGGCCAGGTAAGTGAATACCGACTGCGGCTTGGATGCAAACTGCGCGTCGACCGTGTTCCAGTGATTTTTTGTGCCAATGGGCAAGAGTGCTTTGCCTGTATTGGTCGGGTCAAAAGGTACCAGTAATTTAATATAAGTATCAACCGCCGAAAGGGTGAATGTGCTGCGGTTGCGCATGGTGATCAGATAAGAAAGTGTGCTCTCGTTATCAGTACGCTTAAAATGCTCGTCGAAATAATAATTAGACAATAGCTGTACGCCATGACTTAAAATTCCACCTGCCTTTGGGAAAAAATTGTGCAATATCAGCGGACTGATCTTGTTATATCCAACACGTGGCACATAACCCACACCTGCTGTGTAATTTTTGCCTACATATTGATCCTGTAGGTATATGGTCCAGTATTTACTGAGGTATTGCAGGTGACCGGCCGCTACCAGATCATGGCCTTTTAATCCGGGTGTGAATGATTTTATGCCCAACAGTTTACCCGTCCATAAATTACTTGCCGATGCCAGGTTATACTCTATGCCGAAGTTACGATTATACGCATTACCGGGAGTTGAAGAGCCGGTGGCATCTTTATTAATAAACATAAAACCGATGTTGGAGCGGTTAAATACCCGTCGTTGCAGCGTAAGCACTCCATAGTTTTGTGCGGGCGTAGCGGTGGCAATATCTGATTCGCCGGTTTGTATATCCATCAGGCCCACACGCCAGTCTTTATCAATTTTACCGGTAAGCCTGGTACCAAATCTGATGGGCGCGTTAAGCCCGATGCGTCGGGAAAAGAAAGGCCTGATATCTGCATAACCAAAGTTGGCAAACAGGTCGCCGTTCTCTAAAAAGAACTGACGTTTCTCAGGGAAAAAGAGTTCATACCGGTTCAAATTAACCACCTGCTGATCCACATCAACCTGCGAAAAATCAGGGTTTACCGTAAGATCCAGATTAAGGGAGGAGGTAAGACCGATCTTGGCATCGCCGCCTATCTCCTTACGCCAGTCTGTGGCGGTTTTGGCCGAATAATCTTTGGAGATGCCGCCCAGCGCGTAAGGGATTATAGAAATATTAGTGCCTGCATCAGGTGGTAATTCATCCCATACCAGCGAGCCTGTATAGGCCAGTGACGCGGTAGGGAACTGCCGGGGTACCGGTGCCCAACTTGATTTTTCAGTAGTTTTAAGATCGTTGCGACTAAAGTTAATTCCCCACACACCCACACCCTTTTTATAGCGGATACTTTTAAAAGGAATAGCAGCCTCAAATACCCAACGATCGGGATAGTTTTTTACTACGGAGGTCCATTTGTTGTCCCAGCTTAGGTCAACCTTGCCACCCTCATACATGGTGCCATCCCATTGCGCCCCGGCAGCATTGGCCCCAAAGCTAAAACCATCGGTACGCGCATCAAAGGGGTCAATAAATACCAGGAAGTTGTCATTCTTCACAAAACTAAAATCGCGCTTAAGTGATTCGACCATGTATTGTTTAGGGCCCTGGGTATAACATATGGCAAGCAGGTATAGGTTATTTTGATCATAGGTCATGCGCACCTGGGTTTGCAGGGTAGCCTTACTGGTATCCATCGGGAGTACCATGAAAAAACTGCTAGTCGAATCGGCCTTGAGCCAGGCATTGTCTACAATTCCGTCGATGGTGATTGGCCCTGCCGATTTGCGAATATGATATTGATAGCCCGCGTTCTTTTTTTGTGCTTTTGCTACGTATCCGAGCATGCACAAAGCCAGCAGTACGAGTATTGTTTTTCCTGAAAATAAGGGATGGATATGCTTCAAAACGGCAGCTTTATAAAGGTTGCTTAAATCGATTTATCAAAATGAGTGCTTAAGCGGAATAATGTTTTGATCATAGTGAATATCAGTAAATTGGTTTATTATTAGTGTAAGAGCAACACTTGTTTTGAAAACGTGAATATAACGTATTTTTTTTATTTGGGAATACCTAAAACGATTTACAGAAATTTATATTTGCTTATTAAACCTCAGCATACCAATTAAATTTATGGATAATAAACCGCTAAGAAGCCGGCAATGGTTTGGTAAAACAGGCAAGGACGGTTTTATATACCGTGCCTGGATGAAAAATCAGGGTATCCCGGCACATCAATTGCAGGGTAAACCGGTGATCGGTATTTGTAATACATGGTCGGAATTAACGCCTTGTAACGCGCATTTCAGAGAACTGGCCGAATCTGTAAAAAATGGTATTTATGAGGCTGGCGGCTACCCGGTGGAGTTTCCGGTAATGTCATTAGGCGAAACGCTGATAAAGCCTACCGCCATGCTATACCGTAACCTGGTTAGTATGGATGTGGAAGAATCCATCAGGGCCAACCCGCTTGATGGCGTAGTGTTGCTTTGCGGCTGCGATAAAACCACACCGGCGCTAATCATGGGTGCCTGCAGTGTAGATATTCCTACCATTGTAGTATCAGGCGGGGCCATGCTTACCGGCAAATATCGCGGGCAGGATATAGGGACTTCAGACATTTGGCGTTTTTCGGAAGAGCACCGGGCCGGTCACATGAGTGATGAGGATCTGTACACTGCCGAGGCTTGTATGGCCCGTAGTCGTGGGCATTGCGCGGTAATGGGCACGGCATCTACCATGGCTTGTATGGTAGAGTCTTTAGGACTTTCACTGGCCGAAAATGCCGCCATTCCTGCTGCCGACTCACGCCGCAAGGTACTGGCTCATTTATCAGGTAACCGCATTGTTGATATGGTGCGGGAAGATCTTAAACTGTCCGACATTCTTACTCCGCAAGCCTTTGAAAATGCTATTAGCGTAAACGCGGCTATTGGTGGTTCAACCAATTTTATTATCCATTTACTGGCTATCGCGGGTCGTATAGGCGTTGACTTGAATATGGACGATTTTAATACCATCGCCAAACATATTCCGCTGCTGGCCAACCTGCAGCCATCTGGCAAATATTTTATGGAGGATTTTTATTATGCCGGAGGATTGCCTGCCTTAATGAAGGAACTGCACGAAGTATTGCATGGTGATACTATCGCGGTGAGTGGTAAACCTATAAAAAATAATTATGAGCAAAGTGAGTGCTTTAACCGCGAACTGATAGCTACCTGGAAAAAGCCATTTAACGAGGTAGCAGGCATAGTGGTTTTAAAAGGTAATTTGTGCGAGAACGGCGCGGTGCTAAAGCCCTCAGCGGCGAGTACGGAGCTGATGATCCATACCGGGAGAGCCATTGTTTTTGAGGATATTGAAGACTATAAACAAAAGATAAACGATCCTGACCTGGAGGTTGACGAAACCAATGTACTGGTATTAAAAAACGTTGGCCCCAAAGGTTACCCTGGTATGCCCGAGGTAGGTAATATGGCCATCCCCAAAAAACTGCTTGACAAAGGCGTGCGTGATATGGTGCGTATATCAGACGGACGCATGAGCGGTACCGGCTTTGGGACAGTAGTACTTCATGTATCACCCGAGGCTGCCATAGGAGGCACGCTGGCCATTGTGCAGGACGGCGATATTATTAGTCTTGATGTTTATGCAGGAACACTGCACCTGGAAGTAAGTGACGAGGAAATAGCTGCCAGAAAGAAACACCTGTTGCTGAATATCAACATAGCTAAACGAGGCTATGTTCATTTATATCAAACCCATGTAGAGCAGGCGCACCTGGGAGCAGATTTTGACTTTTTAAAAGGCGGATCGGGTAGTGAAGTGGTGAGAGATTCTCATTAATTATTGAATTAGTGAGTTAGTGAATTACTGAGTTAAGCTTGGTAATCTGATAAAGTAAGATTTGCGTAGTGTCAAGTGCGATCCCCCTTTTGAGAGGGATGGAGGGGGGCAAGGCGAATAAACACCCCCCTGCAACCACACTTCCTGACGCGCCCCCTCTCAAGAGGGGAGTTTAAATGTGGAGCATAAAGACTTACGAAGTTTTTAAAACTTCGTAAGTCTGGCAAAGTTTAAATACATCAAACTAAAAATATGACAGCTGAAAATTTTACCGGACAGGTAGCTATTGTAACAGGTGCAGGGCAGGGTATAGGCTTTGAAATTGCCAGGCAAATAGCCCTGCAGGGCGCGGCGGTTCTCCTTAATGATGTAAATGATGAATTGGCTGCTAAAGCTGCTGATGCTATTACAAAACGTGGAGGCAATTGTATCTCTTTAGCGGGCGATGCTGCCGATATTAATTTTATCCAGCAAATGGTTGATACGGCTGTTCAGCATTTTGGCAAACTCACCATAGCTATTGCCAATGCAGGCATCACGCTGTTTGGCGATTTTTTGAATTATCCTGAGCAATCATTACAAAGTGTACTGAATCTGAATTTGCAGGGTAGTTTCTTTTTGGCGCAGCGTACAGCAAGACAAATCATACAGCAAAAAAGCGGTGGCAGTATCCTGTTCATGTCGTCAGTAACAGGTCACCAGGCGCATAAAGATCTGGCAGCATATGGCATGACCAAGGCCGGGCTGGAAATGCTAGCCAAAAGCCTGGTGGTTGAGTTGTCACCATACCAGATCACCGTAAATACGGTGGCTCCAGGCGCTACCTTAACCGAACGTACCATGGAAGATGCCGGGTACCAGGAAACCTGGTCGCGCATTACCCCTATGGGCAGACCCGGTACTGTGCAGGATGTGGCCAATGCGGTATTATTCTTAGTATCGCCGCAGGCAAAACAGATTACCGGCCAAAACATAGTGGTTGATGGCGGATGGTCGGCAGTAAGTGCATCACCTTATTAATTAGGGAGTTAGTGAATTAGTGATTGAGTGAATTTTAGGGATAATTGGAAGTTTAATTATTTTGAAAAGCCAGTTTTTGCAAATCATTAATTCACTAACTCCCTAATTCAATAATTATTCAAATACTGCCCGTAGTCTGTTCCATTCGGGGTGGCGTTTTAAATAGATCTGTATATATGCGCAAAGCGGTACCATCTTTAAGTTATGCTGTTCCAGGTAGTTAAATGTTTTTTCAACAAGAGCGCCGGCAATACCTTTACCCTCCATTTCCTCGGGCACCTCGGTGTGTATCAAATATACATTATCACCTCTTTGCTTATAATCAATAAATGAGCGTGTACCATCAACAGTGAGTTCAAAATTATGCAGGGCCACGTTATTTATCAATGGGATGTCTTCGTAGTTCATATTATCGCAAATTTTTGTCGTATTAGTTTATAAATGTGTAACAAGATCCCTATTTAATAGTCTGATCATCGGTTTAACTCATTTGGGTTGGAATAAAGATATGAACAAGCGTTGATAACGCTAATTACAAATGGTTTTTATTAATGCTATTTGTCTTGGAGTCAAATAAATTAACCAATAATACGTTTGTAAAAGCGATTGAAATGAATAACCTATAGGCTTTGCCATTTTGTTTTATTTCTTTAAATTTTAATTAGTTTTGATTTGTATTTCTACCTTTATAAAGTTACCTTATAGCACATTGTATTTTTTTTCAGAAAATGAAAGCCATTGTAAAGCAAACTAAGCAAATATTACTGCAGCTTGTGCTTTTGTTTTGTGTTACTAATGGAAGTGCACAGATAAGGCCCCCCCATGCATCAACTCAGGTTAAAAAGAAACCCACATCTTCTGTACAGGCAAAAAGAAATGCAGCCCCTGTAAGTGCTCAGTTTAAAGAGTTTTCGCAGCTTTTGGCCCAGGCTAGTATTACGTTTATGTTTCCAAAAGGATTTAAAGAAATAGAAGCGGTAAATAATGAAGATTTTTCTTTTGACTATGCTATGGAAATGCCGGGTAAAGATTTTGAAGTATGGTTTCAGGTAAAATCACAAAAAGAAAACTGGGCCAGCTATGAACGGTTGCAAAATGACAACGACCATCAACTGGCTAATCCTGATTCGTTGTACCTGGAAATGGGTAAGGCACATGCCATAGCTTTTACTGGCGACAGGAATTATTTTGTACGTAATATGCCGCAAAATGTACTTGCCCGTTATAATGCCGATTCGGGGAAATCATACCTGCTTAGCCTGCTTGATCTGCCTGCAACAAAACATTATAAATATGCTTTGCTGATAACCCTTCAACGTAACCATACGGGTACTGTGATGATGGTTTGCTTTACCAACGAAAAAGATCCGGAGTTTTTCAAAAACATTGATAAGGCTACTAACTGCCTTAAATTTAAATCATAATAACATAATGTTAATAAGTTGACAGTTTTGAACCAGAAGTTCAAAACTGAAACTATATTTTTGCAGTTGGTGCGTGTTTGTACCTGTTTTTTAAAAATCTACTTTATAAATGGCAGAACCAGTTAATTATAGTGAAGATAGTATCCGCTCGCTGGATTGGAAGGAGCATATTCGTTTACGTCCCGGAATGTACATTGGCAAACTGGGCGATGGCTCGGCTTATGACGATGGTGTATATGTGCTGCTGAAAGAGATCATTGATAACTCCATAGATGAGTTTGTAATGGGATCGGGTAAAACGATTGAGGTAAGCATGAGTGATCATAAGGTATCCGTACGTGATTATGGCCGTGGTATACCTTTGGGTAAAGTGATCGATTGTGTATCAAAAATTAATACTGGTGGTAAATATGATAGTAAGGCCTTTCAGAAATCGGTAGGGTTAAACGGTGTGGGTACCAAAGCGGTTAACGCACTATCCAACTCGTTTATTGTGCAATCATATCGCGATGGCCGCACCAAGCTGGCCGAATTTGCCAAAGGTGAGCTGATTCGCGATGAAGCCGAAAAAGAAACAACCCAGCGTAACGGTACCGCTATAAACTTTCTTCCTGACGATACCATTTTCAGACATTACCGCTTTATACCGGAATTTGTTGAAAGCATGATCTGGAACTATGTGTTCCTCAATTCGGGCTTAACACTAAACTTTAACGGACAAAAATTTTTTTCCGAACGTGGGCTTTATGACCTGCTTACCCGTAATACCGATGTGGAAACCTTGCGTTATCCTATCATTCACCTCAAAGGTGAGGATATTGAGATAGCCATGACCCACGGCCAGGCTTATGGCGAAGAATATTACTCGTTTGTAAACGGACAAAATACAACCCAGGGTGGTACACACCAGGCTGCTTTTCGTGAGGCGGTGGTAAAAACCATCCGTGAGTTTTACAAAAAAGAATTCGATGCTGCCGATATCCGTGCATCTATAGTTGCTGCAATAGCAATCAAAGTGCAGGAACCGGTGTTTGAATCGCAAACCAAAACCAAGCTGGGTTCGCAAAATATTGGTCCGGAGGGGCCGTCAGTGCGTGGTTTTATCAACGATTTCCTTAAAAAGGAGCTGGATAACTATCTGCATAAAAACCCATCAGCTGCCGATGCGTTACTGAAACGAATACTACAATCTGAACGCGAACGTAAAGATATTGCCGGTATTAAAAAACTGGCCAATGAGCGTGCTAAAAAGGCATCGCTGCACAACCGTAAACTTCGTGATTGCAAGCTGCATTTTGAAGACACCCACGAACGTCGTCAGGATACCACCCTGTTTATTACCGAGGGTGACTCGGCCAGCGGATCAATCACCAAATCACGTGATGTACAAACCCAGGCTGTGTTCAGTTTAAAGGGTAAACCGCTTAATTGTTACGGGCTAACCAAAAAGGTGGTTTATGAAAATGAGGAGTTTAACCTGCTGCAACATGCACTGAACATTGAAGACGGGCTTGATGCACTCCGTTATAACAACATTGTGATAGCTACCGATGCCGATGTGGATGGTATGCACATCCGCCTGTTGTTAATGACTTTCTTTTTGCAGTTTTTTCCTGACCTGGTAAAAGCAGGACATGTGTTTATTCTGCAAACACCGCTATTCCGCGTACGCAATAAAAAAGAAACCATTTATTGCTACAGCGACGAGGAACGTAAAAATGCCATTGCCAAATTGGGCAACAAACCCGAAATAACCCGATTTAAAGGATTAGGCGAAATATCACCTGATGAATTTGGACTGTTTATTGGTAAGGATATTCGCCTTGACCCGGTGATACTAAAGGATGCCAACATTAAGGGCTTGCTGGAATATTTTATGGGCAAAAATACACCAAGTCGTCAATTGCATATTGTAAACAACCTGCGGGTTGAAAAGGACGACGAAAGCATTAATCCATTAATTGCCGAAGAAGCTGAAAGTTTGGCCTTGCCGGTGGCAGTTTAGATAATTGTCTGAACCGGGATTAAACAGATTAAGGGATTAATAGGATTTTTTGTAGAGACACATCACATGTGTCTCTTTTTGTTTGTAACGTAATGTGGAGTGGACTCTCTTTTTATTTATCTGAAACGTAGAGACACATGTGATGTGTCTCTACAAAAAATAAGAATCGAGGTAATCCTTTAATCGTATAAATCCCGGTTCAGACAAAATTCGCATACAGACAAACTTATTTCCAAAATAATTCTTATCTTGTTTCCCCCTCTTTTTATACGGGGAAATATTTATGATTAATCACGAAATAAAAATAGCCTTTGATGAGTATGATTCATTAAAGGACCTGGAAACTGCCGACTATGATCTGTGCCTTGAGGCGGCAAATGCATTAAAAAACTCACACTCACCATATTCAAAGTTCCGTGTAGGAGCGGCCCTGCGCTTGCAAAGCGGAAAGATCATTTATGGCAGCAACCAGGAAAATGTAGCTTATCCATCAGGCTTATGTGCCGAGCGTGTGGCCTTATTCTATTGGGGGGCCAATCACCCGGATGATCCGGTTGAATCTATGGCGGTTACTGCCCAAACAGATGAATTTTTGCTTTCAAAACCCGTTACCTCCTGCGGATCGTGTTTACAGGTATTGGCCGAAGTCGAAAAAAAACAGGATAAAGCTATAAAGATCATTTTATATGCCGGGGATGGGCCGGTGTGGGTAATAAAAGGCATCGAAAATCAACTGCCCTTTTTATTCTTTGAGGAAAGACTAACTACCTGATGATGAAATTAAAATCGTTTTTATTTTTAATTGGCTGTGTTTTTACTGCAAATGTATTTGCCCAGCAGGGTTTCCCCTTTGATAATGAGATACGGGCTTTTAAACATCAGGATAGCTTAAGCTTTCCAAAACCTGGTGGAATCCTATTTATAGGTAGTTCGTCAATCCGTTTATGGGACGATCTGGAACAGCGTTTTGCAGGCAAACCCATTATTAAACGTGGTGTAGGCGGTTCGCAGTTATACCAATTGGTTGATTATTTTACGCCCTATATTCTTTTCCCGTACCATCCGCGTAAAATTTTTATATATGCCGGCGAAAACGATATTGCCGATGGTAAGTCGGCCAACTTTGTAGCTGATGAATTTGTAAAGCTATGGACAATGATACACCAGCAATTACCCGGGGTCGAGATCTATTTTATGTCGATAAAGCCAAGCCCGGTGCGGGCCAAAAATTATGCAGTAGTTGCGCAGGCAAATACATTGATAAAAGCTTATTTGAAAAATAAACCCAAAAGCCATTATGTTGATCTGGTTACGGCTATTTATAAACCCGGCACAACTACGCCCGATTCCAGTTTATTCAAGGCCGATTACCTGCACCTGAATCCTAAAGGTTATGATAAGTGGCAAGCCGTATTGCAACCCCTGGTAAAATAGTAGCTGATAAAGTCCTCTCCTTTGGAGAGGATCTAGATGAGGCTCCTCAGTAAACTAAATAGAAAAAGCCCCGCTTGGCGGGGCTCTCTGCTTACTTACATATTTAACACTAAACTAAAACTCTCTTATTTAAAAACGCTGTAAACGTTTGTGATCTTCCAGCCTTTGCCGGTGTTGGTAACAGTTACCATATTGGTGCGTAAAAAGCCATCAAACTGCATGTCAACTTTTACAACTGCCATAGCAGCGTTACTTTCAATAATTGAAGTAGTGGTGGTGCAGGTTTGCTCTACATTTTTAGTAGCTCCTAATGATTCAATCATTTCATCTTTGCTAAAGTTTAATACAGCTTTACCGCGTAACATGCTGAATTTGGCATCCTGATCAACCACTTCGCCTAAATTCTTTAATTTTCCGTGGGTCATGGCATCAATGTAAGTATTGATAGCATAGGTTTGAGTTAAGTTGTCACCATCTGTATAAGTGGTGGCTTTGGCCACGCTGCATACTACCAGTAAAGCTAAGCCGAGTATTATTGATTTTAAAGTTTTCATATTGTTGTTTTTTAAGGTTCTTAATATTTAATGATTAATTTTATATCTATAAGACATCAGCAATATCCCATACGTTACAACTAATGTTACGAATTTTGACGATTTAACAATCATTTAACATATTGCAGTATTTTTTAAATACTTAGCAACAGAATTTCAGTTAAGCTTTATTATGATTGATTTTAACACCATTATTTTGCAATTTGGAGAACAAGGCGAAAAGACGGGCTGGACTTATATTGAAATTCCGGCTGATTTAGCGCAACAAATGAAGCCCGGTAATAAAAAATCATTCAGGGTAAAAGGTAAATTGGATGAATTAACTGTTGCAGGCATGGCCCTGATGCCTATTGGTGATGGGAATTTTATAATGGCGCTTAAAAAAGAGATCTGTAAAGGTTTGCACAAACACCGGGGGGCAATGTTGCGTGCCCAGCTTGAACACGATATTGATTTTAAAGTTGATATCCCGGACGATCTGCAGGAGTGTTTTGATTTTGAACCCGAGGCCGGAGAGTTTTTCAATACTCTTACTGAAGGCCACAGGAGATATTTTATCAATTGGATAAACAGTGCCAAAACCGAACCTACCCGCGCCAACCGCATTGTTAACACTATTAAGGCCATGTTACGCCATGAGGGCTATCCGGAAATGATAAGGGCTATGCAAAAGGCGAGGGAATAACGAATTAGTAACTATCATCATCGTTCTCCCCGGTACATTAACCCAGCTTCTTCTCCTTCCAGTTTTCAGGAAAAGGAATATCGATCATTTTTAAAGGTTTAAAACCGGGTATCTTAAGATCGGTACCCGAGGCATTGTACATAAAAAAAGGATCAGTTTTAAAATGTTCGTAATCCTCCTGCATTTGTGCCTGAAGTTTTAACAAACGGGTTTGGTATTTATCATCATACAAATTACCTGCGGTTTTTTGTGCCAACAACTTGTTGATGTATTCCAATAAATTATAGCAGGTAGTAAACTGGCCCGTAGCCACCAGGCAGGATTCGGAATGCTGCTGCTCAGCCGATTGTTTATCAAACCAAAGGGTGGTACCCATATTGAATGCCGTTTGTGCTACTATTTGCATGTTCTCGCTGGGGTTAAGCGGGGAAGCGGCAGCTGGTGTTACACTCCAGTCATTACCCTCATTGCGGTTAATATCATTTGAAAACGAAAGATCATACACGTGGTTGCCTTTACCCCGGTTTTTCCATTGTGCAGTACCGTAAAACTTGTCATAAAGCAATTGCCTGATGCGTTTTAAAAAAATGCTGGTATTCAGCATCAGTACAGATTGGGCACGGGCTGTTAGCATTTGTGTAATCAGGTTGATGGGGGTTTTAGAAAAATAGCTCACCAATAAGGATATGATCTGTTCGGTAAAATTTCTTTTTAAATTCATCCCCACCGATGATCTGGAAACACCCAAAAGTACGTGCCTTACATATAACACAGCAGATACCCAGATAAAAGGAATAGGGATCAGTAATGCACCCACGATCATGGCAAAGGTGCTGTTATACCTTACACCCAGCCAGGCCACCACAATTCCGATTAGCAAAATGCCCAGGGTTATATAAAACACTCCCCATAAATTAAGTTCGAAGCTTTTTTTTACTTTGGGCATTACATAAGGCTGTATAAAATGACTGCCTACATCATTTATCAGCATCAGATCAAAATAGGGGAAATCGGTTTTATCACTCTGTCGCCTGCCATCAGCATCCATCAAACTTTGCAGGCCCTGGTTATCAGTAATGCCCCCATCCATCAAGCCGAACCGTCTTCGTGTTATAAAATCAGTTTCCTGTTTATCGCCGGTTTGCGGTACCAGGGTAAGGGCTTCCTTCAGTTCATGTTCAGTTAAATCCTGATGGGTAAAATCATTCGGATAAATGATAGGCTCAAACCCAGCCGGAAAACAAGAAGAGGCGGCCAGCACATCGCCCAGTTTTATTTTACCGGCAACTGATCGGTCAACATATATTTCTTCGTTGCCATATTTAAAATATTCGTCAGTACTATTGTCGGGCACCAGTTTCACTGCTTGCCTGAACGATTGCCCGGTGTAAAACTCCGTAGCGTTAAAGCAAACTTCCTGCAGATGCGCAGCCTGCGATTCGGTATGGTAAAGGGATTGCAGCGTTAAGCCATCAAACAAATATTTGTCATAAGCCAGGGCGAAAGCGTTTATAATATTGCGACTTTTTTGTGGTGTTTTATTCCAGTGTTTTTTATCGGCCAAAATTTCCAGAGCTTGCTGTAACAGATCGTCGCCATTAAGCCCCTTTAATAACTTGGCATAAAATTCACCAAAAGTTTTACCCTGCGCGTTGTATAAAGTATATAGAGTAGTGGTTATGGTACCGCCAGATGCCGAAGACATATAACGCACCTGCTGCAAAAGCGTTTGACCGTTAAGCACATCAGCATCGTCAGTAAATACTACTTTATTAAAATAAGATAGTACACCCAATGAAAATGAAGCAGCACGGAAACCACCGCCCGAAAAAGCCAGCGCTATGTTTTCAAAAGGTTTTATAGAATCTACCGCGAGTTTGGTTTCGGCTTGTTTATCAGCTACTGGTGCACTTGTCATGTAACAGGGGGTTTTGTGGATATAAAATTAACTATTAAAACATATTTATTATGCGTAAAAACACCCTTATTTATAGGGTGATATTACGGGAGATGTTCCCTAAGCTGGTCATGAAAAGACGCATGTAATGCGTCTCTACGTTTTGTTTTTTGTAGACACATTACATGTGTCTCTTGGATTTATTCTATCCAAGAAAAAATAAAATTTGCAATTATATAAGCACTTATATAAATTGCACAATGAATTTATATCAAAGCCTCGGTTACCTGGTTTTGGGCAGTCGGTTACGTCGGCTGAGCGAAGCTTTTTTGGCCGAAATTAACCGGGCCTATCAAAATGAAGGTATTGATTTTGATGCCAGCTGGTTCCCGGTGTTCTATTTATTATCGAAAAACGAAGCATTATCTATCAAGGAACTGAGCGAGCAGATCGAGGTTTCGCACCCGGCTGCCAGTCAGTTAATCACCAATTTAAAAAACCGTAAGCTGGTTACCAGCGCCACTTGTACGGATGATGGCCGCAGACAACTGGTAACACTTACCGATAGTGGCCGCGAACTTTTAGCACAAATATTGCCTATGTGGGATGCTATCAGCACAGCCATGACTGAATTGGTTGAAAATGATGAAGCGGCACAGCAATTACTGCCCGCCATAACGAGGCTCGAAACCGCTTTCCGCTCCGTTAATCTTGCCGGTATGATCAGTGAAAAATTAGCAGCCAATTTAAAACCCGCCAACCATGAGTAGTATATTTAATTACGGCACCGACCATTTAACCATTGGTATTTGCCTGGATATAGCAGCCGGTAAAACAAAAGGTATTATTAATGCTGATGCCGACGAAGCCATCCGCTCTTCATGGCGCGAGGTGGAAAAAATTGTACACGCGCAGCACCCTGTATATGGTATTAACACGGGTTTTGGTCCGCTGTGCGATACCCGCATATCTGAAGCCGATACCAGTTTGCTGCAAAGCAATATTCTGAAAAGCCATAGCGTGGGCGTAGGTAAACCTATTCCGCAGGAAATTGCCAAGTTAATGATGATCAGTAAGGTTCAGGCTTTGGCACAGGGGTACTCCGGTGTTGCTCCCGAAACATTGCAGCGCATCATCTGGCATATTGACCATAATATTATCCCGGTAGTTCCCGAAAAAGGATCGGTTGGAGCTTCCGGCGATCTGGCTCCCTTATCACATTTGTTTTTACCGCTGATAGGTTTGGGGGAGGTGTTTGAAAATGGGGAACGCATACCTGCTGGTCAATTACTAAAAAAGCACAATCTGCAGCCATTGGTGTTAGGCCCGAAAGAGGGGCTTGCACTCATCAATGGTACACAATTTATATTAGCCTTCGCCGTAAAGGCGGTGCAACGATTGGATGATGCCCTGAACCGTGCCGACCTGATCGGTGCCTTGTCGTTAGAAGGACTGATGGGGTCAGCAAGGCCATTTGATGCCCGGCTGCATGCCATCCGCCCGTTTAAAGGTACAAAGATGGTTGCAGATCGGCTGTTCACTTTATTAACAGGATCAGAGATCAATTCGTCGCATGTGAATTGCGACAGGGTACAGGATCCCTATTCATTAAGGTGTATGCCGCAGGTGCACGGAGCATCGCGCAATGCCTGGCTGCACCTCAAGGAACTGACCGAGGTAGAATTGAATTCGGTAACCGATAATCCCGTTATTTTTAATGCCGATGATACCATTAGCGGTGGTAACTTTCATGGACAACCGCTGGCTTTGCCGTTGGATTATGCCACCGTTGCTGCTGCCGAACTGGGCAATATTGCCGACCGCCGTTGCTACCTCATGAGCGAAGGACGTTACGGACTACCTAAACTGCTTACGCAGAATGCCGGATTGAATTCGGGCTTAATGATACCGCAATACACTACTGCGGCACTGGTCACCGAAAATAAGACCCTGTGTTTCCCGGCCAGTGCCGATAGTGTGCCTACTTCACTTGGGCAGGAAGATCACGTATCCATGGGTTCTATCAGCGGGCGCAAGCTGCACCAGGTGATAGATAACCTGGAATATATACAAGCTATTGAATTATTGTATGCCGCGCAGGCTGTTGATTTCCGCCGGCCACTAAAATCAACCCCGGTTATCGAGGCTATTCATGCAAAAGTAAGGGAACACGTGCCACACATACAGGACGATCGCGTTTTTGCAGACGATATCAATAATTTACACCAACTGATCACTAACGGCTCATTGCAGGCAATTGCCAATGAAACAGCCATTAATCACCATATAAATCTCAGCCATGACGAGTTCGGAATTTATTAAAATCTACGCCAACCACCCGGTGTATAAAGCGCCGCGCGGTATGCAGTTGCATGCCAAAAGCTGGCAAACAGAAGCGCCATTACGCATGCTGCTCAATAATTTGGATGGCCAGGTAGCCGAAAATCCGGAGGAGCTGGTAGTATATGGCGGTATCGGTCAGGCAGCACGTAACCCGGAATCATTGAGAAAGATCATTGAACTGCTGCTGGAACTGGATGAATACCACTCGCTACTTATACAATCGGGCAAACCGGTGGGTATAGTACGCAGCCATCCTGAGGCACCGCGTGTGTTGATAGCCAACAGCAACCTGGTGCCTGCATGGGCTAATTGGGAGCATTTTAATGAGCTGCGCGCCAAAGGTTTGATGATGTATGGGCAGATGACAGCCGGTAGCTGGATTTACATCGGTACGCAAGGTATTTTACAGGGCACTTACGAAACCTTTGTGGAGTGCGGTAATCAACATTTTAATGGTGACCTGGCCGGTAAGCTGATCGTAAGCGCTGGTTTAGGCGGTATGGGTGGCGCTCAGCCACTGGCTGCAACCATGGCCGGCGGCGTTTTTTTAGGTGCCGATGTGGATGCCACACGCATTCAAAAACGGGTAGATACACAATACATCGACCGGATAACCCATTCTTATGGTGAAGCCATAGCCTGGATCAAAGAAGCCATCGCCAAAAAAGAAACACTTTCGGTAGGCCTGGTTAGCGATGCCGGCGATCTGTTGGAGCAATTATTAAAAGACGGTGTTATCCCTGAGATTTTAACCGATCAAACATCTGCACATGATCCATTGAACGGCTATATCCCCAACGGATTATCATTAGCGGATGCTGCCGTATTACGCAAAAACAATGCTGTGGAATATAAACGGTTATCGCTAAAAAGTATGGCCCGGCATGTAAGCCTGATGTTGGAATTGCAGAATAAGGGTGCTGTTACCTTTGATTATGGTAACAATCTGCGCGAGTTTGCCAAACAGGGTGGTGAGTCTGACGCGTTTAACTTCCCAGGATTTACCCCGGCCTATATCCGTCCGTTGTTTTGTGAGGGTAAGGGGCCTTTCAGGTGGGTGGCCTTATCCGGCGATCCGGAAGATATTTTTACAACGGATAGAGCATTGATGGAATTATTCCCGGAGGATAAACCACTGATCAAATGGCTTAAAAACGCGCAGGAAAGGATATCGTTCCAGGGCCTGCCCGCACGGATTTGCTGGCTGGGTATGGGCGACAGGGAAAAAGCCGGCCTGTTATTTAACGAATTGGTAAAAACCGGCAAAGTAAAAGGACCTATCGTGATCGGTCGCGATCATTTAGATTGTGGCTCGGTGGCATCGCCAAACCGTGAAACAGAATCAATGAAGGATGGCTCAGACGCAGTATCCGACTGGCCGCTGCTCAACCTGATGGCCAATGCATCGGGTGGCGCAACCTGGATCTCGTTCCATCATGGTGGCGGGGTGGGTATGGGCTATTCGCAACATGCCGGCATGGTTGTTTTGGCCGATGGCACTGACCGCGCGGCTACCTGCCTTAAACGTGTTTTGCACAATGATCCCGCGATGGGTATCTTCCGCCATGCCGATGCCGGTTATGATAAGGCACAGGAATGGGCAGATAAGTTTGATTTGAAGGTGTGGTAAGAAGCGGAAGGCTTAAGGCGGAAAGCCAAAAGCTTTCTTAATGATGTATATTTTGGCTTTCGGCTTTTTGCCTTAAGCTTTTAGCTTGATAAAAATGAAACTAATAGGTCCGTTTACACAAATATTGCTGTTAACAGGGTTGTCCTTAAAAGGAGCCTTGAAGGATGAGCAATTGCAGATCATTCCGCAGGGGGGAGTATTGGTGGAGGATGGACTGATCGTGGCCGTTGATGATTTTGATAAACTACGGGCGGCTAATCCATCGGCACCAATTGAAGAAATTGTTGGCCACCATGTGCTGTTACCCGGTTTTGTTGATTGCCATACCCATATCTGTTTTGCGGGCAGCCGGGCAAAGGATTATGCCTTGCGTACTGCCGGTAAAACCTACCTGGAAATAGCCAAAGCAGGTGGCGGTATCTGGGATTCTGTTACTCAAACTCGTGCGGTAGACGAAAGTACATTAACTGATCTGTTGTTAAAGCGGGTGGAGCGACACTTAGCCGAAGGGGTTACTACTATCGAAGTTAAAAGCGGTTACGGTTTAAGTATCGACGGCGAACTGAAGCAACTAAAAGCTATCAAAGCTGCTGCAGATAAAACTCATGCCAATCTTGTATCAACTTGTTTAGCAGCTCATATACTGCCCAAAGATTTTAATGGAACACATCAGGAATACCTGAACCATATTTTACAAAACCTACTGCCGGTTATTAAACAACAGCGATTGGCAAACCGGGTGGATATATTTATTGAAGAAAGCGCCTTTAACACCAGCGATGCCCTTAACTACCTGGCCAAAGCCAAACAATTGGGTTTTGAAGTAACCGTTCATGCCGATCAGTTTACTACCGGCGGGAGTGAGGTGGCTATTAAGGCCCGGGCCGTTTCGGCCGATCATTTGGAAGCGAGTACGGATCGGGAGATCAGTATGCTGGCTAAATCTGATACCGTTGCGGTAACTTTACCCGGTGCATCGTTAGGGTTAGGAATGGCCTATGCGCCTGCCCGTAAACTGCTGGATGCAGGAACCTGCCTGGCTATTGCCAGCGATTGGAACCCTGGATCAGCACCAATGGGCGATCTGCTGATGCAGGCCGCGGTAATGGGTGCTGCTGAAAAACTATGTGCTGCCGAGGTGTTCGCAGGCTTAACCTTCAGAGCTGCATCGGCATTAAAACTAAATGACCGTGGTATTTTAACCAAAGGTAAACTTGCCGATATGCAGGCTTACCCTTATGATGATTACCGCGAAATATTATATCATCAGGGGAAGTTAAAACCAGATAAGGTATGGACGGCAGGTATATAAAGAATTAAAAGGGTGGGTAGTGCGATTCCCCTCTTGAGAGGGGGGAGGGGTGTGTTTGTGTACGCCAGGCGAATAACACACCCCTGCTATCACACCATCTAACACACCCCCTCTCAAGAGGGGAGTTTGAAAAAACGCGAGAAACAAATACCAATGAACAAATAAACTAATGAACCAATGAGCCAGAAACTAATAGAATGTGTACCCAATTTTAGCGAAGGTGTAAACCTTGATATTATAAAACAGATCACCAATGAGGTGGAATCGGTGGAAGGTGTGCGTTTACTGAATGTTGACCCCGGTAAGGCCACTAACCGTACCGTGGTAACCTTTGTGGGTGAACCTGAAAAAGTAATACAAGCTGCTTTCCTCGCCATAAAAAAGGCCGGAGAGCTGATTGATATGAGCAAGCAAAAAGGAGAGCATCCACGGATGGGCGCTACCGATGTTTGTCCGCTGATACCTATTAGTAATATCAGCATGGAAGAAACCGCGGAGTATGCACGTAAACTGGCTAAACGGGTGGGTGAGGAATTAGAGATCCCGGTTTATTTGTATGAGCGGGCACAACCCAATAAAAACCGCAGTAACCTGTCGGTGATCAGGGCTGGTGAGTATGAGGGTTTTTTCAAGAAGATCAAATTACCTGAATGGGCTCCGGATTTTGGTCCGGCAGAGCATGATGTAAAACGGGGTTCTACAGTAATTGGGGCGCGCGATTTCCTGGTGGCATATAACGTAAACCTGAACACTACCTCAACCCGCAGGGCCAATGCTATCGCTTTTGATGTGCGTGAGGCCGGCCGTACCGTGAATGATGATAACGGCAAACCTAAAAACATCCCCGGTTCATTAAAAGCGGTGAAAGCCATTGGCTGGTATATTGAGGAATACGGCATCGCGCAGATCTCCATGAACCTGACCAATATCGAGGTAACCCCCGTGCATAAAGCGTTCGACGAGGTTTGTGCCAAAGCCAATGAGCGTGGTATCCGGGTTACAGGCAGTGAGTTAGTAGGATTGATCCCGCTGAAAGCGATGCTGGATGCCGGTAAATATTTCCTACTCAAGCAACAACGCTCCGTTGGGGTAAGCGAAAAAGAACTGATCAAGATTGCTATAAAATCAATGGGATTGGATGAGCTTGGTCCGTTTATTCCCGAAGAACGTATTATTGAGTACCTGTTAAAAGATAAAGCCGCCAGCAAACTGGTGAGCATGAGCCTGGTGGAGTTTGCCGATGAAACTGCCAGCGAAAGCCCGGCGCCGGGTGGTGGTTCTATTTCTGCTTATGTGGGTGTATTAGGTGCTTCGCTGGCAGGCATGGTGGCCAACCTGAGCTCGCACAAAAAAGGATGGGATGATCGTTGGGAAGAGTTTAGCAACTGGGCCGAGAAAGCACAGGTTTATAAGGACGAACTGATCAGCCTGGTTGACCTGGATACTACAGCGTTTAACCGGATCATGGAATCGTTTGGTTTACCCAAATCAACTCCCGAAGAAAAAGCCGCGCGTGATAAAGCAATACAGGATGCTACTAAATACGCCATCGAAATTCCATTTAAAGTGATGCAAGCCGCGCTAAGCAGTATGGATGTGATCAAAGCCATGGTTGAAATTGGTAACCCCAATTCTGTAACCGATGCCGGCGTTGCCGCGCTTTGTGCCCGCACCGCCGTGTTAGGGGCTTTTATGAATGTAAAGATTAACGCCTCGGGTTATAAGGATAAAGATTTTGTGAACGACATTATTTATAGGGGCAATGAGATAGAGCGCAAGGCGATAGCTTTGGAAGCGGAGATCATTGAATTGGTGAACGGGAAGATAGGGTTGTAGAAGCAAGTCCATATTTATAAATAATAAGCAGATAAATGAAAACGGCGATAGGTGTGAGCCTATCGCCGTTTTCATTTATTATAAAAATCCATGGACCATCGTCTATGGACTATCGACCAATTTAAAACCGGTATCTTACAAATGCCTCCATGGCCTCATATTCCGCCAATCCGAGGCGATCATAACGCTGTGCGGTATCGCGGGTGCGATCTTCGGCCCTCACCCAGAATTCCCTGGCATCATCACCCGGGAACACCGGACGATCT
>JAUCSE010000102.1 GCA_030445275.1 Mucilaginibacter sp.
TTACCGCTGTTAACTTTTTCCACAAAAATCATAGTTATTAACAAAGAAAAAGAAGCAAAAAGAAAGCTTCAACAATAATAACAACCTATATTATTTTGTTGAAGCTAATCTAAAGGAAATGACAGCCAGTTTAGTTTTCTAATTATAATATCAAAATACCAATTGGTACATTTGCATTATGGAAAACGAATTATCAAAAGCCGAAAGAACCCGCCAGTTTATTGTAGAAACTACGGCGGGCATCTTTAATAAAAAAGGCTATGCTGGCACCTCGTTATCTGATTTAACCGAGGCTACTGGTCTTACCAAGGGCAGTATATACGGTAATTTTAAAAATAAGGAAGAAGTTGCCGTAGCCGCGTTTGAATATAATACGTCAAAAGTACGTAAACAGGTAGCTCAACTGATCAAAAATGCCCCTACCTATCACGAAAAGCTGATGGTTTACGCCAAAGTTTATCACAGTTTTACCACGGTAACCTTTCCCGAAGGTGGATGCCCTATCCTAAACACTGCTGTTGATGCCGACGATACCAACCCGGTATTAAAAGAAAAAGCAGCCCAGGTAATTTTGAGGTGGAAAAAAAACATTGAGGAGCTAATAAATACCGGGATTGAAGCCGGCGAATTGAAGGTTGGTATTAATACGGAAAGAACCGCCCTGTCCATGATCGCGTTGATTGAAGGCGGTATCATGATAGCCAAAGTAACTAACACCCCCACCAGTTTAGACATGGTATTAAAAACGGTACACACAATTATAACGGAACTTGAAGCCTAAAATGTAACTCAATTATTACAGCAATATGTTTAATGGTAAAAACAAAAGTTGTTGACCAAACGTTGTTACAGGTACCAATTTAATAATGTACCATATGCCTAAAAAAATTTTAATCCTTGATGATAGCGAGGATATACTTGAAGTGATGAAAGATGCACTCGAGATGGAGGGTTATGAAGTTATGGTGCTCAGTTTTACCGATGATATATGTAAGGCAACTATCAATTATAACGCCGACATGGTAATACTGGACTACATATTATTTGGCATTAATGGCGGCGAACTTTGCCATATGCTAAAAACTACGCCCGAAACGGCACATATTCCAGTGATCATGGTATCCGCATATCCACGGGTGCTGGAGTCGCTGGGCAATTACGGATCCGATGCCTTTTTAGCCAAGCCGTTTAACCTCACTGATATTAGCGATACCATAAAAAGTTGTTTTTTAAAAGCCGGCTATGATGTTGAACATGCTGGTTATGGTTTTTAAACACTTTTAATTAATACCCAACAGTCTGTCATGCTGAGCCTGTCGAAGCATGGTGGGTAAGCCTCTGCGCACGCCCCTTGACAAGCTCAGGGTGACAGCCTCCTTTTTTATTTTATCCTTTCCACTTGAGCTACCCAACAAAGTAAAGTTGAGCTACTCAACAAACCTCCAGGCTCCCATTTACCCTCACCTTTGTTTTGTAAATAAACGAAACAGAAAAAATGAAAAAGGTCATATTAATAACCGGAGCATCAGCCGGTATGGGTAAGGAAATGGCAAGGCATTTATTACAAGACGGACATACGGTTTACGGCGCTGCCCGCCGGATTGATAAAATGCAGGATATAGAACAACTTGGTGTAAAGGTTTTGGCCATGGATGTAACTGATGAGGCATCAATGGTAGCTGGTGTTGAAGCTATTATTAAATACGAGGGTCGCATTGATGTTCTGATTAACAATGCCGGCTTTGGCTCATATGGCGCCATTGAGGATGTACCTATCAGCGACGCACGTTACCAGCTGGAAGTAAATGTATTTGGCGCGGCCCGATTAACACAACTGGTTTTACCACACATGCGCAGGCTGCATTATGGCAAGATCATCAACATATCATCTATCGGCGGTAAATTCGCGGCAGCGCTTGGCGGCTGGTATCATGCCAGTAAATTTGCGCTGGAAGCACTGAGTGATAGTCTGCGCAACGAGGTAAAGCAGTTTGGTATTGATGTAGTGGTTATTGAACCAGGTGGTATAAAATCTGAATGGAGCGAAATAGCCATGGATAGCCTGCTGAAAACTTCGGGCAATACAGCCTACCAAACCCTGGCCAAACAATTTGCAGGCATAGCGGTAAAAGCAAATGCGAAAAACGCCGATCCCATAGTTATTGTAAACCTCATCAGGAAAGCCATCGAAGCAAAAACTCCAAAAACACGCTATCATGGTGGTTATATGGCTGGGCTGGGGCTTTTCATGCGGAAAATACTGCCCGACCGTACATTTGATAAAATGCTGTTGAGCCAATTAAAGTAATCAGTATATTTAAAATGCCGATAAGAGATGGAAGACAAAAGCCACGTCCTGTTCAATAACCTGCTGTACTCCTGTGTTGACCATAAACAACGGAGCAATGAATCATTTGTACCTGAACACGCACTTGGGTATATCACAGCAGGTGAAGCTCACTGGAAAACGAATGATGGTATTAAGATTTTTGGAGCGGGTACCGTAGGGCTCGTCCGAAGGAATCAATTAGTGAAATCAGAGAAAGTTCCTCCACCCGGAGGTGAATTTAAATCGATCAGTATATTACTTGATCAGGCATTTTTACGCAGGTATAGCGCCGAATATAAGCTTAGTCCGGCCAAAAACTATACTGGCGATTCTATATGTATATTACAGCCTAATCCTTTCATCAAGGGATATTTTGATTCGCTGATTCCTTATTTTGAAAGTGATCAGAGAGTTTCAGACACTATGGTCGAGTTAAAAACCCGCGAAATCATTGAATTGCTGCTCAGTGCAGATCCAACGTTTTATGATTTTCTTTTTGACTTCAGTGAGCCTTATAAAATTGATCTGGAAGCTTACATGAACAAGAATTTTATGTTTAATGTACCCGCGGCACAATTTGCCAAGCTTACGGGCCGTAGCCTGGCCAGCTTTAAGCGCGACTTTGAAAAAATATTCCGCATTTCGCCGGGGCAATGGCTGCAGCAAAAACGGCTTTCAGAAGCATACTACCTCATCAGAGAGAAAGGTCAGAAACCATCAGAAGTGTACCTGGATGTAGGTTTCGAAAACCTATCACATTTTTCGTATACATTTAAAAAAATGTTTGGGATGGGGCCATCAAGGGTTTAATTCGGACAAATATTATCTTTTAATTGTACTATTTCTTTATTTGTTTTGATAGATTTATCCTGTATACCGATAAGAATCTAAACAAACATGTACGAAATAAAAGAAACAGGTGGAGCCAAAATTGGAATGGCACATGCTTCCTGGCCTTTTGCCACATTAAAGGTTACCCGCGATAAACTGGAACTGAACGCATCCATTATTGGTAATTTACAGTTCAGACCTACAGATGTTATCTCTATCGAGCCTTGTGGTCAGATTTTTAAAAATGGTATAAAGATCAATCATCTGGTTAAAGCGTATAATTCACAAGTAATCTTTACAACTTCAAACCCCGGAGGGCTGATACACCAAATTGAGCAAACTGGTTTTTTAAGCAATAAAGATCCATTACCCGCACATCTTGATATGGAGATCATTGCAGCCCAATCAAAAGGAGGGTTTCCGATCAAAACACCGGTCGCTATTGCCATAGTAATTATCTGGAATATTTTGATCTTATCAAATTTCTTTCCTTTTTTTAAAGCAGGTGCCAAAGGTTTTCCTTTTTTAGGAGCACAATTAGCTTTAGGATTTATACTGATGCTTTCTGTAGCGCTTATAGTGTCAGAACCTGTTAGAAATATAGTGCTAAAAGAGGGCCGTACCCTTAAGGATATTAAAACATTCGTGTATTTTCTAATGTTTCTTTCTGCAATTATGCTTATCTGTTTTTCTATAATTCCTCATTAATATCAATCTAATCCGCAGGCAATAGTATCAATAGTATATTCCATTTTCAGATATAGCTTTGTTTTTCAGTTTGTTTTAGATAATTTTATACAGGCTTATAGCCAATAAAACCTGAAAAACCATGAACTGGCAACTCTTATTTAAGCTTTCCTTATTTGGTTTGGCAATGGGCATTGCTACCGCGTTTTTTATTCCCAGCAATATTGAAGGAATTTTTTGGCTGGTTATTTTTATTATCTCGGCATACTTTATTGCTAAATACTGTACCCGGATGTATTTTACCAATGGTTTTTGCCTAAGCCTGCTCAATTGCGTGTGGATTATAGCTGCTCATCTTGTGTTTTATGATAATTATGCAAAAGAACACACCAAAGAAGTAAGTATGTATAATGATAATCCCTATAAAATATCTCCACAAATTGCCCTGACCATCATTGGTATAGTAATTGGCGTTTTCTCGGGTTTGGTGCAGGGTCTTTTTGCGTTTATTGCTTCAAAATTTATCTTGAGCAATAAGGGTGCCCCCTTTCAGGATTAACCACTCATGTTAACCCAGCTTGATAACTTTTATCTGCAGAAAGATGAACCTGCAAGAAGCTGCCTGTTAGCATTGCGGGATATCATTTTAAAACAGGATAAAGATGTATCAACAGCCTGGAAGTATGGGATGCCATTTTTTTGCTATAAGGGTAAAATGTTTTGCTATTTGTGGATACATAAAAAACTTGGCCAACCCTATTTAGGTATTGTAGAAGGGCAAAGATTTGACCATCCTGACCTCATCATCGAAAAACGCTCTCGCATGAAGATCATGCTTTTTGAAGCCGACAAAGATCTTCCCGTTAAAACTATACAGGCCATTTTAAAACAAGCCATTGACCTGTATAAAACCGGTGCAATAAAAATTGCCTGATTCACCCCCTATGTTTTAGCCCAGTATACAGTTTTAAATATCTTTGTAAAAATTATTTATTTTTGAAGATATGGGCATCACAAACTTTCCGGAATTTTTCATTGCCGCTTTTTTATTTATTATGTCCCCTGGAATTGATACCATCTTTATTCTAAATAAATCTATTACCCAGGGCAGAAAATCGGGCATTTATGCTACGCTGGGCATTACAACCGGGGTATTGGTACATACTACATTGGCTGCATTTGGCTTATCGCTGATATTATCGCAATCGGCTATGGCATTTAGTATTGTTAAATACCTGGGGGCCGCATACCTGATTTATCTGGGTATAACCAAGCTATTCTCAAAAGAAAATATTATAAAACAAAAGGAAACTGAACAATTGGTTTCTATTAAAAAGACTTACATTTCTGCTGTATTTACCAATACACTGAATCCAAAAGTCGCGATATTCTTTTTGGCCTTTTTCCCACAGTTTATACAACCAGCTTATATTCATAGTGCTAAGCCTTTTATTATACTCGGGCTTACCTATGCGGCTACAGGCCTGTTATGGTTAATGTTGTTAACTTTTTTCGCAGGTACATTCTCAGCCAAAATAAGAGCTAACCCGATGATCGCTACCTGGTTAAATAAGTTTTCAGCAGTGGTTTTTATATTGATGGGGGTTAAGATAGCGCTTACAAAAAAGTAGTTTATAAATACTAACTTTTAACTTTCATTAAATCCTGTTCAGTAAAAAGGGGAAATAGACCAATGTTCTATTTCCCCTTTTTACTGTTTGTACAAACATGGAAGTGTACCTATATTCTGAAATTAAGTGATATGTAAGGATACCAGCCCTCATTTGAATGTCCTGCCAAGACCTGTACAATAGTTAAACTAGCCGGACAAAAATATAAACCACCACCAGTTCCTGTGTGCCATTTATCAGAGTGTTCATCTTTTATCCATACCCTGCCCACATCATAAAATCCGGATAAACCCAATTCACCGGGTAATATATAGCTGGCTATCTTGGCTAATTTTACCCTACCCTGCAAGTTATTGAACATCATATCTTGTCCGGCGAAACGGTTTTGAAGATACCCCAGCAGGTTACCCTGGCCTCCCAGGAACATAGACTGATAAAACGCCGGATCGCCGATACTTATACCACCACCAACACGGTCTGAAAGAACGATGCTACCCGAAGAGTTGAGCCTTTGATAATAAGTAAACTCAGGTTTTATCTGCATAAATGATTTGGAATAAGTATTTAGTCCGGTATAACCCTGCACCACTACATTAAAATAAAATCCCCTGGTGGGCAATATGTTATTATTACGACGGTTGCTAATGTAATTAAGGATAAGCCCTACGTGCACTTTGTCCTTATTTAATGTACTGCTATCATAGGAGTTAATAAGCGATGTTTGATTAACGAACCTACCTGCATTATCAGCCAAATTCATGTGGTAAAACTGTAGTGAAGGACCAACACTCACTGTACTACCCTTGCCCGTATGCCAGCGCAGGGCCGGATCAAACTGATAGGTATCAAAACGGGTGCGGTAATATCGGCGATAACCGGCGAACTTTAAAAGCTGCGTTTCGTTACCACGGCCAAAAAAGTTCATGGTATTGTCAGGGGCCTGTATATTTGCCTGCATTGTAAAATCAGCCTTACCTATAGCCTGTATCCACTCACCATCATATTTAATCCGGAATGCATCAGTAGCAAAGGAGCGGGTGACCATTACCTGTTGCATGGTAGAGTATGGCAGTTTTCTGAAACCATCCTTCCCGATGTATTTAAAGCCCAAACCTAACAAAAAACCATCATCCCTATTGAGAGCCGCTGTAGCCAGTGGCATCCATACATTGTATAAATTGGTAGGCAGGAATCTGTTATTGGTTGTATCATTTGATAAATGCTTGCTCAAACGGTTTACATTACCTGTAAAACGGGTGCTATCCTTAGGACCATAAACCTGTACTCTGTTGTTTGATTGTTTAACATCAAAGGTTTTATTACCTGCGCTATCAATAATTCTCAGTTTAATAGGCGATGAGCTGTTATTAATTACGATATGATCGTCGCCAGCTGCGGTATATAATCTTATTTCCTGTGTAATATCCGGCTGATAGGTCATATCCATCAGCGTACCTTTGGATTGCCCTGACTTATTCAGTTTCTCAACCTCAACCCGCATACCTTTATTAGGAGCATCGCTAATCGTGATCTGCTCATTTCTATCAGTGGTATGAATATCTATTATCTTATTGATAAAATAGTAATATCGTGACATGGCAGCAGGAATATTATCACGACGTTGTTTTAATATGGCCAGCAGTTCCTTGTGGCGTATATCATATGTTCCCTTGGGCAGGCGTTTTAAACCAGCCTCCAATACCTCATCTGTTTCGGCCTTTGCAAAATCATTGGCTATCTTCATCCATTGATCATAGCTCATTTGTGCATCCGGAAATTGCCTCATAAACCTTGTTTTAAACAAGGAATACTTTACCCTACCAAGATCGCCTATAAAATTTCCCAGTAATGGATCAACCCAGGGAAGTGCCGCTATTGTTGGAAACACGCCTTGGTTAACGTGAAACACCTGATCGCGATCGCGGGGAACGGCCTCATAGCTTTTACCCTTATCTCCTTTGGTTACTCCCCAGCGCCACTGATCTTCATGACGGTCCCAGTCGCCTATCAGCAGATCAAGCATCCTGGCACGTAAAAATCCCTCACCATCAAACCGGTTATTATAATCTTCTATTAATTCACCCTCTGTTTTAAGCGTATTATCAGATTTACCAGTAGGCTCACGCTCTTCCAGTAAGCATATCATACCTGTAAACACTTTGCTATATTCGCCTAATGCAGGATCGGCGGCTACAACACCAATAACCGGGTTGGCATGTGGTACCCCGGCAGCGTCAGCCAATGGCGGAACGATCAGGGCTGAGTAAGGGTGCTGCCCGCTAAACTCATCATCTATCCAGTCAACCGCAAATGTACCCTGTAGGCCTTCAGGCAATAGCTTATCTGGCACTTTCTCTACACTACGCAGTACCCATTCCCTGCCGGTTTTATCTTCCAGCCGCAATGATTTGGATTGCATGCCACCACCCTGTTTTAAAGTTGTTAAGCCACCATTTACCTCTGATAGCTTAATTATTGGCAGCTTTACCGGTGCTGCCCATTCTTTACGGAAGTTTTCGCCAAATAACCAGCGGTGTACGCCGGTAACATTATTATAAGATGGATGTACTTTAACAACAGTGCTATCCGGAAATTTTTGCCAGGATGCCGGTTCAATTTTTTGAGCATAACCATATAAAGACCCCAATAAAAGGGGCAACAGCGCTGTTATTTTATTTTTCATAGTCAATTCAAATATAAGCAAGCATTATTTATATTGATATAGAGAATTTTTAATAATCAGCAGGATAGAAAATAATAATACAGCTAAATTTAATAAAATATGGTTGTTTTATTTTGTTGATCAATAATTTATCATTTAAATTAAAGTTGCCTACTTAAAAAAAATGATCTGATGTTTTACACCAGACCATTTTGTATACTATAATAACTCCTTTTATTGGAAGTTAATCCGCAATCATCTACGTCGTAACCTTCAGTTTCTGCTAATTGCAAGCGGATATGTTTTATTGATCTTTTTCAGTACCACATAAACCGAATCTTTATTTCCGTTGGTTCCTCTTAAAATAAATCCACCTGAAAAGGGCCTTGAATAATTTAAGCTCAGTTTGACAGCTGTATCAGCGCGATTTTTTAACACCAAAATTTGCTTTGTTGTATCAGCTTCATATCCATAAAAAAACCGGCCGACATTACCGTAGTATTCCGTTGTACGGATCTTGTTTTGGGTGTTCAATGCAAAAGGTTTGGCTACTTTTATGCTGATGGTATTAAACTTTTCAAATATTACATTTTGCCATCGCACGGTATCATCAGGCGAGTATGGGATCACACGCCCGTTTAACCGGAATTCTTCCACATTATAATAACCTGTAAAGCTTTTTATGCCATTCTCCAGCGGCAACTTGAAAGTTTTCCCGGCGGCATACAGTTTACCGTATTCGTATCCTCTATATACCAGGAACAGAAAAATAAATGCCACTTTTAATAGTAAACTACCAGTGCGTTTCCAACCGACAGTAAAAACAAATGGTCTTACATAGGTTAAAGCTACATTTTTCTGTTGTACAAGTATGTGCCAAAATCTGGGCAGATCCCTTATTAATAACGCGACCGACAACACCAGTAAATGCATACTGGCAAGCTCCACACCTGCATTGTAACCAATATTTACAAACCATATAGGCAATAAAATAGCGATCATCATAAGTGCGCCCAATGTGGTGGTACGCCTAAACAATAGTAAAACAGTTGCTGTTAATTCAAATATGCCGGCAAAAACTTCAAAAAAGGGTGACACTCCAGTAGTGAGCCAGTATAATTTGCCCGGTGTAAAATCGCCTAGATTGGTATTTAATTGACTTATGGTTGGAAAAGGCATCTGCACCGGAAAAAACTTAGCAATGGCAAACCACGACATTCTTAGCACTATCTGGTACCTCACTACAGTAAAAAAACAATTGTAAATATGATCGAAATTCGCTCGCCGCTTATCCAGCAGCTCCCATATTATACCTGCTAAAAAAGTGATACCAAGCGTAATGAACCAGCCCCAATAATTATGCCCCTCCTGACCTTCAAAAAACCAGGGGGTATTTTGACTGACCACATCAAGCCAACGCCAGGGATAGTCGGTAACAGAAAAGCCGGCATTAAAATCCTGCTTATAAAAATCCGGGTTAAATGGTATAAAAGTAATAACAGCAAATATCAGGAATGATCTTACCGCTATTCGTTCATAAATTTTCCAACCTGTAATTTGATTGGCGTTTAGCGCTACTCCCATATTACCCTAATCGTTTATTTACCTCATCCCAGTTCACTACATTCCACCAGTTGGCAATATATTCGTTGCGTTTGTTCTGGTATTTTAAGTAATAGGCGTGCTCCCAAACATCCAAAGCCAAAAGCGGGGTGCCTTTTATTTGCGCATTGTCAAACAACGGATTATCCTGATTAGCTGTCGATGTAACTTTTAAAGTTCCATTATCATTAACCAACCATGCCCAGCCAGAACCGAAGCGGGTTAGCGCTGCCTGGGTAAACAGCTCCTTAAACTTATCTACAGTACCAAATGTGGCCACAATAGCATCTTTAGCTTTACCATCAGGACCAGTAGCTGTTCCGGGTTTTAAACTCTGCCAAAAAAAGTTATGATTCCAGGCGCCACCACCATTATTCCTTGCTTTTGCCGAAAGCTTGGAAGTATTGTCAAAAAACTCTTTCTCTGAAGTAAAACTCAGTTTTTCGGCAACAATGGCTTCGTTCACATTTTTAATGTAAGCAGTATGATGTTTGGTATAATGTATTTCGTTAGTTAGCGCATCAATATTTGGCTCTAGGGCCCCATAATCAAACCCTAAAGGGACTTGTGTAAACTTTAATGGATCAGCAACATTGCCCTGATCAACATTAATGATAGATGCTGATGCGGTGTTTAAAATGGCTGAACCACCTATTGCAACTACTGCAGTTGCTTTTAAAGTGTTTTCTATAAATTTTCTGCGGCTATTTGTTTTCATGATATCTATATTTTATTGGTTTTTAATTAGTTACATCAAATATAATCATATTACTATTTGCAGTTTAAAAATTAAAGCAGCCCGGAACTGAACCGGGCATACTTTATAAGCACATGCTATTAAATCACTTATATCCTGTGCTATATTTTTAATTATGTGTGAGTATAGTTGCTCCAATATTTGTACTGCCTGGCGTTCCATTAATATAAATGGTATAAATTTTCCCTGCCTGTAGATTGATATTGCTAAGCTGGTTGTTCAGGATGCTAACTGCCGAATGATTGGCTGTATTAGTAACCGAAAAATTAACCGTACCGGCATCAACAGCAACAAACGGCCCTATTGACCAGGTGTTAAACCCGGTTCCTGATAAAATGGAACCTCCAGCACGGCCATAGGCTGTGTTGGTAAACAATGCGGTTTGCCCACTTATGCCAAAATCAACATTAGGGTTTCCGGGGGCCAGGTGTACAAATCTTATTTTTGCTTTACCTGCCGCGGGTGCCGTTAGATCATCATAAAAAAGAATGAGCGAATCGGCCGTGGCTTTGGTGTTTTTAACCGCAAATACAGTATGGTAATAATTGGCTACAGGGCCGTTAGGGCCACCGCTGCTTGTAAAAGTGGCACTGTTACCAAACTCCTGGGATGCTTTGTATGATGTGTTCGTACCTTCGGTAAAGTTGATCTGCACATCGCCAAACTGGGCATCAAGATAGCCTGATTGTCCATTGATGGGCACCGCCGTTTTTGTTACCTGGGTGATAAATGTCCAAAACTGGATACCCACATTAACGGGCCGGGCATTTACAAAGCTGATATGTGCAGCCAGCGGTGGCCTGTCGGCTGCATTGATATCCAGATAGTCTGTTTTTTTGCAGGATGACGTTAGTAAAAGTAATCCTCCGGTTATCAGCAGCAGTCCTTTTGATAAGATCACGGAGAGCAATTCTTTTGCAGCTTGTTTATTTTTGATATAATATATGTTGTTCATAATATGTATAGTAATTGATTAAAAATGAGCCGATAACCTGACAAATGGCTGTATCCCGGCGCTCCCATTCTGGATACCCACAACAGTTGGGTTACGCAGGCCAGATATGGCAGGGTCAGTATAATCACCAAGGCTATTGAATACGTTGTTCACTCCAACGGTACCCTGTAATTTGGCGGTGAATTTATAACCTACAGAAAAATCGGTTACCCATATTGGTTTAAGGGTTTGATAGAAGTAAACCGGATTAAGCGGATCAGCAGCACTTAGCAATGAGGCGGTTGTTACCTTGCCGAAGTAAACGGTTCTGAGCAACACCGTAAACTTATTAATGCTATAAATGCCTTGCAGGTTTATTTTCTGAGCAGGAATATTGGTGGTTACTCTTGCCCTTTCTGCCGGACTTAAAATGACGTTTTTATAGGCCTCCAAGCCTTTCGGGGTATTTACTTTGGTTACCTCGTTTTTAGCAAAGTTGCCACCGAATAAGAATTTGATATCGCCTTTGTTAAGCAATACATTATAGCTACCCGTAAATTCAACTCCTTTGGTGCGGGTACTAAACTCATTGTAAAAAAAGTTGGCCTGTGCAGCGCCTGTTTGCTGGAACAGGTTTTTCACATCCTGCGGTAAATTAGCATCAGTTGCCGAAAAATTACCGGTATTACCCACCCGGTTATCAATATTGATGAGGTAAGCATCCACCGTTAACTCCACGTTACTGCTGGGCGCTGAAGTTAGTCCCAACGTATAACCCTTTGATTTTTCTGGCGATAGCTTCGGGATACCCAAGGCCCTGGCAGCCGCGCTTTGGTTTGATGCCGTCAGTATGTCCACACCTCTGCCCTGCTGAAACGTGGTTGATATAGAAGTATAATACGATTGTGCCAGATCGGGTGCCCTGAAACCAGTATTGGCAGATCCCCGCAGGTTTAACCATCGGGCAAAGCTATAACGTGTTGCCGCTTTCCAGGTAAACACATTGCCGAAATCAGAAAAATATTCAGCCCGGCCTGCTGCCGAAATCAGCCATTCTTTGGTTACATTAAGTTCCACATCCGCATATCCAGCGGTTACAGAACGGGTTACATCTACCGCGTTTTCGGGCCTGAAACCCAAGTGTATCTGCGAACCTGCCGATAAACCATTTAAGGAGGTAACACCAGCGGCCGACTGATAGGGTATCCCCCCTACTGTAGTATCAATATTAATAATAGTACGCTGATCGGCTTTAGAATAGGATGCCTCCTCGCCTGCCTTGATCTGGAAGCCTTCAACCCGGTGCTGCGCGCCAAAAGCTATGTTCAGGCCTTTTAATATCTTATCAAAATAGCGGGTAAAATCTAAAGCAGTGGTGTTTTGGCTGGCATTATAGCTACCTGCATCAAAACTGGTAGGGCTTTTTAGTCCTAAACTGGCATTCAGTGAATTATCAACCCGGTTGCCGAAAATGTTCTTTCCATAAACGTTTGAAAAATCTACGTTCCAATCACCTACTTTACCTTTAATACCTATCGCGATGGATTCATCAACAATATTATTTTCCATGGCAGGCAAAAAACCGTCGGGATAAATAAAGTTGTTATTTCTTGATGTCCATCCCGGCAGACGATAAGTTGCCGTAAACTGCGAATTGCGACTACTGATACCGCCAAAAGCATACAGCTCAGCCGATTGTTTCAGCGGAAGCCCCGCGTTAAAGAACAACAAAGCATCCTGCCCTGCATTTGACCCGCTGGCGCGCTGATCAAAAAAGTGACGGTCAATGCCACGGCTCTTTAATATGGCATCATCAATTTCTTTGGTATAAACGGCATCGTATCCCCTGGTATTAGCGCCACCGCCATATATTGGCCCGTTATACAGTCCGGCATCTGCCTTCCCTGCCGGGAGTGAAACGGCTTGGGTGGCATATTCGACAGTAGTGTTAATATAACCGCCATTACCCAGGCCTATACCATAATTAACATTGGTACGTGTTACCACCCCGTCGCCACGTCGTCGCGTGCTACCCGTGCTGGAAACCGAAAGATCATCCGTTTTTTTCTTTAAAACGATATTAATAACACCAGCTATCGCATCTGATCCGTATTGTGCAGCGGCACCGTCACGCAATATCTCAATGCGATCAATAGAGCCTGTAGGTATCGAGTTCAGATCATACCCGGTTGAGCCATTACCCAAACCGCCATAATTTACGTTGGCGCTTTTGTGCCGTCTTTTTCCGTTAATCAAAACCAGTACCTGATCGGGGCCAAGGCCACGAAGCTGGGCCAAACTCAAAGCCGAGCCCGCATCGCCCGCATTGCTACCATTCACGGAGTGAAAAGATGGTGATATATACTGCAGTATCTGGCTTACGCTTACCTGAGGTGCCGATTCCAGTAGGGGCTTAAGGTCAATAACATCAACCGGCACCGGCGAATTTAGTTTGGTGCGGTTAGCATTACGCGAACCAACTATCTGCACCTCATTCAATGCATTACCGGCGGGTTTTAGGTTGATGTTAAATTGTTTAATACCATCAATCTCCACCTCCTGGCTTTCAAAGCCAATAAAAGAGAACACCAGGTATTTTCCATTCCTGATCACAATTTCAAAAGAGCCATCGGCTTTAGTAACAGCTCCCTGGTTTAAGCCTTTCACCGTAACGGATACCCCCGGCAGCGGGGCCTTGTCATCTGCAGAAGTAACCACTCCGGTTACCGTTCGCTTTTGTGCAAATACATGTTGCCCATAATAAAGGCTAAAAAATAAAAGCAAGAGTATAATTTTCTTCATTTCTCGATAGTTTTTTAGACAAAGCGGTGGCCATGCCGGCTAAACATTAGCCTGCCAAACGCACCCCGTGCCTGATCAATTATTTTAAGTTAATAGGGGATTGAATTTGTTATTTGATGGTTGTTTTTTGGCTGAAGCGGTCGTCAGTGAGTGCCTTTAAAAATTCCACGATGTCATCAATTTCAGTACTACTGAGGTTTAGTGGCTTATCTAAAGACAGATCGCGGTTAATGCCGTCTTTTACTATCGCCGATGGGTTATTGTAATATTCAACTACGCTTTTCAGGGTTTTAAACTTGCCATTGTGCATATAAGGGGCGGTAACAGCTACATTGCGCAGGCTTGGTATTTTAAATTCCCCCTCTTCACTTTTGTTCTTAGTGATAGCTGATCTACCCGGATCGTTTAGATCTTTACCATTATACAGGCCAATACTCTTAAACCGATCGGCAGTAAAATCCTCGCCCGAATGGCAATTGTTACAATTGGCCTTACCAATAAATAATAACCGCCCCCGAACAGCAGCTTCAGACAAGGCTTTGTCATCACCATTAATATAACGATCATAGGGACTATTGGCAGTTTCCAACGTACGCTCAAATGAGGCTATGGCCTTTAACAGATTATCCTGAGTGGGTGCCGATTTAAATATTTTTTGAAATGCATCTGCGTAGTATTTATTTTCATTCAATCTTTTTACGGCTTCATTTAACGGCAAACCCATTTCGGTTGCCGAAGTGATAGGTCCCATGGCCTGCTCTTCTAACGAAGATGCCCGCCCGTCCCAAAAAAGATGTGGCCGCCCTGATAAGTTGGTAAGTCCGGGAGAATTTCTGGTGGTTAAATTTCCTTTTATCCCTAAGCTAAATGTCGCAGTATCGGCAAAGGCAAATTCGGGTTTATGACAAGAAGAACAGCTAATGGTTTTATCCAATGATAATATCGGGTCGAAAAATAGCTTCTCGCCCAACTGCTCTTTATTTTGCACATCATCCTTACCTCCCATAAAACCCGTTAAGCTTAGTATTAAACTAAACACGGCTAAAACCAATAGTGTACTTCTTTTTTTCATGACAGCTTGCATTTTTTCATTCCGAGGCCAATACCGGAACTTTCGCCAGGGTGTTGCTAAATACACCCTGGCTCCGGCTCCATAACCACCCAATGGAATTTTTAAATGCTTTTTTTATTCAAAATAATGGCCGTCCACCATAAAATGGCGGCTTATATTTATCAGTGTGGATCTTAATTAATTACTAAGCTTGTTGCTTATTGGGCGTTGGCAATAAGGTTTACATTCAGATCAAAATTATCATAGATCACTTTATCACCCAGGTTCTCAAAAAAGTTTTTTGACCTGAATTTGATATCGTACTTGGTACGATCGATAGTGATTTTAGCGGTTGCATTTAGTTTTTTCCCATCAACGGCCACAGTAGCGGGAAAATTAACCTCGTTAGTGATACCCTTTATGGTCAGCTTGCCCTTAATATCATAGTTTTGCCCGCTGGTTTTTGTGGCCGATGTAATTACAAAACTTGCTTTTGGAAATTTATCGGTACTAAAAAATGTTTCGCTTTTAAGGGTGCTTACCAATTTATCATTTGAAGCCTGGTCAGTAAGATCGGCATCGGTAATGGTATTCAGGTCGATATCAAAAGTTCCGCTTTTTAAAACGTTGTTTTCGGCTGTAAATAAGCCGTTGCTTATTTTAACCTCGCCATTATGGTCGCCGGTTGCTTTTTTGGCCAACCAATTAAGCTTGCTGGTTTGATTATCAACCTTAAAGTTTTGTGCTTTGTAGCGTTTGGTAGTTGTCGCGGTGGTTGTTTTAGCTCTTACTAAGGTTTTGTTGGGTGTAAAAGCTGTTGCTAATGCCGATAATGAAATGATGGCTGTTGAATATACAGCGATTTTTAATTTAGTCATGGTGGTAATTATTTGTTAGGTTTAATTTAATGAATGAAATACCCGGTAAAGCTTTTACCCTTTACCGGGGTTATAGTTTATTTGCCTTTTTGTGTATTGTTATTATCTGCTTCTGCCGATGCACTGGCCGGAACCGGTTCGGCTATGAGTTCATTTAAAAGCTTGTTGAACTTTTGCTCATAATCTGCATAGTATTTTCCGGTAACTGTGCCGGTATAGCCTGTATAAATTTCGCGCACATCACCTTTCCTGTCAATAATGATAGTAGTTGGGAAAGCCACAAACTTGTTTAGGGCAGGCAACTTTTGCGAAACCAGCTTTTTATCGGCTAAGCCACCAAACAAAATATCATACTGGATATTGTACTTTTCCTTTAGTTTACCCAAGGTGTACTGTGCATATTTCAAACTGTCCTTTTGTTCAAATCCCAGGGCAATGGCCTCAACACCGCGGTTATGGTTTTTATTGAACCATGGCGAAAGGAACACCGTTTGATCTGTACAATTTGGGCACCATGTACCGATGATCTCGATGATCACTACCTTGCCTTTATACTTATCATCGCTAAGAGATACAGGTTTACCGGTAAGATCAGGGAAAGTAAAATCAAGCTTTTTATAGCCTTCTTTCAGATAGGTAAGTTTGTAGGGATCGGGTAATTCGGCTTTATCATCTTTTACAGCATCAAACTTGGTGTTGTCATATATGCCAGAGCCAATTTCGCCGCTCAGGGTACCATCAGCATTGATTTTTCCCTTATAAATTTTAGGGCTAGGGCCCGTAAAACCTGATAACTCAAATTCATCGCCCTGAACAGTTCCTTCCAGTTCCCGACTGTCGCCGGTTACCTGCATAATTACACCGGTTAGTTTATTGCCAGTTTGTTTTAATACGGCAACCTTGTTAGGTACCTGCTCTTTGGAATAAACTTTAAGCTCCCATTTACCGGTTAAATTGGCTGTAGGAGCTACATCCTTTCCTGGTTCAACAAAGCGATAGCTTTTGCCGTACTCGGCAGTAAACGGCAATGAATTACCTCTGAAACCCGGTACCAGGCTGCGGTATTCGCCGCTCAGAGTTCCATCGTCTTCAATTTTGGCAACCAGGGCTGCATCGTAGGTATTCATTTTAATAAATACCGAATCTTTACCTATTTGCTTTACATGGAAGTTGTCCCGGCGACTTCCGTTAAGCAAAGTAAAAACTGCGTGTTCGGCGTCCTTACCCTTTAGCTCAAAATTAAAAGGCACTTTTGACTCAGCTACAGTGAATACACCGCGCCACACGCCCTCTTTAATAAACTTAGCAGGCGGTGGCGTATCGGCAGCTATTGCTGCGCCGCCAAAGAGCAGGCCTATTGACAGGCATTTGAACGAGGTGATTAAGTTGAGTGTTTTCATTTGATAAATTATAGATCTGTTAATAGTTAGTTTCCTGGGTGTGCCGCTTCATCAACAACTACGGCCGCGCTTTCGGTTGCCGGTTCAGCAATCAGCTTATCCAGCAGCTGGTTAAACTTCTTTTCATAATCCTTATGGTATTTGCCTGTTACTGTGCCTGTATAGCCCGTATATATTTCACGCACATCGCCATTCCTGTCAATAATGATAGTTGTTGGGAAGGCAATGAACTTGTTAAGGGCAGGCAGTTTTTGGGCAACCAGCTTTTTATCGGCAAGGCCACCAAAAGCGATGTCATAGTTTATGGCATATTTTTCCCGTAGTTTGCCTAAAGTGTATTTGGCATACTCCAAACTGTCTTTTTGCTCAAAACCAATGGCAATGGCTTCAACACCGCGATTTCTGTTTTTATTAAACCATGGCGACAGGAACACGGTTTGATCTGTACAGTTAGGGCACCAGGTACCAATGATCTCTATGATCACTACTTTGCCCTTGTATTTATTATCGCTCAGCGAAACTTGTTTACCATCGATACCGGGAAAGGAGAAGTCAAGTTTTTTATAGCCTTCCTTTAAAAAGGTAAGTTTATAAGGATCAGGCAGTTCTACATTTTCATTTTTGGCAGCATCAAACTTCAAGTTTTTATAAATACCAAAACCTTCTTCGCCGCTGATGGTACCATCAGCATTGATCTTTCCTTTAATAATGAACGGACTTGGGCCGGTAAAGCCGCTCAATGCAAATTCATCACCCTGAACAGTGCCTTCCAGTTCGCGGGTATCGCCCACAACGGTCATCACTACCCCGGTAAGTTTATTTCCTTTTTGTTTAAGAATGGCGATAGATGCAGGGACGGCCTCCTTGCTATAGGTTTTTATTTCCCATTTGCCGGATAGATCAGCTTTGGGCGCTACATCTTTTCCAGGTTCAACAAAACGGTAGTTTTTGCCATATTCGGCGGTAAATGGTAGCGAATTACCTCTGAAACCTGGTACCAGGCTACGATATTCGCCGCTTATTTTACCATCATCCTCAATTTTGGCAACCAAAGCAGCATCATAAGTGTTCATTTTTATATAAACTGAATCCTTACCGATAGCTTTTACATGAAAATTGTCGCGGCGCGAGCCGTTGATCAATGTAAACACAGCATGCTCGGCGTCTTTACCCTTTAATTCAAAATTGAACGGTACCTGCGATTCACTTACCGTAAATACACCGCGCCAAACACCCTCTTTGATGAATTTTGATGGCGGATTTTTATCAGCGGCCAACGCCGCACCACTTATAAGCAAGCCCAGCGACAGGCATTTTGCTCTGGTTAAATAGTTTTGAATGTTCATATTTTTATAAATTTTAGTTTGATTGGATTTTATGATATGGCTTGTTCTGATAAAACTTGGGCATAAAAGGTCCGCAAAGCCAAATAATCAGCTTATTGAATTTTATCCTGGAACATTAAAGGAGCGTTACGCTTAAAACCAAAAGGCGCAATACGCGCAACAACAACATCGCATAATGGCAGATGATGACAGTTGGTGAGTTGGTAGATACTTCAGTTTTTTCATGGCAATAGTTAATTTATATTTCTAAGGCATTATTGCTCTAGAAAAAAGTTTAAGCACTTATTTCAATACTGAAAAGTTGCTAGAAGATCAACGAGACTTCCTCTCCCTTCTTCTTTATAAATCAACTAATTAATGGTGGGGTTAATTAGAATGTTGTAAAGATAACAATAAAAACAATAATTACAAGTAAATCTATGGAAATAGTAGTATTTATTAAATATAATTCATTCTTCCTCGTTATAAGGCTTATTTATATATTCGTTTGATGATCTTTTAAATATTATAAACATCCTGGACTGTACCGCACCTGCTAAACTTACCACCATAGTAAAAAGCAATGTCTAAGTACAGCCAGGATGTTCATCTTGAAAAAAATAATAGAATGATCGTTTCCACTGACTGTTAAGCCAGGCAACAACAATAAGGCGGATACGCTAAAGCGTAATTACTGGGTTTAGCATCGGTGAATAAGTATACGGTAGCGATACAGGTTTTCATTTTTTAGTCGTTATTCTTATTTAAAATCACGGTAAAGGATCAGGTGATAAACCCTCTTTTTTATAGATCAGTTGGTAGATATGATCTAATTTAAAGGCTTATTTATTTGAAGTCACGGGCAGATTCGAACTGCCGTAAAAGGTTTTGCAGACCTCCACCTATCCCCTCGGTCACGCGACTATGCTTTTTTGTTATATCTATTCCTTATGCTGCTATGGTATTATACAAACCAGCCAGCTTGTTTATTACAAAATCAACTTCTGCAGGCGTGTTGTATTTACTAAACGAAAAACGGACAGTATCCCTAAATGGATCAGCGCCTATAGCATTCAGCACGTGCGATGCATTACCGCTTGAACAGGCGCTGCCGCCCGAAACTGAAATATGGTTATCATCTAAAAACTGCAGTAAATCCTGGTTAGTTAAGGCTTGCGGTAAACTTACACTTAACACTGTATAAAGACTTTTTGCCGCAATAGCAGAATTGCCGTTAAAAGTTACCCCATCTATTTGTTCGCTCAGTTTTGTTATCATTCTGTTCTTTAAACTTTGTATATACTGTTGATGAGTGTCCATATCCCTGTAGGCAATTTCAAGCGCCTTGGCCATACCTATAATGCCATGAATATTCTCTGTGCCTGCACGCAATTGCCGCTCCTGGCCGCCGCCATGTAATAAGCGGGTTAATTTAATATCCTTACTGCTGTATATAAAACCTACACCTTTAGGTCCGTGAAACTTATGTGCCGATGCCGCTAAAAAATGGGTGCTTAGTTTTTGCAGATCATGACGGTAATGCCCCATTGTTTGTACCGTATCTGAATGAAATACTGCGCCGTAGCTTTTACACAATTCCCCTATTTGTTCAATATCATTCAAATTACCTATTTCGTTATTGGCATGCATAACAGATACCAGCGAACGACCTTGTTTATCAAGTAATTGCTCCAGCTCATGCAGGTCAATATTACCTTGCTGATCAACGTGAAGAATGCTTAGTTCAATTGCCCCTGCTTTTTCAAGCGACTTTAAAGTATGCAAAACAGCATGATGCTCAAAAGGTGTGGTAATTACCCTGTTAATATTCTGCGACTGCACAGCCGATAATATAGCTGTGTTATCAGCCTCGGTACCTCCTGATGTAAATACAATTTCATACGGAGAGGCGTTAAGCAAACCAGCAATATTTTCCCTGGCATCTTCTATAGCCTTTTTCACCAGTCTTCCGTGCTGGTGAGATGACGACGGGTTACCAAAGTATTCAAGCAAGTATGGTGTCATGGCCTCAAACACCTCGTTATCTAATTGCGTAGTTGCTGCGTTATCTAAATAAATACCCATTGTTTTTTTCTTCTTTTCAGTAATTAAAATATTTGTGCACTAAATTTTAACTTATCACAGCAAGAAAAAAACGGTTTTATTTTGATATAAATATCAATCAAACTATTGCTTCTTATCTGTCCCCTTTATCAGGAGCAGGAATTAGCACCTTTTACTCGTTGTTAGCGGTACAGGTTGCTAAGACGTCTTCGGGCCTTTCCCTCAGTCTTTCTGGATAAGTATTATAAAGAACGTTTAAGTATAACGACACAAACATACAAATAATAACTACTATTCCTATAGATTTAATATATTTTATTTAATAATTTATAATATCCATTTAAATACTGTCAGCGTTTTTAATAATTAGGAGAGATAGGTAATGGCATTTTTATATATTTGCATGCAATTGCTCCCGTAGTTCAATGGATAGAATTATGGTTTCCGGTACCATCGATATGAGTTCGAATCTCGTCGGGAGCACAAAGAGTCGCATTACGAAAGTAGTGCGGCTTTTTTATTAAACATATTGACTTTCGCAGAAGTGTAGCCACTCCAAACTTAATATAGCTAAGCGTAGATGCTTAGCCAGAATGCCCCTACCCACCCCAAAACCGAACGCACTATGTTCGCTTCCGTTACAGTCAGACATATTTATCATCGCATAATTTTGTATATGTCAATATGTTGTAAATTTGGAACAGCCTTTGGGCTATTGAATTACTTGAATCCCGATATATTCCATATTTACCTGCCCCATGTGGCGGCCATGGCAACCTTGTTTCCGGGGCTAACTCTTGCGCTGCTTTTAGCATTCGCAAAAAGGGAAGGCCAAATAGCCAACCTGTTTTTAAGTGCCGCTTTAACTGTACTTGTACTGAAGACTGGCGGACTTTCGCCGATTTTTTTACCGGCGCTGGGGCCGCTGCTGTATTTTTATGTGCGGCGGATGACGTTACCAAACCGGCAATTTGACCGAAAAGATGTTCTACATTTTTCCCCTTTGCTGATTGCGTATTGGATGCCGGGATGGTTGGTGCTAATTTCGGTTGTCATTTATTTATACCTGTCGCACCGGTTGATACAGCATTTTTATAACCGCTTGCAGCCGGTGTTGATGGACAGGCCGCGCTTTGCCTTCCGCCGGTTGGATAAAGCTTTGCACCTGCTCGGCTTGCTTTGCGTGTTATGGCTGTTTAATGATGTCTTGAGTTTTACCGTTGCTTTTGTGCTTATTGGCTTGGCCGCCGAAGTGATGCTAAAATTGGATAGCAGCATACAACTGGCCACACCGATAACAGATAGGTATGGTGCAAAGGAGAAAAGCCGCAGGCTAAAGGAATCCGTAGCAGCAAATCGTTTTTACGAGGATACCGAACTGACATTGACCTCCCTTGCAGTAAAGCTGAATATCCACCCGCACGATTTATCGCGGATCATTAATGTGGGGATGGAAAAGAACTTCAGCGACTTTATTAATGAGTTCAGGGTTCGTGAAACTGCCCGGAAGATGCGGGACCCAGCCCACGACCAGCTCACACTGCTGGGGATTGCCTATGAGTCGGGGTTTAATTCCCAAAGAACCTTCAACCGTGTTTTCAAAGAGATGACCGGCAAAACCCCGGCAGGATATAAGAACGGCCTGAAAAAAGAGTTGCCAAATGATAAGTTGGCCATCCAATCACACCTATCGTCGTTAATATTGCGTTCAGGAAGTCCGCCGGATCGGGCTCCTGTAAAGTTAAATCGCAATTATATGCTCAGAAATTATTTAAAAATTGCCTGGCGCAACCTTATTAAAAATAAAGTATTGTCGCTTATTAATATCGGTGGCCTTGCAGTGGGCATGGCAGTGGTAACGCTGATCAGTTTGTGGATTTTGAATGAAGTATCATTTGATAAGTATCATGGTAATTATCACCGTATAGCCCAGGTAATACAAAATGTGACCATTAATGGCGAAGTGAAAACCTCATTCCATGTACCGTACGCTTTGGCAGCCGAGCTACGCAAAAATTATGGCGGCGATTTTAAATCTGTAGCAATGTCAACCTTGCCGAGAGATTATATACTGGCTTTAAACGATAAAAAACTGAACGAGCAAGGCACTTTTATGGAAGCTGGCGGACCGGACCTGTTTACATTAAATATGCTCGTGGGCAGGCGCGATGCTATAAAGGACCCATCATCTATATTGATATCCGCGTCGACAGCTAAGGCATTTTTCGGAAATGCGGACCCCATGGCTAAAGTATTAAAGCTGAATAATCTGGCTAACCTGAAAGTAGCCGGCGTTTATGCAGATCTGCCTGAAAATACCACGCTTGCCGGTATGGCTTTCATTGGTTCATGGGACCGCTATGCAGCAGATTATAGACTGAGCGAAAGGGTCCAACCATGGGGGCCGGGAATTGCTGATTTATATGTTCAATTGGCTGACCATGCCGACCTCGCGAAAGTGTCTTTAAAAATAAGAGATGAGAGGTTGCGGCATTTAAAACCGGTTTTAGCCAGAACGAAACCGGAGCTGTTTCTGCAGCCAATGAGTAAATGGCATTTATACAGCGAGTTTAAGGACGGAAAAAACACCGGCGGCGAAATACAATATGTGTGGCTTTTTGGTATTGTAGGTGTGTTTGTACTGCTGCTGGCCTGTATTAATTTCATGAACTTAAGCACAGCCCGATCGGAGAAACGCGCGCGAGAGGTAGGTATTCGCAAGGCAATAGGTTCATCCCGCAGCCAATTGATATACCAGTTTTACGGTGAATCGTTACTTTGCGTATTACTGGCATTATTAGCCGCCTTACTACTGGCACGATTAAGTCTCCCTGCGTTCAATCAACTGGCCGATAAACAGATAGTTATTCCATGGAACAGCCTGGCGTTTTGGCTCGCTGGCGTTGGCCTTAGTTTGGTCACTGCTATTATCACCGGCAGTTATCCGGCGCTCTACCTCTCGTCATTTAAGCCAGTAAAGGTATTGAAGGGTGCGTTCCGGGTCGGGCGGTTCGCTTCAGCCCCGCGTAAAGTACTGGTGGTACTTCAATTTACAGTTTCTATTGTGCTGATAATTGGTACCATTGTAGTTATTCGGCAGATAATTTTTGCCAAAGACCGCCCTGTAGGCTACAGCCAGGACAGATTGGTTGCCATACCCGTCCGAACCATTGAACTCCATCAACATTTTGATGTAATAAAACAGGCCCTTGCAAGTAACGGCACGATAACTGAAATGGCCGAAGCAGATGCTCCGCCTAACAAACGTGCTGGTACTACCGGCGGCGTGGGATGGCCTGGACAAGACCCTAATCTGGATATCAATTTCGGCCAGGAGGATATTTCATACGATTATGGCAAAACCATTGGTTGGGAATTTAGCGCAGGCCGTGATTTCACACCGTCATTCCTTTCCGATTCAGCAGCGGTGATCATCAACCAGGCGGCAGCTGATTTTATGGCGATGAAAAAACCGACAGAAAACTATATAACTTTTTTTGGCCAACAGTTTAGGATCATAGGGGTAACTAAAGACATCATTAACCGTTCACCTTATGAACAGGTGCAACCTATGGTTTATTTTTTGGCGAAATGGCCGGGAGGCAGCTTACTGCTAAAGATCAACCCGAAAATGAGCTCCGACAAGGCTATTAGCAACATCGCTTCCGTGTTAAAAACCGAGAATCCTGAACAGCCATTTGAATACCACTTTGTTGACCAGGAATATGCCAAAGAATTCGGTAATGAAGAACGCATAGGTAAGCTGGCTACCGTCTTCGCCGGCCTGGCTATATTTATTAGTTGCCTCGGGCTGTTTGGCATGGCATCATTCATGGCCGAACAGCGCGTTAAAGAAATAGGTGTACGCAAGGTACTTGGCGCTTCCGTGTTCGTCCTGTGGAAATTACTATCGAAAGACTTTGCCATACTGGTGTTTATTTCAATAATTATAGCCTCGCCTGTAGCTTATTATTTCATGCATAACTGGCTGCGTAATTATCAGTATCATACCGATGTCGCTTGGTGGATATTTATCGTTACAGCTATTGGCGCTATACTAATCACATTAATAACGGTAAGCTTCCAGTCCATAAAAGCCGCATTGGCAAACCCGATAAAAAGTTTGAAGACAGAATAACAAGCTATCTATGCCGCCTTTTTTATTGTTCACCTCTTGAGAGAGGCGTGCAGGTGGGCGTAATGGCAGTGGTGTGTTATGCATTATGTATAACACCATTAATACATCTTTTCAGAAATTAGCCAACTCCTTTAGTTGTTCTAAAAAAGAGTTAGTAAAATGTATCGTTGGATGCACCAAACGCCTTTAGATGAATCCTAAAGGCGTTTCCATTTATATACGATATGGAGGCTCCAAAATCCTTGTAGAAAACATGAATCTGTTGAAACATTGTTTTAAATATTCAGTTTAATCTAAACACGTATCTATAATCATGTTGATTTATTAATGCTGATATGAGGCTAATAACAGATGAATTAAATATCTTTAATGCGGTCGTATCCCAAATTCACACGGGATTATGATTTAATTTAAGGCTTAAATCTTATTTACTATTAAAACTTTACATGAAAAAATAATGACTCGGGTTTATTGTATCACTTAATTACTAATTCAATTGCTATTGATTTTTTGGAATCGCATTATAAAAACACCTTCCTGGCGGCAGGTCATATTTGAGTTTTCAAAAAATAACATCCAGCAGGTAAGTTGCTTATGCCTCATTCTAATTTCTTTATCCGTTTCGGCACAGCAGGCAGATACCGTAAAAGCGAAACCCAACGGTAATACCTCAGCGCGTGTAGTTACCAGTGTAAGTGGAAAAGTAACTGATGCCACTTCTGGGCAGCCGCTTCCATTTATCAGCATTACCTTTGTTGGTAGTACCCATGGTACAATGTCTGATAAGCAAGGGAATTATTCCTTAAGTGCTAATGGATCCTTTAGTCAGGTTTCTTTTTCTAATATGGGTTATCAGCCGGTAATTAAAGCAATCAAACCAGGACAAGCCAATAACCTTTCTGTTTTGCTTAAAAGAAGTCAAACCCAGCTCAAGGAAGTAAAGATTACCTCGGGCAAAAGTAAACGGTACCGTAATAAGGGAAACCCGGCGGTAGAACTAATCCAGCAGGTAATTGACCATAAGCCTGAAAACCGGATGGAAAGCTCAGATTACCTACAATATGATCAGTACGAACGGATTGGCTTATCCTTATTTAACTTGTCCCAGAAGTTCATTAATGGCAGTTTTTTCAGTAAATATAAATTCATGCTCGATACCTCGACAAAGGTAAACGGGCAAACGCAAACGTCGCTCCCGGTGTTTTTCAGTGAAAAAATCTTTCAAAATTATTACCGGAAAGATCCTTCCAAATCTATCCAGATATTAAATGCGCAAAAGCAAACCAATATTATCAAATTTGTGGATACAGCTGGCTTAGATATTTATCTGAACCGGCTTTATGGAAACGATCTGGATATCTATTCTAACAATATTTTTATTATCACCAACCAGTTTCTAAGTCCAATTGCCGATCACGCACCGGCATTCTATAAATTTTTCATTACTGACACCATAAAAACGGGTAATGAAAAACTCATTGAAATTAGCTTTACGCCGCGTAACAAAGGCGATCTGTTGTTCGAGGGAAAGTTGCTGGTTAGCATGGACGGTCATTACGCTGTTGAGTCCTGCGAGCTGAACGTTAATAAACAGATCAACATTAATTTTATGCGCAGCCTGAAAATCAAACTTGACTTTGAGCATTATCCTGACGGGCGTTATTACCTGAGTAAAAGTGATGTTAAAGCCGATTTTGGTATTTTAAAAAACAAAGGCATGGGCGCTTTTGGTGAACGAACGGTGTTTTATTCCAATTACAAACTCAACTCGCCGTTGCCCGCTAAGTTTTATGAGGGCAAGAGCCTGCAAACAGCTGAAAACTCCATTCAGGCAGATACTACTTACTGGCTGCATCACCGGGCAGATACACTTAACCAGCAGCAGGCACAGATTTATACGCGTATGAACAGGCTTGAAAATATGCCCTCTTTTAAAAGGTTCACCTGGCTTGCCTCAACATTTACAGGGGGGTTTGCAGATCTGGGGCCTGTTCAAATAGGGCCTCTAGGCTCGGTTTTCGCCTTTAACAATCAGGAGGGTGCACGTTTTCAACTGGCTGGGCGTACTACCCCTAAATTTAACAGATCCATTTACCTGGAAGGATATGCAGGTTATGGCACTAAGGATAAGCAATTTAAATATAACCTGAACACCTATATCTCCTTAAATAAAACAACCCCTTATCGCTTTCCTAATGATTATTTAAAAGTCAGTTACCTATATGATGTTAGCCTGCCCGGGCAAAGCTTTTCTATCAGTAACGCGCAGGCGGCACTCGCGTCATTCCGTACGGGCAGAACCGATTATTGGCTTTATAATAAAATTTTCACAGTGGCTTATGTCAAGGACTTTGAAAATCACTTTTCCTACAGCCTGGCTTTAAAAAACTGGAACCAGCAGGCAGCCGGAACATTGGTATTTAAACTCAACGATCAAAACAACACCATTATTCATGATTTAACCACCAGCGAAGTTGACCTGGCCCTAAGATATGCACCTCATGAACAACTTTTACAGGGTACCAGGCAACGTCATCGTATTTATAGCAAATACCCGGTCTTTAATTTGCAAATAAATCAAGCTTTTAAAGATGTGCTTAATAGTTCTTATTCGTACACCAATATTTACGTAAATATTTATAAACGCTTTTATCTTTCTCAATTAGGTGTTACAGATGTGACAATACTGGGAAGCCTGATAGCAGGAAAAGTACCATTCCCTTTGCTAAATATCAGCCCGGCCAATCAATCCCTTGCTTATGATGGACAAGCCTATAATAAAATGGACTATCTGGAATTTGTGAGCGATCATTATGCAGGCATCAACGTTACACATGGTTTCAATGGCTTCTTTTTAAATAAGATCCCATTAATTAAACATCTTAAATGGAGAGAGTATTTATCATTTAAAGCATTGTATGGTGGCTTACGAAACGAAAACAACCCGCTTTACTCTCCCAATTTATACCAGTTCCCAACCGGCTCCAATGGCGGTAACGGCACTTATGCACTAGGTCATACACCCTATATGGAAGCAGGGGCTGGTATTGGAAACATATTTAAATTTTTAGAGATCGATGTGATCAGACGATTTAATTACCTTGACCATCCGGGTGTTTCTCCATATGGTGTTAAGTTCAGTTTCAGTTTTGATTTTTAATCATATCTGCATTGGTTAGTTAAAATAAACACCTTAAACTGGTTGTTACCTATATTTGCCCTATGAAAATAGTTGTTTTACCTGCTATCCTTTTGTTCCTGTGTTTTCCTTTTATCAGCAACGCAAGTGGATACTGGCTCGACATAAAAGGAAGCGGAAAACTGAATGATCCTGTTCAAATACAGGTTTGCTACGGCTATATTGATGAATCTAGTGTACGTCATCGTGACAATGGCCCTGAACTCGCGCTTATTGGCGGTTTTAAGATCAGTATTTTAGATGAAAAAGGACAGCGTATCATTATACCGATCCATCAAACGCAGAATTGTTGGGAAGGAACATTTTTGCCTAAAGCGAACGGAGTTTACCAAATATTGGGCATAAACGACACGCATCCGATTGTTGACCGTTCAAAAACAGGCGGAAAAAATATACGCCCTATCGATTATCTAAGTACGGCTTACCAGGTGGGCACCACCTCTTCTGTGCTTAAACCAGTACAGTTTTTAGATATTATTACTACTCCTAAAAGTAAACAGGTGATTGTAAAAGCATTTAACCATGATGCTCCGGCTGTTACCACCACCAAGTTACGCGTATTTAATCCAGAAAACTGGGAAAAGGAACTTGTTGTGGATGATCAGGGCGAAGCAACCTTCATGCCTACCATGAAAGGCCTTTATATCATCAGGGAAGACTGGGTTGACCCAACTCCCGGCACTTATCAAGGAGTAACGTACACTAGCATTCGCCACCGGTGTAATTATTGTTTGCTGGTGCAGTAGCTATTCAATCAGATACAAAAGGCCTCTTTGCTGGTCGTTCTTTATTAACGATTAGAAAAGAGGCCTTTTAAATAGTTGAAGTGATGGTTAGTTTAAAACCATTGTCAGTGTAGCTTTTTCGCGGAATACATCATAATGTACACCTTTATAAGTTCCCGGCGTTTCAAACTTCAGAGTAACCAAAGCAAAATACCTGCCCGGCTTTGGATTATGAAATGATACTTTTCCATCCTGATCAGTAGTTAACTTTTGTTCCTCCATTTCAGGATGGCGCATAAATAAAGTAGCATTGGGAACCGGTTTACCGTGGAGTAATACCTGCAGAACTATGTCAGCTCCCGGCTGGTTTTCCGGGTCTTTCAGAATTGTCAGGTCGGTAAGGCTCTCTTGTACAATGGTTTTATCATTCCCAACCTGTATAGTGGTACGAGCATAATAATGCTGTTTGGCAATGCCAATTTTCGATGTGGATTTACTCCAGTCTTCTACCTTGCGTTGTTTATTTTCGAGCAGCACTACATAAATACCTCGTTCTGATGGGGTGAAGCTCGCTTCGTAGGCGGTTTCCTTAGGAGAAAATTGCAAAGCAATATGCTTACCTGTAGGACTGATCATCCAGCAGGTAAAGTCTTTCACTTCCTGAAATTCCCCATCTATCTTTTGCAGCCTGTATTGATTGTACGACCCGAAGATCACTTTGATGATCTGCGATTTACCAACCTGTCCGGTAGCGTCGGCTTCTATCCACAAGGAATCAGCTTTAACATATGCTGTGCTCAACAGGATACTCAGAAAAATGAATACTAAACGTTTCATATATAATTTTTAAGAAGTATGCATTAGAATTTAAGGCTCATGCTGCCAATAAACCTGGCCGGGGCCTGTGGCGTTAATCGCACCGACCATGCTTTTTCACTGGTCAGGTTATCTACTTTAAAACCGATACGGTATTTAGGTTGATCATAAAATATGCTGGCATCCAGCAGCGTATAAGCAGGGATAATCACTTTAGCGGTTTTGGTGTTGGTTTGGTACGAGGAGTTACCCGAGTTACCACCAAAACCCAGACCCAACCCTTGCAGGTCACCAGCTGGTAAACGATAGCTGATCCAGAAATTCACAGTTTTAGACGGGCCAGATAAAGCCGGGCGTAAACCTTCTACAGAAGCATCAGCTTTAGTGTATTTACTATCGTTATAAGCATAACCCGCAACGATATTCAAACCCGGAAAAGGATTAGCCGTCAAATCAATTTCAACACCCTTGCTTAGCTGGGTTCCATCCTGGATGGAGTAATTCGCATCATTAGGGTCGGTTCTTAAAACATCCTGAACCCTGATGTCATAATAGCTTACCGTTCCTACCAATTTGTGGTCAAGCACATCGCCCTTTACACCAAACTCCAATTGATTAGCATGCTCCGGCTTAAAATGACCACCATCTGCAGCCACCCCGCTTTTATTGAAAAAGCCATTCATATAGTTACCGAACAAGGATACGCGGTCTTTCATCACCTCATATACCAGGCCCATTTTTTGCGATAACGCGGTTTGACCATAAGGACCAGCCTGTATTCCCCCGGCACCTAACCCACCCGCGGTTACTCCCGTGGTAATATTGTATACCCCTTTATATTGGTATCGATCAACCCGGAGGCTGGCCATAGCCAGCAATCTATCAGTAATGTTAAATACATCAGATACGTAAGCAGCGTAGGTATTATCGCCATTGTTTTCTTTTCGCAGGGCTCCCCTGCTGCTTAGTGAATCTACTTTGAAGCGACTTATCCTGTAAGTAGCCGGAGTATGTATAAAGTTCACATCCGCAATATTAACCGTTACCCGGTCAAAACTATTGGAGTTGTTATAATAATCTAAACCAAGCACCACACGGTTACGATGTGTGCCCAGTTTAAAATCACCGATAAAGTTCTGTTGCAGATCCGTTGCGATGAATGAGGTATTCCCGACAATTACCTGTGGGCGGATAGTAGAATCGGTGCGACCATTAAGCGCGGTGATATAACCATTAATGGTTGAGCGGGCACGGGAAATGATGGTTTGTGAGGTCCATTTCTCCGAGATCTTGTAGTTCAGTTGAGCAAAGATGTTCAGCATCTGGGTAGAGTAAGCCAGATCGTTGCTTAAAAAGGTCTTGTTATAGGGGAACTGCATATCCGCGATTGATTGCACCTTGTTACTGCCAGTATATGGATTAAAACGCACCACGGATGTTCCTTTAGCCTGACCAAATTCTACATCAAGTAATAGTGATAATTTGTCGGTGATCTGATAGGAGAAACTTGGGGCCAGGCTAACGCTATTGGTAAAGCCCAGATCCTGGAAACTTTTCTCGAATGATGTTGCGCCATTTAAACGGAACAAAGCTGTTTTATCAGCATTAACAGGAGTATTTACATCCCAAGTTATGCGATTAAAGTTCCAGCTGCCCCCAAAATAGGCTACTTCGCCCCCAAAGCCATTGTATGGTTTTTTGGTGACACGGTTATAGAGCCCGCCATAGCTGCTGGAAACGCTGGTACCAAACAATGTTGCCGATGGGCCCTTAATAGCTTCTACCCGTTCAATGTTAGCCGGATCTATCGATGAAAAAGCGGCCCCGGCCACACCATTTCTGGCATTAGGTTCGGTTTCAAAACCACGGGAACGAAAAGTAACCCGGCCCTGGTTAGCAATCATAGGAATACCTGCACCGGGAACATTTTTAGAAATACTACCCAAATCAACAGCCATTTGCTCCTGAATAAGTTCTTTTGATACTGAGTTATAGACTTGTGGGTTCTCCAGATTTTTTAACGGAAGCCTGGCGATATATACACTTTCCTTTTTGGAAAATTTATTGACACTGCTGGCTATAGTTACTTCCTGTAGTGCCTGTACGTTTTCTTTAGGCAGCTGATAATTAACTATTGTTGTATCGCCAGCAACAACCTTAACCAGCAGGTCTTTCTCGGCCGCCCCTAATACCTGGATCTTGAGATGGTAGGTTTTTGGCGCCACACTATTAAAGGCATAGTTTCCCTGTTCGTCGGTAAGGGTATTTTTATTTAGTTCGATTAGCGTTATGGAGGCAGATGCCAGAGGCTGTCCGTCAACCATGGTGATTCTACCAGCAATATTCCCGGTATTAGATTGGGCAAAAGAGTTAAAATGCCCCAGCAATATACAGGACAGCAGGATTGTAAATAAAGATTTCATCAATAATTAAATATAAGTTAGTTTAGGGTTAACACCAGCAAATATAGAACATTATTTATAATCAGTCTAATTAAAAACAATCTCAATAAATTCACCTTTACAGACTCAGAAATAATATTGAAGAAAAAATATGCAACTGGCCAAACCCTGTCATTAACTCCAAAATAAAATCAGGATGTTGACTTATACTTGAATAAAAATCCTGTTATGAAAAAGATCATTTTAAGCATGTTATTAGTTATTGTCCTGATAGGGGTAGCTCATGCACAGAAAGTAAAAAACACCGCTGTTCCAACTGCCGCTAAAGCGGCTTTATTAAAAAAGTACCCAACCGCCACTAAAGCAACCTGGGAAAAAGAGAAAGGTAATTATGAAGCAAACTGGGGAGGCAAATCCGGTGAAGACATGTCGGTACAATTTACGCCTGACGGTACTTTTATTGAGCAGGTTGTAGCCATTCCCGTAAGCGAACTACCCGCTGTTGTTGCCGTTTATATTAAACAGCACTACAAAGGTGCAAAGATCACAGAAGCCGGAAAGGTCACTGATGCTAAAGGCGTATTAACATATGAGGCCGAAGTTAAGGGTAAAGATTTAATATTTGATGAAAAGGGTACCTTCATTAAACAAGACTAAACCTCCTGTTAACTTAAAAAAGGTTGCCTTAACTAGGTAGCCTTTTTCTTTTATAACTCCGAGATAGTCTTAAAATAAGGTTGTGGTAAAACCAATGCTTAAATTTAAACTTTGAGGATTAAGGAGCCTGTAACTGGCCAAAGGCGATAAATAAAAATAAGATGTTTCAATAGTCAGCGCAAAATGTTCTGCCAGGTAATACTCTGCACCAGTTGTGAGCTTAAAAGCAAAATGTCTGCGGGTTATCTGATCAATGCTGATCGTTTCCGGATTAAACTTGACCCGGTCATAATTATTGATTCCCAATCCCGGTTGCAGGATTCCAAATAATTTAACAATTCCTGCCTGATGACGGTAACCCATCCCTAGCGAAAAAATAGATGATGATAGTTTCCCGGTATTTACATTAGTGGGTGAATTATTAAAAACCTGCTGATAGTGATTATGGACAGCATCATAATTAAATCTTAAAAATAATGCATTCCCGGGGAACGGCCTGTATTCAAGAGCGGTGGTCAATATAGTTCCCCTTTGTAAGTTTACTTTGGGATTCCCAAACGGAATATTTAGTCCGATCGATCCTGGGAAATAGATCCTGGAGGTTATGCTTTCAGACTGCCCATACCCCCTCATGCTGGTTGCTGATAAAAACATCAGCATTACTCCCCGCAATAACCATCCGGATAATTTCATAAATAACGGATCAGGCCATAAAACCATTATTTGCGTGCCAACTTTTGAAAAGGAATTTTGAGAATATTCAGGAAGCGACCATTAGTTGTCGGCTCCATATGGGTATCTACACCATAGATGGTTTTTGATTTATCCAATTCGGCATAAGTCCCGAAAAGCCTGTCCCAGATACTTAAAACATCACCATAATTACGGTCAGTAAAAGGTAATTGATAATGGTGATGAACATGATGTAAATTAGGTGTGATAAAGATTATACCTATAATTTTATTGGTGCGACTGGGTAATCTGAATTCTGTATGAGCAACAATATTGGAAAACGTTTGAAAAGTTTGTCGCAGTACCAATACACCTGCTACGGGGCCTAACAGGAATACCCATAACATTAAAAAGCAGGTTCGTATAAATGTTTCTCCGGGATGCTCCCTAATAGTTGTTGAAACATCAACTTTTAAATCGCTATGATGTACCAAATGAAACTTCCACAAAAAATCGAATTTGTGCATAATTACGTGATAGATATACTCGCACAAATCCAATAGTATAAATAAGCTGATATAGTATACCCAGAAATTTTTGTGAAAAGGTATATAATTAATAAATCCCCAATGATGTTGGTTATCCCAAAGTGATATCAGCAGCACTATACTGATCATAAAAAGCTGAATGGGTAAGGCTGTAAATATAAACAGCAGGTTAACCCGGCTGTGTTTTAGCTTAGAATGCAGTACATTATTGGTAAACAATGCCTCGCTAATCCACAGGGATACAATAATTAGCGCAAAATAAGCAAGTTGAACAATATCCTGGTGTTTAGAAATTGTTGATTGAATCGCCATTGTCAATTAGGATTTAATAAAGCACAAGCTCCTGATAAGGTTATAGAATTGCCTTACAATTCTATAACCTTATCAATATGTAACAAACATATAGACAGATTCTGAGCGAAAGCTGAATTATCCCGGTTTTTGATGATTTTAATTTAATAATTCGAAAACGATTAATTAAAACATTAGCTCAATAATAAACCATGCCCTTACTTACCTTCAATCCGGGCGAGTGCTTTTTTACCCGGCTCATTCTTGGGGTTCATACGTATAGATTGCTGATACATCGCAATTGCTTCTTCCTTTTTAACGGCCTTAGCTATTTTATCAACCTTAGCTATCGCATAAGTTCCAGCTTGCCAGGAGCATAAAGGCCTTGAAACATCCAGGCTTTTCTTATTCTTCGGCAGCCAATACATCCTTCAGATCAACTGCCTGCACATTACTCATTCCATAAACACTCAGCACTCCGCCGCCGCCAATGATCATTAAATGATTGGATAACACAACCGCGTTAGCATGTCTTCGGCCAATTACGTCAGATTTAATTTGAGTAAATTTATTTGTCCGGGTATTTAAAAAACCGGTAAACGCGTTGTCTTCATATCCACCTGCAACAAAAATTAAATGCCCGCAAGCTGCCACACCGTTTGCCGATACATTTCTGGGTAATTTACCGATCAGTTTCCATAGCCTGTTTTTAATATCATAGGCATAGATGTTTTTATTGGGGGTACGATATTGCGGCTCGTAACCTCCAAACGTATATAAAATACCATCAACAATTGTCCCCGCTGTTTGCTGCTCCTGGGGCATGTTGGGTAATTTTGTAAATGTTAACGTTGATGGATCAAATTCATAAAAAGTACCAGACCCTATATTTCCGCCCGAGCGTTCATCATTTGCGCCTGTAGCACCTCCAAACAGGTAAATCTTATTTTCCCAAACAGCCGATCCTCCATAGGCCGTAGGCATCGGGTTCTTTACGGGCAATATTTCCGCTTTTCCTGTTTTAACATCAATAGCTTCAATATTATCAGCGTATATAAAATGTAGCCAGGAAGTTATTCCGCCTATAACATATATTTTTTGTGTTGCCGGCACATAACAGGCCGTTGCTTGTACTCTTGGAGTTAACCCGTTTGCCAATTCTGACCATTCATTTGCATGCGGGTCATATTTTAATGCCTGGGTAAGCATTGATCTTCCGGAAAAACCACTTATGGTATAGGCATAAAGACTATCAGCTACGCAAGCATTATAAACCATTGGGAAAGGCAAACTCTTAACGTTTTTAAATGATAAACTTACCGGGGTATTTTTTACAATTACCTCATTCAGCGCAACAAGATCTACATCTAACGTAATGATCAGCTCTTTATCATTTAAAATAGCTCTGCCGGTAATTGATTTATGTTTATAGCCCACACAGGTGATCAGGATATGATCGTTTTTATCCAACGGTTGTTTGTCAAATTGTAATTTTCCCTCACTATTAAATAATAGCGTGTAATTTTTTGTTTTATTAAAAAACGTGGCCTTTGCTATGGGATGCCCTGCATTGTCCTGAACAGAAATAATGCGACCTGGTTTGGCAAAAACCGGGGTTAAAAAACTATAAATAATTAAACAAAAGCAAAAAATAAGGTACTTAGTTTTCATGTTCGGTTTACTTCATGAAATATAAATCTTTTACTTAATAAATTATTGAACAATCAAGACTTTATTTAGGCTTACCTTCAATCCGGGCGAGTGCTTTTTTACCCGACTCATTCTTGGGGTTCATACGTATAGATTGGTTTATACCTCTCTTTTAATTCCCTACCCGGCTTTTCTCGCTTTCGGCACCATTGGTATCGTGTTTACGCTGACCTGCAATGGTTTTACCGAAACGGTAACTCAGGGAAATAACCCCGGAACGAGTGTCAACTACATTGCGAAAATCAGCTCGGGTATTTGCCAGATTGTTGATCATGCCATTATTAATGTCTGTTTTAAACAGATCATTCAACACCAGTTTTATAGTAGTACTGGGGGATAGCTTTTTGGAAATAGCTGTATTTATCCTTTTCCTGCTGCCTATAGTAAATTGCGCATTTGTAAGCTTGCTCCGGTAATATCCATCAAGCTGTATCGTCCAATCTTTAGGGAGCTTAAATTGCCAAACGGGTTGGATAAAGCAATAGATTCCCTGTGTATTTAGCCCTCCTGTATAAAAATCGCTTACTGTATGCAGATTATGTAAACTGGCAAACAAATGAAAATTGAGCCATTTAGCCGGATCAAACGTGGCATCTACGTCAACCCCTTTATCTGTATAATGCCCTAGATTTCCGGGACGGCTGTAATAAATGCCATCCACAATTTCTATCGTTTCATTTACATCATCTTTGGTTTTGCTATAGCTAAATGTGGTAGTGATGTTTTTCCAGGTGTGCGAAAGTTCTACTTTGTTAGTGTACGATGGTTTTAAAAATGGGTTACCGGCATAATAAGTAAACTTATCCAATGGCGAGAGGAACGGATTCAAAGAATTATATGAAGGCCGGTCAATGCGCCTGCCATAGTTAAGGCCTATAGTTTGATGACCTGCAGTATCCAATTTATATTGTAAATAAACGGTTGGGAACAAGCCGTTATAATTCCGCTTAAAAACAGAATCAGGCTTTTGTACATTACCCAGCTGGTGCCCGTCTGATGTGGTATTTTCAAACCTCAAGCCTATTTGTATAGCGAACCTCTTCCAATCTTTATTGATATTGATATAGCCGGCGTTGATCTGTTCTTTGTAAATAAAATGATTGGTTTTATCATAATCAGGCGTTGTTATGTTATCTATCGTAGAAAAATAGTCGGCAATGTTATCTGTTTTGGTATAGCTGGTTTTAACACCTGCGGCCAGTTTTAGCCCATTATTTAAAGGGTGTGTATAATCGGCTTTGGCCGAATAGATCTGAATGTTACCAGGCAGGTGCCCCGTAAGTATATCATTATTGGTTATACTACCATCGGGCAAATAGCTGATATTATTAAATAACTGGTTATTGTTGGTGCGATAAGTCAGATAATCCATATCGGCGGTCAGTTCCCGGCCACTTTTATCATACTGGTGGCGATAATTAAGATTGATACCGCCATTTTTAAAATTCCGGCGTTCGTTGTTATTAGCTATAATGGTGGAGTCGAGTGTATTGGTAGCGTCTGATAATTTACTTGCACTGTGTGTACGGAAATTACCAAAAATGATCATCCCGGTAAGCCCAATGCCCAGGGTAGTTTTATCAGAAGCATAATAGTCAAGACCTATTTTGGTATTATAGTTTTTTGGTGTTCTTCGGATAAAGGAGTTCTGTACAAAATTGGAGGTTACGCTTCCGTCGGTATTCAAAAAATGCCGGTTAATATTAAGGTCGCTATACCCATTCCCTGAACTAAAAGCCAGATTACCAAACAGGTTTATTTTATTATTACGATAATTAAAATTAAAACTATTGTTGGTACGGGTATATACACCTTGCATAAGGCTCAGGTTAATACCACCGTTAAATCCTTTTATTTTGCTTTTCTTAGTTCGGATATTGATAACCCCTCCGGTGCCTGCGGCATCATATTTAGCTGGTGGGTTAGGCATCAGTTCTACCTGGTCAATACTGGAGGCCGAGAGTGATCGCAAGTAATTCTCCAGGTCGGTACCGGAAAGATAAGTGGGCTTCCCATCAATAAATATTTGAACACCACTTTTACCTTTCAGACTAATAGCTCCATTCTGATCAACGAAAACACCCGGCGATTTCTCCAACACATCCATTGCAGTAGCTCCAGCATTACTGATCAAAGCATCAACATTCACTACTGTACGGTCAATTTGATGCTCTACCAAAGGCCTTTGCGAAGTTACCGATACCTCTTTTAACATGGTTCCGCCTTGCTGCAACGCTATAACAGGTAATATTTTATCCTGATCAAGCCGAATAAGTGCGCTTTTATAGGATGGATACCCAACCATAGTAATGGAAAGTTTATAATCGCCCTTTTTTAGATTTTCAAACAAGTAATTGCCAGCTGCATCTGCCAAAGCAGTTTTTATCAATACCGAATCAGCTGCTCTGTTCAGGTAAACCGCGGCTCCTGCCAAAGCCTTGCCATCTACAGCGATTACTTTACCGCTTAAGGTTAAACTGCTTTGCGCATATACAAAAGTTGAGGCAATAGTAAGCCAGGCGGCTAAAAAAGTCGCGATTTTCAAATTCATATAATATATGGTATTAGGTAATTTTCCCCTTAAAATTTAAAAAATCAGGCATAAATATCCACTTCCATCCCCTAGATATATTAAATTTTAAGCTATTTAATATTGTTTAGTTTATGGTAACGGTAGTTTTTTCTTCCCGGGTCTTTTTTGCCGGGGTATCATAATTATAATACCAGGTGTATCCATTATGACCTGTTACCTTAACATATTCGGCCCTGTATTTTTGATAAACATCATCTGGTTGTTTTTTACCATTTACTATAAACTCCTTCTCGCTTAGTTTAAATGATAATGCATTATCCTCTTTTTTAATAATGCCGTCGTTTACCATTTCGGCCATGATCAGATCATGGTCAGCGTTAGTTTTCGAGCTTGCAGCAACGTATGGTTTATAGTCGGCAGTTCGAGCAGAACGAGCCGGAACTGCAGCTGATGCAGAACCAGCGGGTGATGCAAAAGCTGCAGAATTAGCAGGAATTGCAGAACGAGCCTGGGTTGCAGGCTTGGCGCTCTTTTTATAAAGCTGATTAAGCGAATCGCTTGTTGCTTTAGCTTTCAAAGCATTAAGCCTTTGTAAGCGGGACTGTTCTTTTTGTTTATCAGATTCGATCTTTTGTAAGCGAGAAGCCTCTTTCTGTTTATCAGATTCAAGCTTTTGCACACGGTACTGCTCTTTTTGTTTGTTGTACGCATCCTGTTTTAACAAGTACTGTTCTTTTTGCTTGTTATATGCAATCTGCTGTAAGCGATACTCCTCTTTTTGCTTATCCAAATCAACCTTTTGTGCCTGAAGAGCCAATTCCCGTTTACCAGAATCAAGCTTTTGCGCCTGACGATCTGATTTCTGCCTATCATAAGCAAGTTTTTGTTGTTGTAACGCTTTCTCCCGCTTGCCAGAATCAAGTTTTTGTACCAGACGATCTAATTTCCGATTATTAGAGACATGCTTTTGTAGCTGGGATTTCCTCAGTTTTTTCGCCTTCAAGGTATCTGTCAGGATAGGCCCGCCATTTTTAAGGGGGTTACTCACTGCCAATAAATTTAAACTCGTTTTATTTAGTTTAAAGTCTCCACGTTTCAACCTGATCTCTTTTTTAACATTTTTGGCATGAGCAGCCATTAGTTTATCTATCTTTTCGGCATTTGAAAAAGCTGCTGTAAGTAAACCCGCGCCTATCAAACAAACAGCCAGTAATGATTTTTCCATTACATTGAGGGATTGATTACTACCAGATGCCAAACGTTTAACTCTTGCCAGCAAATGATTCTGTTTACCCTTTATAGCCATAGCATAGGCAGGGGCCGATAACCTGTACTCCTGGCATGTTACCAGCGCCCTAATGTAATTTACTTTGTTACTGGTTTGCGCAATAGCTATATCATCGCAGCAGTTTTCACGTTCTGCTCTGATCAGGGCTGACAACCACAACACCGCCGGGTTAAAGAAAAACACGATCTCCAGCAAACTTTGCAGCAGGTTAACCAGATAATCCCTGCGGCGAATATGTGCCAGTTCATGCACCAATATGGCTTCGATTTCGGCCGGCGGCATAGCAGTGATCAATCCGATGGGTAACAATATCAACGGCTTCAGGTGACCTATTACCATAGGCACCTTAGCTATGCCCGATTCGGCTATACCAACAATCCGTTGTATCCCCATTTTATCAGCCATTACTTTCACCTGTTTTTCCCAATCACCATCAATAGTAAACATCGCTTTTCGGCGCAAATGATATAAACCATGTAATCCGGTAAGTAACTGCAAACTGCGTGCAAAAACAATCAGGAACCAAACTAACACAATGGTGTAAGCATGTTTGTTCATATAACCGATGGCCATATTAGTAACTGTTGAGCGATGAGCAACAGGTTGATCTGTTTTAATCGATGTCAATATATTACCTGTATGTGTCTGAAAAGCAACCGGAACGTTGGTATGATCATGTACACGGTTAAGCTGTGTAATAAACGTACAGATGGTAGCAGTTGCAAACACTACAAGTCCAGCTATCAGTAAGTTATACCGTTTGGCCGGTGTTAGTTTACGAGTACAAGTAACAACCAGCCCGGCAAATGCCGCCAGGATCAGTCCCTGCCACAACGAATGCAGCAAAGTGGTACAAAGCGCCTTAATTACATCATCAGATAGTGTGTTTACAGCAAAGTTTTCCATGATTGTCTGCACTAATATTTTAACTATTCTTCCAATTTTTTGAGTAACTCTTTTATCTCCTGCAATTCCTGCTCGCTTGTTTTTTTGTTGCCCAGTAATTGCATTACTAATTTACTGGCCGATCCTTTATACATGGTATCAACAAATTTATCAAGCAAATGAGCCTTAGTTTTCTGCTCCTCTTCGGCCACCCGGTATATGTGCTTCATCTGGCTTTCATCACGTTTCAGGATACCTTTATCGGCCATAATCTGCATCAGTTTCAATGTAGTGGTATAATTTACATCCTTCTGCTTTAACAATTCATCATTTACGGTACGCACGGTTGATGGCCCCTGTTCCCATAATACCTGTAGTATCTCCAACTCTGATCTGGTTGGTTCTAATTGCTTATTTTGATCTTTTTCACTCATGACATATCAAAGGTAGAAAATTTTTCGTACGAAACAAATATTATGATACTTTTTTTTCTATCTCCCTGTATTTCATACCATTTCCATGATCTGGATCACAAAAAAAGAGGGCCTGCTTATAATAAGCAAAACCCTCTTTTCCAAATTTCATATTGAAGACGTTTAATCTTCCAAAAACGTTACAAAGTATTTACGGAATTTTTACCGCCTGGCGAGCCAGTAGCTGCCATTGAGTTTTATTTTTAACCCATACCAGCAGTATCCCCAGTTTTACAGTGCCAGGACCCTTACCTTTATCATTGCTTGCGCCCGAAAGTATATGACGTACAATGGCTGTATTGCCTTCAATTTTAATAGTTTGTTCTGTCAAATCAATGGACACAAAATCTGATGCACCCGTAGCCAGATCACTTATAAATTCTTTTTTAGTTTGCACCTTACCGCTTGAATGGCCATAGCTTAATTCGCTCAGGGTTAGTTTATCAAGGGTTACCGTATCGGCATCCACCATTGCTTTACGCAATTGATCAACCGCATTTGCTACTTCAGTCATTGATTTTGAATTTTGAGCAAAAGGTTTTTGCAGGTTAATTACCAATGCTATGGTTAAGCACATCAGCGTTTTTAATAAAAAAGATCTTTTCATAACGGTTTTTCAAATTTAGGTTATTCTCAGACCGCGACCGTTATACGTTAAACCTGAAATGCATAATGTCGCCATCCTGCACAATATAGGTTTTTCCTTCAACAGCCAGCTTACCGTTTTCTTTTATTACAGCTTCTGAGCCATTAAATTTAACAAAATCCTCATATTTAATTACCTCAGCGCGAATAAATCCTTTTTCAAAATCGGTATGGATAACACCCGCGGCCTGTGGCGCGGTAAAACCCTGTGTAATTGTCCAGGCACGTACCTCCTGCACACCGGCGGTAAAATAAGTAGCCAGGTCAAGCAGGCGGTAAGCCGCTTTAATCAGCTTATTAACACCTGATTCTGCCAAACCCAAATCTTCCAGAAACATTTGGCGCTCCTCGTAAGTTTCCATTTGTGCAATTTCCGACTCTATTTGTGCCGATATGATCAGTACTTCCGCATTTTCTTCCTTTACAGCCGCCTTTACCTTCTCTACATAAGCATTACCGGTATTTACTGATGCCTCGTCAACATTACAAACATACAATACCGGTTTGGCTGTAAGCAACCATATATCGGCAATGTATTCCTTATCCTCTTCGGCAACCGGAGCGGTGCGGGCAGATTTACCAGCAAGCATATGATTTTTATAAACGGTTAAAACGTCGAAGGTTTTTTTGGCCTCTTTGTCGCCACCAGTTTTAGCCATCTTTTCAACCTTCTGGATCTTTTTTTCTATCGAATCCAGATCTTTCAGTTGCAGCTCAGTATCAATGATCTCTTTATCACGTATCGGGTCAACAGAACCATCAACGTGAATTACGTTATCATTATCAAAGCAGCGCAACACGTGTATAATAGCGTTGGTAGCACGTATATTAGCTAAAAACTGGTTGCCCAAACCTTCGCCTTTACTGGCACCTTTCACCAAGCCTGCTATATCAACAATTTCAATAACGTTGGGCACTATGTTTTTTGGTTGAACTATTTCGGTAAGCTTGGTTAAACGCTCATCCGGTACCGTAATTACACCCACATTAGGCTCAATGGTACAAAACGGAAAGTTGGCCGCCTGCGCCTTGGCATTTGATAAGCAATTAAAAAGTGTTGATTTGCCCACATTTGGTAAACCCACTATCCCACATTGTAAACCCATTTTTGTAAAACTCTAAATTTCTAAATACTAAACCCTAAATTCTAAACTCCAATTTCAGGTGTAAAACACTGTTATTGAACTTTAAACAATAATCAATGACTTAATGATTAATGACCAAATGGTAATTTAAAATTTGCGCAAAGATAACAGAAAATTTTGCCTTATAATTTGAAAAAATAAACGACTTTTGCCATCGCTAAAACAAGGCAAACAGATTAATAATAAGATGTAAAAAACGAGGGGGATCTTTTATGAAAGAAATGGTTGAGCAAATAGAATTGTTACTGGAGCAGGACAATGATACCCAATTGCAGGAATATTTGAACAACCTTAATATATCGGATGTTGAAGAACTGATTGATGAACTGCCGGAACATGGCCCCCGATTTATTGAAACCCTGTCGCTTAACCGCGCGGTTAACGTTTTCCGCATACTTGATTCTCCTACTCAGGAGCGTATCATTAAAAAACTATCCGGTCAAAAAGTCGCCGATCTGATCAATGAACTTCCTCCGGATGATCGTACCGCCCTTTTTAGTGAGTTACATGGCGATGCTGTTCAAAAACTGATCCTGCACTTATCGCCCGAAGACCGTAAAGAAGCACTATCATTATTAGGCTACGAGGAAGACAGCGTTGGCCGTTTGATGACGCCCGATTATATTGCTGTTAAAAAAAACTGGGATGTAACCCGGGTACTATCACATATACGCCGTTATGGTAAAAACTCCGAAACCATTGACGTTATTTACGTAATTGACGAAAACGGTTTGCTGCTGGATGATATCCGGATACGCGAAATATTATTGGTGAAGCCCGAAACAAAGGTAAGCGACCTGATGGATGGTCGTTTGATTGCCCTGAGCGCCAGCGATCCGCAGGAAGAAGCCATCAACATTTTCAGGATGAACAACCGCACGGCACTGCCTGTAGTTGATAATGAGAATATTTTGCTGGGTATTGTAACCGTTGATGATATTTTATGGATAGCCAACGAAGAGTATACCGAAGATATCCAAAAAATTGGTGGTACCGAGGCTTTAGATGAACCTTACCTGGATATTAACCTGTTCAGGCTGGTAAAAAAACGCGTAGGCTGGCTCATCATTTTATTTTTGGGTGAGATGCTTACCGCTACAGCCATGGGCTTTTTTGAAAAGGCTATTGAAAAAGCCGTTGTATTGGCCTTATTTATCCCGCTCATCATATCAAGCGGTGGTAACAGTGGTTCGCAGGCATCAACACTGATCATACAGGCCATGGCTTTAGGCGAAGTTACGGTTACCGATTGGTGGCGGGTAATGCGCCGTGAACTGATGTCGGGCTTAATGCTTGGGCTAACGCTTGGGTTCATCGGATTTATGCGTATTTACGTTTGGACTATGTTTTCGCCTATATACGGGCCACACTGGATACTGGTAGGTTTAACCGTAGGTTGCGCCCTGGTTGGTGTAGTGCTATGGGGATCATTAGCAGGCTCCATGCTGCCGCTCATATTAAAGAAACTTGGCGCTGACCCTGCTACATCATCAGCCCCATTTGTAGCAACCCTGGTTGATGTAACCGGATTGATCATTTATTTTACCATAGCCGTAATATTAATGCGGGGTACGTTGTTGTAGGTAAACTCTTAAGTTGCAAAACTATGTCATTGCGATAGCGTGGCAACCGCATACTTTACAGGGTAGATATGCAGAGTTCGCGGTTGCTTCGTCGTTCCTCCTCGCAATGACATATCTTTATATAACCATATCCCTTAAAACAAGAAAACCCGCTCGGTAAGCAGGTTTTTCTTTATGGTATTAGTTTAGTTTTGTTCTGTTTTTATATCTCAAACGAGAAATCCTCATCAGCTGCTGTTTTGGCAACTTCAGCACCCTCATTATATTCGTAGCGTTTTTCAACTACTTCCTGGTTGGCTTTAATATAATCAACGGTTTCTTTTAAACCTTCGGCAAACTTTTCAAAGTCTTCCTTATACAAAAATATCTTGTGTTTAATAAACACACCATCCTCCAAACGCTTTTTACTTTCTGTTATTGTAACATAGTAATCGTTTGAACGGGTTGCTTTTACATCAAAAAAATAAGTCCTCTTCCCGGCTCTCACCTTCTTTGAAAAAACTTCTTCACGCTCTCTATTGTCAAAATCTCCCATAATGAATATACCTGTAATTAGTTTTGGTTGGCATAAATATAAATGAAAATTTGAAAGTGCAAGTATTTTATTCAATTTTATTGAGCTTTTTGAAACATTTCCGTCATTTTTTTGTGTTTAAACGAAAAAATCAGGCGTCCTGCTCCTCTTCAAGCAATTGTTTTTCGTATAACTCAAAATAGGTACCCTTCAATTGCATCAGCTGTTCGTGGTTGCCGTGTTCAACAATTTGGCCATCATCCATCACCAATATTTTATCGGCATTTTTTATAGTTGATATGCGGTGAGCTATAATAATGCTGGTTTTGTTTTGCATTACACGCCCCAGGTTATTCAATATTTCCTCCTCGGTACGGGTATCAACTGCCGACAGGCAATCATCAAAGATCAATATCTGCGGATGTTTAAAAATGGCACGTGCTATGGACACCCGTTGCTTTTGCCCACCAGATAAGGTTACTCCCCGCTCTCCTATCAGCGTTTCAAAACCTTTTTCCAGTTCTATAATGTTTCCGTAAACTGCGGCATCCTTAGCAGCTTGCTCCACAACAGGCATATTCAATACATCTGCGCTAAAAGCAATGTTGTTGGCAATAGTGTCTGAAAAGAGAAACACCTCCTGTGGTACAAAACCAATTTGCGAGCGGTAGCCCTCCAGATCAAGTTGCTTTACTGATGTTTGGTCAATAGATATTTCGCCCGCTGAGGTATCATACATACGCATAACCAAATTGGCTATAGTTGATTTACCCGAACCGGTGCGACCAATAATAGCTACCATTTGCCCGGGTTCAACCGTGAACGATACATTTTTTAATGCCTGTATACCCGTATCCGGATAAGTGAATGACACCTGGTTAAACTCGATAGCCCCCTTAATTGTATGTACTGCTGCGTTAGGTGATATAATCTCCGGTTCCTGCTGCAAAAACTCATTAATACGTTTTTGTGAGGCTGCCGCCCGCTGTATCAGCGAGGTTACCCAGCCTAATGATATAACCGGCATGGAAAGCATGTTCAGGTATACAATAAACTCAGCTATATTTCCCGATGTAATATTACCCTTCATTACTTCAATCCCCCCAACATACATGGTGATCACATTACTTAAACCTACCAGTAGCAGCATGATGGGATAAAATAAGGCTTGTACTTTAACCAGCGCCATGGAGTGCGTTTTGTACTTTTCGCTTTCGGTAGCAAAATTTTTACGTACAAAACTTTCCCTTACATATGATTTAATGACCCTGATACCCGAAAAGTTTTCCTGTACAAAGCTCGATAAGATTGATAAACGCTCCTGGATCTGTTCGCTGCGGTAATTGATCACATTATTTACATAGTATATAATACCCGCCAGTATAGGTAGTGGCAGTACAGAAAAAATCGCCAGCCGAACATTCACGGTAAGCATGGCATATATTACCAGTATAAAAAGCACCACTGTATTAATAGTATACATAATACCTGGCCCCAGGTACATGCGCACCCGGCTTACATCCTCCGTAACACGGTTCATTAGATCGCCGGTATTATGGCGGCGGTAAAAAGCAAGTGATAGTTTCTGATAATGATGATAGATCTCATTCTTCATATCATACTCAATATGCCGCGACATGAGGATGATAGTTTGCCGCATAAAAAACAGGAACAAACCGCGTAAAAGGGCCAGTATCAACACTAAAGCACCAAACAACATCAAACTGCTGCCAAAAATATCATAGATCATGGTTTGCCTGTTAAAACCTGCAAAAAGTTGGTAGGCGCCAATATTTTCAGTAACCAGATCAAAAGCCACACGTATTACCTGTGCCGGAAGTACGGCAAAAATATTAGATATAATTACAAACAGCACACCCGGAATTAAGTGCCAGCGGTATTTATAAAAGAATTTATTAAGATAAGCGAGGTCCTTCATATTTAGTAGACCGGGAAATCTGGAAAGCCCGATAAACGGAATAACCGGAAGCCCGATAAATCAAAAGTACCAAAAAGTTGTGGAAGTGAAGATGCCGATAAAGTCAGCTGGATGCCATAAGAGCATGAAGTTCTAAGTCGAAAGTATTTAGTCTAAAGTTTCAAGAGGTAACTAATTAACATATTATATTAATATTAAATACTCAAAACCCGTAACTCAATACTTTCAACTTTAATAAACTTGGTCAGAATAAAAAAAACCTATACTTTTGTCAGGCCTTAAAACATTTACTACTGTATAAACTAATGCCCGTTCAAACACAACCGGAATCTATATTTAGTCAGCTCGACGCCTTTGGGCACAAGAAAGTTGTATTTTGCAGTGATCCCGATACGGGTTTAAAAGCCATCATAGCTATTCATGATACCACACTGGGTCCCGCTTTGGGGGGTACACGGATGTGGGCCTATAAATCTGAAGCCGACGCGTTGAACGACGTATTACGCCTGTCAAAAGGTATGACCTATAAATGCGCCATTGCTGGCCTTAACATGGGCGGCGGTTACTCTGTAATTATAGGCGACTCGCGCAAGGATAAAACCGAAGCCTTAATGCGAAAATTTGGCCGGTATATAAAAAATCTTAATGGTGAGTTTACTACTGCCGAAGATGTAGGTACCAATCCGCGCGATATGGAGTATATCAGGATGGAAACACAACATGTTACCGGTGTACCAGAAAATATTGGCGGCAGCGGCGACCCATCGCCTATTACTGCACTAGGTGTATTTATGGGGATCAAAGCCTGTTTAAAAGAACAGTTTGGCAGCGACAACCTCGCCGGAAGATCAGTTATTGTACAAGGTATTGGCCACGTAGGCGAAAACCTGGTACGCCTGCTACGTGATGAAAACGCTAAAGTATATGCCAGCGATATCAATGAGGAACGCATAGGCCAGATAGCCAAAAAATATGGTGCGCAAGCGGTATCAAACAACACTATTTTTGATATTGATGCTGATATTTACGCCCCATGCGCATTGGGCGCTACCATTAATACCCAAACCATTAACAAACTTAAATGCGGTATCATAGCCGGATCGGCCAATAACCAGTTGCTTGACGAAGAACAGCATGGACAAATGCTGGTTGATAAGGGTATACTATTTGCTCCGGATTACGTTATAAATGCAGGTGGCATTATCAATTGCTACTCAGAACTAATGGGCTTTAGCAAAAAACGGACGCTGCAACTTACAGAGAACATATACGAGGCAACACGTAATATTTTAAAACTTTCAAAATCAGAAAACATTTCTACTATTAACGCAGCTAATAAAATTGCAGAAAAACGAATAGCAGATATCAGAAAAGTAAAATCATCCTATTAATATATTAATTTAAACATCTGCCGCCGGCAGATCAAATCGTTCTTACACATGTTAAACAGAAGGCACCTAAGGGTAAAGGTATTACAAGCATTATACGCGTATCATCAATCTGATACTAAAGACGTTAAGCAACACGAAAAAAACATGCTGCACGGCATCGAGGAGGTATTTGAAATGTACATCTGGATGCTATCGTTAATTTCGGAAGTGGCTAATTTTGCCGCGAATGATGCAGAAGAAAGAGCCAATAAACACCTGCCTACCGCCGAAGATCTGAATGCTAACCGTAAAATATTAAGCAACAGATTCATTCTTACATTAAATGACAATCGCGACTACTTAATTGCTTTAAAAAAGTATAAAGTAGAGTGGCACTTTGAGCCCGAACTGGCAAAGTCATTATTTACCATTCTTAAAAATTCACCTGAGTATGCCGAGTATTTGGCAAAAACCGGTGATACCATCCAAACGGATAAAGACATTATCAAATTCATTTTCAAGAAAGTAATTTTAAAATCGTCACTGGCCGAACAGGTTTTTGAGGATAAATTCATTTTTTGGCCCGTTGACCGCGATGTGTTACAAGCATTAATTGCTAAAACATTCAAGAACTTTGCATCTGAAGATGCCAAACAAAACCACCTGGCTGAAATTACCGGTAACTGGACCGAAGATCGTGAATTTGTGGTTGATCTGTTTCAGAAAAGCATCAAGTTTGATGCCCCATACCAGGAACTGATTGCTGCTAAAACTCAAAACTGGGAACCGGAGCGTATTGCCATGATGGATACTTTATTAATGAAAATGGCTATTACTGAATTTGTTAACTTCACCTCTATACCCGTTAAAGTAACCATTAATGAGTACCTGGAAATATCCAAAGAGTTTAGTACACCTAAAAGTAATTCATTTATAAACGGTATCTTAGACAAGATTTTATTTGATCTTAAAGCAGACAATAAAATCAAAAAAATAGGCAGAGGATTAATTGAATAATAATTGAACTAATGAGAAAAATATTTTTAAGCTTAGTAACCGCAAGCGTATTACTATCAGCCTGTAATCAAACATCTGGCAACACCTCAACAGCAGCAAACAAGGCCGACAGTGCAGCAACTAAACCCGTTGCAGCCGCAGCCGCTGGAACCACCACCGCTAATGCAGCCAATGCGCCACTGATGAAGTTTGAAAAAGAAAGTCATGATTTTGGTAAAATTAAACAAGGAGATAAAGTGAGTTATGATTTTAAATTTACCAACAACGGAAAATCGCCATTGATCATTACTGATGCGGTAGCCAGCTGTGGCTGTACTACACCTGACTGGCCTAAAACTCCTGTTAAACCCGGCGAAAGCGGCCTGATCAAAGTTGTTTTTAACAGCGCAGGTAAAATGGGCTTGCAGGATAAGCAAATAACCATTACCGCCAATACCGTACCTGCCCAAAACATGGTACACTTAATTGGCGAAGTTTTAACAAAATAATAATTAATTAAAAAATGATAGCAACTATTTTATTACAAGCGCCGGCAGGTGGTTCAGGAGGTTTCGGTATGTTAATACCTATGGTATTAATTATTGCCGTGTTTTATTTTTTCATGATCCGTCCGCAGGTTAAAAAACAAAAAGATCAAAAGAAATACGTAGAGGAATTAAAAAAGGGCGACAGGGTAGTAACAACTGCTGGTATACACGGTAAAATTATTGACCTTAACGAAACCACTTTTTTAGTGGAGATTGATAACGGCAAGATCCGTTTTGATAAATCGGCTATATCCCTCGATGCTTCAAAAGCACTGAATGCTCCTCCAGTAGCTGTAAAAAGCTAATTGAGAGCTGAAAGCTAAAGGCTTAAAGCCAAAAGCTAAGAAAAAAGTTAAATATTGGCTAAAAGCTGGAAGTTAGAAATGATTCAATACATTTCTGCTTTCAGCTTTTAGCTTTCTGCCTTAGGCTAAAATAACATGGCAATAGTAAAATTATCAGCAACAGAACGAAGGCGCTTATCGGCATTTTTTACCTGCCTGGCGCTTGCTGTTATGGCATGGATATTTACTACGCTATCCAATACTTATAACTACGGGGTGCAGGAGGTTTTAACCTACAAAAACGCGCCGCAAAAAAGAGCTTTTCACTCTTTACAGCCCGATACGGTTAAGGCTACCGTTCAGGGTACAGGCTGGCAAATGCTGTTTTCGAGCATGAATAAGGCAACCAAGCCTATCACCATTGATCTGGCAACACTCGAAAACCGGAATTTTGTGGTGCTTAGTACCCAGCTAAAGCAAATCAATATTAATAAAGAAATCACCCAGCAAATTATATCTATTGATCCGGATACACTGTATTTTGATTTTTCAAATCGCCTGGTAAAAAAGGTACCTGTACAATTGATGCTGGGTATTAAATACAGGAAACAATTTGCGGTATCAGGCAATATGGTTATTAAACCTGCTTATGTAACCGTAAGCGGCCCTACAGAGCGGTTAAAGGAAATAAACTTATGGAAAACCGATTCGCTTTTGATGCGTGATGTTGGTGAAAATATTAATACCCGTGTCAATTTACAATCCGTTAAAGAAGGTAATTTAAACGTTTATCCAAAAACGGTACAGGTAATTATTCCTGTTGATGAGTTTACCGAAAAAACGCTGGAGTTACCGGTGAAACTAATTAACAATCATAATTACGACAACATTAAGGTATTTCCGCAAAAGGTAAAAGTAACTTTTACAACAGCGCTAAACAGATACCCTGACATGACGGAAGACTTATTTGAGGCCACTGCCGATCTTGACCTTTGGCGCGATCATGGCTACCGGACACTACCGGTAAAGCTTACACGGTTTCCTCCGTTTTGTAAAATTGTGAAGATTAGTCCGGCAAATATTGATTTTATCATCAAAAAATAGATTAAGGATTTTGGGAGCAAGGAATAAGGATCCTTTAACTTTGCTCCAAAGATTCTTACTCCAAAAATCTTTGCTCTAAATTTTAACCATAAAAGTAATGCTTAAAATAGGTTTAACAGGCAATATAGGCAGCGGCAAAACCACAGTAGCCAAAGTGTTCGAACTTTTGGGCATCCCTGTATTTTATGCCGATGATGAAGCAAAAAAGGTAATGATAACTGATGCGATACTCATTAATGCCATAAAGCAAACCTTTGGCGCTCCATCTTATTTTGATGATGGTGCGCTTAACCGTAAACATATTGCCGGCATAGTTTTTAATAACGAGGCCGAACTAAAAAAACTGAACGCACTGGTACACCCTGCCACGTTCAGGGCCTTTGATAATTGGCTATTAAATATCAGGAATGCCCCATATGTTGTTAAAGAAGCGGCCCTGTTATTTGAAAGTGATTCCTATAAAATGTGCGATCGTAGCTTGCTCGTTTCTGCACCTTTACAAACCCGAATGAGCCGTGTAATGCAGCGTGATCATGTTTCACTGGCTGAGGTAGAGAGCCGCGAAGCTCGCCAGTTCACCGAAGAAAGAAAAAAACAACTGGCTGATGATATCATTATCAATGATGATCAGCAGCTGGTAATTCCGCAGGTGCTGGCTTTGCACAAGCAATATTTATCCCTAGCAAAAAATTAATGATACTTGATGATTTTGTTCTGATCGACGATAAAGGGCTGTATTGCAAATACGGCGATTTTTATTTGGATCCTAAACTGCCTGCAAAAACGGCAGTTATTTCGCATGCCCATGCAGATCATGCCATAAGCGGCAATAATGAAGTGTATTGCACACGAGCAACTGCCACCATTATGCAGTTGCGTTATGACCGTACCGCTGCTAAAGTTTTTAATATAGTTGGCTATAATCAGCCTTTTAACATTGGCGGGGTAACTATAACGCTCATTCCGGCCGGCCATATGCTGGGTTCAGCACAGGTATTAATGGAGTACGATGGTATCCGGTACCTATACACCGGCGACTATAAATTGCAAGCCGATGATACCTGCGAGCCCTTAGAATGGGTTACCACCGATGTGCTGATCACCGAAAGCACCTTTGCTGATCCGGCCGTTATACATCCTGACCCGGTTACGGAGATACAAAAGATCAATAACATCAAAACAAATATCCTGTTAGGTGCCTATGGTTTGGGTAAAAGTCAGCGCCTCATCAACCTGATCAGCACCTATGCCCCGCAGAAAAAGATATTGGTGCACCACCGTATTATGCCTATCAATGCTATTTATGAAAAGATGGGCTTTGCATTGGGTCCGCATCAAATTTACGGGCGCAAGCTGATGAAAGTGCAGGATGAATTTGTTTACATTGTTCCGCCATTCACTTTTGATAGTTATATCAGGGCAACGGGGGTAACACGCCTGTTTGCCTCAGGCTGGAAAAACCTGCAAGTTAATAACAAGGATAGCCTGTTTATATCAGACCATGTGGATTGGAATGGTATTCTGGAAACCATAGCCCGCACCCAACCAAAACAAATATGGACACTCCATGGCGATGGCAGGCATTTAAAAAATCATTTTAATAATGATATTTTTGTAAAACTGCTCAATTAAATAAATGCTACAGGAAGGTATTGACTACTATATAAATGATGATGGCAACTTTGTTTTTACAAAGGAGTATCATTTAAAACGTGGTTACTGCTGTAAAAATAAATGCCTGCACTGCCCCTGGAATTACGGTAAAGATGATCAATCGAATTCTGAAAATAATCCGGGAGAAAATAACCAGATGTAATTAATCGTTGTTAGTGTACGTATTACGTTTGATGCAAATCAAAAATAAATAAACATATTTGCATCTTATTGATTGTTACACATTATGCGGATAGACGACGAAATACAAAGCTCAAATTTTGAAGACAACTATCATAAAGTATCGATTAACATTGCATACACAGCCGGTTGGTTGAGTAACTTTTTTAAATGCCATTTTGATAAGTATAATATTACCCAACAGCAATTTAACATTTTGCGGATATTAAGGGGACAGTATCCCAAACCAGCTACCATCAACCTGTTAAAAGAACGTATGGTTGATAAAATGTCTGACGCATCGCGTATTGTTGACCGCCTGATACAAAAAGAACTGGTTTCGCGCTGCACCAATAATAAAGACAGACGCGCGGTAGATATCCGCATCAGCGAGCTGGGCTTACAAACCCTGGCAAAAATGGACGATGAATTTAAACCCGGGGAAGTACTAAAACACAACCTTAGCGAGGAAGATGCCAGTACACTCAGTGACCTGCTTGATAAGCTGAGGGGATAGTTTTTTTGAGGAAAGATAAATGGACAAAAGAGCAAAGACTTTAAAAAAATGCGTCATTGCGAGGTACGAAGCAATCTCTATGCTGTACAGAGCAAGTTTGCATAATTGACCTGCCTACGTAGAGATTGCTTCGTACCTCGCAATGACGTGGTGAGGATTATCTCCTAAAAATGCCCTCTGATTTTTGCATGTATCTCCTGATCATACAGTTCTCTTAATTGTTGATGAACAGCCGGAGATAAAGGAGTTAATGAAGATGCCTCCAGATTGCTGTTAACCTGGGCAACTTTTGATGCTCCTGGTATCACGGTGGTTACCTCCGGATGATCCAATATCCACCTGATGGCCCATTGCGGCATCCGGTTATCGGGCAGTATGCTTTTAATTTTATCTGATAGTTTTACACCCTCTTTAAATTCAATACCCGAAAATGTTTCGCCGGCATTAAAGGCATCACCGTTAGCATTATAGTTACGATGATCTAGAGGAGCAAACTGGGTTTGCGCATTGAACCTGCCCGATAATAAGCCACTGGCCAACGGTACCCGCACAATAATGGCCACTCCCTTTTGGGCTGCTTTGGCAAACACCTCATCGGCTACGTGCTGCCTGAACAGGTTAAATATGACCTGTAACGAAGCCAAACCCTCTTGCTCCAGGCAGATGAATGCTTCTTCGGATGTTTCAACACTGGCGCCAAAATGAGTAATCAGCCCTTGTTGCTGCAAACTACGTAAATGATCAAATACCTTGCCCGAACGCATTTCATCCGTAGGGATGCAGTGCAGCTGTTCCAGAAACAAACGTGGAACATCCAGGTGTTCTAGAGAATCTTCAACCTGACGTTTTATGACATCGTAGGTAAAATTCTGCGGCCATCCGTTAGGCGCATCGCCCCGCCTACCTAGTTTGGTAGCTACATAAACCGGGTGTTCAACAGTTTTTAAAAACTTACCTATCACTGTTTCGCTCACACCCATACCATATACATCAGCAGTATCCAAAAAGTTGCCGCCAGCATCGGTATAGGTCTTTAATATCTGAATAGCATCATCCTCATTTACATTGCCCCAATCGGCACTGCCTAATTGCCAGGTACCCAATCCAACTTCGGCTATTGCGGTACCTTTAAAATCTCTGTAATTCATAGTAGCGGTAGTTATGGTGGCAAAAGTACAAAGCTGTTCTTGATATAAAAACAGCTTTGATGTTATACTTTATAAAAATAAATGGCCTGTCATCCTGAGCCTGTCGAAGGATCGTGCGGAGAGGCCCGCCCACCATGCTTCGACAGGCTCAGCATGACACCTTGTTCTTTGTGAAATCAGAACTCAACCCTTCACCGTACCGCTTTCCTGCTTTAAAATGGCTAAAACCGATGGCGTTACCTTACCAAAAAAAGATATACCCGCGGCTCCGTTCTTTAAAGCATATTTTATACCTGAACGTACTTCGTCATCGCTTTTAAAGTCAGAAAGATAAAGTCCTGCGTACAGCGGAAACTTTCCATCTAAAACATGAATACCTTCGGCAACGGCATCACCTATCCAGCTTACCCCCTCTTTGTAAAAGCCATGATATATCATTGGGCATACGCCATCCAATTTAAAGTTTGTCCAGTCTTGCCGTACGTTACGGCGTGCCACTTCGGGGGTTGGAAATACTGCCGCGGTAATTGGCTTTTTATGCTGATATGCCACAGCCGATATGCTATTTACCACACGGATAATATTACCATACCTGAACAATCGCCAGGAAAGACTGGCATCAGGGTATTGAATTGCTTTAACATCCTGCCCATACTCCTTTTTAAATTTAGCCTGACAAACTTCACAATAGCAGTAATCATATTCAGGCAATTCCTTGGTTTGCTCTATTTTGTATTTATCCCAAAGATTCACAGGCAATATTACATCGCAGTAACGCACATAATCAAGGTGTATGCCATCCACATAATCTTTAGCTAAAATCTTATCAACAGTATCGGTCAGGTAATGCTCCACCTCAGGGCGCGAAGGGCAAAGCCAGCGGTAATACTTTACATAAGGCGGTTTATCGGCACATGAATCGCCATTCCGGTTTTTGCTGTACCACTCCGGATGTTCTTCAACCAATTCAGCCCGGTTAAAGGTCCATATCCAGCGGTGGGCTTCCAGCCCGTTTGCTTTTGCGGCGCGGAAATGCCGTTCACTATCATTCTCAAAAAATATCCCCGTAATGCCTGCTGTCTTATAGGCTGCATAATTGGCTTTAAGATCTTCGTCAGTATCCTTTAAATTAGGATTGATCCAGATCCAGTTTTTCATGACCTTCTTTTTATTGCTTACACCAATAACCGAGGCCTGGCTCTTTACTGGTAACTGCGAAGCAACAGTAGCTAACAAACCGGCTTTTAAAAAATCGCGCTTATTCATGGCATTTTAGTAATTAGTGGCTGGGTTCAACAAACCCGTCCTGATTTATGGTATAGGTTATTTTATTATCCGCATCAGTAATGGAAGCCATAAACTGATGTTTGGTAGCTTCGAGTTGTAAGTTATTAAATTTTTTTAAAATGTTATAACCACTTTTAATTCCTAATGCATCCAGCGATGGCGCGTACTCATTGCTGTGTTTAAACCACTCCTTTTGCCGGTAATAAATCAGCCATAAATATTTCTTTTGCAATTCGGCGTAAGGCATTTCAAATATTTCATCATCTGCCTTATGATCACTGAACAGCAGGTATCCAAAACGTTCCGGATAATGCATATTGATCACGCCCTGCGATGACCATGACCAATTATGCTCAGGCCGGTCATAACCTGTACTATCCTTCAATTTTTCATATTGCCCGTTTTTAACCTGGGTGTCATACTCCACTCTTAAAAAATTGATACGCCACATGGTTCCCTGTTTGGGAATTGCAGCTCTGAAACCAGGGTTTACTGCCTTGAAGGGGATAGCCATTTCAACCGTCCAGCCTTTGTCAACGTCAGCAGGGTCATTCAACGTGCCTTGTATTTTAACAGCGGTACGCATACCGTGGGCATCCCATCCTGGCACCGAGTTACCTTGATTGCGGTATGGCTTGGGTAATAACAGATCAAAAACGGTATTTAAGGCATTAACCTCAATTTCATAATAACCATGAGTAGTGTTGGTAGGATCAATAAAGACCTCAAAATCATTTTCCTTGAAAAGTGCATCGTCATGATTTTTTAGCTTGGCCCAAACCTGTGGATCATACATACGGGCGGCTACATATAAACAGCTATCGTCCCATAACATTTTAATGTTGGTTTGCAGTGGTGGTTTAGGCTTTAAACTACCTTCAATATCCACAAAATCGGTTGTCCATTTAGCCTGTTGCCATTCATCCTCCTTTATGTCACCATCAATTACCGGAGCCTTTGAGGTATGTTTTACCACATAATTTTCGGGAATAGTAAACAGGTTTTCTAAGCCTTTAAATTCCTCCTGCCCCTTTACTTGTCCCGAAATAAAAATCGCGGATACAATTAAGCCCATCCTAATGAAAGACGGGCTTTTTGTTAATATCTTATTGATTGCATTCATTTAACTACCAAGTTCTAATATACGGTCAAACTCCTCGCGCTTTAAACCCATTACCGATAGGCGTCCCTGCCTAACCAGTCCAACATCCTTCAGTTGCTCATCTGCCTTGATCACCTCAAGTGTTACCGGGTTTTTCAATGTTTCAACCGGCGCAAGGTCAACCATCACCCAATTCGGATCTTCGGTGGTAGGATCCTGGTAAAACTCTTTTACCACTTTGGCAATACCTACCACAGCTTTACCATCATTACTATGATAAAACAGTACAAGGTCGCCCTCTTTCATCAGCCTTAAATTATTGCGGGCTTGATAATTACGTACACCATCCCAAAAGGTACGCCCATCTTTATTAAACTTTTCCCAACTGTACTTTATGGGTTCTGATTTTACCAACCAATGCTGCATCTGAATTATATATTTTAATACGTGTAAAGATGTTAAAAAGCGATGATAAATAAAATCAAGCTCAGGTAAAAACATAGCTAAACAGTGAAATGAAAGGGATTTGATTGGCCCAATTATAAAAAATCCCCGTACGCTTACTGTCGGGGATTTTGAGATTTATATTATCTTGCTTTTACTTATGCACCTGGTATATTATAATAAAATCTTTCAAAAACGATTTTTCCGTCCTTAACTTCATACAAACATAGCTCGCTCATAGTTACCCGGCCCATTGCCTTAAAAGTTATATCCATATTCATGGAACATGCAAAAAAGTCATCGCTTACAATGGGATCTGATATGGTACCACCGTGTATTTCCTCTACTGTTTCAAACCACTGCTTTGATTTTTCTATTACAGCAGCTTTACCATTTGTAAATTCTTCATGGGCTCCTTTGGGCTCCTGACTTACAATGTTATCGGCATAAAGCCCATCCATGGCATCAAAATTTTTACCCTCACGGCAAAACTGTACTAATTTGTTAGCTACCTCTTGTGTGTTCATAATTTATGGTTTTAATTGGTGGTTATATAGGTTAAAGTTATTGATAAATAGGTTAGTGGCCTTGAAGGAAACTTTAAATTTTGGTTCATGTTTGCTGATGATCAATAATCCCTCTCCCTATCTTTTATCCCTTCTCTCATTGTCAATTATTTGTTACATAAATCATTAATATGCAGGTTAAGTTATTATAAACTATTTTAGCAGAGCACAATCTGGTTTATTTACCCACTTACCTTAACCATGAATAAAAACTATCCTCCCCGATTAAAAGTCTTGTTTACTACATTAAATATCCTGCTGTTACTGGCATTTCAAGTCAGCGCACAAGCTCCCGTTGACGATCCCCATCTAGGTATCATCCCCGCTCCAGCTTCCATCAGCAAAACACAGGGTACATTTATATTTAGTCAGCTAACACAGATCAAGGCTGATAATCCTAATGACCGGGTGGTTCTTTTTCTGAAAGATTTTTTGCTGAACAACAGACATTTTAACAATAAGATATCAAAATACAATGCTAAAGTGAAGTCGAATACCGGCACCAGGCTTATACTTACTTCAAAAGGATCGGCATCGCTACCTAAGGAGGGTTATAAGCTAACCATTACCCCGCGCCGGATCACTATTATTGGTAAAGATGCCGGTTTGTTCTATGGCGTTCAAACACTGATGCAATTATTCCCGGTTGAAACTTCCGGTACCGAGAAATTGCCTTGTGTAACCATTGATGACGCACCGCGGTTTGGCTATCGCGGTATGATGCTGGATGTTTCGCGCCATTTTTTCACTGTGCCACAGGTTAAAAAAGTGATTGAATTAATGGCTGCCTATAAGCTGAACAATTTTCACTGGCATTTGGTTGATGGACAGGGCTGGCGTATCGAAATCAAAAAATATCCTAAACTAACACAGGTTGGGGCGTATCGTATGCAAACCATGTTTGGCACCAACCGTGACTGGCCCGATTCGCTATCCTACGGTGGATATTATACCCAGGACGATATCAGGGATGTGGTAAAGTTTGCCGCTGCCCGCTATATCAACGTTGTACCTGAAATTGAAATGCCGGCACACTCCGAAGCTGCACTAAGGGCCTATCCCGAGCTAAAATGTGAGCCGCCTGCCGATACTAAAATACCTGCTCGCGACATCAACAACATATACTGCCCTACTGAAGAAACTTTTACCTTTTTAGAAAATGTGCTAACCGAGGTAATGGCGCTCTTCCCAAGCAAATATATCCACATAGGTGGTGATGAAGCCGGAAAGCAACCCTGGAAGGAATCGGCATTTTGCCAGGCGCTGATCAAAGAAAAAGGCTTAAAGGACGAGCATGAACTGCAAAGTTATTTTATACAACGGATAGAGAAATTCCTGAACTCCAAAGGTCGTAGCATCATAGGCTGGGACGAGATACTGGAAGGAGGCCTGGCACCAAACGCTACCGTAATGAGCTGGACAGGCGAAGCCGGCGGTATAGCAGCGGCCCGTCAAAAACATAACGTGATCATGACCCCGCAAACTACCGGTAACTATTTTGATCATTACCAAAGTGGTTCGCCGCAGGAGCCGGTATCCTTTGGACGGTATGCCGCTTTAGACGAAACCTATAATTATGATCCTGTATCCAAAGAACTAACGCCTGATGAACAAAAATACGTTATAGGTACTCAAGGCAATTTATGGACGGAGTATGTGCCAACCGTAGCCAAATTGCAATACCAGATATTGCCCCGCTTGTTCGCCCTGTCAGAAGTGGCCTGGAGTAAGCCGGAAAATAAAGATTATACCAACTTCGCAGAAGTAAGGCTGGCTAAACATTTTGCCCGGCTTGATGCCATACATTATAATTACCGGGTGCCAACTGCTTTACCGGTTATTGATACCATGGTTTTTGGCAGCAAATTCGTTTATGCGCCAAAGTCAGTTGTACCGGGTGCCAGGATTTACTACACCTTAAATGGCCGCGATCCACTGGATACCGACCTGGAATACGTATCACCCATTACCATCTATGTTCCGCTGAATGAAAAAAGAGAGTTTAAAACAAGGGTGATAACACCATCGGGTCGCCGGAGCATAGCTACCCGCACGTTGATGTATAACAAAGCCCCGCTACCTGCTGTAAATTATACGGCAAATAAACCCGGCTTAAGCTACAAATTGATCAAGGGCACCTTTACCGTACCTGATCAGTTGGATTATGTTGCGGCACCCGACTCCGCTATAGCTGATAAACTAAACGCGGAGGCATTTAAAAAAGATAATCAACATTTTGGTGTGGTGTATAATGGCTATGTAAATATCCCGGCTGATGGCGCTTATAATTTTTCGCAGGCCTCCTATACCGATACCCAGCTATTTATTGATGGACAACGAATAACAGAAGGCGAAAGCGCCTTACCATTAGCCAAAGGCTTCCACAAAATAAAAGTGAAATACATTTATAATGCACCTGTGCTGCTGCCAGGCCAGTACCGGATAAGGCAAACACCTTTACGTGTTTATATGGTAAGCCCGGGGACCGTGGAGAAAAAGGAATTTGATGCGGTAATACTGTTTAATTAAACTTATTGATACTTATTAAGGCATTACAAAATGTGAGTTCATTTAAAAATACCCAAACGCGTCATTGCGAGGAGGAACGACGAAGCAATCCCCAAAAGGCAAAGTGGATTTGCAAATTAGCTCTGTATAGTTAGGGATTGCTTCGTTCCTCGCAATGACGTAGTGATTAAAATATCGTCAAAAAATCTTTCAACATCGCTTGATATTGCTTGCTGTAAATCTTGGGTTCATCATAAATAACTAAGTGTTCTTCAACAACTTGTTGCTCAGCAAAGCTCCAGGACAGTATTTCTCGGTGCGGCGTATCTATTTCAAAGGAGTGCAGCCTAATAATTCTTTGCAAGTAAAGTCCACATTTTATGGCCAATGTTTTAACTAACTCAGCTGTTTCAGGTGGTAATATCAGCCAGAAAATACCATTCGTATTAAGATGGGCAGCACTATCATGTACCAGCTTGTCAAAAAAGCCCTCATCCGTGTGTTTGGCTAAAGTTTTCTTTGCACCTGGCGATTTCAGAGAATTGATATAGAATGGTGGATTAGAAACGATGAGATCATATTTTTTATCGGGATGAACCTCAAAAAAAGTCTCAAAGCCCGAAGAATATAAAGTTAGCCTGTTAGCAAACCGGGAGTTTTGCAAATTGGCTGTAGCTGTTTTAGCTGCATTCTCATCAATCTCAACCGCATCAATATGGGCAATAGGAAAACGTTGGGCCAGCATCAAGGCAATTACTCCGGTACCGGTGCCTATATCTAATATTGCTGATGATTTATTTGCACCAGCCAAAGCGCCCAGCAAAACACCATCAGTATTTATCTTCATGGCGCAACCGCTTTGATCAACGCTGAATTGTTTAAAGTGGAACATCATGGCTAAATTATAATTAAATATCAAAATCATTTATCTTTAATGACATCTAACAAAGCTATTCATGGATAAAAAAGCCCTTAAAATTTTAACTGATACGCATTGGTCGACTGCAGGATGGAAACGGGATTTTAAAACCACACCTGCTGATTTTGAATATGCCAAAAGCAAAGGTTTAATGTTTGACGATATCTTTGTAGATCATAAGCAAATTATAGAATGGCTTTTATCCGCCTTTGAAAACACATCAAGAAAACATATTGTCAAATGTTTTTTAAGTAGTCTTTCAACAAGGCAGCTTCATTTACGTTCTAGCTTATCAAGCTACGCTTTTGCCAGGCATTTTCCCAGGCATAACTTTTTATTCAATGATCCATATTATTGTAATGTATGTGGTATATACAAGAACGAAAAGCAGCTGGGAAACCTTAATGTACTCAATTTTGAACGCATTAGATGGGGTGGGGTAAGACTAACTAATCCGTTGTACACCGCATTTAATTTAGATATAATTAATAAGGAAGAAACCCCTGAACCAAATATAGAAGATGTTGATATTCTAAATAATATTATAGCTACAATTAAAGGCTGTGAGCCAGCCGACAGACCAAATCAACTTGAAAAACGATTGGCAAAATTATTAAAATCAAATACCGCTGAACGGAAGACCGTCATAGATATATTGGGTGTTTGCGGTATTTTAGAAACCAAGCAGCATAAAGGTTTTTTTGACAACTATATACCCTTAAACAAACGTGCTGACAGACCTGTAAACAAAACCGATTGGGAATATCCCGTAGATTGGTGGACGGGGCAGGACGGCATTAATAAAGCTGCATTAGATTTTTACTTCAAAGATTATTTAAAATGAAAACTTCCTAAACTTCGTAAAGCTCCAGCGGCAATCCATCCGGATCAGAAAAAAAAGTGAACCGTTTGCCGGTAGACTCATCAATGCGGATAGGTTCAATAATTATGCCGTGCTTTTTAATATCAAGTACAGCCTCGTCAATATCATCAACCTCAAAAGCTAAATGACGCAAGCCTGCAGCCTCGGGACCCGATACCCTGGCGGGTGGATCGGGAAATGAAAAAAGCTCGATCTGGTATTGGTTGCCCACTTCCAGATCAAGCTTGTATGATTGTCGCTCTTCGCGATAAATTTCCTGTAATATTTTTAAACCCAGTATCTCGCTATAAAATTGCTTTGACTTTTCATAGTCCGAGCAAATGATCGCGATGTGGTGCACCCGGTTTAACTTCAGCATTATTCGCCTAAGATAGAATGTAATACATTGCTGTGAACCATTTTCAGATCAGTAACATGACCAAATGGCTCTTCGTCAACATTCAGGGAACCATTGTTTACGTTACCTAACAAACTAAATTCAGTTTCGCTGGTAGCCATAAACTCAATGAAACGTTCCTGCTCTTCTGGCGCTACGGTTACCACTACCCTGCCCTGTGCTTCGCCAAAAAGGAAAGCATCCTTACGGATAGTTCCGTCTGTGTCAATATCAAAACCCAGTCCGTTTGGCATAGCCGACTCTAACAGGTTAATATATAAACCACCATCAGCCACATCATGTGCCGATTCAATAACGCGGTGTTTAATCAGTTCCTTTACAGTTTGCTGCATATCATACTCCTTATCCATATCAAAATAAGGGGCCGGAGCAGTTAGTATTTTATGCCATGAAGCCAAATACTGTGATGAAGCAATATCGTTTACCGATTCGCCAATCAGGTAGATAAAATCACCTGGCTGTTTAAAATCAGCGGTCATAATGTTTTCTGTATCTTCCATGATACCAAGCATACCTATGGTTGGTGTAGGGAACACCGAGCCACCATCTGCAGATTGATTATAAAAGCTCACATTCCCACCGGTTACCGGAGTTTCAAACTTACGGCAGGCATTGCCCATGCCTTTTATAGCGCTTACAAATTGCCAGTAAACCTCAGGATTGTAAGGATTACCAAAATTCAGGCAATTGGTTATAGCAACCGGCTCGCCACCCGCGCAAGTAATATTACGTGCAGCCTCGGCCACAGCAATTTCAGTACCTTTTAACGGATCAGCATATACATAGCGCGAGTTACAATCGGTAGTTAATACAATAGCTTTATCGGTATCCTTAACAGCAACTACAGCAGCATCGCAGACAAGGTTGGCTGTCATGGTTTGTACACCTACCATGCTGTCATACTGATCGGTTACCCAACGTTTTGATGCCAGATTCGGATGGGATGCCAAATGTTCGGCAACTTCAACCAGGTTAGCAGGCTCAGGTACATTATCAATATTGAATTTCTGATTTTCGGCATAATAAGCAGGCTCACGGTATTCACGTTCGTAAACCGGGGCACCACCGCCTAATACCAGATCATCAGCAGGTACATCGGCTACTTTTTCGCCATGCATAAAATATTCCAGGCGTTGAGTGTCAGTTACCACACCTATGATGGCGCAGTTCAGGTCCCACTTATCAAAAACAGCCTCTACCTCTTTTTCACGTCCTTTATGTACCACGATCAGCATACGCTCCTGTGATTCAGAAAGTAAAATTTCGTAAGGCTTCATGTTGGCCTGGCGGGTTGGTACCTTATCCAGATCGATACGCATGCCATGCTCACCTTTGGCGCTCATTTCTGAGTTCGAGCAGATGATACCGGCAGCGCCCATATCCTGCATGCCTACTACAGCGCCGGTTTTTATTACTTCTAACGTAGCTTCTAACAACAGTTTTTCCTGGAACGGATCGCCTACCTGTACGGCCGGCAGATCGTTAACAGAATCGGCAGTGATATCTTTTGATGCGAAAGCCGCGCCGTGAATACCATCTTTACCGGTTGCAGAACCTACTATATATACCGGGTTACCCACGCCGTATGATGTTGCCGAAACGGTTTCACCCGCTTTAACAATGCCTGCCGACATAGCGTTAACCAGTGGATTTACATTATAACAATCGTCAAAAAATAATTCGCCGCCTACGGTTGGGATACCAAAGGCATTACCGTAATGGCTGATACCTTTAACCACACCTTTTACTAACCACTTGGTTTTTTCCAGGCTCAGATCGCCAAAACGCAGGGAGTTTAGCTGCGCGATAGGGCGTGCGCCCATGGTAAAAATATCGCGGTTTATACCACCTACACCTGTAGCAGCACCCTGATAAGGTTCTAACGCTGATGGATGATTATGTGATTCTATCTTGAAAGCACAGCCAATGCCATCGCCAAGGTCAACCAGACCGGCATTTTCTTCACCTGCCTTAGCCAGCATACGCGGACTATCCTTTGGTAAGGTTTTTAGCCAGGTGATGGAATTTTTGTAGGAACAGTGTTCGCTCCACATTACCGCGAAAATAGAAAGCTCGGTAAAGTTGGGCACTCGCCCTAATATCTCTTTAATACGTTCAAATTCTTCGGGTAATAAGCCTAAATCTTTGGCGGTTTCAACGGTGGTTAATTCCTGGTGCTCCAATGTACTATTGTTTTATTTGAAAAGATGCGCAAAATTAGCAAAAAAGGGCGAAAGGAGAAAGGTAAAAGGCGAAAGGTTTTGGATAGAAATTTTGATGGGGATAGTATTTTTAAATTTACACTTTATACTATTTTTGCCCCTATGAATACCATCCATTTAACCAAAACCAATAGTGACGATCCTGATTTCAGAAATTTAGTTCGTGAACTGGATGCCAACCTGCGCAGCCGGAATGGCGAACTAATGGATATTTATGATCAGCATAATGTGATCGAAAAAATTGATACCGTGACAATTGCCTGGTTGAATGGCTTGGCTGTTGGCTGCGGATGTTTTAAACCCTTTGATAATACTACTGTAGAGATCAAAAGAATGTTTGTTAAACCCGAAGCCCGGGGAAACAAAATAAGCGCCCGAATCCTGCAAGAACTAGAGGATTGGGCGCAAGGTTTAGGTTTTGAATATACAGTACTGGAAACAGGTAGAAGCATTGGGATTATACCAAAAAGCAGGTTATGCCCCAATTGACAATTATGGCCCGTACGTTGATTTGTCAGATAGTTTTTGTTTCAGAAAGATCTTATAAAAAGGGCAAACGAAAATTATTCGCTTGCCCGTGGTGGTCATCTAACGATTTATGTCCCCCCGGAGACGCTATACAACCACTTTATCTTTGATCCCCCTACTGCTCACTCAGCTGAAAGTTAATAGGGATAGTATACCTAACACGTACCGGTCGTCCGTTTTGAATACCAGGTTTCCAGGCTTTGGCTAGTTTTAATACCCGTAAAGCTTCTTCATCAAACCCGTATCCTGCACCACGCTCAACTTTTATATTTGATAATTGCCCGTCTGTTTCAATAACAAAACTCAGGAAAACCCTGCCTGATTTCTCTTGCTCTTGTGCAACAGGGGGATATCGTAGGTTTTTCTGCAAAAATTTACTCCAGGCTGCAGCTCCACCAACCGGTTCAGGCATTACTTCAAGCCCTCCGCCACTAACATCAACTATAGTAGTATTATCTGGAGGTGCAGTCCCGTTACCATCTCCTCTTTCAGTTTTAATAACATTATCCCCTCCTGCAGGGCCTTTAATAGTTTCAGGCCCTATCGCGCCGGTAAGGTCTTTAATTACCGGTGGTTCTTCAGTAGGAGCATTTGCTACTATTACCGGTATGACAAACCTAGTTGTTGAAACAGGGGGTGCCGCTTTTGCCGGCTCTACATGTTTCGGCTGTTCAATTTTTTTAAGCTCCGCTTTTACAGGTGGTTCAACAAGCGTTGGTGGCGGCAAAACCACCTCAATTATTCTGGTATGATCAATTTTAGGCCTGAATATAATACTTGCCGCAACTAAAACAGCCACTCCTGCAAGTGCTAGCCCCATGGCTTTTACCATATTGCTGCCATAATGCTTTCTTAAATCGTAAGCACCGTACTCTTTGTTACGATGGTCAAATACAAGGTCGAGCCACTCGGCGTTGTACAAATCAAATTTGGTAATATTCATAATTATCAGAATTAAATTTCTTATAAAACGAATATACATATATAATATTTTAAAAACCAAGAATTATTTTAAAATAATTTGTCATCAAACCTTCATTATTTATCCGAAGCATATTAATGCCATTATCAAATCCAAAGCATCAAAAAAGTCATTTTTCAACATGTAAATTCACATAAAAATCAAATCAAAGCACATTTCAAGTACGCATTTATCATATAAATCATTAAAAAGTTAAAATTTCAATAAAAATTTCACATTTATTTTAAATTTTTTATACTTTTAGAGATGGTTAATAGACTTTATAAGTTTTTCGCCTTGTTTTTTTTGCTTTTTACCGGATTTTCATCATCCGGAAGAGGCATAATATATCATATTAACCAAAAAAATGATAAAAAAGCATCCATAAGAGCTGCAAACCCAAATCACAATCCATATAATTACGAATACAACCTTGATAATGCCCCTTTCCAGGGGATAAATATCCAACAACACCGTGGAGCACACTCTTCGCATGCTTTTTATAGCAGTCCCGGCGTATATTCCATAGGAATTAAATATTTGAACTTTATTTGCGGCAGCGGTACAAGTCAATTGTCCCGTTTTCGCAAACTCATCCTTTTTCCGTTTCACGCTTTTTGGTAGTTTAAAAAACAATTTCACCCCGCTGCCCTGATTAAGCAGTCGGGTTTTATTGTTTTTTAAAAAATTTAGTTTTAATACTGCCTTGGCATTTTGATTGGGTGCCAGGTACACTATTAATTTAATACTGCCTGGTATTTTGATTGGATACCAGGCGGTATTAATAAACTTTATTAACTATCCCAAAACCCGAAACATGAAAAAATTCATACCCTTTGGCGTACTTATAATCGTGATTATACTTGCCCTTATATTTCCGTCGGTTACCCTAACAACCGTTAAAGACAGTAAAATTGATAGCGGTGATACTGCCTGGCTATTAGTAAGTACTGCACTTGTACTGATCATGACCCCAGGACTTGCCTTTTTTTATGGCGGTATGGTTAGCAAAAAAAACGTACTATCTACCATGCTACAAAGCTTTGTATGCATGGGGGTTATTACTGTAATATGGGTTATTTTTGGCTTTAGCCTGGCCTTTGGCGATAGCATTGGCGGCTTTATTGGCGATCCACGCACCTTTTTTATGATGAAAGGCACCCTGGGCAACGCCACCTGGAAACTGGCGCCAACCATTCCATTGGTACTGTTTGCTATGTTCCAGTTAAAATTCGCGGTTATTACCCCGGCGCTTATCACCGGCGCGTTTGCCGAGCGCATCCGCTTCAACTCCTATGTAATATTCCTTTGCTTGTTCATGATATGTATATATGCCCCATTGGCACACTCCACCTGGCACCCTGATGGTTTCCTTTTTGGTAAAGGCGTATTGGATTTTGCCGGCGGTACAGTTGTACACATGTCTGCGGGATGGGCAGCACTGGCTTCGGCATTATATTTAAAACAACGTAACGATAAGGCACACGCCCCTGCACGCATAAGCTATGTATTATTAGGTACAGGTTTACTGTGGTTTGGCTGGTTTGGCTTTAACGCAGGCTCGGCTTTAGGCTCAGGCACATTGGCTGCAACTGCTTTGGCTACCACTACTACCGCATCGGCAGCGGCAGCTATGGCATGGATGTTCTTTGATATTTTGCGCGGCAAAAAACCAGGAGTTATGGGTGCCTGCATAGGCGCGGTTGTTGGCCTTGTTGCCATTACACCCGCAGCAGGCTTTGTAACCATCCCTCACTCCTTAATAATAGGTATTGTTGCAGCTGTTGTAAGCAACCTGGTGGTGATCTGGAGAACATCAACCAGTATTGATGATACCCTCGACGTATTTCCTTGCCATGGCGTAGGCGGTATGGTTGGTATGTTACTAACCGGTGTATTTGCCCACCAAAACGTAAACAGCGGTAACACTACCGGCAACGGATTATACTATGGCGAAACCCACCTGTTTTTTGTTCATGTAGTAACCCTGATTGGCGTTTCTGCTTTCGCATTCTTTGGCTCATTGTTATTGTTAAAAATCACTGACATGATCAGCACCCTGCGTGTAACACCTGAACAAGAACTGGCAGGTCTTGACGTAAGTCAGCACGACGAAGAACTTTAATCTTCCCTTAGTTAATCAAACCAAACAACAAGAAAAAACTAAAGGCTGCATTTTTAAAATGCAGCCTTTTTTTGATTATTTTGTCTGAACCTTGACTTATAGGATTTTTCACAGGTTAATTTTTATTGGCGTTCAAGAGGGTTTCGCCGTTAAAGGATTACCATGATTAAATTAAAAAGTCTTGTCATGCTGAACGACAGTGAAGCATCTATTAACCAATATGCATGACTTATAAATAGATCCTTCGTTCCTCAGGATGACAAATTTTAAATTCTTTTATTTAACTAATTTGCCGGGCATTTTCTTTCACCTTTCACCTTTCACCTTTCACCTTTCACCTTTCACCTTTCACCTTTCACCTTTCACCTTTCACCTTTCACCTTTCACCTTTCACCTTTCACCTTTCACCTTTCACCTTTCACCTTTCACTACCACTCCTTAGTCGATATCCTCTTGATCTTTTTATTTTCTTTTGGCAGGGCTGATGTTTTAAGCATATAGGCTTTCAAAGCCCCTCCGCCTTGCCTGCTGTTCAGCAATATTTTGTTCAGGTATTCATCAATGTCGCTTTTGTCAATTTTCCCCTTGGCTTTTTCCATCGGTATAGTAATTCCGGGAACGGGCTCATAAACATTATACCGGTTACGCTGATAGGGCACATACACAAAATCAGTAAACCAATAACGGTATTTTGAATCTTTAACCTCTACCCTTACGGTATAATTTATGGCACCATCCTCATGCGTAGCTATAAATGCTTTTTTTGATACCAGGAAACTACCCTTACCTGTTAACACCCCCTGCGCCTTATCGGCAGTTACTAAGGTTAATTTACTTTTAGGATAGGCTGTTTTCATAAAGTACAATCCCCTATTATACAAGGTATCAGCGCTCAAACCGGGCTGACTAACCGTTTGATAATAAATATATTTATCATTTTCATCAAGCGACAGGGAGTCTTTTTGTGCCACAGCAGTTTTGGCAAACAGAATACAAATAAAAGCGATCAATATATTTTTCATCAGTATATATTATTTAATAGTAACAGGCCATCATCAATCATTTTGATTTTTCATGGCTACCCCGGGGAACAATTCCCGCCATAAAGATAAAAGCCGCTCCGGTTAATCGGAGCGGCTTTTGATAAAAAGATGTTATTTTATTTTTTTAGAAAGCATAAACCGCTGCTATAACAAACTGTGAAGCTTTTTTAGTTGGATCGCCTGAATGATTGGTAAAGGCATTGGTTGAGTTATTATCCAATCTTACTTCCGGAATCAATGACAACGGACCTGCCTTGAT